>NZ_MPCX01000003.1 GCF_001874145.1 Lacinutrix sp. MedPE-SW | reverse complement strand
AAAAAAACGCGAAGCTTAGCTTCGCGTTTTTTTATAAAATAGAGTTATTGTATTAATCTGCTAATACAATAACTTTATTATTATTCATTTCTAGTGTACCAGAATTAATTTTTAATAGAGTAGTGTTTTTGTCACCCTTAGAAAATTGATTTTCAACCTCTTTTTCTAAAGTTATATTTCCTGTTATTTTAATTGTTCCTTCTTTTAAAATAGAAACGACAGGAGCGTGATTATTTAACATTTCAAAATCACCATTAATTCCTGGAACAGTAACGCTAGTTACTTCTCCGCTAAATAAAATAGCTTCTGGTGATACAATTTCTAAATACATATTTTCTAGTCTTCAGTTTGCAGTCTTCAGTCATCAGTCACAGCATAGTGCGGACTGTGGACTGTGGACTAAATTTACGCTTCAGCTAACATTTTTTCTCCAGCTTCAATAGCTTCTTCAATAGAACCTTTAAGGTTAAACGCTGCTTCTGGTAGGTGATCTAATTCACCATCCATAATTTGGTTAAATCCTTTAATAGTTTCTTTAATATCTACTAATACACCTGGGATACCTGTAAATTGCTCTGCAACGTGGAATGGTTGAGATAAGAAACGTTGAACACGTCTAGCTCTACCTACAGCCATTTTATCTTCTTCAGATAATTCTTCCATACCTAATATGGCAATAATATCTTGTAATTCTTTATAACGTTGTAATAACTCTTTTACTCTTTGTGCACAGTTGTAGTGCTCATCACCTAAAATATCTGCAGTTAAAATTCTAGAAGTAGAATCTAATGGGTCTACGGCAGGATATATACCTAACTCGGCAATTTTACGCGATAATACTGTAGTTGCATCTAAGTGAGCAAAGGTTGTTGCTGGTGCAGGATCTGTTAAATCATCTGCAGGTACATAAACTGCTTGTACAGATGTAATAGAACCTTTTTTAGTTGATGTAATACGCTCTTGCATAGCACCCATTTCTGTTGCTAACGTTGGTTGGTAACCTACGGCAGAAGGCATACGACCTAATAATGCAGATACCTCAGATCCAGCTTGTGTAAAACGGAAGATGTTATCTACGAAGAAAAGTACATCTTTTCCTTGTCCATCTCCAGCTCCATCACGGAAATATTCAGCTATTGTTAATCCTGAAAGTGCAACACGAGCACGAGCTCCAGGTGGTTCATTCATTTGTCCAAATACGAAAGTTGCTTTAGAATCTTTCATAGCAGATTTATCTACTTTTTGTAAATCCCATCCACCATCTTCCATAGAATGCATAAAATCGTCACCATATTTAATGATTCCAGACTCTAACATTTCTCGAAGTAAATCGTTTCCTTCACGAGTTCTTTCTCCAACTCCTGCGAATACAGAAAGTCCACCGTGTCCTTTTGCAATATTGTTAATTAACTCCTGAATTAATACAGTTTTACCTACTCCGGCACCACCAAATAATCCAATTTTACCACCTTTAGCATAAGGCTCAATTAAATCGATTACTTTAATACCTGTAAATAAAACTTCTGTAGAAGTTGATAAATCTTCAAATTTTGGTGCATTTCTGTGAATTGGAAGTCCTGCTTCACCAGCTTTAGGTAAATCTCCTAAACCATCAATTGCATCTCCAATTACATTAAATAGACGTCCATAAACATCATCACCTATTGGCATTTGAATAGGAGCTCCAGTAGCATTAACCTCTGTTCCTCTACTTAAACCATCAGACGAATCCATGGCAATTGTACGTACAGTATCTTCACCAATGTGAGATTGTACTTCTAGTACTAATGTAGAACCATCAGCTTTTTTAATTTCTAATGAATCGTAAATTTTTGGAAGTTCAGCACCAGCAGCGAATTCTACATCGATAACTGGACCTACTATTTGTGCAACTTTACCTGTAACTTTTGACATTACTTATCTATTTAATATTATGCTGTTTAATTGTTTGAAAACACGATTTGTTTTCGGCTGCAAAGATATGAGTTTTAATTTAAAATAAAAGCTGTTTTCAAGCTTTTTATATATAAAAAACGCCTTCATATAGAAGGCGTTTTATTATTATATAATATTTTGGTAATTTATTGTAATAGAGGAGAGTATGTTACGCTAAAATCTTCAGCTTTAGCAACATTTCCTGATGCTACAAAATTAGAGCCATAAGTTGTATCAATAGCCTCTAAGAAAGAATTAGCCATTAATGCATAACCTCTAGCAGTAAGATGTACACCATCTAAACTTACTAATCCACCAAATACTAATGATGTATTTAAATTGTAATCATCAAATTGAATACCAACTGTAGAAGCTTGTTCTAAAATAGAATTTAAATCTACTAGAGCTAAACCGTTTGCTGTAGCTACACTTGAAATTGTTGCATTATACGCAGCTGTTGCATCTGCAACTTCTTGTTGTTCTTCTGGAGTTAATACCCATTTGTCTTCTAATGGGAAACTTACACCTTCTGCAGAAAATTGTCCTGCTAAATTTGCTGGTAATCCTTGGTTTATTAAAAATTGTGCATTTGTTGCATTAACTGTTCCTATAATTGAAGAACTTGGTAATACTAATAAATCCTCAGCAGTAGCTTGTCTAGATTGTCCGTATGTGTTACCTAATAAAGAAGCTACTAATGGAGCTGCCTGTGGAGGTAAGCCAAATTGTGCTAAAAAAGCAGGAAAAGTGTCACTATCATTTAAAGCTTGAGTTATTATTGCAGAAATATCTGCTAAATTTTCATCTTTTATTATTACAGGACTTGCTTCTGTTTCAGAAAATACTATAGCTCTTGATGGATCAACAGCATTAAATATTGGGTTTAAAGCTCCAAAAATTGTATTTAAAGTTGGTATTTGAGGACCAAAATCTGGATTAGATGGTTCTAATGCATTGTAAGGTACTGTTGTAAAATATGATAAACTTGTAATATTTGGTACATTTCCAATTGCTCCTTTTGCTCCGTTTGCAGTTAATGCAGTTACCATTGTATTTAATGAAAAATCAAAAGTTGCTGTTGGTGTTATAACATCTGATCCATCACCACCAGAAATAGCATAACCTAAAACATCATTACCTCCAACTTCACTTAATGTGAAAAATGTTGGATTTTGAGCTACTGCTAATTCTAACATTGACGCATCAGGTGTAGCTCCAGTTAAACGTACAGCGTATGGGTTTGCTGCTGATGGAAAATTAGCTAAATTTCCATATCCAGGTGCAATCATGTGAAAGCTTTTTGCTCCTGGCACACCAACATTATTAAAAGGTCCGTTTGGTGGGCTCAATAAATCTGTAGAAACAGTAACAGGTCCTATTACAGATTCTAAAGGTACAG
Organism: Lacinutrix sp. MedPE-SW; assembly: GCF_001874145.1. GTDB lineage: Bacteria > Bacteroidota > Bacteroidia > Flavobacteriales > Flavobacteriaceae > Lacinutrix. The sequence goes on along the minus strand of NZ_MPCX01000003.1, from coordinate 309,743 downwards.
GTCCTGCACCACCAAAAACAAGTCTTGGTTCTGTAATTCTAGTTCCTCCAACTGCTAAACCTCCAAAATTATCATTCATTAATGGTTGTGTAAAGCTTCCACCTCCCGCTTTTGCAAATTGTTTTGCCATTGTGTTTGGAAATGAATTTTCTTGACTAGAAATAAATAATGCATTGTCTGAAAACCCAGCGGTAAAAGATGCGCCTAAAGAAACAAAATTTGAAAAATCTGCAGAACCAGCAGTTAATGCAGGTAATACAACAGCATCTTGTGGTGGGTTGTCTAATCGGTCTTCAAAATCTTCTTCATCATTACACGCTGTAAAACCCAGCGCAATAGCTAATAGCCATATATATTTAATATTTTTCATAATTATTTTTTTATAGGTTATTAATAGTTAATCCTACGTAGTACATAGAACCAATAAATCCAGTACCAAATGCAGTAAAGTATTCTTGTCCTGTAAGATTTGTTCCACCAGCTTTAATAACTGTTTTTAGACTTGGAATTCTGTAGTTGATTTGAGCGTCAACAGTATGAAATTCTGGTACAATTCCATTACCAAAAGTTGCTTCCCAAAAATAATCATCGCTAAATCTATAAGCAACGTTAAAACCAAAGTTTTCAAATAAATCTGTATTACCAAAAGTGGCTTTAAATTTATGCTCTGGCGTGTTAAAGTTTGTCATGAAATCTGGATTAGAAGCTCTGTCAAAGTCTTGTTTTGTAAATGTATAACTACCACCTAAATCAAAATCTCCAAAGACTTTAGTTGATAAACCAAGAGATGCTCCATAAGAATTTACATCTGCATCAGAATTTGTATAAGTACTATATGCTTGGAAATCGCTGTTTGCAATTGCAGCTACAGCAGAACCGTCGTTAACAGAACCGTAGTATGGAGATACAACTACTTCTGCTGATATGAAATCTTGATACTTGTTATAGTAAGTACTAAAATCTACAATAATTTTATTGAATTTACCTCTATATCCTAATTCTACAGAAGTTACTCTTTCTGGTTTTACTATGTCTGGATTTGCTATTTCTAATACTGCTGGATTTCCAGTTTCAGCTAAAGCTTGAACAGATGATGAAGTATAAGAATTATTGTATGCAACGGCACCTGTTTGAGTATAAGAGTTACCATCACTACCTGTAAAGGTTCTAGAGTATCTATCTAAGTTGTCTGGGGCAGAACCAATTAAAATTGCTCTACCTGCATCTAGGCCAATAAATAAATCTTGAGTTGTTGGGTTTCTAAATCCTGTTTGAGCAGAAGCCCTAATGTTGTGGTCTCTATTTAATGTAAGACCTAAAGATAATCTTGGAGATACGAAGCCGTCGAAAAATTCTGATTTATCGTAACGTGCAGAACCGGTTACTTTAAGTTCCATATCATTATTTAATTCGAAATCTTTTTGAATTTGTGTGTAAAAACCATATTCAGAATACTTAATTTCTCCGTCGTTATCTGTATAAATTGTTCCACCAGAATTTAAGTTGTAACTTCTATAAGAACCACCTACTTGAATATCTGCAAAATCTGTTAAATGGCTAAAGTTATAGTTACCATCTGCATGGTAATATTTAGAGGCATCTTGAAATTTAGATCCTGTTGATAAATCTGGATCATTAATACTTCTTTGAAATGCGCTTTCAAATTCTTCAGACCCTGGTAAAAAACGTCCTGTATCTGCTACTGCTCTTGCTGCATCATGTTTTTGCTGATCTGTTAAGCCTTGTGGGTTTCCCGATAATTCTATACCAGCATAGGTGTTAATATAGTCGCCAAACCAATCTTCATCACTTTTCCAAGCTCTGTTAATATTTATTCCGGTAAAAACCATATCGTAAGAATCACCAGCTTTATCTGCTACAACATATCCTCTAGCAAAAAAGTTATCATGTTTTACTTCTAATTTATGTTGTTGTTGCGTAAAACCTGCAATATTATATCTGTTTGTTCCTTGGTAAATTGTGTTTCCTGAACCAATTTTACCAACATAAGATAATTCTAAACTATTATCTGTAATTGGACGATAGTAAAATCCCCAATCTGCTTTAATACTTTCTGCATTATAATTTGTTAAAACACTTTCATTATATCCTGTTCTACTTACTTCAACATCTGGTATAAAACCAAGTCCTCCAGAAGCAGCTCTAATGTTTGTTGAAACTTCATCTCCATATACATTAATACCATCGTAGTTAGTATCTGCTCTAGTTCCTCCTAAAGTAGTTTTATCTACTTCACTAGTTGCTGCCCAATCTGTTCCTTTTAAATAACCAAAGTTTACTTTAGCGGCAAATTTATCTGTAAATTTATGTGCCATTCTAAATCCTAAGTCTGTATAAGAATTGTCTCCTGCAGCTTCTTGAGAGGTAATACCTCTTTTAATGAAAGCACTAATACCTTCATGGTCGAAAGGGTTTTTACTTCTCATAAATAAAATACCATTAAACGCATTTGCTCCGTATAAAGCAGATGATGCTCCTGGTAAAAGCTCTACACTAAGTACATCTGTTTCAATCATACCAACAAGGTTTCCAATAGGGAAGTTTAATGCTGGAGTAGAGTTGTCCATGCCATCTACAAGTTGCATGAAACGGGTATTTGCAAATGTTGCAAAACCACGAGTGTTCACAGATTTAAAAGTTAAACTGTTTGTGTTTACATCAACACCTTTTAAGTTTTCTAAACCATCATAAAAATCTGCAGAAGCTGTATTTTTTATTTCTTTTAAACCCAGTCGTTCTACAGTTACTGGAGATTCAAAAATTCTTTCTGGTGTTCTAGAAGCAGAAATAACAACTTCATCAAGAATACTACCTTCACTTAAAACAAAAGTTAATTCTTGGTTGTTAGTAGTTACCTCCATAGTTTCTGTAGAGTAGCCTATGCTACTTGCTTGGACAGTAAATGGTGGGTTTTCACTTACAGTTAAAGTGAATTTACCATCAAAATCACTAACATTTCCGGAAGAAGTTCCGGTTACAATAATATTTGCGCCTGGAATAGGTATGCTGTTATTGTCTATAACAGTACCAGTTATTGTGGTTTGTGCAAATGTTGTTGCACAAATAAACAATAATACAATTGATAAGATTGTTCTCATTTTTTAGATTTAGTTAATTATATAAATGCCAATATACGTTTTTTAACTATATCTTAAAAAAAAGTTAACAAAATTATGCATGCATAAGATTTTATGCTAAAAAAAAGCTGTTTTATCAATAATTGATAAAACAGCTTTTTTATTTATTGAGTTAAAATTGTTATTCTACGGTAACAGATTTTGCTAAATTTCTTGGTTGATCTACATTTTTATCTAACATTACAGCAATATGATAAGATAATAGCTGTAATGGTATGGTTGTTAATAATGGTGTTAGAGACTCTATGGTTTCTGGAACTTCTATAACATGATCTGCTAATTGCTTAACATCTTTATCACCTTCTGTAACTATTCCAATAATTTTTCCTTTTCTAGATTTAATTTCTTGAATGTTACTTACAACTTTTTCATAGTGTCCTTTTTTTGTTGCAATTACAAAAACTGGCATTTGGTCATCTATTAAAGCAATAGGACCGTGTTTCATTTCTGCGGCAGGATAACCTTCAGCATGTATGTAAGAAATTTCTTTTAACTTTAAAGCGCCTTCAAGAGCTACAGGGAAATTAAAACCGCGACCTAGGTATAAGCAGTTTTTTGCATCTTTATATGTAGCAGCAACTTTTCTAATATGTTCGTCTTGTTCTAAGGCTTTTTCAACTTTACTTGGTATAAGCTCTAATTCTTGAAGGTGATATTGGAAATCTGATTTTGAGATTGTTCCTTTTTCTTTTGCTAATTTTAAAGCTATTAAAGTTAAAACAGTAATTTGAGTTGTAAATGCTTTTGTAGATGCAACACCAATTTCTGGGCCAGCATGTGTATAAGCACCAGCATGAGTTTCTCTGGCGATTGATGAGCCTACAACATTGCATACACCAAAAACAAATGCACCTTTAGATTTGGCTAATTTTATAGCTGCTAAAGTATCTGCTGTTTCACCAGATTGTGATATTGCAATAACGACGTCTTTTTCTGTTATTACTGGGTTTCTGTATCTAAATTCTGATGCGTATTCTACTTCTACAGGAATTCTAGCAAGGTCTTCAAAAATATATTCTGCTACTAATCCTGCATGCCATGATGTACCACAAGCGATAACTATAATTCTGTTAGCATTTAATATGCGTTCTAAATTATCGTCTATACCAGCCATTTTAATTAAGCCTTCTTTGACGCGAAGTCTACCACGATAAGTGTCTTTTATTGCTTCTGGTTGCTCATGTATTTCTTTAAGCATAAAGTGATCGTAACCACCTTTTACTATTTGCTCTAAATTTAATTGTAGTTCTTGAATATATGGATCTACTAAAGAGTCGTCTTTTATTTTTCTAATTTTTACGCCTTTTTTTAAACGTACAATTGCCATTTCTTCATCTTCTAAATAAATTGCTTTTTTTGTATATTCTAAAAAAGGTGTGGCATCACTTGCAATAAAAAATTCGTTTTCTCCAACGCCTATTGCTAATGGACTGCCTAATTTTGCAACCACTATTTCGTCTGGTTTGTTTTTATCGAAAACAGCAATGGCATAAGCGCCTACAACTTGATTTAAAGCAATTTGTACTGCTTTACCTAGTTTTACTTTTTCGTTCTTTTTTACGTCTTCGATTAAGTTTATTAAAACTTCTGTATCTGTATCTGAACTAAATGTGTATCCTCTACTTATTAATTCTTTTTTAATTGAAGCGTAATTTTCAATAATTCCGTTATGAATAATTACTAAGTCTCCAGAGTTTGAATAATGTGGATGAGAGTTTATATCGTTAGGGATACCATGTGTTGCCCATCTTGTATGACCAATACCTAGAGAACCACTAGATTCAATTTCTTTAGAAATTTTATTTTCTAAATCTTTTACTTTTCCTTTTGTTTTTGAAAGTTGGATAGAGTTACCATCATATAATGCAATTCCTGCACTATCGTAACCTCTATATTCTAACCTTTTTAATCCTTCTAATATAATTGGGTAAGCTTCTCTCTTACCTATGTAACCTACAATTCCGCACATATATAATTAGTTGTTATCTGGTTCTGTGTAATATATTTCAAATACTGGACGTTTATCTACGTTTGAAGATAAATTACCATGTAATATTGTTCCTTTTGGTTGAAGAATACTACCAGTAGGAATTTGAGTTAATTGCGTTTCATCGTCATCATCAACTTCTGCATTTTGAATTTGCGAGTTTTGTGTTAAGTTTACATTGGCACTTACATATAGTCCAAGTTTCACATTTGTAGAATCTCTAACTAAGATATTGTTTACGTGGTTTGTTAATCTAAATTTATATCTACCATTAGATAATGCTTCTGCATATTCAATTTTCGAATCATTTGGACTTGAACTATTAGTAGTTCCATCTAAAAAATAATCTATTATTGGTGTATTATTTTTTAAATCGAAAAGCATAATTCTAGTAGGTTCATCTCCAGCAACTAAATCTTCATTTACATGAAATATTAAGTTTGCTTCATTAATTAACCAACTGTCTTTTTTGGCTTTAAACTCGTCTTCTTCGTCTCCAAAAAGTTCTATTACAGACATGTATCCATCGAACCCTTTTAGGTATAAGTTTTCATCTCCTGTAGATGGGTTTCCGTTTAAATCTGTTCCTTGTGTATTAGTGTTTTTTATTAAGTTTGTTCTTATCCCGCTAAAATTAAAAACAAATTCTTTGTTTTCGTCATCTGGCCCAACATCATCATTAGAATATTCAACAGTAATACTAGCTCCTTGAGCTAAAAAATTTAAAGCGACAAGGCTTCCTTGATCAGAATTATCTGCTAACTCTGCTTTGAAATAGAGACCTCTAAAGAAATTTGTAAAACTATTTAGGTTGTTATAAACGCCTGACTCTTGGCTGTTTAAAATTATATCTTCCCAGTAGGTTGTATTGTCGTCTTCAATTTCAGTTATATCTAGCCTTAAGGCTGGAGTTAACCTTTCAGTTATTTCACCCTCACTATCAAACACTTCTAATTCAGTCGGATCTGGAGTAAAAGCTGTAGATTGAAAAATTAATGGACCTGTTTGGTTGTCAAATAATTCTTCCTGATTTGAATAATAATTTTGATTTTCTTCAAAATTTGTTTCAGGATCTAAAGATCTTAATAAATAATTTGATTGATATATAGATAGTTTAATAGGCTGATTTATATCTCCAAATAAAGAATCAATTTCATAAAAATTATCGCCATCTACATTTGTTTCAATTAGTGTAGAAAAATATGGAATTCTTAATACTACCGATTCAATAGAAGGATTGCTACCAAAATCTGGGCTAAAAGAACTAGGTACAATTTGAGTTATAATACTAGCTTCAGTAGTTCCATAAAGCGTATTATTTGGATCTTTATATGCGCCTAACAAATTTAATGGCATGCCATTTGTTTGAACGCCTACCATATCTTCTGCTCCAGAAGCGGTAAAAGGAGTTACAGATTTCGTGTAGGCTAATAAAGGAAATACCCTACTAGAAGCATTAAAATTCTTTACTCCTTGAATATCACTATCTATATTTGCAAAATCTTTATCACATGCAACTGTACAAATTGATAAAAATAAAAGTAAAGCTATTGACTTTAGGCTATTGTATGTCTTTTTCATAATTTTTTAATTCTTTTTTAAAAGAATTTTATTGTAGTACATTATTATTGTAAAACTCTGTATAAGCTTCTGCAAATTCATCTTTTTCTTTAAAATCTAATACAGGTTTTTCAGAATTTTTTAAATATTCTTCTAATTCTAAAGGCATTTCTTGTGAGCCTACAATTAAAGCATCAGAGTTATCTATGGCTACTTTCATTAAATTATTGTAAGTAGGGTTTTCTAATGTTTTTATTGCTTCTTTTTCAATATTATCAAAAGCAACTTTGTTTATTAGGTCTGTATTTAACGTCTCATCAAAGCTTTGATTGTATACAGAGGTAACAATTTTACTTTCGTTAAATAAAGGTTCATCTTTATAAAATTGCTTTAAGTATAACGGTAGTAAGGCAGCAAGCCAACCATGAATGTGTATAATATCTGGAGACCAGTTTAATTTTTTAACAGTTTCTATAACTCCTTTAGCAAAGAAAATTGCTCTTTCATCATTGTCTGGAAATAATTTTCCGTCTTCATCTGTTAAAGTTGCTTTTCTTTTAAAATACTCGTCATTATCAATAAAATAAACTTGTATACGTTCTTTAGGGATAGAGGCAACTTTTATTATAAGTGGCATGTCTAGATCATTAATTACTAGATTTATACCAGATAATCTAATAACTTCATGTAATTGATGTCTTCTTTCATTTATATTACCATATCTAGGCATGAATATTCTAATTTGCCCACCTTGTTGGTTAACCATTCTAGGAGTTTCAAATGACATTGATGAAATCTCGGTTTCAGGTAAATACGGTACCACTTCAGACGACACATATAATATTCTCTTATCTTTCATACGTTAGGTTTATTCTAATTATTAATTTTAGTAGTAGTTAATTACTAGATTTTTATTTTCATATTAAAATTTAGTACCCAAAAAGCTATAAATATTTAAAAATGAAAATAAAAAACACGCAAAAGTACAAAAATTTATGCAGATTAAGACTAAAATATTAAGTTTGCACCCGTTAATTTTATATTAAAGAATGATTGTTTTTACTGAAAAATTAAAAATTCAAAGTCATATATCTAGCCAAAAACTTAATAAAGTTACTTTTGGCTTTGTACCTACAATGGGAGCTTTACATGAGGGACACTTGTCTTTGGTTAGCAAAGCATTAACAGAAAACGATATTTGTGTAGTGAGTATTTTTGTTAATCCAACTCAGTTTGATAACGCTGAAGATTTAAAAAAATACCCAAGGACTTTAGATAAAGATATAGAACTATTAAAAACAGTTTCTCATAATATTATAGTTTATGCTCCAGCTGTAGAAGATATTTACGAAGGCAATACAAAAGCCGAACATTTTAGTTTTGATGGTTTAGAGCATGAAATGGAAGGAAAATTTCGCGATGGTCATTTTGATGGTGTTGGCACAATTGTGAAGCGATTGTTTGAAATTGTAAAACCAAACAATGCTTATTTTGGAGAAAAAGACTTTCAGCAGTTAGCAATTATAAAAAAACTGGTAGAAAAGTATAATATTCCTGTTAATGTGAAAGGATGTGCTATATATAGAGAACCAAGCGGTTTAGCTTATAGCTCTAGAAACGAAAGGTTAAAACCTAATTACAAAATTGCAGCGCCTTTTATTTTTAAAACATTAACCACTGCCAAAGAGCAGTTTGGCACAAAAAGTGCTAAACAAGTAACAGAATGGGTTACTAAACAATTTGCTAAAAATAATTTATTAGAGTTAGAATATTTTATAATAGCAGACGAAGTAACTTTAAAGCCAGTAAAACGAAAATCCAAATCTAAAAATTATCGTGCGTTTGTTGCTGTTTATGCAGATGACATAAGATTAATAGATAATATCGCACTAAATTAATTACCTTTGTTCCATGCAAATACAAGTAGTAAAATCAAAAATTCACAGAGTAAAAGTAACAGGTGCAGACCTTAATTATATTGGTAGTATTACTATCGATGAAGATTTAATGGATGCTGCAAATATTATTCAGGGAGAAAAAGTTCAAATTGTTAATAATAATAACGGAGCACGGCTAGAAACTTATGCGATTCCAGGCCCAAGAAATAGTGGAGAAATAACATTAAATGGAGCTGCCGCACGATTAGTATCTCCAGGAGATGTTTTAATTCTAATTACTTACGGTTTTATGGATATCGAAGAGGCTAAAGTATTTAAACCTTCTTTAGTTTTTCCAGATGAAGCTACAAACTTATTAAAGTAAAAGTTGAATAAATCCATATTTAAAATATTAAAAATCTCACTCCCAATTTTATTGGGAGTTTTTTTAATATGGTACTCGTTGTCTAAAATTTCTATTGATGAATTAATAGAACATTTTAAAACAGCTAATTACTTGTATATAATAATTGGTGTTTTTTTAGGCTTGCTTAGTCATATGTCTAGAGCTTACAGGTGGTTATTTCAATTAGAACCGTTAGGCTATAAAGTAAAATATGGTAATAGTTTTATGGCTGTATTTGCAACGTACCTAATAAACTATACAATTCCTAGGGCAGGAGAAGTTGCTAGAGCTTCAATTTTAACAAATTATGAAGGTGTGCCTTTTGAAAAAGGAATAGGAACAATTGTGGCAGAGCGCGTTGCAGACGTTTTAGTAATGTTGCTAATTATAATTATTACGTTGTTTTTAGAGTTTGATTTTATCTTTAATTTTTTTGTAGATAGATTCAATTCAGTAAAACTTATAATAGGTTTTTTATTGGTATTAGTTCTAGGTCTCTTTTTTGTTTTTTACATAAAAAAAAGCCAATCTAAATTAGCTTTAAAAATTAAAACATTCGTTTCAGGTTTAATAGAAGGCGCGTTAAGCATCTTTAAAATGAAGAAAAAGTGGGCATTTATTTTTCATACTTTTTTTATTTGGAGTATGTATGTGTTAATGTTTTATGTAACTAGTTTTGCAATTTCTGGCCTTCATCCAATTCCTTTAGGAGCAATTTTAATTGGCTTTATAGCGGCTAGTTTTAGTGTTGCTGCTACAAATGGAGGTTTGGGTTCTTACCCAATAGCAGTTTATGGTGCTTTTGCAATATTTTCAATTCCTGAAGACCCAAGCATAGCATTTGGCTGGATAATGTGGACTTCTCAAACTGTATTGGTAATTTTATTTGGAGGTGTATCTTTACTTTGTCTTCCTTTATATAATAGAAATAGAAAGAAATAATTTGTACATTGCATTTATAATTTAAAATGCTACCATGAAACGTTTAATTTACCTTTTTGTTGCTGTGCTATTAGTACAAAATATTAGTGCGCAAGCTACATTTAAAAGTTTTAATTCCGAAATACTAGGAGAAGCTAGAGATATTAAAATCTTATTACCTAAAAGCTATGGTACTGGCGAAAAAAGTTACCCAATAATTTTAACATTAGATGGCGACTATATGTTTGAAATTGTTTCAGGTAATGTAGATTATGCCTCATATTGGGAAGATATTCCAGAAGCAATTGTTGTTGGTGTTAATCAATTTGGCAAACGAGAGAACGATATGTTATACTCAGAGCAAAACTCACTACCAATAGAAACAGGAGCTGCTTTTTTCGAGTTTATTAGTATGGAGTTAATTCCTTATATAGAAAAAACATATAGAACCGAGAAATTTAAAGTAGCTGTAGGTCATGGTGTAACAGCTAATTTTATAAACTATTATTTGTTAAAAGAAGAACCTTTGTTTAATGCTTATATAGCAATAAGCCCAGATTTAGCTCCAGACATGACTAGCTTTTTGTCTGAGAAGTTTTCGAAAATTGAAAACAAAATATTTTACTATTTAGCAACCTCAAACAATGATGTTAAATCACTACAAGAAGGAACTAAAGCTTTAAACAACACTATAAAAACAATAGAAAATAAAAATGTGTTAAGTAGTTTCGATAATTTTGAAGACCCAACACATTACTCTCTTCCAGCACATGCTATACCTAATGCATTAGAAGATATCTTTTTTGTTTTTAGACCAATATCTAAACAAGAATATAAAGACACAATATTAAAATTAGAAGGATCTCCAGTAGATTATTTAATAGAAAAATATGAAACAATAAAAGATCTTTTTGGTATAGATAAACAAATCCTTATTAACGATTTTAGAGCAATTGCAGCAGCAATTAAAAAAACAGAAAAGTATGAGTACTTTGAGTCTTTAGGAAAATTAGCAAGAAAACAATACCCAAATACGCTTTTAGGAAACTATTATTTAGGACGTTTTTATGAAGAAACAGGAAACCCTAAAAAAGCAATGAAAACATATCAATCGGCTTATATTTTAGAAGAAGCTGGTGGTATAACAAAAGATCATGTTTTAGAACTTTCAGAACAAATTAAAGCAGACTTTGGGTACTAATGGCAAAAGTTAAAACTACTTTTTTTTGTCAAAGTTGCGGCACACAGTACTCTAAATGGCAAGGACAATGCACAGCTTGTAAAGAGTGGAATACAATTGTAGAAGAGGTTATTCAAAAACCAGAAAAAAACGATTGGAAAACACCAACAAACATACAAAAACGTGTTTCTAAACCATTAAAGTTAAAAGAAATTGATTCGTCTAAAGAAGCAAGGTTAGATGCTTTAGATGCAGAATTTAATCGTGTTTTAGGTGGTGGTATTGTACCTGGTTCATTAACACTTTTAGGAGGCGAACCAGGAATAGGAAAAAGTACATTGTTGCTTCAAATATCGCTTAAATTACCCTATAAAACATTGTATGTATCTGGAGAAGAAAGCCAGAAACAAATAAAAATGCGTGCCGAACGTATTAATCCAGATAACGAAAGTTGTTACATTCTAACAGAAACAAAAACGCAAAATATATTTAAGCAAATTGAAGCCTTAGAGCCAGATATTGTTATTATAGATTCTATTCAAACTTTGCATAGCGATTACATAGAGTCGTCAAGCGGAAGTATTTCGCAAATAAAAGAATGTACTACAGAGCTTATTAAATTTGCTAAAGAAACTAATACACCTGTTGTTTTAATTGGTCATATTACAAAAGATGGTAACATCGCTGGACCTAAAATACTAGAACATATGGTTGATACGGTATTGCAGTTTGAAGGCGATCGCAATCACGTATTTAGAATTTTAAGAGCACAAAAAAACCGTTTTGGTTCAACCCACGAATTAGGTATTTACGAAATGCAAGGTTCTGGTTTGCGAGAAGTAAGTAACCCAAGCGAAATTTTAATCTCTAAAAAAGACGAAGAACTTTCTGGAAATGCAATTGCTGCAACTTTAGAAGGTATGCGACCTTTAATGATAGAAGTTCAAGCCTTGGTAAGTACAGCTGTTTATGGTACGCCACAACGAAGCGCAACTGGATTTAATGCAAAAAGGCTAAACATGCTTTTAGCTGTTTTAGAGAAAAGAGCAGGTTTTCGTTTAGGTGCAAAAGATGTGTTTTTAAACATTACTGGTGGTATAAATGTCGACGATCCAGCAATAGACTTAGCGGTAGTAGCAGCAATATTATCTTCAAACGAAGACGAGGCATTACAAGCCAATTATTGTTTTGCGGCGGAGGTTGGTTTATCTGGAGAAATACGTCCGGTACAACGTGTAGAACAACGTATTCTTGAGGCCGAAAAACTAGGGTTTTCAGCCATATTTGTTTCAAAATATAATAAAATATCACTTCAAAATACCGCAATTAAAATTCAGCTAATTTCAAAAATTGAAGATTTGGTAAATTTTATAGTTTAAAATAAAATCTTAAAACAGTCTGTAATTTATAAATCTATCGTTCCTTTTTCAACTAATAATCACACTTTTTTACTAAAATTCCTTAATTTCGCTTTTCATATTGAAATTATAAGAAATGAGCACAGGATTTCCTGAATATAAAGGACTTAACTTACCAAACGTAGCAAAAGAAATTTTAACGTATTGGCAAGAGAATAACATCTTCGAAAAAAGTGTAACGACTAGAGAAAATGCAGAACCTTATGTGTTTTTCGAAGGTCCACCAAGTGCAAACGGTTTACCAGGAGTACATCACGTTTTAGCACGTGCTATTAAAGATATTTTTCCACGATACAAAACCATGAAAGGTTACCAAGTTAAGCGTAAAGCGGGTTGGGATACGCATGGATTACCAATAGAACTTGGTGTAGAAAAAGAATTGGGTATTACAAAAGAAGATATTGGTAAAACCATATCTGTAGAAGATTATAATGCTGCCTGCCGTAAAGCCGTAATGCGTTATACAGATGTTTGGAATAATCTAACTCAAAAAATGGGGTATTGGGTAGATATGGACGATCCATACATTACCTACGAACCAAAATATATGGAGTCTGTTTGGTGGTTGTTAAAAGAAATTTACTCTAAAAACCTAATGTATAAAGGCTATACAATACAGCCTTATTCACCAAAAGCAGGAACAGGTTTAAGTTCGCACGAGGTTAACCAACCAGGAGCTTATCAAGATGTAACAGATACTACAGTGGTTGCTCAATTTAAAGCCATAGAAAATACACTGCCAGACTTTTTACAAAACGAAGGCGATATTCACTTTATAGCTTGGACAACTACACCTTGGACATTGCCAAGTAATACAGCATTAACTGTTGGGCCAAAAATTGATTATGTTTTAGTAGAAACTTATAATCAATACACCTTCAAACCAATAAATGTTATTTTAGCGAAAGCCTTAGTAAACAAACAGTTTGATGGTAAGTTTAAAAAAGTTGAAGAAAAAGCAGCGCTTTTAGAATATAAAGATGGTGATAAAAAAATACCATATTTTATAGTAAAAGAATTTAAAGGAAAAGATCTTGTTGGTATTAAATACGAACAATTATTACAATATGCATTACCAAATGATAATCCACAAGATGCCTTTAGAGTAATCTCTGGAGACTTTGTTACTACCGAAGATGGAACAGGTATCGTACATACAGCACCAACATTTGGAGCAGATGATGCATTGGTTGCAAAACAAGCAACACCAGAAATTCCGCCACTATTAGTAAAAGATGAAAACGATAACTTAGTACCACTTGTAGATTTACAAGGTAAATTTAGACCAGAAATGGCAGAGTTTGGTGGTAAGTACGTTAAAAACGAATATTATAAAGATGGTGAAGCACCAGAACGTTCTATAGATATTGAGTTAGCTATTAAGTTAAAAGAAGAAAATAAAGCCTTTAAGGTAGAAAAATATAAGCACAACTATCCACATTGCTGGCGTACAGATAAACCAATATTGTATTATCCGTTAGACTCTTGGTTTATTAAAATTACAGATGTAAAAGGTCGAATGCACGAACTTAATACAACTATAAACTGGAAACCAAAATCTACCGGAGAAGGCCGTTTTGGTAATTGGATAGCAAATGCAAACGATTGGAATTTATCACGATCTCGTTATTGGGGAATTCCATTACCAATATGGAGAACAGAAGATGGTAAAGAAGAAATTTGTATTGGTTCTGTTGAAGAATTAAAAGCCGAAATGCAAAAAGCAGTTTCAGCAGGTGTTTTAGCAAAAGATATTTTTGAAGATTTTGAAGTTGGTAATAACTCAGACGAAAACTATGAAAAAATAGATTTACACAAAAACATTGTAGATGATATTGTACTGGTTTCAAAAAGTGGGCAACCAATGAAACGTGAAGCCGATTTAATAGATGTTTGGTTCGATTCTGGTTCTATGCCTTATGCACAATGGCATTATCCTTTTGAGAATAAAGAGAAAATAGACGAAAATAAATCATTTCCAGCAGATTTTATTGCCGAAGGTGTAGACCAAACACGTGGTTGGTTCTATACACTTCATGCTATTGGAACTATGGTTTTCGATTCTGTAGCCTATAAAAATGTAGTATCTAACGGATTGGTTTTAGATAAAAACGGACAAAAAATGTCTAAACGTTTAGGTAATGCCACAGATCCTTTCGAGACTTTAGATACTTATGGAGCAGATGCCACACGTTGGTACATGATTGCAAACGCAAATCCGTGGGATAATTTAAAATTTGATTTAGATGGAATAGAAGAAGTAAAGCGTAAGTTTTTTGGTACACTTTATAACACTTATTCTTTCTTTAGTTTATACACAAATTTAGATAAGTTTTCTTATGCTGAAGATGATATCGCTTTAAATGAAAGACCAGAATTAGACCGTTGGATCTTATCAGAATTACACACGTTAATTCAAAAGGTTGACGAATATTATGCAGAGTATGAGCCAACAAAAGCAGCGCGTGCGATATCTAACTTTACACAAGATTATTTAAGTAACTGGTATGTACGTTTAAGTAGAAGACGTTTTTGGAAAGGTGATTACCAACAAGATAAAATTTCTGCTTACCAAACGTTGTACACTTGTATGTTAACCATAGCTAAACTTGGAGCTCCAATTGCACCATTTTTTATGGATAAACTTTACTTAGATTTAACAAAAGCGACACATACAGAATCATTTGAAAGTATACATTTGGCAAAGTTCCCAGAGAGTGATAGTAGCTTTATAGATAAAGCATTAGAACGTAAAATGGAAGCTGCGCAAACCATTTCATCTTTGGTTTTATCTTTACGAGCTAAAGAAAAAATAAAAGTGAGACAACCATTGCAAAAAATAATGATTCCTATAGATTCTCAAGAACAAAAGGAAGAGATTTTAGCAGTGGCAGATTTAATAAAAAGCGAAGTAAATATTAAAGAAGTTGAGCTTTTAGAAGATGCATCAGATATCTTGGTAAAACAAATTAAACCTAATTTTAAAGCATTAGGGCCACGATTTGGTAAAGATATGAAGTTGATTGCCAGTGAAATACGTAAAATGACATCAGAAGACATAAAAAAAATAGAACAAAATGGTAGTCTTGATGTTGATTGTAATGGAAAAATCATTAATTTGGAACTAAGTGATGTAGAGATTACATCGCAAGATATAGAAGGCTGGCTTGTAGCAAATGAAGGAGCAATAACAGTAGCTCTAGACGTTACAATCTCTAATGAATTACGCGAAGAAGGTATTGCACGTGAGCTCGTAAACCGTATTCAAAATTTACGTAAAGATTCAGGGTTTGAAGTAACAGATAGAATTTCTGTACAATTGCAAGACGATAAACAAATTGCACAAGCTGTAAAAACAAATTTAGAATATATCAAGGCAGAAACATTAACAGATAGTCTTGATGTTGTAGAACAGGTAGATAATGGTATAGATATTGCATTCGATAATATAAATACAAAGTTATTTATCACAAAAAATTGATATTATGGCAACAGAAGAACATACAGTAAGATATTCAGATAAAGAATTAGAAAGATTTAGAACACTTATTCTTGAAAAAATAGATCATGCAAAACACGATTTAGAGCTTATTAAAAGTGCTTATGTAAATGATCACAACAATGGTACAGATGATACTTCTCCACAATTTAAAGCTTTTGATGAAGGTAGTGCTGTTATGAGTAAAGAATCTAATTCGGCTTTAGCAATAAGGCAAGAGAAGTTTATTCGTGATCTTAAAAACGCTCTTATTAGAATAGAAAATAAGACTTATGGTGTATGCCGCGTAACCGGTAAATTAATTAACCCTAAGCGTCTAGAATTAGTGCCTCATGCTACACTTAGTATTGAAGCAAAAAACATGCAATAAACACTATTATTAAAATATAATATTACTAAAAAGCGCTTCAATTTTTATTGGAGTGCTTTTTTATTTTATAATGAAACATTTACTTCTCATACTTTTATTAATTGTAACTTTTAATGCAAAAGCTCAAACTAATAATGTCTCTACATTTAATAATCCTGAAATAAAAAACATAGTAATTTCTGGTAGTAAAATGTTTAATATAAAGGTAATAGCTACTAAAAGAAAAACCATTTTAGTGAAATCTAAAACCGAAGGAGAACTTAGTAAATTTTCTCAGGTAGTAATTAAAAATAATACAAATTCTCTTTCTATATCTACTGTGCAGCAACCATTTTTAATACCAGAAAACGATAAGCTTAGTGCCCACAAAGTTTTTTCTGTAGATATAGAATTATATTTACCAGAGCATCTTAATCTAGATATAAAAAGTGAAATTGCCACTGTTGAAATTTCGGGAGTGTTTAAAGATGTTTTATTAGAGTTAGAGCAAGGCAATGCCAATTTATTTCATTTTAAAAGCAATGCCAGAATATTTACAACAACAGGACATATTAATTTAAATACAAATTTTGCCAATGTAATATCGAACTCTAAACTTGGTGTTGTAAAAACTGAAGAATTAACTTCTGGATTACATACAATTAAAATAAATACTATTAGCGGTAATATAAACGTTACTAAAACTAAAAAATAGTTCTATTTTTGTTTACTAACAACGTATTTTAATAATAGCAATTTGCGGCTATTAATGTATTTAAATTATAGCCTAGGCATTAAACATGACTTTAAAAAAATCGATATTTTTTATAATTTTAATATTACTAATAGATCAAGTTAGTAAAATTTATATAAAAACTCATTTTCAACTTAATGAATCTATAGAGGTTTTAAGCTGGCTAAAAATTCATTTTGTAGAAAATGATGGTATGGCTTGGGGAACTAAATTAAGTGATTTTATCCCTTTTATTAGTGATCGTATAGCCAAACTAAGCTTAACAATATTTAGGCTAATAGCAATTTTAGGTATTGGGTATTGGTTGTTGTTATCTATTAAAAAACAGGTGTCTAAAGTACTCGTTTTAGCACTCATATTTATTTTTGCTGGAGCAATGGGAAACATTATAGACTCTGTGTTGTACGGCGTAATATTTAACGATAGTTATGGGCAAGTAGCATCTTTTATGCCAATTGAAGGTGGTTACGATAACTTGTTTTACGGTAATGTTGTTGATATGCTTTACTTACCAATGTGGCAAGGTAATTTACCAGAATGGCTTCCATTTGCAGGAGGCAAAAACTTTATTTTTTTTGAACCTGTTTTTAACATTGCAGATGTTGCTATAAGTATAGGTTTTGCAATTTTAATATTCTTTAATAAAAAGGCATTCCCTAAAACAGAAACAGGCAATATTGAAAATTAAGTGCCGGTTTTAAAAATATTTTCTAATTCATTTATATTTACGGGCTTTATTAAATAATCTTCAACACTAGATAGTGCCTTAGCTCTGTTAATATCTAATGGGTTTATAGATGAGCTTACAACATATAATGTAATTACCTTACCAAATCTGTTTTTAATCTTTGTAAAGCGTTCTAAAAATTCCCAACCATCCATAACGGGCATATTTAGATCTAAAAATATTATTTCAGGTATATTATCTACATCTAAATTTTGTAATAAAGCTTCAAAGTAATCTATGCTTTGTTTACCATCGTTAAAAATTATTAGGTTTTCGCATAGCTTTTTAGTTTCTATAATTTTTTTTACAAGATTTACATAAACACTATCGTCGTCAATAATGCATGCTAATTCTACAATTGGAGAATTCATATTATGAGGGAGTTTTTTAAAATTGTATTTTAAATGTTGTGCCTTTGTTTACAGTACTATTAACAAAAATTTGGCCATTTAAAGATTCGATTTGATTTTTTGTAATAAATAAGCCTATGCCAACAGCATCTTTATTGTAGTGAAAGGTTTTATACATGCCAAATAATTTGTTTCCAAACTTATCTAAATCAATACCAGAACCATTATCATTAACTTCTAGATACTTTTTATTAGCATCTATATATGTTTTAATATTAATAATAGGGTCACGATCTGGGTGTTTATATTTTATAGCATTAGTTATTAAATTTAGTAAAATACTTTCCATATACGCTGGTATATATGGAATGCTTTGCATTTGAGTAAAATTGGTGTTTATTATGCAATTACTTTCTCTTATAATTCTGTTTATTGCTTTTTTTACGCTGTTTATAATAGAGTTAAAGTTTACTTCTACTTTTATATCGTTGGTTTTAGTTTGTATAGTTACAACTTCATTTAAGTGTTCTATTGTAGAGTTTAAGCTTTCTGAAATATCTTTAATATTATCAATCATTTCAAGTTTCTCTTCAACAGTTTCTACACTATCTATAAGCTGAACTATTAAAGAAAGATTGCTTGTATGGGATCTTAAATTATGAGAAACAATATGTGCAAAATTAAAAAGTCTTGAATTTTGAGAAGCTATAATTTCTGAAGTTTTTTGTAAAGTTTCAACTTTAGATTTTTTATCATCAATATCTTGAAAAACACCACGTACACCAATAATTTCGTTGTTATCATTATAAACAGCTTTGCCAATTGCTCTTGTCCAAACCTCACGACCTTTAGCGGTAAGCATTTTAATTTCAGTATCAAAAGGTGTTCCTGTAGTTGCACAGCTAAAAAAATAATTTGAAGCTAATTGTAAGTATTCTGGAGTGTAATATTTAGTTGATTCTTTTAAAGAAGGAATGTAATCTTCAGGATATTCTAGAATTTTTTTTGTTTGGAAATCCCAGTAGCTTTTTTGTTTTTTAAAATCTACATACCAACTTCCTGTAGAAGTCATTTCTGCACTTTCGCGATAGTAAAAAGTATCTTTTTTTAATTTTTCACTAGATTTAAATTTCTTTTCATTAAAAATTATAACTTTTGCATTTTTTACACTGTTTACCTGTAAATTATCATTAGTTAAACACACAAATTTTTTATAACTCCCATCTTTACATTTTATAGAAATTAACTGTTTAAAATCTAAATAATGTCTTACTAAATTAAAAAAATTGTCTCTAAATTCATCACGATATTCGGGATGTATGAGGTTGTTTAAAAAGAAATCTAGGTTAATTTCTACATCTTCAACACTATAACCTAACTTTTTAATAAAAGCAGTAGACCAGTTGCTAGTGTTATTATATAATTCCCAATAACCAATGTTGTCATCGTTAATTATATTTTGAATAAATTCATTTTTTACCATTATATTTAATAGCAGGATTTGGGTTTGATACCAAATATAATAAAAAACCACAATTCAACCTTTATAATAGCTTTTAACCGATTGTTTTTGTGTTAAAATAGTGCGTTTTTTTAGGTGTAACGCATAAATCTATAGCAATATCATTTTTGTAAATGTCTTCTATAGCAGCCTCTGGCTCAAAAAACGAAAGTCCGATTTTTAAAGTGTTTTTATTACAGTTTTTTAAGAAAGAATCGTAAAAACCTTTACCATAACCAATACGGTTTCCTTTAGTATCGTACGCTAATAGTGGCACAAACACTACTTGTATTTTAGAGTTGTCAATTGGTATCCCGTCCAAAGGTTCTGGTATGCCATACTTATTAACTTTAATTACAGTGTTATCTGTAAGTAAAAAGTTCTCCATTGTATTATTTTTAAAATTACTTTTAGAAATAACAATGTTTTTATCTTTTCCAGATAGTATGCTTAAAATAAAATCGGTATCAACTTCATTTTTGTTCTTAATGGTTAGAAATAAATGATAAAATCTATAATTCCAAATATTTAATTTTAAAAGGTTGTTAGCTATTGCAATGCTTTTTTTGTCGATTTCTTCTACTGAAAAAGTATTACGTAGCTTAATATATTTTTCTCTTAATTGGGCTTTAGTCATAATTATTTACTCAACTAATTTTGTAGAAATATGAAATAAAGCATCACCTTGATATACAATGGGAGAATGGTTAACATTAATTATATAGCCATCACTACTTGCTTTTACAAAGTGATTAAATTTACCATAAGGATCTGTAATATTACCTATTGTGTCTCCTTTATTAACAAAATTACTAATACCTATTGAAGCTTTAAACATACCAGAATAGTTAGCCCTAATCCATCTACTATCTGAAATGAAAATACATTTTTTTTTAGGTTCAGAAACTTTAAACTTAGATTTAAGCATACCATAATGATTTAATATGCGTTTGGCGCCATTAACTCCAGTATTTGTAACATCATCGTCTATATGAAAAGATTTTCCACCTTCATATAAAAGTATAGGCTTATTCATGCGATTACAAGTATTTCTAAAAGATTTGTTTAAATTTTTAGAGTAGAGTACAAATGGAGCTCCAAATATTTCGGCAGCAATATCAAAATCTTCATTACCGCTAGTGATTCTAACTTGTGGTGCATTAAAACGTAGTGCTCCGCCAGTGTGAAAGTCTAAAACAAAATCGGCATGTGGTAATATTTCACTTACAACTTGAAAAGCGACTCTGCTTGCCAAAGATCCAGATTTGCTTCCAGGAAAGACCCTATTTAAATCGCGGCCATCTGGAAACTCACGTTCCATATTAATAAAACCAAATACATTAAGTACGGGTATACAAATTATTGTACCCTTTTTAGGTTTGTTTATTTCTTTTGCTATTAATTGTCTAACAATTTCAACACCATTAACTTCATCACCATGAATACCTGCAGTTATTAAAATTGTTGGCCCTGGTTTTTTAGAGCGTTCTACAATTACAGGAACATCTACTGGTGTTCTAGTATGTAATTTAGCGAGATTAAAACTTACTTCTTTGCTTTCGCCAAGTTTTATGGTTTCTCCTAAAATATGTAAATCGTTTACATTTTTTGTTAGCATTTACTTTAAATTTTTTTCTATAAAACCAATTATACTTTTGGCTATATTTCTTCCAGTTGCACCTTCAATTCCTTCTAATCCTGGAGTAGAGTTTACTTCTAGTAATAGTGGTCCACGAGCAGATTGTAACATATCAACGCCACAAACGGGTAGTTTTAATGCCTTAGATGCATTGAGCGCAACCTTTAATTCTTCGTGACTTAATTTTATAATTTGTGCGGTACCACCACGGTGTAAATTAGATCTAAATTCACCTTCGTTACCTTGGCGTTTCATAGCGCCAACAACTTGCCCATCTACTATCAATGCTCTTAAATCTGCACCTTTAGCTTCTTTTATAAACTCTTGAACAATAACTCTTGCTTGTAAACCATTAAATGCCTCTAATACAGACTCTGCTGCACTTTTTGTTTCGGCTAAAACAACACCAAGTCCTTGGGTCCCTTCTAATAGTTTAATAATAACTGGCGCGCCACCAACATGAGCTATAACTTCTCTAGCATCACGCGAGTAATTTGTGAAAACTGTTTTAGGCATACCAATACCAGCTTTACTTAAGCGTTGTAAACTTTTTAATTTGTCACGGGAGCGTAAAATGGCATCACTTGTTACGGTTGTAAATACATTCATCATTTCAAATTGTCTAACTACTGCGCAACCGTAAAAAGTTACAGAGGCACCAATTCTAGGAATTACAGCGTCAACATAGTCTAAATATCTGTCTTTGTAGTAAATAGATGGTTTTTCCTTTTCAATAATTATATCACATTTTAAGGGATCTATAACTTCAATTTTATGACCGCGTTTTTCGCCTTCTTCAACTAATCTATCTGTTGAATAAAGGTTGGCATTTCTTGATAATATAACTATGTTCATTATTTTTTTTGATTAAATGAAAGGTTTTGTAAATCGACATCAACAAGAAATTTTTTATTTAAAAACTGCCTGCCAATAAGTACTGGAAATCGCATTTCTTCTCTAGTGCTTAAAGTTAAGTTAATCTTATATGTTTTACCAAAAAAAACAACCTCAGATTTAATTTTGTATCTGTTTTCAACAAAACCATTACTGCTTTTTACATCTGTAAGAGAGTAGTTTTCAAAATCTACTTGTTTACCACTAAAATTAGGGTGGCCTTTACTGTAAAAAGTACATCTTAATATATTGTTTTCTTCAACTATTTTAGAGCAATGTATGGCAGATGTATATGCACCTGTATCTATTTTGGCATCTACACCAAATAGATTTAAATTTGGAAAGTCTATTTTATCAACCCTACCAATTATTTTTTTATTCATTTTATGTTTTTAATTAATATCGAAATTAAGAAATAAATATCCCATATTTTTTAAAAACTTTAACGATTTAAGCACTTTCTTAATTGTTACTAAACCATTAAAATAATTACCTTTGGTTTAATGCAAAATTCACCGTTAGATATTTTATTAAAAACATTACCTACTTCTCCAGGAGTGTATCAATATTACGATGCTGAAGGTAATATTATTTATGTGGGTAAAGCAAAAAATTTAAAAAAAAGAGTAAGCTCTTACTTTACAAAAAACCATGATAGTGGTAAAACAAGAGTTCTAGTTAAAAAGATTGCAGATATAAAGCATATTGTTGTAAAGACAGAAACAGATGCTTTGCTCCTAGAAAATAATTTAATAAAAAAGCATAAGCCAAGATACAATGTGCTTTTAAAAGACGATAAATCTTATCCTTGGATTTGCATTAAAAAAGAACGTTTTCCTAGAGTATTTCCAACACGACGTGTTATTAAAGATGGTAGTGAGTATTTTGGACCGTACACTAGTATGAAAACCGTAAAGACTTTACTAGATTTAATTAAAGGTTTATATAAGTTAAGAACATGTAATTATAAATTATCTCAAGAAAATATTAGTTCTGGTAAATTTAAAGTCTGTTTAGAATATCATTTAGGCAACTGTAAAGGACCTTGTGAAGGACTTGAAACAGAAGCTAGTTATCATGAAAATATTGCAGCAATAAGAGAAATAATAAAAGGAAATTTTAAAGATTCTTTAGAGCAATTTAGAGAGCAAATGCAAATTTTCGCAGAAAATATGCAATTTGAAGATGCTCAAAAAATAAAAGAAAAAATTGAAATTTTAGAAAATTACCAAGCGAAGTCTACAATAATAAACCCTAAAATTAGTAATGTAGATGTTTTTTCTATAGTAAGCGACGAGAGTTACGGTTATATAAACTTTCTTCAAATATCTTATGGCTCAATAATTCGCTCACATACCTTAGAGATAAAAAAGAAACTTGATGAAACAGATAAAGAATTATTAGAACTTGCTATTATTGAAATTAGAGAACGTTTTAACTCTAAATCTAAAGAAATTTATGTTCCGTTTAAAGTAAATGTTGGTGATAATATTAAAGTTTCACTACCTCAATTAGGCGATAAAAGACGCATTTTAGATCTCTCTATTAGAAATGCAAAATATTACAGAATGGAGCGTTTTAAACAGGTTAAAATTACAGATCCAGATCGTCACGTAAAGCGAATAATGGCGCAAATGAAAAAAGATTTGCGTTTAAACCAAGAGCCTCGACATATTGAATGTTTTGATAATTCAAATATTCAAGGTACAAATCCAGTTGCAGCTTGTGTTGTTTTTAAAAACGGAAAACCTAGTAAAAAAGATTACAGACATTTTAATATAAAAACGGTAGTAGGTCCAGATGATTTTGCCTCAATGGAAGAAGTTGTTTATAGAAGATATAAACGTCTATTAGAAGAGCAAGAGCCTTTACCACAGTTAATTATTATTGATGGCGGAAAAGGGCAGTTGTCATCAGCCTTAAAAAGTTTAGATGTATTAGGCTTAAGAGGAAAAATAGCAATAATAGGTATTGCAAAAAGATTAGAAGAATTGTTTTATCCAAACGATCCTATTCCATTATATTTAGATAAAAAAAGTGAAACTTTAAAAATCATACAGCAATTAAGAAATGAAGCGCACCGTTTTGGTATAGAACACCATAGAAACAAACGTAGCAAACAAGCATTAAATACAGAAATGCAAAATATTCCAGGAATAGGTGAAAAAACAATTGTAGATTTATTAAAAGTTTTTAAATCTGCAAAACGAATTGCAAACGCAAAACTTGATGAACTTGAAAATGTAGTAGGAGTCTCTAGAGCAGATAAAATTTATAGTTATTTTCATAAAAACGAAAAAGATTAAATGAAAAATTACATCATCGTAATATTACTATTATTTTCTGTTAACGCTAAATTGTTAGCTCAAAACAGTGAAAGTAAAGAGCCAAAAGTAGGTTTGGTTTTAAGCGGTGGTGGCGCAAAAGGTTTAGCACATATAGGAGCATTAAAAGTTATAGATAGTTTAGGTATTAGAATAGATTATGTAGCAGGAACCAGTATGGGAGCGATTGTTGGCTCACTATATGCATCTGGTTATTCTGGTAAACAATTAGATTCTATATTTAAATCTGTAGATTTTGATAAAATTATAAACGATAACATACCACGAGCAGCTAAAACGTTTTATGAAAGAGAAAATTATGAAAAATACGCCGTAATTCTTCCATTTAACGATTTTGAAATTAAATTACCTTCAGCATTATCACGAGGTCAAAATACATTTAATTTACTGTCTAAATTAACAATGCACGTTAATCATATTGAAGATTTTAGTAAACTGCCAATTCCTTTTTTCTGTATAGCAACCAATATAGAAAATGGCCAACCAATACTTTTAGATAGTGGTAACCTACCGCAAGCAATTAAAGCTAGTGGAGCATTTCCATCTTTATTTCAGCCAGTATTAATAGACGATCAACTTTTAATAGATGGAGGAGTTACAAATAATTATCCAATAGACGAGTTAAGAGCAAAAGGCATGGACGTTATTATTGGTGTCGATGTTCAAGATGGTTTAGCAAATAGAACCGATTTGTCATCAGCTCCAGAAATATTATTTCAAATAAATAACTTTCGTACTATAAACGATATGAAAGTTAAAGCCCCTAAAACAGATATTTATATTAAACCAGATATTACAAAGTTTACAGTAGTCTCTTTTGATGATGGACCAGAAATTATAAATAACGGAATAATTGCAGCTAATTTAAAAATTGACGAACTTAAAGAATTAGCAAATAAACAAATAAAAAAAACCGTTGATGTAAAAAGCAAAAAAACACCAGATAGTTTACATATTTTAGATATTAATATAAAAGGATTAGAAAACTATACGAGGTCTTATGTTATAGGTAAATTAAAAATGAGGCCAGATCAAACCATAAGTTATGATGATTTTATAAGTGGGACTAATAATTTAGTAGCAACAAATAACTTCGATAGTTTTACCTATAGTTTAAAAAGAGCAGAAAAAAATGGAGTTAAAGGTTATAATTTAAATACAGAATTAAAAGAAACAGATAAAACAACATCATTAAAATTTGCTTTGCATTACGATGGTTTATATAAAAGTGCATTACTAGCTAACATTACAAAAAAACAGTTGTTATTTAAAAGTGATGTTTTGTCACTAGATTTAATTGCAGGAGATAACGTGAGATACAATTTTGAATATTATGTTGATAAAGGAATATATTGGAGTTACGGTGTAAAGTCTAGGTATAATGAATTTAATAAAAGTGTAGCAGCATCTGCATTTTTAACGCCAGAAGAGTTAACTATGGCAGGAGTAAATAAACTAGGAGTTAAAGTAACAGACTTAACAAATAAAGTTTTTTTACAAACCCAATACAAAAACGATTTGGCACTTACGTTAGGTTTAGAACATAAGCATTATAAAATTACTACAGAAACCGTTTTATCGTCAAACAATCAAAGAGAAACAGCATTCGATAATAGCGATTATTTTAGTGCATATTCAAACATTAGGTACGATTCTTACGATAATAAATACTACCCAAACGAAGGCTTGTATTTTAATGGAGATTTTAATTTTTATTTTTACTCATCAGATTTTAATAATAGTTTTTCAGAGTTTTCAATTATAAAAGCAGATTTAGGGTATGCGCATAGTTTTTCTTCAAAGTTTTCAGCAAATATTTTGGCAGAAGCTGGAGCAAAAATTAATGCAAAAAATAATTCATTTTTAAATTTTATTTTAGGTGGTTATGCTAATAATTTTATAAATAATTTTAAATCTTTTTATGGTTACGATTATTTATCAATACAATCAAATAGTATGTTAAAAGCTACTGTTAATTTAGATTATGAGCTTTTTAAAAGGCAGCACATTTTAGCATCTGCTAACTTTGCAAATGCTAAAAATAATTTATTCAGTACTGTAGATTGGTTTTCGCTCCCAGATTATTCTGGCTATGCATTAGGTTATGGTATAGAAACATTTTTAGGCCCAATAGAGGCGAAATTTTCTTACTCACCAGAGTCTCGTGAAAGTTTTTGGTTTTTTAATTTAGGCTTCTGGTTTTAGTCTTTTTTAAATTTAGAAAACATACATTTTATTAACTGCATAATATTCACGATATTTGTTTTGTATGGAATCAAATTGGCAAGACTTACTAACCTTCTTAAAGTTTCTTATAAAAAGAAATCCTGAGTGATTTGCCTGTTCCCTATTTCGCATTTAGTAAAGTAAAAGTGTTACTTTCTACTTTAATTTTTAATTCATAAAAACTAAAAAAATGCCATTCTATCATAAATTAGGAAACATCCCACACAAAAGACACACACAATTTAGAAAAAAAGATGGGTCTTTATATTACGAGCAACTTTTTGGTACCATAGGTTTCGATGGTATGAGTACAAACTCCTACCACGAACAAAGACCAACACAAGTAAAAGAAATAAAAGGACAATACAGTGTTGCACCAAAAATTGCTAAAAAAAACCACATACAATCCTATCGTTTTAGAGGGTTTCAAGTAAAACCAGAAAACGATTATTTAAAAAGTCGCAAAGCCGTTTTAACAAATAGCGATTGTACAATTATACTATCTGCACCAAAACAATCTACAACAGATTATTTTTATAAAAACTCAGATGCAGACGAGATGATTTTCATTCATAAAGGCTCAGGAAAATTACGTACACATCTAGGTAATCTAGACTTTAAATACGGCGACTATTTAATAATACCAAGAGGTATAATTTACAAAATAGACTTCGATACAGAAGATAATAGACTGTTTATAGTCGAGTCTCGCAGGCCAATTTACACACCAAAACGTTACCGTAATTGGTTTGGGCAGTTATTAGAACATTCGCCATATTGCGAGCGCGATTTACGCAGACCTTACGAATTAGAAACCAATAACGAGTCTGGAGACTTTTTAATGAAAGTTAAAAAACAAGACGAGATTTTCGATATGGTTTACGCATCACATCCATTCGATGTTGTTGGTTACGACGGTTATAACTATCCATACGCATTTTCAATACACGATTTCGAGCCAATTACAGGTCGCGTACACCAACCGCCACCAGTACATCAAACCTTCGAGACAGACGCCTTCGTTATTTGTAGTTTCGTACCACGTTTGTACGACTATCATCCGCAAAGCATACCAGCACCATACAACCACAGTAACATAGACAGTGACGAAGTGTTGTATTACGTAGATGGCGATTTTATGAGCCGTAACGATATAGACCAAGGTCACATTTCGCTGCATCCAGCAGGAATACCACATGGTCCACATCCAGGAACAACCGAAAAAAGTATAGGTAAAACCAAAACCGAAGAACTCGCAGTAATGGTAGACACCTTTAAACCATTAATGGTAACAGAAGAAGCTATGAAAATAGCAGACGAAGATTATTACAAATCCTGGTTAGAACATTAAAATAATTAGAAGCTATTTCCTGCTTTCCGCTATATCTTTTTTTAAGAAAAATAAAAAAAGGATGCCGCATCAATCAGGGCTAAAATATTAGCTAAGTAATAGTAAAATCAAAAAGTACACGCTCAATCAATTAAATTGAGTACTTCTTAAAACAAGAAGAAAAAATATAAACATCATGAGTAAAAAAGAAATAGAATCAGTAAACTACGGTTTAGAAAAAATATTCGAAGGCGCACAAGATTTCCTTCCACTTTTAGGAACAGACTACGTAGAGTTTTACGTGGGTAATGCTAAACAAGCAGCGCACTTTTACAAAACAGCATTCGGTTTTCAATCGCACGCATACAAAGGCTTAGAAACAGGCTCAACAGATTCTGTAAGTTATGTCTTAACACAAGACAAAATTAAGTTAATGCTAACAACACCATTAAACAGTAAATCGCCAATAAACGACCATATTGTAAAACATGGCGATGGTGTTAAAATAGTAGCATTATGGGTTGAAGATGCTAGAAAAGCTTACCAAGAAACCACCTCTAGAGGAGCAAAATCTTATATGGAGCCAACAGTAGAAAAAGACGAGCACGGCGAAGTAGTAAGAGCAGGAATTTACACCTATGGCGAAACAGTACACATGTTTGTAGAACGTAAAAATTATAACGGCGCATTTTTACCAGGATTCCAAAAATGGGAGTCAGATTATAATCCACCAACAGCAGGCTTAAAATACATAGATCACATGGTTGGTAATGTAGGCTGGAACCAAATGGATGTATGGGTAAAATGGTATGAAGACGTTATGGGTTTTGAAAACTTTTTGTCTTTCGATGATAAGCAAATACATACAGAATACTCAGCATTAATGAGTAAAGTAATGTCTAATGGTAACGGAAGAATTAAATTCCCAATAAACGAACCAGCCGAAGGAAAAAAACGCTCACAAATAGAAGAGTATTTAGATTTCTACGAAGGTGCAGGAGTACAACACATAGCAGTAGCTACAGACGATATTTTAAAAACAGTATCACAATTACGCGCTAATGGTGTGGAATTTTTATCAACACCACCAGACGAATATTATAAATCTGTACCTGGCCGTTTAGAAGAATTTAGCCATGAGCTAAAAGAAGATATCGAAAAACTAAAAGCCTTAGGTATCATGATAGATGCCGATGAAGAAGGATACTTACTTCAAATTTTCACAAAACCAGTAGAAGATAGACCAACACTCTTTTTCGAAATCATTCAACGTATGGGAGCAAAAGGTTTTGGAGCAGGAAACTTTAAAGCTTTGTTTGAGTCTATAGAGAGAGAACAAGCAAAAAGAGGAACCCTATAAAAGCTAAAATAAATAACAAATAAAAAACATCACTAATACTATAGTGGTGTTTTTTTATTTATATTTTTGGAATAGTAATTGTAATCTAACTTTATAGAGCAATAAATAAATAGCTTCTAAGTTGTTTATAATAAGACAAAAACTATGAAAAAATTTACATTTATAATAATAGCAATACTCACATTTAATTTGGGTTTCTCTCAAGAAAGTTCATTTAAAAGTGGTGAGTGGTTTAAGTTTAAAATGAGCTATAGTGGCTTTTTAAAAGCAGGTAATGCAACACTCTCTGTAAAAGAAAAAACGCTAGATGGAAAACCAGTATATCATGTAGTTGGTAAAGGTTGGACAACAGGAGCAATTAAATGGTTTTTTAAAGTTGAAGACAGATACGAAAGTTACTTTGATGCAAATACAATTTTACCTTATAAATTTATTAGAAAAATAGACGAAGGTGGTCACACTAAAGATATCGAGATTAAATTTAATCAAGCAGAAAACAAAGCCTTAATACACAATAAAAAATATAAAACTAAAAAAACGGTAGAAACCAATGCAAATGTGCAAGATATGGTTTCAACATTTTATTATTTACGAAATAATATTGATACCTCAAGTTTAAAAATTGGCGATGAGGTGAAATTAGATATGTTTTTCGATGAAGAAACTTATGGCTTCAAACTTAAATATTTAGGAGAAGAAACCATAAAAATGAATAATGGTAATAAAGTAGAATCTTTAGTTTTTAGGCCTTATGTAATGGCAGGTCGCGTGTTTAAAGAAGAAGAAAGTTTAACACTTTGGGTAACTAAAGATAAAAATAAAGTACCTTTACGTATAAAAGCAGATTTAGCGGTAGGTTCTTTAAGAGCAGACTTGGTTGCTTGGAAAGGATTAAAACATCCATTCAAAATTATTGTAGAAAACTAATGAGTATAGACCAAAATACAACAGATCAATTAATAGATAAATATAAAAACTTAGGTCAAAATGTAAACACACACCTAGATGGTTTGTTACATAGTAAACCAATAGATTATTGGGATTATATACAAACCGATGCACTTTTAAATCTTCAAGTACAACGTACAACATTACCAGATGAAATGGTGTTTTTAATGTATCATCAAGTCAACGAGTTGTTATTTAAAATGATTCTTTGGGAAATAGACCAAGTTGCAAAAAAAGAAAATATTACCGCAGCATTTTTCGAAACAAAAATAATGCGAATAAGTCGCTATTTTGATGTTTTAACATCATCTTTTACAGTAATGAAAGATGGTATGGATATAGAACAGTATAATAAATTTAGAAATACATTAACTCCAGCAAGTGGTTTTCAAAGTGCGCAATATCGTAAAATAGAATTCGCATCTACAGAGTTAATAAACTTGATAGATAATCGCTTTAGAGAGACAATAGATCGTAATACTTCATTTGAACATGCTTTCGAACATTTATATTGGCAAGCAGCAGGAAAAGATTATAAAACCGGAAAAAAATCTTATACATTAACAGTTTTCGAAGAGAAATACAAAGACGAATTTATTAGATTTGCAGAGTTCTATAACACTCATAATTTGTGGACAATCTTTAAAGGTTTACCACAAGAGGTTAAAGAAGATAAAGATTTAATTAAAGCCATGCGCCATTATGATTATACAGTAAATATAACATGGGTAATGGCACATTATAACACCGCAAACCACTATTTAAACATTGGTGGTAAAACAGCAGAAGCAACAGGAGGAAGCGAATGGGTAAAATACATGCATCCAAAATATCAAAGACGAATATTTTTTCCAGATTTATGGAGTACGAAAGAATTAGAAGATTGGGGAAAAAACTTGTAATACTTTTAGTTTTTTTCTTAACCCTAAATAGCTGCAAAGAAGAAAAAGAAAATAAACAAGATTTAGAAACGGTTTCTGTAATTGAACCTGAAGAGTTGTATGAGTTTGGGTTTAATTTAAAAGACTTTATTGTAAAAAGAGATACCATTAAAAGTGGAGATACCTTTGGCGTAATTTTAGAACGTAATAATATAAGTTACCCAAAAATTTTCGAAATCGCAGAAGCATCAAAAGACAGTTTTGATGTTAGAAAACTTCAAGTAGGCAAACCATACACCATACTCTGTGCTAACGATTCTTTGCAAACACCAAAATGCTTTATTTATCAACCTACAAAAGAACGTTATGCTGTAGTAGATTTTCAAGATTCTATTAAAGCTTATACAAGTACAAAACCAATTAAATACGTAGAAAAAACAGTTTCTGGAGTTATAGAATCAAATATTTCAAACGCGTTAGATGATCAAGGAAAACCATTTATGTTAGCCTTGAGAATGAGTGATATTTATGCCTGGACAATAGATTTTTCAAGACTTCAAAAAAACGATAAATTTAAAGTTGTGTATACAGAAAAGTATATCGACGATTCAATATATGCAGGAATACACGAAATTAAAGCAGCATACTTTGAACATAATAAAGAACCTTTTTATGCTTTCGAATTTGAAACAGATACCGTTTTAGGTATTAGAGATTATTTTAATGAAGAAGCAAAAAATTTGCGTCGAGCATTTTTAAAATCTCCAGTAAGTTTCAGTCGTATTTCATCTCGTTACAATTTAAGAAGACGTATAGCCTTGTATGGAAATAGAATAAGGCCACATAAAGGTACAGATTTTGCAGCCAAAGTTGGAACTCCAATTATGTCTACAGCAAATGGTACTGTAATAGAATCTGCAAGGCGTGGTGGTAATGGTAATTATGTAAAAGTTAAACATAATAGTACTTATACAACCCAATATTTACATATGTCTAAGCGTAAAGCTAAAGTTGGAGACTTTGTAAAACAAGGCGAAGTAATAGGTTATGTGGGCATGACAGGAAATACTTCAGGACCACACGTATGTTATCGTTTCTGGAAAAACGGAAAACAAGTAGACCCATTTAAACAAAAATTACCAGAAGCAAAACCAATTTCAGACAGCTTAAAAACTGAGTTTTTAGAATTTATAAAACCCTTAAAAATTCAATTAGATAATATTGAATATCCAGTAGAACCTATAGAAGAAATAGAGATGGATAGTTTATTAATTTCACAAGATAACCTGATAACCCAATTACAATAATGGTATTACCATCTATAAACCCAACCACTACACAAGCTTGGAAAGCTTTGCAAAATCATTTCGAATCTGTAAAAGATTTAGAAATGAAAAACTTATTTGAAAAAAATAAAGAAAGAGCAAACAACCTTTCTTTAAAATGGGAGGATTTTTTTGTAGATTTTTCTAAAAATAGAATTACAGAAGAAACGCTAAGCTTATTATTAGATTTAGCAAAACAAGTAAATCTAAAAGAAGCAATATCAGCATATTTTGATGGTGAAATAATAAATCAAACCGAAAATAGAGCTGTTTTACACACAGCGCTTCGCGGAAAAATAACAGATAATGTTATAGTAGATGGGAAAAATGTAATGCCAGAAATATTTGAAGTAAAATCTAAAATTGAAAAATTTAGTAATCAAATTATTAACGGTGAATTAAAAGGGTACACAGGCAAAGAATTTAAAACCATTGTAAACATTGGTATTGGTGGTAGTGATTTAGGGCCTGCAATGGTAGTAGATACGTTGCAGTTCTATAAAAACCATTTAACAACACACTTTGTAAGTAATGTAGATGGAGATCATGTAAACGAAGTACTAAAAAAATTAGACCCAGAAACAACACTGTTTGTAATTGTATCTAAAACATTTACAACACAAGAAACACTCTCTAACGCTACTACGATTAAAAATTGGTTTTTAAATCACGCAAATAAAAGTGATGTAGCAAAACACTTTGTTGCAGTTTCTACAAATATTGAAAAGGTTAAAGGTTTTGGCATAGACGAAAACAACATATTTCCAATGTGGAATTGGGTTGGTGGTCGTTTTTCTCTTTGGAGCGCTGTAGGTTTAAGTATTAGTTTAGCTGTAGGCTTTAAGAATTTTGATAAATTATTGGAAGGCGCTAACAAAATGGACTTACATTTTAAAAATGAAGCGTTCGAGAATAATATTCCAGTAATTCTTTCTTTATTAACTATATGGTATAACAACTTTTTTAATGCCGAAAGTGAAGCTGTAATAGGTTACTCGCAATACCTTAATCAATTTGCTACATATTTACAGCAAGGTATTATGGAAAGTAATGGGAAAAGTATAGACCGTAATGGAGAAAGAGTAAATTATCAAACAGGAACATTAATTTGGGGAGAACCAGGAACAAACTCTCAACATGCTTTTTTTCAATTAATCCATCAAGGTACTAAATTAATCCCAGCAGATTTTATAGGTTTTGCACAATCTCTACATGGAAATCAAGAGCATCAAGATAAATTAATTTCAAATTACATAGCGCAAACCGAAGCACTATTAAATGGAAAAACAAAAGCACAGGTTAAAGCAGAGTTAGAAAAAACAAAACTATCTACTTCAGAAATAGAAAAACTTTTACCATATAAAGTATTCGAAGGTAATAAACCTACAAATTCAATTTTTATAAAAAAGCTTACACCAGAAAGCTTAGGGAAGTTAATTGCGCTTTATGAACATAAAATATTTGTTCAAGGTATTATATGGAATATATTTAGTTACGATCAATTTGGTGTTGAGCTTGGTAAGCAGTTAGCAAATAACATTTTAAAAGACATGTCTTCAGGTAATTTTGATAGCCACGATAGGTCTACAAAAAATATTCTTCAATTTTACAACGACTTTAAATAAACAATCTTAAGATTTTTCTTTATTTAAACCATCCTCAAGTTAAATAGTTGTTAAAAATAATTTACGAAATGTTAACATTGAGTTAATATTACCGGCGCAGATATGCGTAATTTTGACAAAAATTAAACAAACAAATTAATCTAACAAAATGAAGAACAATTTTAAAATTTTGTTTCTTGCAGTAACATTCTTATGTTCAGCAATTACATTGGCTCAAAGTGTAGTAACAGGTACTGTGCTAGATCCAGAAACTAACTCACCAATGCCAGGTGTAAATATCATTGAAGTAGGTACTAGTAATGGTATTTCTTCAGATTTTGATGGTAACTTTAGTTTAACTACTAAAAGCAGTAATAGTAAAATAGCAATCTCTTTTGTTGGATATTTAACTCAAGAGTTTGATATCACAGGAGATACTAATCTTGGTGAAATTACTTTAGCGCCTAGTGAATTTGGTTTACAAGAGGTAAATATTATTGCATCAGTTGCTGTAGATAGAAAAACTCCAGTTGCTGTATCTACTATTAGAGCAAATGAAATTTCTCTAAAATTAGGAACTCAAGAATTTCCTGAAGTATTAAAATCTACACCAGGTGTATACGCTACAAAAGCTGGTGGAGGTTATGGAGACGGTCGTATTAATTTACGTGGTTTCGATTCAGAAAATGTTGCCGTAATGATTAACGGTGTGCCGGTTAACGATATGGAAAACGGTAGAGTTTACTGGTCTAACTGGGCTGGTTTAGGAGATGTAACAAGCTCTATGCAAGTACAAAGAGGTCTTGGTGCTTCTAAAGTTGCAGTACCTTCTGTTGGTGGTACAATTAATATTATCTCTAAAACTACAGATGTAGAAGAAGGTGGTAATGTATACGCTACTTTAGGAAACGATGGTTACGAAAAATATGGAGTAACTTACTCAACGGGTTTAATGGATAACGATTTTGCTGCCACAGTTTCTGCTTCAAAAACAGACGGTAACGGTTATGTAGATGGTACAGAATTTAACGCAATTTCTTACTTCGTTAACTTATCTAAACAACTTAATGACGAACATAAGTTATCGTTTACAGCTTTTGGAGCTAAACAACGTCACGGTCAAAGACAAACAAACCACAACATGTCTGTTTATAGAGATAGCGAACGTGGTATAAAATTCAATTCAGATTGGGGATATAAAAATGGACAAGTAACTCACGCAGAAGATAACTTCTACCATAAACCTCAAATCTCTTTAAATCACTATTGGGATATTTCAGATAAAACATCGTTATCAACAGCAGCCTACGTATCGTTTGGTTCTGGTGGTGGAGGTGGAACCGGAGGAGACGGAACTAAATTCGCTCTTTCTAACTCAGAATATAGAATTGGAGAATTAGGTACAATTGATTTCGATAGAATTGTTGCAGAAAATGAAGCTGCAGGAGTTAACGGTTCAGAATCTTTTTTAAGAGCTTCAAGAAACGATCACAACTGGTATGGTGTATTATCTACATTAAAAACAGACTTAACAGATGAAATCGTTTTATTAGGTGGTTTAGATTATAGAAATTATAAAGGTATTCACTTTACAGAAGTTACAGATTTATTAGGTGGTCAATACGCATTAGATAATAGCGATGTTAACAATCCAAATTTTCAAGCGCAAGTTGGAGATAAGATTTTTTATGATAATGATGGTATAGTAAACTGGTTTGGAGCATTTGCTCAAGCAGAATATTCTAAAGATCAATTATCTGCATTTGTATCTTTATCAGCATCTAATACTGCTTATAAAAGAGTTGATCGTTTCTTATATTTAGAAAGCGATCCATTAAGAGAAACAGATTTCTATAACTTTTTTGGTTATGGAGCAAAAGGTGGAGCAAACTACAATATTGATGGAAATCATAATGTATTCGCTAACTTAGGATACTTTGAAAAAGCACCATATTTCAACTCTGTATTCGCTAACAGAAACAACGTTGATGTTAACGAAGATGCAGAAAACCAAAAAATTACTAGTTTTGAAGTTGGATATGGTTATAGAGGAGAAAAATTATCTGCAAATGTTAACTTATACCATACAACATGGAATGATAGAACAGAAGTTGCAAGTTTCCAATTACAAGATGGTTCAAGAGCTTTTGCTAATATTTTAGGAGTAAACGCATTACACCAAGGTATTGAAGTAGATTTAAAATATAAAGCTACTGATGATTTAACAATAACAGGTATGGCTTCTCTTGGAGACTGGAGATGGCAAAACAATATTGAAGGAGTTGAGATTTTCGATGAGACAAATACACTAGTTCGAACTGTAGATATAATAATTGAAGATTTACACGTAGGTGATGCAGCACAAACAACATTAGCTTTAGGTACTAATTATAAATTAACACCTAAAACTACATTTACTATAGATTACAATTATTTTGATAACTTATACGCACAATTCGATCCAAGTGAAAGAGGTACTGCTGGACCAGACGCATGGAAAGTTCCTGCGTACGGTATCTTTGATACAGCCTTAAGACATGGATTTAGTTTTGGTGGTTTTGATGCTACTTTAACAGGTAGAATAAACAATGTATTTAATACAGAATATATTGCTGATGCTCAAGATGGAGATGACTCTACTTTTAGAACAGCAAGAGTATATTACGGTTTCGGAAGAACATTTAGTGTTGGTATGAAACTTAACTTTT
This sequence comes from Lacinutrix sp. MedPE-SW, assembly GCF_001874145.1. Lineage (GTDB taxonomy): Bacteria > Bacteroidota > Bacteroidia > Flavobacteriales > Flavobacteriaceae > Lacinutrix. Next base: position 272,796 of record NZ_MPCX01000003.1, on the reverse strand, counting down.
AAAAAAAAAGAAAATGAAAAAAGTAATTTATTTATTAGTAGTTGCGGCCGCAATCTTTACAGGTTGTAATCCGCTTGAAGACATCAATGAAGAAATTGATGCATTACCAGAAGAGCCTAACGTTGGCGCTTTTGAATACACTTTAACAGAAGATGATTATGATGCTTTCGATTTAGGTTTTGGAAGTTTCGATTCTGAAGATCAAGCTAAAGATTCTATTCCAAATTTATTAGCAGAGTTATATCCATTTTACGGTCAAGGATCATCAGTTTTAGTTAACTATAACCTATATATTGGAAATGCAGAAGGAGTAAGTGATTTAACTGGAGCAGATATTTATAACTTTACTAATTCAGATTATGCTACAACAGGAAGTGATGCATTTGGCTTTTATCCAGATGTAAATGCTTCAGCTGAAATACCAAGTGTATTAGCAGCTCAAATTTCTTCTCCAACAGAAGGACAAATTGTTTTAGCAAAGTACAAGCAATATACAGAAACTCCAGAAGTAGGTTTAGCTAGTATAGTTGAGTATAACTTTGCAGGAAGCCTTGAAGGTTGGACATCTGTTGAAGAATCTGGAGCAGATATGGTTTGGACTTCAGAAACAGGTTATGTTCAAGGAAATGGATATTTTGGTGACCAATTTTCTAATGTAGAGTGGTTAGTATCACCAACTGTTGATTTAGACGGTGAAGAAAATTTAAAATTTCAAATCACACAAGAGCTTGATTTTGCTGGAGATACTTCTTTAGTTAAGATTTTAGTATCTACAGATTATACAGGTGATGTAGCAACAGCTACTTGGGATGAAATTACATTAGCTAATCCTGCTACAGGAGATATGGCTCCATCTGAAGATTATGATTTTTCTGCTTACGATGGGCAAGAAATTAATATTGCATTTAAATATACTTCTATAGGTGATGATCCTGCTACACCAGTTGATGAAGGTGATGCTGCGCGTTGGAGAATTTCTAACTTAGCAATAAAAACATTAGGAGCAACAGGAGATACAAACTCTAAAGGCGAATACTTTGTATATACAGCTGGAAACTGGGAGTTAGTAGAAGATGTTTATTACTTAAGTTCTGCAGATTTCGACTCTATGGGTACAGGTTCTGGACAACCAGGTCAATACAACAACTTTAGTAGTTCTGTTTCACCTAATAACTATTTACCAACATTTTTAGAGCTAAACTTCCCTTATGGTCAAGAAGATCAAGAGTTATTTGTAATCTACGATTACTATTCTAGTTCAACTGGAGCTCAAATAAGAGGAAACCTTTATACTTTTACTTCTGGTATGTGGAATGCTCATGAATCTACTATTGAAACCTCTTTACAGTTTGGTTATGATAATGGAGTATGGGTTCCAGATAACACAATTAGAGTTACATTAGGAGCAGATGAGTTTGGTTACATTGCAGATGAGTTTGGAGAAAATCCAGATTTCGAAAGTGCTGTAGCTAGTATGGTTCAATACTCAAACTTTGATAGAAGACCAACAGATCCAGCTTACTGGAGTGACGATATGTTATTAACTGTTTTTGCAGCTTTACTTGAAAACCAATTAGCACCAGGTGCAGACGAAGGTCAAAAATACGTATTAAAGTATGCTATTTACGATGGTGGTAGTGGAGAAGAAGAAATGTCTCTTATTAAAACAGATGGAGAATGGATTCTTAATACTGAAGAGTAATTAGAAATCTAAAATTATAAAAATTAAAAACCGCTTCTTACTTAGAAGCGGTTTTTTTATGCTCAATAATTATTACATTTGCCAAACAACCATAAAAATTATAAATATGCTTTCAACAGTAAAATTCTTACACTCCTATTGGGCTTACTTAGTCTTTGTAATGATGATTATAGCAACAGCCAATGCCTTAATAAAACATTTTGGAAAAAAAGAGTACGAAGCTAAAGATTTTAGAATTGCTTTATTTACTCTAATAGTATCACATATTCAATTATTAATTGGTATTGTACTTTGGTTTGTATCAGATTATTTTGGAGAGAATACTGTGAAAGAAGTTATGGGTAACTCTGCATTACGTTCTAATGCAGTTGAGCATCCATTAACTATGTTAATTGCTGTAGCATTAATTACAATAGGTTATTCTAAACATAAAAAGAAACTAACTTCTGCTGGAAAACTAAAGCCTTTAGCTATATTTTATACAATAGCACTAATTTTAGTCATAGTAAAACTACCTTGGCAACAGTGGTTTAGTTAAACTTTAAGTATAAAAAAAGAGCGATTTCTTAATTAGAAATCGCTCTTTTTTTATAAATTCTTTTGTTTACTTAACTTCCTTTACTAAGTAAATATACACAGGAAAGTGGTCACTAAATCCATCGGTAAATCCGCCATCGGCAAAACTTCTTAAAGGATATCCTTTATAACGACCTCTTTTATTAGTTAAATAATTTTTATTATAAATACCTGCTTTATAATACCTAAAAGAAGAAAAATCGTCTTCTATTAAAGGCTTTGTAACCATAATTTGATCAAATAAACTCCAAGCATCTCTATAAGCTGTAGTGCCTAAACCTTGTTTTTTAAACATATTAATGTATGGATTGTAAATACCCTTTACTTTAACATCTTTCTTTTTTCTTTTAGCTTTTAAAACATCTTTTACACTCGCATTAGTTGGGTCATCATTTAAATCTCCCATAGTAATAATTTTAGCGTAAGGATCTATAGATTGTAAAGAATCTATAATACGTTTATTTAGTTTAGCAGCACCAATTCTTTTACTTCTACTTCTTGCTTCACCACCACTTCTAGAAGGCCAGTGATTAACAATTATATGTACTAAGTCACCTTCTAATTCTCCACTAACCAATAATTGATCTCTTGTATAAACACGTTTTCTAGATTGATCATCATAAATTTTTAAAGTGTGAGAGCTTTTAGATATAGGTTGAAATAAATCTTTTTGGTACATTAAACCAACATCAATACCACGTCTATCTGGAGATTCAAAGTGTACAATACCATAATCTTTATCTAAAAGTAACGGGTCATTAGCAACATCTTCAATAACTTTAATGTTTTCAACTTCGCAAATACCTAAAAGAGCAGGCGCATTTCCAGTTGTTTCTTTACCAATATCGGCAATTACTCTTGCCATATTGTGTACTTTTCTTTTGTAAATATTTTCTCTATCAGCTTTTATTTCCATCATCGGGCTAGCCTCATCATTTTTCTCAGGGTCATTTTCTGTGTCAAATAAGTTTTCTAAATTATAAAAAGCAACAGTGTGAATTTTATACGTTTTTTCCTCTTGTGCATTAACATTTAAAAAAGGAGTTAAAAGTGCGATTAAAAATAGTAATCTTAAATTATTCATTTGGTGTAATGTTATGTTTATGTTATACATTTATACAAAATGCTTGCCAAAGGTAAATGTTTCTAATAAATAATGTAAGTTTGCAAGCTGTTAAATAACTATAATTTAACCTTAAACAATTATTATTTCTAGTATGAAAAAAAGTTTATTTATTTTTTTATTTGGAATGTTTTCAACTTTTACACTAGTAGCACAAGAGACTATTGTACAAGGAAGTGTTAAAGACGCTGTTACAAACGAACCTATTCCAGATGTAACGATTACTGTTGAAGAAACAGGACAAACAGAAAAAACCGATGGTCTTGGCCAGTTTAAGTTCGCTACTCCAGTTCCATTTGGTGAGCAAATGCTTAAAATTTCAAAACCAGGTTTTTTACCAAAGCGATATCCTATTATCGTAAATGAAGGAAAAACGGTAGATATTCAAGATATGACACTTGAAGTAGATCGTGGTAGCCAAGCAGATTTATTCACCATTACATTATCAGATGATGAATTAAATGATGACACAAGTGGATCAGATAATATATCTGGTTTATTATCATCTTCACAAGACATTTTTCAAAGAACTGCTGCATTTGAGTTTAGCTCTTCTTTCTTTAGAGTAAGAGGTTTAGATTCAGATAATGGCTCGGTTTTAATTAACGGTATCAAAATGAATAAATTCGATACTGGTAGACCACAATGGAGTAATTGGGGTGGATTAAACGATGTTGTTCGTAACCAAGAATTAACGCCTGGTTTAAAACCTTCTGCTTATAATTTTGGAGGTATTTTAGGAACTACGAATATCAATACAAAAGCTTCTTCTTATAGAGAAGGTGGCCGTATAACATATTCATCTTCAAATAGAAGTTACACAAACCGTTTAATGGCAAGTTACGCTTCAGGTTTAATGGAAGATGGTTGGGCATATACAATTATGGCAGGTCGCCGTTGGGGAAATGAAGGTTTCCAAGATGCAACATTATACGATTCTAATTCATTTTTTGCTTCTATAGAGAAAAAGTTTAACGATAAACACAGTTTAAACTTTACATCAATTTATGCGCCAAACAGAAGAGGTAAGTCTTCTGCTAATACTCAAGAAGTTTACGATTTAAAAGGAATTAAGTACAATGAATTTTGGGGTTGGTTGAATGGAGAGAAAAAGAATTCTCGAATTAAAGAAGTTGAAGAGCCAATTTTAATGTTAAATCATACTTGGGATATTACACCAAGAACGCAATTAAATACAAATATTGGTTACCAATTTGGAAAAGTTAGTAATAGTCGTTTAGATTACCCAGGAGGTACTAACCCAAGTCCAGCGTATTACCAAGATTTACCAAGTTACCACTTATCTCAAATTGATGATGACGGACCAAACTATGGTGCAGCATATGGTGCAGAACAGGAATTTATAAACGATGGTCAAATAGATTGGACAAGAATATTTATAGATAACCAAGCCAATAATTTATCTGGTGATACTGCTGCATATGTTTTATATGAAGACAGAACAGACGACAAATTATTTACTGCAAATACAATTTTAAATACAGAAATTAACGAAAACATTTTATTAAATGCAGGTGTTAATTATAGAAGATTAAAATCTGAAAACTTTGCACAAGTTATAGATCTTTTAGGAAGCACAGTAGGTATATCTAATATCGATGCTTTTAGTCAAGCAGATTACAACTTATTAAATCCTGGTATAATTGCTAGAGAAGGCGACAAGTTTAGATATAACTATAACTTATATGCTAACGAAATTGGTGGTTTCGCTCAAGCACAATTTAAATATAATAAAGTAGACTTTTATTTATCTGGAGGTCTTACTAAAACAGACTACCAACGTGAAGGTTTATATAAAAACGAAAACCAAGTCTATAGAAATGCAGATGGTACAGAGCGTTTAGATAACTCTTCTGGAAAAGGAGATAAATTAGACTTTACAGGTATTAGTGGTAAAGCTGGTTTTACTTATAAAATTACAGGTAAACATTTAATTGATGTTAATGGTGGTTATATAACAAAAGCACCAACATTAAGAAATACATACACTAACTCAAGAGAAAGTCAAGACTATGTAGGTGTGTTTTTAGGAGAAAACGTAGAAAACGTAGAATTAACAGAAGAGAAAATAAAGTCTATAGATGCAAGCTATATATTTAGATCTCCAATAGTTAAAGCTCGTTTAACAGGTTTTTATACTAAAATTGAAGATGCAAACGAAGTATCATTTTACTTTACTCAAGGTAATAGACCAGGATTTATTCAGGAAACTGTTGCTAATGCAGATAAAAGACACATAGGAGGTGAATTAGGAATAGAAGCACAAGTAACACCAACAATTAAATTAAAAGGTGCTGCTTCTGTAGGTCAATACACTTACGATAACAACCCATTTGTATACATAACTTCTACATCTGAAGAATTTAGAGATACAGACGATCAAGGAAACGAAGTTAACCGTTCTGGAGAAATTTATAAAACAGCTTTAAAAGATTATAAAGTAGCAGGTGGACCACAACGTGCAGCATCTATTGGTTTTGAGTATAGAGACCCAGATTATTGGTGGTTTGGTGCAACAGCAAACTTTTTCTCTAATACTTACGTAGATATAAGTCCATTAGCGCGTTCAACATATTTTACTCAAGATATCGATGGTAATACGTATACAGATTATAACGAAGAAGAAGCCAGAGAATTATTACGCCAAGAAGAATTTGAAGACTACATGGTTGTAAACTTAGTAGGTGGTAAATCTTGGAAAATTGGTGATAAGTTTGTTGGGTTCTTTGCAAGTATAGGAAACTTACTAGATAAAGAGTATAGAACTGGTGGTTACGAGCAAGGTCGTACTGCAGATTATAGAGCATTACAAGAAGATAATGCAAACGAAGAAAGAGTATTTGGCTCTAAATATTGGTACGGAAGAGGAATTAACTATTTTGTTAACTTCTACGTAAGATTTTAAAAATTAAAAAGAAAAATTTATATTTAATAAAAACGATTATTATGAATAAAATAAATAAAATTGTAGCACTAGCTTTAGGTTTAGTTTCTGTGCTATTTATAAACTCATGTGTTGAAGACGACGATTTTTCAACTCCAGACTTAACAGTTGTACCTGTAGACGAAAGTTCTTTAGGTTTATTTACATCATTTTCTAACATTGTTGCAGCTTATGAAACTGCTGCCGCAAATGGTGAAAATGTTGGTGTGTTTTCTGTAGAGAATGATGCTCCAATTTACACAATTGGTTATGTAGTATCAGACGATAGTGCAGGTAACTTTTTCGAAGAAATAATTATTCAAAATACACCAGATGCAACAGATCCTGCATCAGATGTAAGACGTGGTTTAAAAGTAGAAATCAACCAAGGAGATCTTGGAGGTTACTATAACTTTGGTAGAAAAGTATTTATTAAACTTAATGGTTTAGCTATTGGTTTAGAAAATGGAGTGTATACTTTAGGTAAAGCTAATGGTAGTAGTTTAGCTCAGCTTGAAGATCCAGAATACTTAGACTTTATTCTTAGAGATACAGAAGTTGCAACAATAGAACCAAAGGCTGTTGCAGTTGGAGATTTAACAGAATTAGATGAAAATACATTTATAGAATTATCAGATTCACAAATTGTTAAAACTCAAAAAGATTTAACTTTTGCAGGTGAAGACTCAGATCAATTTGATGGTTTTAGAACAATTACTAATTGTGAGACTAATGCAACTATAACTTTACAAACAAGTACATTTGCAGATTTTAAAAACGCACAATTACCACAAGGAAGAGGTACTATAAAAGGAATCTTTACAAGAGACTTTGGTGATGATGCTAATGTATTAGTAGTAAACAAAGTTGCAGATATCGATTTTTCAAATCCAGAAAGATGTGATCCAATTGTATTAGAGTGTACAGATCCTGTATCTGATGCTTTTACAGTATTTAATCAAGATTTCCAAACCATTACAAATGAAGCTCAATTAGATGGTTTAGGTTGGACAAACGTAAACGTTTCTGGTGGTAGCGAACGTTACGAAGAAGATTCTTTTAGTGGTGATACTTACTTAAAGATTTCTGCTTTTGGAACAGGTGAAAACCCATTAGAAGCTTGGTTAGTGACTCCAGCAATTAATTTAGATGCAACAACTAACGAAGAATTATCTTTTGAGGTTTCTGCAAACTTTGAAACAGGTACAATTTTAACCGCTTTCATATCAGAAAACTTTACAGGTGACCCAACAACTACAGAGTGGATTGAGTTAGAAGCTAACATTCCAGTTGGTGATGGTGGATTTGGAGATTTTGTTGCTTCAAACATTAACATCTCTTGTTTAAATGGAGACGTTCACGTAGCCTTTAAATATTTAGGTGCAGATGGTGGCGCAGAAACTAGATACCATATTGACGATATTAAAGTTACAGGACAAAACTAATATTTGTTAATTATTATATAAAAAAACCTGCTAAGTTATTAGCAGGTTTTTTACTTTTAGAGCATGACAGTTTTCGATCAAATTTTCTATACCATTTTTATGCGTTTTAAGCTACGTTATAAACGTAAGGCTAATACTATAGCATTACTATACACTTCGGTATTACAAATAGCAATAGTCTTTTTACTAGGCTGTTTTTTTGCTGCATTTTTTAATCAAATGAATTATAATGCTATGTCTAGTGATAAAGCTTGGGTATTATTTATTATAGCAGCTATAATTATACATGTAAAAAATTGGTTGAAATATAATGGGAAAACAAGAAAAATTATGAATGCAAAATTCACAAAAAAGAAAGCTCCTAATCATAATTTTGGTTTGCTAATAGCGCTTCCGTTTATATGTTTTGTTTTAGCAATAGTTTTTCTACAGGCACTTTAATGCATTAGTGATATAGCTTAATTTTTTTTGTAAAAACTTTAGCATCTTCTTAACAAGTTATAGTATACCTTTGTACATTATTAGAGCATTTATAATGGCAAGGTTTAAGTATGTGATAACAGCACTTTTTTTTAGTGTATTCGCTTTCTTATCTACAGAAAGTGACCCTATCAATGCTATAAAAAAATCATTTCCGCAACAAACTGTCCAAGCAAACACAGCTTCTCAATATCAAGGTATAATTGTAAACTCAAACCTTGAAATTGTTATTAATTCGCAGCCAGAAACTAACAACTCTTTTTTTAAAAAATTAGGTTTATTAAATGTTGAATTTAAAGAACAGCAAGCGCATTATTTAGTGTATCAAAGCATAAGTCAATACATTAACGTTGGCTTGTCTAAAACACAAATAATTTATCCTTTTCATTGGTTTACATAAAGCAATAATTTATCTCAAATTATTGCAATACAAAAGCTTGTTTTAAGGTTTTGTATTGATTTTCTATACATTAAATCTAAAAAATAAAACAATGAAAATTTCATTTACACTACTAGCAATACTAGTAGTATTAAGTGTGGTAATTCCTTTTTTAATATTTGTTTTTAAAGGACTAAACAGCATATCTAAAACAAAACAAAAAGCCGAAAACCTTATAAAGTCTAGTAATTATAAATATGAAAAAACCGAGGTTTGGAACAACAAATTTATAGGAATAACCAAAGATAAAACAGTGTTTACATATATTCATTTTAAAGATGAAAATACAATATATAAAAACATAAATGTTTCAGAAATACAATCTTGCGAGTCCATATCAAACTATAAAACAGATAGAGATAAAGTAACAAGACTTAAAAATTTAGACTTAAAAATTGTATTTAAATCTAATAATAAAGCGCCATTATTACTTTGTTTCTATGACACCAATGAAGGTTTTATTGAAGATTATGAATCTCAAAGAATAGACAACTGGGAGACAATGCTAACAACCGAAATAAATAAAACAGATACTGTAAAAAAAGCATCATAATAGTAGTGAAATAAAAAAGCATCAAATTAAAAAATTGATGCTTTTTTTATTCTATTTATGTAATTTTAATTGTATTCGTTTTCTAGAAACATCAACTTCTAAGACTTTTACAATTACTTGTTGATGTAAATGTACGTGTTCATTTACATCTTTAACAAAACTATCAGATAAGTTAGACACGTGTATTAAACCACTTTCTTTTATACCAACATCTACAAAGCAACCAAAATTTGTAATGTTGTTTACAATGCCTGGTAATAATTGTCCACTAACCAAATCGTTTATAGTTTTAATATTTTGATTAAATGAAAAAACTTTAGCTGTCTCTCTTATATCTAGTCCTGGTTTTTCTAGTTCTTTTATAATATCTTCTAAGGTTAATAATCCAACAGTATCTGTACAATATTTTTTTAAATCTATTTTTTGAAGTAGTGATTTATTGCCAATTAAATCATTAATTGAAACTTTTAAATCTTTAGCCATTTTTTCAACAATTTTATAACTTTCTGGATGTACTGCAGAGTCATCTAATGCATTAGTACCTTTCTTAATTCTTAAAAATGCGGCGCCTTGCTCAAAAGCTTTACCGCCTAACCGTGGTACTTTTTTTATATCGTTTCTAGTTTTAAAAGCACCATTTTGATTGCGATAATTAAAAATATTTTCGGCTAATTTAGGTCCAATACCAGAGACATAACTTAATAAAGAAGTACTAGCAGTATTAATATTAACACCTACACTGTTTACACAATTTTCAACAACAAGGTCAAGTTGTTTTTGTAATTTGGTTTGATCTACATCATGTTGGTATTGGCCAACACCAATAGATTTGGCATCAATCTTTACAAGTTCTGCTAATGGATCTTGTAAACGTCGCCCAATAGAAACAGAGCCACGTACTGTTACATCGAAATTAGGAAACTCGTCTCGTGCAATTTTTGATGCAGAATAAATACTTGCTCCAGCTTCGCTAACCACAAATACTTGAACATCATTTTTAAAATGTACTTTTTTTACTAAAGCTTCTGTTTCTCTTGATGCGGTGCCATTACCTATTGCTATAGCTTCAATTTTATAAGCCTCGGTTAAAGAGGCTATTTTTTTTATTGCTCCTGTGGTGTCACTTTTTGGTGGATGTGGATATATTGTTTCGTTATGTAATAAAGTACCTTGTGCATCTAAACATACAAGTTTGCAGCCGGTTCTAAATCCTGGATCTATTGCAAGAACGCGTTTTTCGCCTAGTGGAGAACCTAGTAACAGTTGTTTTAAGTTTTTTGCAAACACAGAAATTGCAGAAGCATCTGCTTTTTCTTTTGCATTTTGTAGCGCTTCATTACTTAAAGATGGAAATAGTAAACGTTTGTATGCATCACTAATGGCTAATTCTATTTGGTCTGCACAGGCATTATTACTTTTTATAAGTTTTCTGTCTATATTCTCTAAAGCTTTTATTTTGTCAATGTCAATTTTTACTCTAATAAAACCTTCTTTTTCAGCTCTTAAAATGGCTAATAATCTATGAGAAGGAATACGGTTTAAAGCTTCTTCCCAATCAAAATAATCTCTAAACTTTTGCGCATTATCATCTTCTTTTTTTGCTTTTACCACTTTTGTAGAAATCATTGCATAGCGTTGCAATTGGTTTCTTAAATTATTTCTAATATCGGTACGTTCATTAATCCACTCTGCAATAATATGTCGTGCTCCTTCAAGCGCTTGGTCTGCCGTTTTAACGTCGTTTTTTATATACTTAAACGCAATAGACTCTATGTCGTTTGCATTTTGACTCATAATAATTTTTGCCAAAGGCTCTAAACCGCTTTTACGCGCTTTTTCAGCTTTGGTTTTTCGGCTTTTTTTGTAGGGTAGATATAAATCTTCAAGTGTAGTTAAATCTATACAAGCTTGAATTTTTGCTTTTAATGCTTCGGTTAAAAGATTTTGTTCTTCAATTGCTTTTAATATGGCAATTTTTCGTTTTTCTAAAGTTTCAAATGCTTCTTTATATTTAACAATGTCGCCAATTTGTACTTCATCTAGATTTCCAGTAGCTTCTTTTCTATATCTTGATATAAAAGGAATTGTAGCATCTTGATTTAATAATTCTATAGTGTTTTTAACAGATTTCTCGTTAATTTTTGTTTTAGAAGTAATGTATTTTAAAAGCATAAAAAAAGACCTTATTATTTATTAATAAGGTCTTGTAATATATTTATCTCTTTTTAATTTTCAATAAGAAAATGTAAAAGTTTTTAGTTTTCTCCAGACTGAGTTTTTGCGTCTTCAATCATTTTTTGGTTTGGTACAATGGCAATATTTACACGTCTGTTTTTTGCTCTTCCTTCTTTTGTACTATTATCATTTGTAGGTTGTCCTTCTCCAAACCAATTTGTAGTTACTCTACTATTACTAATTCCTTGATTAGTAAGGTAGTTTGTAACAGCGTAAGCTCTATTTTTAGAAAGTGTCATGTTGCTGTCTTCGCTACCAACACTATCTGTATGACCAACTACTAAAATATTAGTATCTGGATATTCGCGAAATACGCCTATTAATTTGCTTAAGGTTGCTTGTGAAGCAGCATTAATATTATACTTAGCGGTATCAAAATACACACCACTGTTTTCATCAAACGTTACAACAATTCCATCGTCTACACGTTCAACTTCCGCTCCAGGAATTTCTTCTTCAATTTTTTGTGCTTGTTTATCCATTTTGCTACCAATAAGTACTCCAGCGCCACCGCCAACAACGCCACCAATAACGGCACCTAATTCGCCGTTACCTCCTTTACCAACGTTATTACCTATTATGGCTCCTAAAATGGCTCCACCAGTAGCTCCAATTACGCCACCTTTTTGTTTGTTATTTGCATTTTTTACTGAGCTACAGCTTGACATAGATAGCACTACCATAACGGTTAGTATAGCTGTAGATATTTTATATATTGTTGATTTCATAGTTTTTATAGTTTTGAAAAGTTCATATTAATTGTAAATGGTTTGCCATCTACATTTACGGTTTGTTGCCATTGCATGGCTAGGTCTGATAGTTGAGACAACTTTAATCTAAATCCTTGATTGAATTCACTTTTACCTTTTGCGTTGGTTGGTTTTAATAGAAAGTGATAAAGGCCAGTAGTTTCGTCGGTTTCTTGAATAGTAAAAATAAAATTACGATCTCCTGTATCGCAAGTACTATTTACAATACTATATATACCTGTGTTGTTGTTAGGTATAAATTGCCAAGTACTTTGCTCGAAACATTCTTTAGATGTATCGTTTAACAATTTTACATTGTATGTCCCAGGTTCGCTATAATTTATAGAATTAAGAACCCATTGACCTTTAATAGTTTTTTCAGATTGTCTTACAACTTTTGGAGTTCCGCATGAGGCAAGAAATCCTGTGGTTAAAAGTAGTAATAGTAGTTTTTTCATGGTTTCTAATTTTGATTTATATAAAAATACAATCACAATTATGAAACATTATTAAAAAAAACTCAATTAGCAAATGTTTAACTAAGTGTGTTTAGGCCTAACTAATAGTTAAGCCATTTGTAGCTCCTGCTTGGTCTGGATTCACAAACACTAGTTTTCCTTCGGGAGTTTCTGTCATTAAAATCATGCCTTCGCTTTCTACACCTCGTAATTTTCTTGGTGCAAGATTTACTAATACTGTTACTTTTTTACCAACTACTTCTTCGGCAGTAAAACTCTCTGCAATACCAGAAACAATTGTTCTTACATCAATACCAGTATCTACTTTTAAAACAAGTAGTTTTTTTGCTTTTGGCATTTTTTCTGCTTCTAAAATAGTACCAACACGCATGTCTAATTTTGTAAAATCATCATAAGTAATGGTGTCCTTTTGTGGTTCTACAACTTTATTTGCAGCCTCATTAGCTTTTTTACTAGCTTCTAATTTATCTAATTGTGCTTGTATTTCTTTGTCTTCAATTTTAGAAAATAAAAGTTCTCCTTTTCCTATTTGATGATCTATTGGAAGTAAAATTTCATTTGATGAAACATCAGTCCAGTTTTGTGCTTCGGCAAGGTTATTAAATGCTAAAATAGATTTTAATTTTGCAGAGGTAAATGGTAAAAACGGTTCGCTTAATATTGCTAAAGCAGATGCTATTTGTAGCGCTACAAACATTATTGTTTTTGTTCTTTCTTCATCTGTTTTTACTAATTTCCAAGGTTCTTCGTCTGCTAAATATTTATTTCCAAGTCTTGCTAAATTCATTAACTCTTGAGATGCTTCTCTAAAACGGTAGCGTTCTAAAGAACTCTCTATTACACTTGGGTATGCGTTTATTGCAGCTAGAGTTTCTTCGTCAACACTAGAATATTCTCCTGGTTTTGGTACTATGCCGTTATAGTATTTATTAGTTAAAACAACTACACGATTTATAAAGTTACCAAATATGGCAACTAACTCGTTGTTGTTTCTTGCTTGAAAATCTTTCCAGGTAAAATCGTTATCTTTTGTTTCTGGTGCATTTGCTGTTAAAGCATAACGTAAAACATCTTGTTTGTTTGGGAAATCTTGTAAATATTCTGGTAACCAAACAGCCCAATTTTTAGATGTTGATAATTTATTGCCTTCTAAATTTAAAAACTCATTAGCAGGTACATTATCTGGTAAAATATAAGATCCTTCTGCTTTTAGCATAGCAGGAAAAATTATACAATGAAATACAATATTATCTTTACCAATAAAGTGTACTAATTTAGTGTCTTCATCTTTCCAGTACGGTTCCCAATCTTTGCCTTCTCTTGCAGCCCATTCTTTAGTTGCAGATATATAACCAATTGGCGCATCAAACCAAACATAAAGTACTTTGCCTTCGCCACCAGGAACAGGTACAGGAATTCCCCAATCAAGGTCACGTGTTACTGCTCTTGGTCTTAAACCATCGTCTATCCAAGATTTAACTTGACCGTATACATTAGGTTTCCAATCTTTTTTATGACCTTCAAGAATCCAGTCTTTTAAAAATTGCTCATGTTTGTTTAATGGTAAAAACCAGTGTTTTGTTTCTTTTAAAGTAGGAACATTTCCTGTAATTGCAGATTTAGGATTTATTAAATCTGTAGCATTATGGCTGGTTCCACACTTTTCACATTGATCACCATAACTTTCTTCATTGCCACATTTTGGGCAAGTACCAATAACAAACCTATCGGCTAAAAACTGGTTAGCTTCTGCATCGTATAATTGTTCAGATACCTCTTCAACAAATTCATTTTTATCGTACAATGTTTTAAAAAACTCTGAAGCTGTATCGTGATGAATTTTGGCAGACGTTCTAGAATAATTATCGAAAGTAATACCAAAATCTTCAAAAGAATCTTTAATTATTTTATGATATCTATCTACAATTTGCTGTGGTGTAACGCCTTCTTTTTTAGCTTTAATAGTAATTGGCACACCATGTTCATCACTTCCGCAAATAAAAGCAACATCGTTACCCGTTAAACGCTTATATCTTGCATAAATATCTGCCGGTACATAAACACCTGCTAAATGTCCAATATGTATTGGACCATTAGTATATGGTAATGCTGCGGTAATTGTATATCTTTTTGACATCATCTTTTCTTTTGAAGCCGTAAAAGTACACATTTTGATAGCCATTTAGAAAAAAAATGTACATTTACAATATGTCGAAAATTAGAATAATATTGATTTTGTGTAGTGCTATTTTTCTATTTGGAAATACCAGTTTAACTGCACAAAGTAAAAATGAAAATAAATTGATACAACCACCTTATTTAAAAGCTGGCGATACTGTTGCTATTGTTGCGCCTTCAGGAATTTTAAAAAATAGAAATGATGAAGTTGCCCGCGCTAAAAAATTACTGGAAAGCTGGAATTTAAATGTTGTTATTGGTGATAATGTTTTTAAAAAAGACAATCATTTTGCAGGAACAGATGCAGAACGTTGTGAAGATTTCCAGAAAGCATTAGACGATAAAAGTATAAAAGCGATTTGGAGTGCACGTGGCGGTTATGGTACGGTTAGAATTTTAGATAAACTAGATTATTCTAAATTTTTGAAACAACCAAAATGGATTATTGGATATAGTGATATTACAGCTTTACACAGTCAATTACATACCATAGGAGTAGAGACAATTCATGCTATAATGTGTGTGAGTTTACCAAAAGATTTAAATGAAATTGAAAAAAGTATCGAAACTTTTAAATCTGTAATTTTTGGACAACCTTTAGCTTATACTTTAACAGGATCAAAATATAATAGAACAGGTAGTGCTAAAGGACAACTTGTTGGTGGGAATTTAACTATTTTGCATACTATGTTAGGTTCTAACACGAGTATTAATGTGGATGGAAAAATATTATTTATTGAAGAAATAGGTGAGTACAAATACCATATAGACCGTATGTTACAAAGTATGAAACGTGCTGGTTATTTTGATAATTGCAAAGGTGTTGTTGTTGGAGATATGACTAAATTGAGAAAAAACACAACGCTTTGGGGAAGTAGTGTAGAGCAATTAATTATTGATGCCTTACAAGATTATAATTTTCCAATTGCGTTTAACATGCCTGCTGGTCATGAAGATGATAACAGAGCTATGATTTTAGGCAGAACAATACAACTAGACGTTAATAGTTCTCAATCTACAATTACTTTTGAAAAATAATTTTTAGTAATGAAAAATAACTGCTAACAGCATACTAAAACAGATTACTTATCGATGGCAAAACATAACGAGCTTGGCAAAAAAGGAGAGCAATTAGCCGTAGATTTTTTATTAAAAAAGAACTATGAAATTGTAGAACGCAATTACCGTTTTGATAAAGCCGAGGTTGATATTATTGCCAGAATAGAAGATACTTTAGCAATTATAGAGGTTAAAACACGGTCGACTACAAATTTTGGAAATCCACAAGATTTTGTAAAACCAAAACAAATACAACGTTTAGTAAAAGCAGTTAATGAATATGTTATTGAAAACGCATTGGATGTAGAGGTTCGTTTTGATATTATAGCTATTGTTAAGGAAAATAAGCGTTTTGTTATTGAGCATCTTGAAAATGCTTTTTATCACTTTTAAAAACACAAAAAGCGAAGTATGTACTTCGCTTTTTGTATTACTAACATTTTAATTAAAATGTTTATTTTTTTGTTTTAGACTTAATGGTATTAAAATTTGTTTTAAACCCATCTATATCTTCTGGTTTAGAAACTATTTTTTTGTCTTTATCTAATATATAATATGAAGGCGTGCTTGTTACATTATACTGGTTCCCTATTTCATTATCCCATTTACCTTCTCCAAATACGTGAATAAAATCTGGATATTCAAAAGTCATTTCTTTCCAGCGGTACTCATCATTATCTAATGCGATAGCAATTACTTTAATATCTTCTTTATTTTGTTTAGTTATGTATTCTTTTAACTTAGGAATTTCATCAAGACAATGAGAGCATGTTGTACTCCAAAAGAATATTAAATAGTTGTTTGAAGAATTTAAAGCACTTAATTTAGAGTTAATGGTTTTATTAGATTTGTCTTTAATTTTTAAATTAAAATCTGGTGCAATGTTGCCTATTGAAGCGTTTTTAAAATAGGTAAGTGTTTGTGTTAACTCGTAGTCTTTACTTGCTTTTGCTATAGGCATTAAATACTTGTCTGATATTTTATTTGCAACAACTTCATTGTTTTCACTAGCAAATTGACTCCAAAGTATTTCTAATAAAATTTTCTTTATTTCTGGATTATTGCCAATAGCATTTACTACTGTATCTACATTCTCTATGTAAGATTTATCAGGATTATTTCTATCTACAAACCCTAAAACGTAATTAATAGTATTGTCTATTAAAAAACCAGAATTTTGAAGTGACTTATTACTAAAATCTATATGTTTAAAGTAGTTGTTTTTTACTCCTTTAGAAAAGGTAGCAACGTCTTCCACTTGTGTTGGAATGTATGGGTGGCAAGCTTTAATAAAAGTATTAGCAATCATACCTTTTGATGCTGTTTCAAATTCATTTTGTGTACGCTCAAGGATTTTAAAAATTTCCATATATCCTTTTTCATCTTTTTTTCCAGAGCCATAATACTTTCGTATACTTTGGTTTACTAAAGCCATACTTTTATTGTATGAAGTATACATTTTATTTTCGGCAGATTCTATAAAACTCACACCTTGCTCTAAATCGAAAGTTAAAACAACATCTTCTTTATTGTTAACAATAAAATCGAAGTTGTATTCTTCTTGTGGTTGTGCGTAAACCAACCTATAGGTTCCTGGTACAGCTGTAGAGTCTAATTTAATTTCAAAGTTTCCTTTTTCATCAACATCTGCATTGCCTACAAATAGAGAAGTTTGTGCGGTAACACGATATAAAAAGGCAAATTTAAACTGTTCTGCAGGAGAAAAGGTTCCTTTTACACTATGTTGTGCAAACAACATAACAGGTAAAAAAGCGAGTACAAAAAGAATTTTTTTAGTCATTTTTTTAGTTTATTTTATTAAGACAAAAACTAAGCCAAAATTGGTTTTAAAGCCTTTAGGGCTTGATCTACAGTTTTAATATTATCAAAGGTAAGTAATAATCGTAAACCATTTCTGGTTTGTTTTTCTTTCATTTTACCTGCCATTGGATTTTGTTGCACGTATTTTAAAAGTTTAGTAAAATTACCACTTTGGTAGAAGCTACTTTGTTGGTCGTTAATAAAATAGCCAACTAATTTTCCTTTTTTCATGATAACTTTTTCTAAACCTAATTTTGTTGCTAACCATTTTAGCCTTACACTATTTAGTAAGTCTACAACTTGTGTTGGTAATTCTCCAAAACGGTCTATTAAATCTATTTCGAATTTTTCTAATTCTTCTTCGGTTTTAAAATTGTTTAATTGAGTATAGAGGTTTAATCTTTCACTAATATTATTAATATAATCGTCTGGAAACAGTAGTTCGAAATCTGTATCTATGGTAATATCTTTTACGTATTCTTTATCGTTTATATCTTCGTTATAAAGGTCTTTAAATTCTGTTTCTTTAAGTTCTTCTATAGCTTCGTTTAATATTTTTTGGTAAGTATCAAAACCAATTTCGTTAATAAAACCACTTTGTTCGCCGCCTAATAAATCTCCAGCACCTCGAATTTCTAGATCTTTCATTGCTATATTAAAGCCACTACCTAAGGCTGTAAATTGCTCTAATGCTTGAATACGTTTTCTGGCATCTGGAGTCATAGCATCGTAACCTGGCGTTATAAAGTAACAAAAGGCTTTTTTATTACTTCTACCAACACGACCACGCATTTGGTGCAAATCACTTAACCCAAAATTATTGGCATTATTTATAAATATGGTGTTTGCATTAGGTACATCTAAACCACTTTCTATTATTGTAGTACTTACTAAAACATCAAAATCACCATTAATAAAAGCAAGCATAAGCTCTTCTAGTTTTTTGCCATCTAGTTGGCCATGACCAATTCCAATTTTAGCATCTGGTACTAAACGCTGTAACATACCAGCAACTTCTTTAATGTTTTCTATACGGTTATGAATAAAAAATATTTGTCCGCCACGTTGTATCTCATAACTTACAGCATCGCGAATGGTTTCTTCGTTAAAACGAATAACATTACTTTCTATAGGAAAACGGTTTGGTGGTGGTGTTGTTATAACCGATAAATCTCTTGCTGCCATTAAGCTAAACTGAAGCGTTCTTGGTATAGGTGTAGCAGTTAGAGTTAAAACATCAACATTATCTTTTAGTGTTTTTAGTTTTTCTTTTACAGCAACTCCAAACTTTTGTTCTTCGTCTACTATTAATAAGCCTAAGTCTTTAAATTTTACTTTTTTATTTACTAGTTGGTGTGTACCAATAATAATATCTACATGTCCTTTTTCAAGCTTTTCTATTGTTTCTCTTTTCTCTTTTGCTGTACGAAAACGGTTAAGGTAATCTACAGTTACAGGAAATTCTTTTAAACGTTCGCTAAAGGTTTTATGATGCTGAAAAGCTAAAATTGTAGTTGGTACTAAAACAGCAACTTGTTTACCATTATCTACAGCTTTAAAGGCGGCACGAATGGCAACTTCGGTTTTACCAAAACCTACATCGCCACAAATTAAACGGTCCATTGGGCGTTCGCTCTCCATATCGGCTTTAATATCTGCCGTGGCTTTCATTTGGTCTGGCGTGTCTTCGTATATAAAAGAGGCTTCTAGCTCATGTTGCAAATAACTATCTGTATTATATTGATAGCCTTTTTCTAACTTACGTTTTGCATAAAGTTTTATTAAGTTGAAAGCTATATGCTTTACACGTGCTTTTGTTTTTTGTTTTAAAGTTTTCCAGGCTTTGCTTCCTAGTTTATAAACTTTAGGTGGTTTGCCATCTTTACCGTTAAATTTGGTGATTTTATGTAGAGAGTGAATGCTTAAATATAAAATATCTCGCTCTCCATACACAAGCTTTATGGCTTCTTGTTTTTTGCCTTCTACATCTATTTTTTTAAGTCCGCCAAATTTTCCTATACCATGATCTATATGTGTAACATAATCGCCAATATCTAGGTTTGTAAGTTCTTTTAAGGTAATGGCTTGCTTTTTTGCATAGCCATTTTTAAGATGAAACTTATGGTAGCGTTCGAAAATTTGATGGTCTGTATAGCAAACTATTTTATTTTCATGATCTATAAAACCTTGGTATAAGGAAATTATTATAGTCTCGTAATGTACTTGGCCTTCAACATCATCAAAAATATCATGGAAGCGTTTGGCTTGTTGTTCGCTAATACAAGCGATATAGTTTTTGTAACCGTTATTGTGGTTACTATTTAGGTTTTCTATTAATAAGTTAAACTGTTTATTAAATGCAGGTTGTGGTGTGGTATTAAAGCTTATGTTTTGCGATGGGTTTAACCAAGCATCGCTACCAAATTCTACAACATTAAACTCTAATAGTTGTTTTTTTAATAGGGTAGAGTTGCAAAATAGTTCTTGTGGTTCTGCATGTTTTAAATCTGAAGATAAGTTTTTAAAGGCTTCTTCGGCTTTATTAAATAAGCTGTCTATTCTTGAAAATAATAAGTCTACATTTTTAGTGTGCACCACTGTTTTTTGAGCAATGTATTTAAAGAAACTTGCGCGTGACTCTTCTAAAAACTTGTTTTCTACATTAGGGATTATTCCTATTTTTTTTATTTGCTCGTTAGAGAGTTGTGTTTCTACATCGAAGGTTCTAATACTGTCTACTTCGTCTCCAAAAAATTCTATACGGTATGGCTCATCATGAGAGAATGAGAATACATCTACAATACCACCACGTACAGAAAATTCGCCTGGTTCTGTAACAAAATCTACACGTTTAAATTTATACTCAAATAATACTTCGTTTACAAAGTCTATGTTTAAATCGTCTCCAACATTTATTTTTAGTGTGTTGCGTTCTAGTTCTTTACGTGTTACTACTTTTTCGAATAAAGCATCTGGATATGTTACTATTATCGCTGGTTTTTTTTGTGAGTTTATGCGGTTTAAAACTTCTGCCCGAAGTAATACGTTTGCATTATCTGTTTCTTCAATTTGGTACGGCCTGCGGTAGCTTCCAGGATAAAATAAAACGTCTTTAGAGTTTAGTAGTTGTTCGAAATCGTTAAGATAAAAAGCGGCTTCTTCTTTATCGTTAAATATTAATAAAAAAGGTTTTTGTGCGTTTTTAAAACTTTCGCTTACTACAAACGATAGCGATGAACCTACTAAACCTTTTAAATGAGATTTTGTATTGTCTTGGTTTTTATCGAAATTTTCGTTTTGGGTAATAGAATCCTGTAGTTTTTGCAGTTGCAAAGACTTTAAATAGGTTTGCGAGATTAATGTTTTGCTCACTTATTTTGTGTTATACTACAAATATAAGTGTTAGAATTATTATTTGGTAATTGAGGCTTTTTAATTGCTGGTTTTAACTTAAATTTATAAATATAGAGTGCATTTGGTTACTGCATTAGTGATTGAACGGTTTGTTTGAGCTCTCTTGCCTTTAGGCAGAAGCGAGTAGTGAAAGCGCGGTATTTTGCTTCTCTTTAAAAGAAGTAAAATGAATGCCCAAAAAAAGAAAATTTTAATTTTAAAACATTTTTAGTTTGTCTATCTTTGAGGCACTTAAAATATTAAAAGAAATATATGTCATTTGCAGATTTATTTGATAGCGGTTTTAAAAAGCGCAACGAGGACCATTTTGCTTCTATAGTTAGAGTAGCAATGGATGATGGTGTTATTACAGAGGATGAAAAAAAGTTTTTAGACCGTTTGGCACGTAATTTAGATATTGGTGAAGGTGATTATGCTAAGATTTTAGAAGATTACCAGTCTCACCCAATTAATCCGCCACATTCTTACGATAGTAGATTGGAGCGTTTATACGATTTATCGCGTATGGTATATGTTGACCATATTAAAGGTGATCACGAAGAAATTTTATTAAGAAAAATTGCTGTTGGTTTAGGTTTTAATCCTGAAAACACAAAATATGTTGTTGATAAGGCTTTAACTTTAGTGAGTAATGGTGTTGATTTAGATACTTTTATTGAAGAAATAAAGTTGATGAATAGATAATATTACAGCTATAGTATAAAAGTTAAGCAAGTTCTATTGAGCTTGCTTTTTTTTTATGTTGTAATTTATTTTTCTAATTAATTCTGCTTTGTCGTATGGTTTACCAACGTAGCTATTAATTTTTCGGTTTTTACAATATTGTTCTTCTTCTTTAGAAGGTTTTGTAGAAAGTACGATAATTGGAATTTTATTGAAATGATTGAAATCTGAATGCCTAATATATCTTGCTGTATCTAAACCATCCATAGTTGGTAATTTTAGATTCATTATTAAGATATCGTAAGGTTTTTTGTGCAATGCTTCTACAACTTGATCTCCTGTTTCTACTAAGTCTACATTGTATTTTTGCTTTTGTAAGAGCGTTTCTAATAAATAGTTTTGGTCTTTAATTAATGGCTCTGCTATTAATAGTGTTGGTGCATTAGGAAGTGTGGTTTTTTTAGGTACTATTGGTTTTTGTTCTTTTTGTTTATTATCTAATTTAAAGTTTAAAATAACATCTATAGTTGTACCTAAATCTAGCTTGCTTGAAATACTTATGTCTCCTTTTAAGGCTTTAACTAGGTTTTTTGTTATAGCTAGGCCTAAACCAAAACCATCATTATGGGTGTTATTACTAATTTGATAAAAGCTTTGGAAAATATTTTTTAATTGTGTTTGCTCTATACCAACTCCAGTGTCTTTAACTGTAAATTGGAGTTTAGCTTGTTTATCGCTTTTACTTATGTTATTAACTTTTAAATTTACGCTTCCTGTATTTGTAAACTTTATGGCATTACCTAAAATATTACTAAGTATTTGAGCTATTCTAAATTTATCTGCAATTACGTATTTTGGACATGAGCTATCTATAGCGATGTTAAATTGCAGTCCTTTTTCTTCGCATTTTTTTTTATAAATATTTGATAGTATGTTTAATTCTTCAGTTAAATTATAGCTTATGTTGTAGGCTTTAAAATGGTTTGCTTCAATTTTAGATATGTCTATTATATCGTTTACCATGGCTTTTAGTCTACCATTGGTGTTTTTTATAATATTTAAATTGTAGCGTTGACTTTGCTCTAAGTTACTTTCTTCTAGTTGTGCAACAAAACCATCTATACTATTAATAGGAAGACGAACTTGATGGCTAAAATTTGCGATAAAATTATCTTTAAAAGCTTCTTTTTCTAGTAATAATTTATTGTTAAAATCTAAGACTTGAGATTTTATCTCAGACTCATTACGATTTTGTGCAACTTTTTGATATTTAATGTATTGGTTTGTTAAGTCTTGTATTACGAGTACTGCGAACTCTTCCTTTTTATTTGTATATAGCTCAATGTCTACAGTGTAGTTTTTATTGTCTACAATAAGGTTTACACATTTAAAATTAAATGTTTCGTTTTCTATTTTTAAAAGGTTTGTTATACTTAAAAAAAACGGATGTAAAGACTCTATAGTTTTACCTTTTGCATTTTTATATAATTGTGATTCAGACTCTATTACAAGACCATTTTTATCTATTATAAGAATTTGATTTGCAGAGTCTTTGTAGGTAATGTCGTAGTTTTCTAACATGCATTTAGGTATAAACCTTTAGTATTACTAAAGATACAATTTTTTTAAACAAGGTATACTATAATCAAATCGAGGGATGGTTTATTTAATATTAATTTAATTTAGGTGTTCTGATAATTTTTTTAAAAATTGCCTTTCGTTAAAAGGCTTTTTTAATACATCGTTAATTCCTGCTTTTTTATAGCGTTTAAAATCTTCTTTAAACACTTTAGCAGTCATTGCTATAATTGGTATTTTTCTATGTTGACGTTCTGGTAAACTTCTAATTTGTTTAGCAATATCTTCTCCATTATGTTCTTTTAACTTAATATCCATTAATATTAAGTCTACTTCATTTTCAAAAGTTGAAATTCTTGAAATTACATCGTCTGGATTTGATGCGATATCAAGAAAAAATTGACCTTTTGTAGCTAAGATTTTAAGTACAGAAAGTTGTGTTATTTCTGAGTCTTCAACTAGTAAAATATTATATTTTTTATTAGGGTTGAATTCTATATCTGTTTGTTTTTTCTGTTGTGTTAATTTTAACCCAGAATGCGCTAAAAAATTAATACTTGTAGAGAAAGTTGTGCCTTTTCCTAATTCAGATTCTACATTAACTTTACTATTAGTTAGTTCTACCAAGTATTTTACTATTGCTAAACCTAAACCTGTACCTTTATAATTGTCATTTTCACTAACTTGGGTGAAACTAGAAAAGATGTCTTTATAGTGCTCTTTTTTAATACCAATTCCTGTGTCTATAATTTCGAAATGAATACTTGCTTTTTGAGCTCTAATTTGATTTAGCGATACATTTAAGGTTACACTTCCTTCTGGTGTAAATTTTATTGCGTTATCTAACAAGTTTGTAATTACTTGTCTTAATCTTTTGCTATCTCCACCTACAATTTGTGGTAAATTAGTGTCAAAATTATAGTTAAACTCAATACCTTTTTGTTTTGCTTTTAAGGTGTAGTTTAATTTTAATTCTTCTAACAAGTCACTTAAACTAAAAGGTTCTATTGTAAGTTCTAACTTTCCTGCTTCTATTTTAGAAATATCTAAAATATCATCAATCATTTGTTTTAAGAAGCTTGATGATGAGTTTAAGATTTGGATATAATCTTTTTGTTGTGCTGTTAAACTTGTTTTACTTAAAATGTCTGAAAAGGTTAATATCCCAGTTAATGGGTCTCTAAGTTCATGACTAAAGTTTGCAATAAATGTGTTTTTAAAAGCTTCTTTTTCTTTTAGATAATTATTTTTAAGCTCTAATATTTGAGAGTTTATAACAGATTCGTTTCTTACTTGAGCAGTAGTTTGGTATGTTTTGTAGTGCTCTGTTAAATCATGAATAATTAATAAAGGTTTTTTGTCGCTAGAAAATGTTTTTATAATTATATCACAAATTGCAGTATAGTTTCCAATGTTTAAATGAATACATGAAAAATTAAAATCTTCATTATTTGTATTTAATAATGTAGATAAGGTTTCGAAAAATGGATGGATATTAGCAATATTTTCATTTTTTGAAATAGAAAACAATGCTTCGTCGGTTTCTAATATATCACCATTTAATTCTAGTATTAGGTGTTGTACTAGCGGTTTTGTATGTTTTTTTTTGTACTCTTCTAACATAGAATTAGCTGGAATTTTCTTAATTAAATAAGTGATTCAGCTAAATTAGAAAAAAGTTCATCAACTTTATTTCCGGTTTTTGCACTAACGTACAAATCCGTTAAAGCGCCAAAATTATCGTTGTTCTGCTTTATAAATGTCTTTGTAACTAAATCTTCTTTATTTCCTACTATTGTTATAGGTGTTTTTGGTTGCTTAGATTGCAAAAATTCTATTTCAGATTTTATATTCTGGTAAGTTGCAGGTCTAGTTAAATCGTACACATAAATAAAGGCATTTGTGCCTAATAAATAAGATAGCCTTGTGTTTGTAATGTCGTCATTACCTTCTAAATCCCAGATAATTAATGATACATCTGTGTTTTTTTCTGGTACAGTAACGTTTTTCTTAAATATATGTACGCCTATTGTTACTTTGTAATCTTCGGTAAATGTATTTTCTACAAAACGCCTAATTAAAGACGATTTACCTACTCCAAAGTGGCCTAATAAAACTATTTTTTTAGAGATTTTCATTGCCGAAATATACTTTTAATTTCTTAGAAAATGAATCATTGTCTTCTAAATCTTCTTTGTTAATGTAATTTTGAGCAAAGTCTAAAAGCTTATCTTCTAATTTGTCTTTAAATAATATATTATAAGCTCCAGATATTACTACTGCAATATAGTAAGAAGAAAAATTTTGAAGGTGTAGGTGAAAGCTGTCATACTCTATATATTGCAATTCTTGATCACTTTTTTCAAAGGCATCTTCTGCAAAACTTTTTATAGCGGTTAGCATTCCTGAAACCATATCTTCGTCTATAGATTGTGTTTTAGAATACTCTGATATTATTATACCAGATCCTTTTTCTATAACCATGATTTGTTCTACAGTAGGTTGTGCTATGCTTTGTAAAATTAAATCGCCTTCGCTCACGCCTGTTTTCTTAGACATAAATCTGCGTTTTAAGCCTTCAAAAGAAAATGCACTATTCATTTTGGCATTAATTTGCTCAGAAAGTATTTGCATTTCGTGCTGCACGTATTTTTTTATCATTTTTCCAATTATTGGAAATAATGCTTCAACTACAGCGTCTTGAGAGTTTTTAATTTCAGTTTTTAAAGCTTCTGTTATTGTTGGACCTAATGTTTTTGGGATTTCTACAACAAATTCGTGTAGTTTATCATCGATTATTGGGTTTACTCTTTCAGAAAGTTTGTTTTGCCTGTTTACAATATCTTCGACAACACGAAGTTTTTCTTCAACTTTTTTGGCATACTCACGCTCATCTGTTAATAAGATGTCTTTTAAAATACTAAGTCTTTCTTCTTGATTCATGGCGTGAGAATCGAATTAGTTACTTATTTTCTCGCCAAGTTTAATAAGTAAATCGCCAAAGATTTTACGGTCTAATTTTTTTTCGTCTAAGCTATTAGCTTTATCCTCGAGATTATTTTCAAGTTCAGTAATTCTAATGTTAATATCTGTACTTAAATTATCTATATTTTGAAGTAGTTCTGCTTTTACTTCATCTACTAAATTCTCAAGCTCTTTTTTCTTATTTAGAATGTCTTGCTTGACAGCTTCAAATTCATGGTTATATTCAACCATATTTTCACCAAAAATTAATTGCTTAATTGCATCAATTTTAGATGTTGGGTCTTGAGCGTTAGTTATTTCAGGATTTGTTTTAGCGTCTTTAGCCATTATGCTGTTAATAGTTTGAGTTCTAACAAATGTAGCAAAATTTTAACAAAGTTGTATTACAAATTTTTGCTCATAAATTCTTCGGCCTTTTCTACCATATTCTTGCTACCGCAAAAAAATGGTACACGTTGGTGTAACTCTTTGGGTTCTATGTCTAAAATTCTTGTAAAACCATCACTAGCTTTACCATTTGCTTGTTCGGCTATAAACGCCATAGGATTACATTCATATAATAAACGTAATTTTCCGTCTGAGTTTTTTGAGCTTTTAGGATATATATAAATACCTCCTTTTATCATATTTCTATGAAAATCTGAAACTAAAGAGCCAATATACCTTGCAGTATACGGTCTGTCATCTTCTTCTTTTTGGCAATATTTTATATAATCTTTTACGCCTTGAGGGAAATGATTATAATTCCCTTCGTTTACAGAATATATATTTCCGTTTTCAGGAAACTGCATATTTGGATGTGATAAATACAAAGTCCCTATGGCTGGGTTTAATGTAAAACCATTTACACCATGTCCAGTTGTATAAACTAGCATTGTAGATGTACCATAAACAACATATCCAGCAGCAACTTGTTGATTTCCTTTTTG
The DNA here is from genome assembly GCF_001874145.1 of Lacinutrix sp. MedPE-SW. Lineage (GTDB taxonomy): Bacteria > Bacteroidota > Bacteroidia > Flavobacteriales > Flavobacteriaceae > Lacinutrix. The sequence continues at coordinate 245,444 of NZ_MPCX01000003.1, read as the reverse complement.
TAAAAAATCTTCTATTGTAACAGGTGATCCTATAGGAGTAACTCGCCTATATACCGAAAAAATTGTACCTACAGATACATTTACATCTATGTTAGATGAACCATCTAATGGGTCTATTAAGACAACATATTTATTTTGGTTATTTTCATCTTGACTGTTTATAGTAATAAAATCATCCTCTTCTTCACTAGCAATACCACAAACAATATTTCTATTTGTTAGTGTTTGTATAAACTTTTCGTTTGCATAAACATCTAGTTTTTGTTGATCTTCACCTTGAATATTTACATCACCAGCAGCTCCAGTAATATCTACTAAACCAGCTTTATTTACTTCATGGTTTACTACTTTAGCAGCAAGCCTTATAGAGTTAATAAGTCTTGATAATTCACCAGATGTATATTTAAAAGAGGCCTGGTTTTCAATAATAAATTCACCTAAGGTTTGATTTTTTCTAGACATGTTGTATTTGTGATGCTTTTTGCAAATATCGTTTTTTTTAACAAACTATATCGATTTCCATAATGTAAATGTAGTACGATATTCAACTTTAAGTTATATTTGATTTTCAATATATTTTTATTATGAATTATATAGCGCGTTTAGCAACAAAAAGCGACATGAAGCAAGTTCACGATTTAATTGTAGAACTTGCCGTTTTTGAAAAAGAACCTAATGAGGTCGAAATTTCTGTTAGTGATTTAGAAATTGATGGGTTTGGTGCAAAACCAAAATTCACGTGTTTTGTTATAGAAATAGACTCTAAAATTGTTGGTGCTGCATTAGTTTATATGCGCTACTCTACATGGAAAGGAGAAGTTTTACACCTTGAAGATTTAATTGTTAGCGAAAAAATGAGAGGTCATGGATTGGGTACAATATTATTAAACGAAGTTGTAAAATACGGCAATACATTAGGTGTAAAACGTATATGTTGGGAGGTATTAGACTGGAATGATCCTGCGATAACTTTTTATGAAAAGAAAGGAGCTAATGTAAAACGAGATTGGGATGTTGTACATTTAAACGAAAATGGAATTAAAAACTATTTAAACAATATATAGTGCGAGTATTTAAGTTTGGTGGCGCATCTGTAAAAGACGCTAATGGAGTAAAAAATGTTATTCAAGTTTTAGAAACATTAGGTCATAAAAACACATTAATTGTAGTTTCTGCAATGGGAAAAACAACTAATGCTTTAGAGGTTGTAATCGATAAATATTTAAATAATAAAGACCATTTTAAATCTGAAATACAATTAGTAAAAGCATACCATGAAAAAATCATGGGTGATTTGTTTGAAAATGAACAACACAAAGTTTTTACAGAAGTTAATGAGCTTTTTAAGGAATTATTACAGTTTTTAAACAGTAATAAATCTCCAAATTATAATTTTATATACGATCAAGTTATTGGTTATGGAGAGCTTGTTTCTAGCACAATAATTAGTAATTATTTAAACAAAAGGCATTATAATAATACTTGGTTAGATGTAAGACAATGCATAAAAACCGACGATTATTACCGTAATGCAAATGTAAATTGGGATTTAACTCAAGATATAATATCTAAAGCAGTAAACGCAGATACATTATATATAACTCAAGGATTTTTAGGTAGTGATGCTAATAATTTTACAACAACCTTAGGTAGAGAAGGAAGTGATTATACAGCAGCGATATTTGCTTACTGTTTAAATGCAGAAAGTGTTACAGTCTGGAAAGATGTACCAGGTGTACTAAATGGAGATCCAAGGCATTTTAAAAACACAAAGCTACTAAATACAATATCGTATACCGAAGCTATAGAGCTTGCTTTTTATGGAGCTTCTGTAATTCACCCAAAAACGCTTCAACCTTTACAAAGAAAAGAAATACCATTACATGTAAAATCATTTTTAAACCCTAAAAATAATGGTACTACGGTAAATAAATCTATTGGGATTGAGCCGCAATTACCATGTTTTATATTAAAACAAAATCAAGTTTTATTATCACTTTCAACTTTAGATTTTTCATATATAGTTGAAGAGAATATTAGTGAAATATTTAACTTATTATCACAATATAAAATGAAGGTTGGTGTTATACAAAATTCTGCTATTAGTTTTTCAGTATGTATAGACAACAATTATAATAATCTTGAAAAATTATTATTGCATTTAAAGGCAAAATTTAAAGTAACTTGTCACGAAAATGTATCACTTTATACAATTAGGCATTATGATAATGCTTCAATTACTAGTTTAGAGCAAGGTAAAACCGTGTTACTTAAGCAGTTGTTTCAACAAACAGTACAGATAGTAACTCAATAATCTTTTTGCTTACATTTGTAGGCGTTAATAAAGTATAAAAATGTCGTTAGTAACAGCAAAAGAAGTTTCAAAAGCAATCCATTTAAATAAGTATGGTGTGTTTGGCACGTTTGCTGGTTGGCTATTAATGAAAGCATTAAAAATTTCTACTTTAAACAAAATTTATAATCGAAATAAGGATTTAAAAGAAATAGAATTTCTAGATGCTATTTTAAACGAGTTTCAAATAAAGTTTGAAATTCCAGAAGAAGACTTAAAACGTTTACCTAAAGATGGCGCATATATAACGGTATCAAACCATCCATTAGGAGGAATAGATGGTATTTTACTATTAAAATTAATGCTTGAAAAGCGAGACGATTTTAAAATAATAGCAAACTTTTTATTGCATCGTATTGAGCCAATGAAGCCATATATTATGCCTGTAAATCCTTTTGAAGACAGAAAGGATGTAAAGTCTAGTATAGCCGGTTTTAAAAATGCAATTATGCATTTACGTGAAGGGCATCCATTAGGTTTATTTCCTGCTGGAGAAGTATCTACCTATAAAGACGGTAAGTTAATGGTAGATAAACCTTGGGAAGAAGCAGCGATGAAATTAGCTCAAAAAGCAAATGTACCTATTGTACCTATATATTTTCATGCTAAAAATAGTAGATTGTTTTATAAACTATCTAAAATTAGCGATACCTTTAGAACAGCAAAACTACCATCAGAGTTACTTACTCAAAAAAAGAGAACAATAAAAGTTAGAGTAGGAAAACCAATTTCTGTTAAAGATCAAAATGAACATAAAACATTAGAAAGTTTTACAGCCTTTATTCGTCGTAAAACATATATGTTATCTAATACTTTTGAACCTAAAGAAAAAATTATAAGTTCAATTTCGTCAAGTTTAAAAGTGCTAAAAACACCAAAAACTATTGTAACTCCAATTAGTAAGGAGTTAATGATAGCAGAAGTAGAAGCACTTAGAAAAAACGATAAACGCTTGTTAGAAAGTAAAAACTACGAAGTGTTCTTAACGCCAGCAAGCGATATACCTAATATAATAACAGAAATAGGTAGGCTTCGTGAAATAACTTTTAGAGCTGTTGGAGAAGGTACAAATGAAGCTATAGATTTAGATAAATTTGATAGCTACTATTGCCACATGTTCTTATGGGATAATGAAGCTAAATTAATTGCAGGAGCTTATAGAATGGGCCTAGGTTCTCAAATATTTAAAGCTCATGGTATAGACGGTTTTTATCTTCAAGACCTATTTCGTTTTGAACCAGAATTGCATAAAATGATGAGCGAATCTATAGAAATGGGACGCGCATTTATAATTAAAGATTACCAACAAAAACCAATGCCTTTATTTTTACTATGGAAAGGTATTGTACATACAACATTACGTCATCCAGAGCACAATTACTTAATTGGTGGCGTAAGTATTAGTAATCAGTTTTCTGAGTTTTCAAAGTCTTTAATGATTGAGTTTATGAAATCTCATTATTATGATCCTTATGTAGCACAATATGTGCATCCAAAAAAGGAATTTAAGGTAAAGTTAAAAGATGCAGATAAAGATTTTGTTTTTGAAGAAACTGAAGCAGATTTAAATAAATTTGATAAAATAATAGACGAAATAGAACCAGGAGCTTTAAGGTTACCAGTATTATTAAAAAAGTACATTAAACAAAACGCAAAACTTGTAGCCTTTAATGTAGATCCATTATTTAATAATGCTGTAGATGGTTTAATGTATATTAAAATATCAGACCTTCCAGATAGTACTGTTAGGCCTGTAATGGAAGAATTTCAAGCAGAACTAGAAAGTAAGTTTCCAAATACACCTACAACAGAAACAGATAAATAATATTTAATAAATGAAAATTTTAACTCTTGTATTTGTTTTATTATTTGGTATAATTGGCAAAGCTCAAGAATTAAAAGGTACCGTATTAAACATTAAAAACAACGAACCTATTGTTGGAGCGTCAGTTTATTTTGATAATACTTCAATAGGAACAATAACAAACTTTAATGGTGAATTTAGTATAAATTTAAAGCAACCTATTAATTCGCCTTTAGTAGTATCGTTTATTGGTTTTGAAACACAAATCCATACTATAAAAAACTTTAATACAATAAAACAATTTAAGTTAAAAGAAGATATAAATGCATTAGAAGAAGTTGTTTTAAATAGTAAAGACGAATGGTCTCGCCAATATAAACTCAAACAATTTAGAAGAGAATTTCTTGGTCAATCTGAATTTGCAAAGCAATGTAAAATTTTAAATGAAGACGCTCTAATACTAAATTTTGAACGTGAAACAAAGCAACTTATAGCATCAGCAAATTCTCCTATTATTATAAAAAACGAAGCTTTAGACTATATAATTAAATATGATATTAAAGATTTTGCCATTACCTATAATATTAATTTAGAATCTAATTTAGATTTAGAAAAAGCTTTTAAAACAGTAGCATCTGTTGTGTATTCTGGTACAACTTTTTTCGAAAACATAAAATCTAAAAAGCACAAACGCGCTTTGAGAAATAGAGAAAAAGCATATATAGGTTCTACTTTACATTTTATGCGCGCAATAGCAAATAATAGAATTAAAAAAGAAAAGTTTAAAGTGTTTAAAGGTCAATACCAAACAGACCCATCGTTATACATTAAAACATTTAAAAACGACAGTTTAAATGTCACAGAAGTTGAGCTTTTAATGAAACTTAACATATTATGTAAAGGAAGACAGTCTGCTATAAAAAGTGAAGTAAAACGATTTTATATTGATGCTTACGGAAACCATTCTCCAATAGATAAAGTACTTTTTGGAGGCTTTATGGCCAGACAACGTATTGGAGATTTCTTACCAGTAAACTATGGTTTATAATTACGTGTTTATTTACTACAGTTAACCTGTGTTTTTACAAAAAAGTCGTTTACAACTCTTCTACACTCATTAAGTTTATCTTGATTAATACTATAAAATAGACTTTTACCTTTTACTGTTTGGTTTAATAAACCTGTTTTTCTAATCTCGCCTAAGTGCTGAGATATAGTTGGTTGTGCTAAACCAATTGCTTTAACTAATGCATTACAGTTACAATCTTTGTTTTGACTAATATATTGTATAATAGATACTCTTGCAGGATGCCCAATCATTTTAGTAAATGTAGCAATATCATTTTGTTGTTTATCGAAAATATGTTTTTTGGTAAATCCCATAGTTTAAATATTTTAACGTGATATTGCAATATTACAATAAAAAATTTAAAAATAAAACCTAAGATATCATTCTTAGGTTTTATATATTTTATTTACCAAATAGCCTTTGAAAAAAGTTTTTTGTTTTTTTGGTAGTTTCTTCAATTACTTCTTTAGCATCATCTGCAAAATCTTCAAGTTTATCTTCTGCCTCAGTAGCTATTTCTGTAGCTTTTTCTTTTACATTGTCGAAAGCTTCTTTAGCATCATCTAACAATTCTTTACCGTCTTCGTTTATAAATTCGGTAGTTTTTTGTTTTGCTTTTTCAAAGGTTTCTTTAGCGTCTTCTTTTAACTCTTCAAGTTTCTCTTCGGCTTCATTTGCTATTTCAGAGGCTTTCGTTTTTGCTTTGTCTAAAACATCTTTACCATCTTCGTTTATAAAGTGCGATGCTTTATCTTTTAAGTTGTTTAATTGTTCTTTGGCATCGTCTGCTATAGTTGATGCTTTGTCTTTAAAATCTTTTAAAGAGTCTTTAGTTTCTTCGGCGAGTGTTTCTGTTTTTTCTTCGGCGTTTTCAATTTTTTCTTTAATCTCGTCTTCGAAGTTTTTGTTTTCTTCTGCCATTAATTTAGTTGTTATAGGGTTAGTTTTGTGGTAAACAAGTTACATTTTTTATTTAAATGCTTGGTCTATAGGTTCCCATAATTCTATTTTATTACCGTCGTTATCTAAAATCCAACCAAATTTTCCGTATTCATATTCTTCCATTTCACCAACAATAGTGACACCTTCTTCTTTTAAAGTCGCTAATAACTCTACTAAATTTTCCACACGGTAATTAAACATAAAGTCTTTTTTAGAAGGCTCATAATATTTAGTGTCTTCACTAAATGGTGACCATTGTGTTGAACAGTCATTACCATCTTTGTCTTTCCACCAGAATGTACTACCGTAATCGTCTGTATTAAAACCTAGGTGTTTTTTATACCAATCTTTTGAGGCTTTTGGATCTTTTGTTTTAAAAAATAATCCACCAATTCCTGTTACTCTTTTTTTCATTTCCTTTTTTTAAATATTATTAATTAATATCTATTTTTTTATAGTTTTCTCATAAATCTCAATCCACTCTTTTACAGTCATTTTACCTAACAATTCTTCTATTAAATCGTAAGGTATAGCATCTGGTTTTTTAAACCTAATACAGCTTTTTCCCATGTCTAACTTTTGTTTACTGTGTTTTGGGTATTCGCTTACAAACCAATCGTGCAATTCTTTTTTAGCATAAATTCCAGAGTGGTAAAGTGCTATGTAGTTTTTTTGTGATGCTAGATTTATAAATGGTAAAGGTGGAAATGGTTTGCAATGATAACCGTTTGGATAAATAGTTTTTGGTACATAATATGCTAACATGCCATAGCCTATTCCAGACTCTAGACCTTTTGGCATATGCTTTTTTATAAGATTATGTAATTTTGTAACAGGTGCTTTTCTATCTTCTGGTAGTTGGGCTATATACTCTTCTGGTGTTTTAGCTTTCGAGGTCATTATAGTTTATGTTTAATCTCTTTAAAGTTAGCAAAATTTTTCTTGAATTTTGTTAACTATTGTTTGCGCAAGTTTTTCTTTACTTTCTATTGTCCAGCCTGCAACGTGTGGCGATAAAATAACATTTTGAGACTTAATTAAATACTTAAATGGCTCTGGCATATTATTGCTAGTAAATAAATTTTCGAATGATGATTTTTCGTATTCTAAAACATCTAATCCTGCACCTAATATTTTTCCAGATTGTAATGCGGTTACCAAATCTTTTGTAACTACACTTTTACCGCGTGCTGTATTTATTAACCAAAACGGTTTTTTAAAGGCATTTATAAAATTTGTATTTACCATGTTTATGGTTGATGGGTTTTCTGGTGTGTGTAAGCTTAATACATCTACCTGTTCTTGAAGTTGTGCTAAGTTTACTTGCGTTGCGTTACTGTCTCCAATGTTTGTTTTTAAATCGTAGCATAAAACGTTAACATCAAAACCGCGTAGCTTTCTTGCAAAGGCTTTACCCATATTGCCATAACCTATTATACCTACGGTTTTACCATCTAACTCTAATCCTCGGTTGTTTTCACGCAGCCATTGCCCGTTTCTTACTTCTCGATCTGCTTTGTTTAGCTTATTAAATAAAGATAATAGCATTGCTAAACTGTGTTCTCCAACAGCATTTCTATTTCCTTCTGGTGCTGCAATAAGTGTTATGCCTTTTTGCTCTGCATAATTACAATCTATATTTTCTAATCCTGCACCTACACGACCTATAAATTTTAGATTTGTTGCTGAATCTATAAAGGCTTTATCTATACTAAATCTACTTCTTATTATAAAACCATCGTACTCATGAATGCTTTTTTGAATGTTTTCTTTTGAATCTACATAATTCTCATGATTTGTAAAGCCTAAGGTATTGAGTTGGTTTATTAATAATGGGTGATTGCTATCTATATGTAATATTTTCATTTTACTAGTGATGCTCTTTATTTTAAATTTCTGGGTAGTTGGTTTGTGTTTTGTCGTGTTTTACTTTTCCGGTATGTGATGTACATAGTTTTTCGAATAGTAACACGTGTACTTCTTCATTATTTTTTGTTGTAGGATTATGTTCTACTCCTTTTGGTACTACAATTATTTCTCCTTGATTTACAACCTCGGTTCTGTCTCTAAATTGCATGTATAATGTGCCTTTTATTACTTGAAAAAGCTCATCTTCATTATCATGGCTATGCCAAACAAATTCTCCTTTTAGTTTTGCTAGTAGTACTTGCATATTATCTACTGTTGCAATGCGGTGTGGATGCCATTGTTTTGTAAATAGGGTGTGTTTTTGGTTTATGTTTATTGGTTTCATAATCTTTAAATGCAGTTAATTGTGTTTAAAGTTACAAAGTTTTGCGTTAAGGATTGAGCAATTGTTGGAGCTCCTCGCAGAGAGCGACTTGCGAGAGCCTGACGTTTTTACCTGAGGTACGAAGAGAAAAAAGGAAACGCCCAAATATTTTACTTTTAATACTAAAAGCCTAATATTGATTTTGATATTAATAGATAGATTACTATACCAAAAATATCGTTACTTGTGGTGATAAATGGTCCTGTTGCTATGGCTGGATCTACGCCTCTTTTGTCTAGAAATAGCGGTATAAATGTGCCTATTAATCCGGCGATTATTATTACTACTACTAGTGATACTGATATGGCTAATGCGAGCTTAAAGTTTTGTTCCCATGCGAACACAAATAGAAATAGAAATATAGATAATACTACACCGTTTAGCGCGGCTAGAAGCATTTCTTTTACTAATCTATTATTTATACTGCCTTTTACATCGTCGTTTGCTAAACCTTGCACTATTATGGCGCTTGATTGTACTCCTACATTTCCTGCCATTGCGGCTATTAATGGTGTGAATAAAAATAGTATTACGGCTTGTTCTGGTAGTCTGCCTTCAAAAAAGTACATGATTACAAATGCTCCAATTCCTCCTATTAAACCTAGAAATAACCATGGTAGTCTTGCTCGGGTTAGTTGTAAAATACTATCGTCTGCCTCTACATCGTGTGTTATACCTGCTGCTAGTTGGTAATCTTTATCTGCTTCTTCTCGTATAACGTCTACAATATCATCAATGGTAATTCTACCCATTAATACTTTGTTTTCGTCTACTACAGGAATGGCTTCTAGATCGTATTTTTGCATTATTCTAGCTACTTCTTCGGCTTCTTCGTTAACGTCTACATAATCTACTTTTGGTATGTATACTGTAGAAATGTGGGCTCTTGGCGATGCCATAAGTAAGTCCTTTAGTGAGAGACGTCCTATTAACTTCTCATTACCATCTACTACATAAATAGAGTGAACTCTTGTTACGTTTTCGGCTTGTGCGCGCATTTCGCGTACACATTCTGTAACGGTCCAGTTTTCGTTTACTCGAACTAATTCTTTTGCCATTAAACCACCAGCTGTATCTTCGTCGTAAGTTAATAGTTCTTGAATTTCAGCTTTGTGCTCTTGGTCTTCAATTTGTGCAATTACTTGTTCTTGTCGTTCTTCGGGAAGCTCGGCAATCATATCTGCAGCATCATCGGTATCGAGCTCTTCGATTTCTTCTGCAATTTCTTTTGTAGATAGTGTTGCTAAGATTTTCTCTCGATCATCTTCATCCATTTCCATAAGGATTTCGGATGTTTTTTCACTATCTAATAATTTAATAATGTAGCTGGATTGCTCTGTATTTAGGTCTTCAAGAATTTCGGCTATATCCGCATGGTGATATTCATTTAATAATTCTAAAATGGCGTTATCATTTTTAGCATCTACTAATTGTTCTACACTAGTTATAAGCGCATCGCTTATTTTAAATTGGATATTTTCTTCTTGCTCTTCCACTAAATAGACTCGTTTTTGGTGTCGTTTTCAATTAATGTTGTAAGCTCAATAAAGGCTTGAACATCGAGTTGTTCTGGTCGCTTGCCAAATATAACATTTGCTTTTAAATTATCACTCAATTCGAATGTTTTTAAACTGTTACGTAATGTTTTTCTACGTTGCTGAAATGCTTGTTTTACCACTCTAAAAAATAGTTTTTCGTTGCATGGTAAGCTATAGTTTTTTTTACGTGTAAGTTTTAATACTCCTGAGTCTACTTTTGGTGGTGGATTAAATACTGTTGGTGGTACGGTAAATAAATATTCTGCATTATAAAATGCTTGTGTTAATACAGAGAGTATACCGTATACTTTGCTGCCTTCTTTAGAGCAAATGCGCTGGGCAACTTCTTTTTGAAACATTCCAGAAAACTCTGGTATTTGGTCTCTTAGCTCTAAGGTTTTAAATACAATTTGTGTAGATATGTTATATGGAAAGTTACCACTAATTGCAAAAGGTTCGTCTCCAAAGGTTTCGCTAACATCGTATTTTAAAAAATCTTTTTCTAAAATTCTTGGTGCAAGGTTTAGATAATTATTTTTTAGATATTCTACACTTTCGGTATCTATTTCTATAACATAGGTTGTTACAGGTTTTTTTAATAAATACTTGGTTAAAACACCCATTCCAGGACCAATTTCTAATACTTTTTTATAGCCTTCAAGTGATAAAGCGTCTGCTATTTGTTCTGCTATACTTTCGTCTTCTAAAAAGTGCTGACCCAAAAACTTTTTTGCTTTTACTTGGTGTGGATTGTGTTTTTTTTTGGTCATTGGTAGCTGTTTTAAATTTTTTAGTTTAAATACTAAGTTGTGGTTTGCTGTATTTTATTTAAAGTTTACAGCATATTCATCTATAACTTCTAGCTCTGTTCTAAAAGCAAGCATCTTGTCGGCAAATAGTTTTAAACCTTCGTTTCTTAAGCGATCTGCGTCTTCTTTATAGTAAGCGTTTAGAGATTCGCGAGAATGTGCTCTATATTGTATAGAGTAGGTTTCACCACCCATTTCTTCTTCTACTAAAACCTTGGTAAGTTTTGCTTCTAAAAATTTACCTGTTGCAAGTACTTGTGGAATATGTTCTTTAATCCAAGTTAACCATTGCTCGTGCACACTATTATCTATATTAACTGTGACGTTGTATATAATCATTCCTTAAAAATTGTATTGAAAAAAGAGTTTTTGCAAAGGTAGGATTTTAAAAAGGAATTGAAGAAAAACTACAATGTTTAAGCTTTTCTTAATTTATAGCGTCACCTCTTAATGCTCTGTATTTTTTACGTGAATCTACAAAGTAAATACTATCTGCATGGTTAAATATTATGCGTTCGTAAAGTTCTTTAGCTTTTTCTGGTAGTTGTAATTGGTTATTATAGATCTCTGCAAGAGCAAAGATGGCATCGTCTATTAAAATACCATCTGTATAATTTGAAATAATTTGAAGGTAATTAGACTTTGCTTTTTCAAAGTCTGCTTTGTCTTCAAATAATTGTGCCTGTTTAAGTAAGGCTTGAGGTATAATGGTTTCGGTTTTATGCTCTTGTATAATATTTGATAATATTGTAATAGCTTGTTCTTTTTTGTTTTGAAAAGCTAGTAAATCTGCCTTAGCATATTTTTTTAATGCAGTTTGTAAAGAGTCTCCTTGTTTATTATCACTTATAAGCAGTTTTAAGTCTAATGCGTCATTAGCTGTTAGTTGAGATGTAGATTTTTTTAAAATTTTAAGCTGAGATTCTGCCCATTTAAAATCACCTTTATAATAACTTGTTTTTGCTACTTTAAATCTTGCTAATTGTGAGATTTTGGTGTTTTTTAAAGCACGTTGAATTTGTGTGTAATAGATTAATGCTTCATTAAACTTTTCTTCTAATACAAGTATGTCTCCAAGTTCTAATTTTATTTGCGCTAATTGGTAATTACTAAAGTTTATGTTTAAACTATCTTTTAAAAAAGTGATAGCATCTTTAGGTTGGTCTAGATAAAAAGCTAAAAAATGAGCATATGCAATTTGCAAGTTTACGGTTCTTGGTGTTTTACCGTATACATCTAAGAGGTTTAAATATTTTTGTTTTATTAATTTATAGTCTTTTTTTTCAGCGTATTCTGTTTCTATTTTTAAAAGATTATAATGTGCATTTATTTGTATGTCTATCTCTTGTGTGTTTTCAATAATAAATTTAAATATATTTTTTGCAGTTTCGGGCTGTTTTTGGTTGTAGGCAATATTTGCTAATTGTTCAACACGGTCTAAACTTTCTAGCTCTCGTTTGTAAATAGCTTTTTCTTGAATAAAGGCTTTATTGTATTCTTTTTGCTGTATAAACAACCAGCTTAACATATCATTCCATAAAAGGTTAGGAGCTGTTTGTATTTTTTTTAATAATATTTTTTTTAGTATTATATTGTTTTCATTCTCTTTATTTTCGCTAATAAAAGAGCTAAATTCTCGTTTTGCGGTATTAATATATGTTTTGTTAATTTCAGAAAAATTAATATAACTATTAAACATTTTTTCTACATCGCCTTGCTCTCCATAAATTCGTGCTAAGTTTAAGTTAAAGTTTAGCTGAGGTTTTAGTTGCATGCCTTTTTTGTAAGTAGTTATGGCTTGCTCTAAAAGCGAAAAATTCTCAAAACTTCTACCAACTGCATAAGCATTATTTGGGTTTTTTTCTAAAGTTTGTATTGCTTTATCGTAATTTAACTTACTGTTAATTGTGTCGTTTTGCAAAGCGTAATTTCTACCCAATTCAACTAATAATTGTGGGTTTTCATAACGAGCTAATTCGTTTTTTAATAGTGTTTCTGCTTCTTTAAATTTTTCTAATTGTTGGTATGCTTTTATTAGTTGTAAAAGGTAAATTTTATTTCTAGTATTTTTCTTATATAGTTTTTTGTAGGTAGTAGCAGCTTTTTCAAAATCTCCATTTTTAAAATATTCTCTGGCTAAAATGTCATCTTGGGCAAAGGCACTAAAACTTAAAAGAAAGGTGAAAATAAATAAAAGTCTCATAGCAATTGTTTGTGTAAATATAACAAATGTTATGCCTTTAGTAGTTATAATAAAAATTTAGGTAAAAAAAATGCCTGAAATTAATCAGGCATGCCAATCTAAATAAATGTGCTATTAATCATATATTTAAAAATGATTCAAATACTCGATTGGGGATCTTTGTATTATTATTTTAATTGTTAGATACAATTGCTGTAGTGCTTATTTTTGATTTTAATTTATCATATTCAGCAGAAAAAACAACTGTTGCAACTATTACTAAGGTTGCAAGTAGGAACAAACGCTTAATGTTTTTCATTTTATTACTATTTTATAACGAGATAAATTTGAGAATTATAATTAAAAAACACAAAGTTTATCGAGTATTTTCGTTAAACAACGTGTTTTTTTAACATTTAATCGATAAAAACAGCAAAATTGAAAGTTTATTCAATAGTTTTAAATCCTGTGTAAGGAACTAAAGCATCTGGAATAGTGATACCATTTTCAGTTTGATAGTTTTCTAAAATTCCAGCTAAAACTCTAGGTAATGCAAGCGCACTTCCATTTAAAGTGTGCGCCAATTCATTTTTACCATCACTATTTTTAAAACGTAATTTTAAACGATTAGCCTGGTAAGTTTCAAAATTAGATACACTAGAAATCTCTAACCAACGATCTTGAGCTGTAGAAAATACTTCAAAATCGTAAGTCATAGCAGATGGAAAACCTGTGTCTCCACCACACAATCTTAAAATTCTATAAGGTAATTTAAGCTCACGTAAAATACTTTTAATATGTTCTACCATACCAAAAAAGGCATTGTAAGAGTTTTCTGGGTGCTCAACACGTATAATTTCTACTTTATCAAACTGGTGCAGTCTATTTAAACCACGCACGTGTGCGCCGTAACTACCAGCTTCACGCCTAAAACAAGGTGTATAACCTGTAATGCCAATAGGTAAGTCGCTTTCGTTTAATAAAACATCTCTAAATACATTAGTTCCAGGAACTTCTGCAGTTGGTATTAAATATAAATCGTCACGAGAGTCGTGGTACATTTGTCCTTCTTTATCTGGTAACTGTCCAGTACCATAACAAGATGCCTCGTTTACTAGATGCGGTAATTGATACTCTGTATAACCAGCAGCAGTATTTTTATCTAGAAAATAAGAAATTAAAGCACGTTGTAATCTAGCACCTTTACCTTTATAAACAGGAAAACCAGCACCCGAAATTTTATTACCTAACTCAAAATCTATAATATCGTATTTTTTGGCTAATTCCCAATGTGGTTGTGCGCCATCAAATAACTTAGGTACTTCTCCTTCATTAAAAATTTCTTCGTTTTCCTCTTCAGATTTTCCTGCAGGTACCGACTCATGTGGTACATTAGGCAGTTGGTATAATAAATTTTGTAATTTTTCTGCGGTTGTGTTTAAGTCTTCGGTAAGTGTTTTAGAACTTTCTTTTAAAGCACTCGTTTTTTCTTTTAATGCGTTAGCTTTTTCGCCTTGACCAGACTTGTATAAAATCCCAATTTCTTTAGAAATAACATTAGATTCAGCTAAAGTATTGTCTAATTTCGATTGTAACGTACGGCGTTCTTCGTCTAAAACAATAACTTGTTCAACTAAATCTTTAGCATCAAAGTGGCGTTTTGCTAAACCAGCAATTACAGCCTCTTTGTTATCTCTAATAAATGGTACTTGTAACATAAATTTTATTTTGGGCGTTACCAAAAACAAGCTAAAAAAGCATTGTTTTTGGTCAGGCTTTCAAGGCTCGCTCTCTGTGAGGAGCTCAAACAAACCTTTCAATCCTTAACGCAAATTGAAACATATTTTTAATAATGGTAAAAGTAGTAAGATTTAGCTTGTTGTAAAATAAAAAAGAAACCTATTTTGATGGTAATATCCAATCATTATGTGTAAAGTAGTTATACTTAGCATTTGCAATATCTACTTTTGGGTCTATTAATTGTTTATGTGGCTTACCATTTACACTTACAAGAGCGTTAATATATATAGAAATATCTTCGCCTTTATTTTTGTACTCTTCTTTTAACCGTTGTGAAAATTGCCACATAACATCTGGTTTAGAACTCGCAGAGCGTATTTGTTTTTTAGACAAATAATCATTTAAATTTATAAATGTTTCTTGTTTAGTGGTATTATTAACAAGTTTATAAGTTGTTCTGCTGTTTTTAGAGCGTAGCATCATACGCCAAGATAAACGGTGGCCTTCTTCTGTCCATAAAACATTATCTTCTATAAAATGATGGCGAATAGGTAGTATTATTTGAATTATAAAATAAATACTTCCAAGTGTTACCAAAATGGGTTTATAGTTTGGTACAATAACTTCATTTTTAGAGTAAAACTCCTTTCGTTTTAAAAAGATGTTTTTAATTACTTTAGGCTCAAAAAAGAATAAGCAAAAAGCTAACGATAAGTATGGAAATACACCAACCTGAAATACAATAGAGTTAAACAAATGAAAAAATATTGATGCAAAAAAAGCATATTTCCTAGTGGCTTTAATAAGTAAAAGCGGTATTATTAAACCGTCAAATAAAATGCCACCATAAGCTACTAAATATGGCATAAAACTGTTTTGTAAAAACTCACCAATAATAGGGTAATTGGCTTTGCTGCTCATTAATAGTTTTGGCACAGTTAAATCTATCCAATCTGGATATAGTTTTGCTTTAGATGCGTAAGTGTAAAGTATAAACAACTGGATTACAAAAATCCACTTACACCAACTAGGCATAGAAATTTCTTTAAGTTTAGGGTTTAATTTAACATCTAAAGATGCATAGCGATTTGCAGGCAAAATAGCCATAATTGCACTTAATAAAACAAGTAAGTAGTAATGGTTGTTATATGAGGATTTTTGCATAAAATATACGCCGCACCACATTAAACAAAAGGCCAATGCACTAAACCTATACTTATAACCTAGCATTATTAAAATACCAAAACCACCCATAATTGCGTAGTAAAAGTACATGCCATTTCCTGGTAATGGCTGTAGCCAGCCAAAGCCCATAAACGAGAATGTAAATTTTGGTTCTACTAAAGTGCGTGTTATCCAGCCGGTAAAAATTGCACCAACAGATTCTAAAAAGCATAGTAAACCAAAAATAATCCTGAATACTACAAGCGCACTATTATCTATATGTTTAAAAAGAAATGAGTTAATCATAATTTTTTATAATAAGAAATGCCTTGTCTTGATCTTTTTTTAATTGAGTTTTTAAAACCTCTATAGATTCAAATTTTTGTTCATCTCTAAGTCTGTCTAATAATTCAATTTTTAATGTTTTATTATAAAGCGAGTCTTCCCAATTAAAAAAATGTGTTTCTATGGTTTGAGAAGTACCATCAACTGTAGGATTTGTACCAATATTCATCATACCAAAAACAGTTTTACCATCTATAGTAGATTTTACAACATAAACACCATGCTTTGGGATAAGTTTGTAAGTTTCGCTAATTTGTAAATTCGCTGTAGGATAATTTATTGTTTTGCCAATTCCTTTTCCTTTTACAACTGTTCCGGTTAGCATAAAGTTGTAGCCTAAATACGTATTTGCTGTTTTTATATCGCCTTCATTTAAGGCATTTCTAATTTTTGTAGAGCTTACTGCAACATCGTTAATATCTTGAGCTGTTATTTCTTCAACTTCAAAATTATAGGTTTTACCAAAATCTATTAAATTATCAATATTTGCAGATCGGTTTCTACCAAAGTGATGATCGTAACCTATTATTATATATTTGGCATTTAACTTTTTTACTAAAAGTTTTTCAACAAAGTCTTCAGCTGTTAAACGTGAAAATTCTTGAGTAAATTTTTCGACAATCATATTTTTAATACCTAAGCTTTCTAATAAAGCAGCTTTTTCTTCCATGGTATTAATAAGCTTAATATTAGCATCTTTTTGTAACACCATTCTTGGGTGTGGAAAAAAGGTTAGTATTGTTGGTTTTAAATGTTTTTTATTACCAACAGTAATTAATCTTTTAATAATTTTTTGGTGTCCAATATGTACACCGTCAAAAGTACCTATTGTAATAATTGTTTGCTCGTTTTCTAGCGCGTTTGGTTTCAAATGCTTTGTCTTTAGTTTACAAAAATAAAAAAAGAGGATTGAAATGACTTCAAATCCTCTTTAATATAATTTAGTTTGCTGTAAATTTACTCTTTAATAAAGCGTAAAGTTACTGCAGCATTTTCTTTTGCAATTTTAATAAAATAAACACCATTGCTTAAAGCACTAGTATTTAATGTTAAATCTGCTTCGGTATTAATTTGCTTGTTTGTAATTAGTTGACCTAACATATTGTATACACTATATTCGTTAGGTAACTCGTTATTGTTAATTGAAATTGTTAACGAAGACCTTGTTGGATTTGGGAAAATAGAAACCGAATTTTCTAAATCAAACGAAGGTGTAGATAAGTTAAATTGTCTACCAAAATAGTAATTACCGTTAATTCCATCTGTAAAGGGTACAGTTAAAATGTAGTCACCGTTAAAATCTGAAACTGTAACCGGTTCTGATACAGTTGTACCTTCTCTAAAGGCAAATAAATCATTTCTACTTTCTCCGGTAATTGTTTCCCATGCAGTAACTTCTGCATTAGTAAAATAAAAGCTAAGCGTTGTTGCGCCAGATGTATTTGTATTTGTAGGCGTTAAACTAATTGTTTTTGCCATAACTCTATCTTCGTTAGCAGTAGAACCAGGACGTAATACAGTTGGAGCTCCAGCTAAAGCCTCATCTCTAGTAACAGTAACAGTAGTACAATCGTAATCAAAACCACCAGTATTATCTATACTTGCTATTATATTTCCACTTGCATTATCGTAAGCATACGCAACTCCAGAACTTTTAAGGTTTACTTCACTTGGATTTGTAATGTTTGCATCTGTTTGGATATTAAATGTAGAAGACTCTAAAACTTCAATAGTATCTAACATTAATAAGCTGTTACCTGTGGTGTTAAAGTGTCTAAACACTAAATAACCAGTTTGTCCAATAACATTTGCGCTAGTTGTAATAACAGATCTGTTTTCTGTAGTACCACCAATAGAGTTAGTTTCTTCAAGTAATGTACCAGCTATAATTGTTGTTTCGTCTGTAGTATCTGTAGTAAAGTAAACTGCGAAATGTTCTGGACTACCAAAATCACCAATTTCATAAGTGAATTCTACACTTGATGCATTTGGGCTAATAGTAATAGCAGGAGAAATAATATAGTTGTCTGGTGTCAATGTAGCTGTACCACCTACTACTGCTTCATTTGTAACAGATCCAGCCCATGAACCATTTAAATTCCCGTGAGCAATAGGGTTAAAAACGCCCCAGTTATTACCATCTCCGTCTGCGTCTATAACACTCCATCCAGTAGTTGTTTCCCAATCTTGAGTGAAAATTGAAGTCGTATAGTTACCTACAGCAGCTATATCGTCATTAACTATAGTTAAAGTAAAAGGTGTTATTGATGCCACTGCATCTCCAGTTGTTGTTACGTTTACTTCTAGAGTTATATCTTCATCTGTTTCAACAAAACTATCGTTATAAACTCTTAACGTTACTGTATCGTTTCCGTTAGCAGCTGTAGAACCCGCGTTAAAAGTTACGGTATTGTTTAGTAATTCAAAATCTTCATTAACTGTAGCAGTTCCAGTAGATACTAAACTAGCAGTTGCTGTGGCTGTACTTGCAGAAGTTAGTGATAATTGAAACGTAAAATCTTGAAAATCACAATCACTTCCTTCAATAACAGAATTTGGTGCTGCAGTAGTATAGTTTACTGTTGGACTTGCAGGACTACATGTGTTAGATGTATTTAACTGCATACGTCTTGGTGAATTTTGCATAACAATTACCATACGATCTTTTTGGTCTTGAGTAAAGGTGTCCATACACGCATCGTTTGTATAGTCCATATAATTTTGCACTTGATCATTACCAGCGCTTGTTGGACAAGAATCTGCACTTAAATTACATGTGTAATTAGCATCACCTGCAACAGGAGTATCAGCACAAAAATCATCTACACTACAGTTTCCATCACCCCAAATATGGCGTAATCCTAACCAGTGACCAACTTCGTGAGTCATTGTACGACCTAAGTTATATTGGTTATTTAAAATAAAAGAACCATCATTTTCTGCTAAAGTTCCCATAGCATCATAACTTGCAACTACTCCATCTGTATTTGCAGGACCTCCAATTGTATTTATTCCAGGAAGTCCAGAATTATCTGGAAATTGAGCATAACCTAAAAGGCCTTGTTGACCTCCTTGGTTTAATGGTAGTCCACCAGCTTTAATAGTCCACATATTTAAATATCTATTAGGATCCCATTGAGTGGTTGTTTTCATATTTTCTGTATCTGCTCTTGTTTCCCAATCATCTGTAGCCGCACTTGTATTACTTGGAGGCGTAATGTTGTGACGTACAATACCATTTGTAGGGTTTCCAAAAGGATCTTGTTGAGCAATACAAAAGTTAATTTCAACATCTTCAGCAAGACCTGTAGTATTTGCTCCTCCTGGAGTATTTACTAAGCGTCTATAATCTTCATTCATAACTTGAATTTGAGATAATGCTTGAGCATCAGAGATGTTTTCGTTTCCAGGTAATCCATTTGTATTAATTGGATCGCCATTATGTACTATATGTATAACAACAGGAATATTAAATACAGGAGGCATAGTTTTTCCTGCAGCTCTATCTGCTTTGTATTGTGCTAATTTAGGAGCAAGCCAAGCTTCAAATTGTTCAGAATTTGCACGGCTAGGATATTGTTTTTGCAAGGCTGCTTCATTCTCGTCTGTAAGACATCTAGCATAGCCTGTTTTAAGAATAGCATTTTGAGTTTCTGAAGTTAATTCAAAAGAAGGTATTTCCTTTTGTACGCTAGATTTTGTGTTTAAAAGAGGTGTGTTTTGTTGTCCAAATAAGTTTGTTGAAAAACTAAATGAAACAAACAAAAATAATAAAGTAATTTTTTTCATTTTCGATAGATTAAATTCACGTTAATTTATTGGCTTACAAATTATGGAAAAAGACTGAAGTAAAAGCGTTTAAATGTAAATTATTTACGATAAAACGTAAAATTTTTGTATTTCTCTGAAGTATAGGTTTTTGTATGAATTATTCTTTAGGAAACTCATAATTTTAACAAGATAATTATTGCAAAATTGCGAATTAGATGTTAAAAATTCATTAAATTTATAAATCCATAAAACAAAAAATATGAAAACAAGATTACATTTCCTCTTATTGCCTCTAATTTTTCTATTTGTAAATCATGCATTTAGTCAAAATAATGTATGGAATAAAACAACATTTAAGGAAGGCACGAATGGTATTTCACTACAGAATTTAGATAAAGATAACTCTGAAGTATTACAACTAAATATTCAGGCGTTAAAACAGCAACTTGATGGAGCACCACTAAGAAGTGTATCTCAAGGGAAATCTAATACAATTGTAGATTTTCCAACTTTAAATGGAAAAATACAGCAATATAGGGTAGTAGAAACGCAGATATTTTCTTCTAATGATAACCAGCATCAACATCCTGATATAAAAACATATCTAGGATCTAGAATAGATAATTCTGGTACTAGAGTGAGATTTAGTGTTACGCCTTTAGGCTTAAAAGCTATGATTTCAGAACCAGGAAAAGAAACTATATATATTCAACCAGTAACAAAATTTTCAAATGGGCAATATTTACTATATAATAGAACGGCCCAACTTAATGCTTCAGAAACATTTGAGTGTTTAACTGAAGATGTTGATATATCTAAACGTGTTGTTAGTAGTACAGTATCTCGAGATGCAAATGACCAATTACTTCGAACGTTTAGAATGGCAATGTCTGTAACTTCAGAATATACTAATTATTGGGATGATGGAAATGCGGCAAATGGTAACGCACAACAAGATGCGCTTGCCCAAATGGTTTCAACTTTAAATAGAACTAATGAAGTTTTTGAAGTTGATATGGCCATTACTTTTCAATTAGTTGATACGGCTGATGATCCCGCTATCGATTTAGTATATTCTGGTACAGACCCATACGGCACAGATTTAAACGGTGACTTACAAGCTAATTTAACAGCGACTGTTGGTGAGCCAGATTATGATATTGGTCATTTACTAGCATTTGCGGGAAACAATGGTAATGCTGGATGTATAGGTTGTGTTTGTTCTAACGGAAAAGGAAGTGCATTTTCTGCACATCAATTTACAGATAATGATGGCGGCCCATACATGGCAGATTTTTTCGATATAGATTATGTGCCTCATGAAATTGGACACCAAATGGGAGCAAACCATACTTGGTCTTTTAATTCTGAAGGAACTGGTGTTAACGCAGAACCTGGAAGTGGAACTACAATTATGGGTTATGCAGGAATTACTGGCGGAAACGATGTTCAAGATCATAGTGACCCTTATTTTCATTATTATAGTATAGATCAAATTTTAAATAATGTAACTACGGCTCCTAATAATTGTGCTGTAACAACTCCAATTACTAATAACGCACCAGTAGCAGATGCTGGATTAGATTACGTAATACCAAAAGGTACAGCGTTTGTTTTAAAGGGAGCTGCCACAGATGCTGATGCTGGAGATACACTAACATATACTTGGGAGCAAATAGATAACGGTGTAACTACCAATACTACATTTGGGCCAACTAAAGTAACGGGTGGTGTTTGGAGATCAAGACCGCCTAGTACATCACCAAACAGATACATGCCAATATTAAGTAGAGTTTTAAATGGAGAATTAACAGAGTCTAATCCAGTAGAAACTGTAGATAATTCTTCTTGGGAAACTGTATCTACAGTGGGAAGAAATTTAAATTTTGCTCTTACTGTTAGAGACCGCTCTGAAGTTGGTGGTGTTGGGCAATCACCGCAAACTAGTTTTGATGAAATGTTAGTAACGGTTGATGCTGTTTCAGGACCATTTACAGTTACTTCACAAACAACAAATGAAACTTGGGATGCTGGGTCTAGCCAAACGGTTACATGGGATGTTGCCGGAACTAATACGGGTATAGTTAATACACCAACAGTAAATATTTTACTATCTGTAGATGGAGGTTTAACATTTCCTTTTGTTATTGCGTCAAATGTACCAAATGATGGTTCACACGATGTTGTAGTTCCTGTTACAGGAGGTGATACAAATATGGCACGAGTTATTGTTGAAGGAAATAATAATATTTTTTATGCAGTTAATTCAACCAATTTTTCAATTCAAGAATCTGAATTTGTAATTACACTTGATAATCCTGTTGTTAATGTTTGTGCACCTAATGATGCAGTATTTAATTTTACTTACAATACATTTTTAGGTTTTAGTGGTACTACTAACTTTACAGTATCAGGACTACCTGCAGGTACAACTGCAACTGTTAACCCAATGTCTGCCACTGCAGATGGAACAATGGGAACTGTTACAATTTCAGGAATTGGAAGTTTGGCTGCAGGACCATATAATATGGTGTTAGAAGGTACTTCAGGTACAATTACCAAAACTGTAGATGGTGTATTTAATGTGTATAGCAGTGTTTTAAATCCAACAACTTTAGTGTCACCAGCAAATGGAGCTGTAGATGTTCCTGTAGACGGTGATTTAATTTGGGACGTTGATGTAAATGCAGAAAATTATTTTGTAGAAATAGCATCAGATTCTGGTTTTGCATCTATTGTTGAATCTGCAACAATACAGACCAACTCCTACACAACCACTGCATTAGCAGCTAATACACAATATTATTGGAGAGTGACAGCATCTAACCAATGCGCTACAGCAGCACCATCAACCGTATTTAATTTTACAACTGCAAATTTAACTTGTGCGACTTTTAGTGCTACAGATTTGCCACAAACAATTTCTGAAAGTGGCGCAGGAAATAGTTATACATCTACAATAAATGTTGTAGCAAATTTTCCTATAACAGATGTAAATGTAACTATAGATATAGATCACACTTGGGTTGCAGATTTAGATATAACTTTAACTAGTCCAAATGGAACTGTTGTTGAGTTAACAAGTGATAATGGTGGAAGTGGAGATAATTATACAGCAACTGTATTTGATCAAGAGGCTACAGGTCCTATAACAGCAGGAGCAGCACCTTTTACAGGATCTTTTGTGCCAGAAGGTGATTTATCAACTATTTATGGAGAGTTGTCTGGAGGAGATTGGATTTTAACAGTTGTTGATGATGCAAACTTTGATGGAGGAAACTGGAATAGTTTTGATTTAGACCTTTGTGTTCAAGGAAGTCTATCTGTTAATGATTTTGATTCAGGTATCTCTGGTTTTTCTGTATATCCAAACCCTAACAATGGATCTTTTAATGTGAAATTTAATAATTTATCTCAAAATGATATTTCAATTTCTGTTTATGATATAAGAGGAAGACGTGTTTTTAATAATTTATACAGAAGTACAAATAATTTTGAAGAGACTATAAATTTAGAAAATGTAGAGTCTGGTATGTATGTTTTACAAATATCTGATGGTATTAAATCTCAAACAAAAAAGGTGATTATAAAGTAGGTTACCGTATTTTTTATAAAAAAAAAGGGAGCTAATTGGCTCCCTTTTTTTATTTTCCATTAAAAGTATTCATGGTATTATTTATTCCAGCTAAGCCAAAAGATTTAATTAGCTCTATAGATTTTTTTAGGCGCTCTTCAAGTTTGCTGTTTTCTTCTTCGGTCCATTCTCCTAATACATAATCAACTTGTCGTCCTTTGCTAAAAGCATCACTTATACCAAATCTATAGCGATTGTATTTGTTAGTATTTAACTTATCTTGAGTGTCCTTTAAGCCATTATGACCTCCATCGCTTCCTTTGGTTTTTACTCTTATGCTTCCAAAAGGAAGGTTTAAATCATCTGTTATAACTAGTAAATTTTCTAATGGTATTTTTTCTTTTGTTAACCAATATAAAATAGCTTTTCCGCTTAAATTCATATAGGTGTTTGGTTTAAGAAAAATAAAAGTTCTTCCTTTTAATTTATAGGTTGTTATGTCTCCAAGTTTTTGTGTTTCAAAAGTTAAAGATTCTTCTTTTGCAAAGTAATCTAGAATTTTAAAGCCAATATTATGACGTGTGTTTTCGTATTTATCACCAATATTTCCTAAACCAACAATTAAGAATTTTTTCATAGAATTTGCTTTTTCAATTGTATTTGAATTGTTTTTAGTTTTAAATATTTTGTAGAACCAATCAAACATATTGAAGTTACTTTTTTTTGTAAAAATAAAAAAGCATCCTGAATATTTCAGAATGCTTTTTTTATTTGTTCAGAATAAGTTGTTTATTCTTTTACAGCAGCTACATCGTCAGTTTCTGTTGCTGGTACATCATCTGCATCTTCATCATCTTCATCATCTTCTACTACAGCAGCTCTAGAACGTCTTACTAAACATACAACAGTGTTATCTGGGTGCATGAATGTGTAATCTTCAGACTCTAATTTAGTGATGTAAAGTTTGTTTCCAATTTTAAGGTTTTCAATATCAGCATCTATGTAATCTGGTAAGTTTCCTGGTAAAGCTTTAACTCTAAGGCTACGTTTGTTTTTACGTAAAACACCACCATTTCTTACACCTCTTGGGTTACCAATATATCTTACAGGAATATCCATAGTAATTTCTTTATCCTCGAATACTTGGTAGAAATCTACGTGTAAAATTCTATCTGTTACAGGATGAAATTGAATATCTTGTAAGATTGCATTGTAAGTGTCACCACCTTCTAATTCGATTACAACTGTATGCGCATTAGGTGTATACACCAATTTAGAGAATGCTAATTCAGCTGCCGAGAAATGCACTGCCTTGTCTCCTCCGTATAATACGCAAGGAACCTGACCAGCATTACGTAAGGCTTTTGTTGACTTCTTGCCCACGCTTTCTCTTTGAGATCCGTTGATTGTAATTGATTTCATTTTTTATTTATATTTAATTATTAATATACTTTTTTGGTAATGTAAATAACTACATTAAAAATTTAGAACTTATAGATTTGTTGTAATGTACATTATGCATTACCTCTGCAAATAAATTTGCGCAACTAAGCACTCTAATTTTTTTGCTTTCTCTCTTTAAAGGAATAGAATCTGTAACAATTAATTCTTCTAATTTAGAGTTTTCTAACCTCTCATAAGCATTGCCAGACAATATTGGATGTGTGCAAATTGCTCTAACACTAAGTGCACCACGTTCCATCATTAAATCTGCAGCTTTAGTTAAAGTTCCTGCAGTATCGACCATATCGTCTACTAATACTACATTTTTACCAGTAACATCGCCAATTAATTCCATGTGAGAAATCACGTTGGCTTTAGCACGTTGCTTATAACATATAACAACATCACTTTCCATTGCTTTAGAGTAAGCATACGCTCTTTTACTACCACCCATATCTGGAGAGGCAATAGTTAAATTCTCTAAATTCAACTCTTTTAAGTAAGGTAAAAATACAGTAGAAGCAAATAAATGATCTACTGGTTTTTCAAAGAACCCTTGGATTTGATCTGCATGTAAATCCATAGTTATAATTCTAGTTGCTCCAGCTGTTTCAAGCATTTTTGCAACTAATTTTGCTGCAATAGGAACTCTAGGTTTGTCTTTTCTATCTTGTCTTGCCCAACCAAAATAAGGTAAAACTGCTGTAATGTGTCTCGCAGAAGCTCTTTTGGCAGCATCTATCATTAATAACATTTCCATTAAATTTTCAGAGCTTGGGTTTGTTGACCCAATAATAAAAATTCTTGTACCACGTATAGACTCTTCGTAAGATGGTTGAAATTCACCATCACTATAAGTAGATGTAATTACATTACCTAATTTAGCACCATATGCCGCTGCGATTTTTTCGGCTAAAGTTTTACTTTGCGTTATTGAAAAAATTTTTGCGTCTGGCTTAGTATTTGGCATCGTAAAAATGTTTTAAAGTAGTGAATAACACTACGTTATTTTTAATGAGGTGCAAATTTATGACTATTTTTTCATCTATACAGTATAATCGCCACTATTTTTAAGGTGTTTGTCGAAAAAAGATATATTTTTGTACCAATAAAAGGCTCAAATGGCGGAATTGGTAGACGCGTTGGATTCAAAATCCAATTTCTTCGGGAGTGTGGGTTCGATTCCCACTTTGAGTACAAAGGCATCATTTTTTATTGATGCCTTTCTTTATTTTTATATATTTACAACACCCAAAATATAACTTATAATGCTTGAAGAACTTTGGTTTAATGTACAATATGGTATTAATCACGTACTTGATATTAATGCTTATGATCACGTTTTATTTCTTATTGTTTTAACTGTTCCTTATATGTTTAAGGACTGGAAACGAGTGTTTTTACTTGTAACCGTTTTTACTGTTGGGCATACTTTGTCACTTATATTAGCTACTTATGGAGCTGTAAAAATTTCTGGAAATATTATTGAATTTTTAATACCAGTCACAATATTAATTGTCGCACTTTTTAATGTGTTTACTTCTGGAAAAGGCGCTCAAAAAGAAAAAATAGGTATTTTATTTATCTCTACATTGTTTTTTGGCTTAGTCCATGGGTTGGGTTTTGCTAGAGAATTTAAGTTGTTGGTAGGTAACGATGATAACAAAATAATAACACTCTTAGAGTTTGCTTTAGGTATAGAGTTAGCTCAGGTTATTATAGTTTTTATTGTCCTATTTTTAGGTTACTTAACACAAACGGTATTTAGGTTTTCTAAACGCGATTGGATTATGGTGGTTTCAGCTATTGTTGTAGGACTTGTAATCCCAATGTTATTAAATAGTCCGTTAATAAAATAAGTAGCTTCTATAAAATTTTCATAAATCTCCTTGGTTAAATTGTAATTAAAATACTAACACGTTATCTTCGTTGTTAGTAGAGTAGTAGCTTTTGCTTTTTTAAGCATAATAACATTATAATACTACTCAGTTTTATAATATGCCAAAAAATAAACAGCACAAATACGATAAAGCGTATTTACGAATTGCACAAGAATGGGGAAAGCTATCTCACTGTAAACGAAAACAAGTTGGAGCTTTAATTGTAAAGGACCGCATGATAATTAGTGATGGTTTTAATGGAACGCCTACTGGTTTCGAAAATCCTTGTGAAGACGAAGAAGGTTATACTAAATGGTACGTTTTACATGCCGAAGCGAATGCAATTTTAAAAGTAGCATCTTCAACTCAGTCGTGTAATGGAGCAACTCTATATATTACTTTATCACCTTGTAAAGAATGTAGTAAACTAATACATCAAGCTGGTATAATTCGTGTTGTATATAAAGAAGGATATAAAGACGACTCTGGTTTGCGCTTTTTAGAAAAAGCAGGAATAGAAATAGAAAAAATAGAAGATTTAAAAGCATAACAAATGAATAAAAAATACTGGCCTTTACTTTTTGGTGTAGCTATAGCTGCTGGTATTTTTATTGGTGGCAATTTAAATTTCAATGATACATCAGATCGTTTATTTACTTCTAACAGTAAAAAAGATAAGCTAAATAGGTTAATAGATTATATTGAACACGAATATGTAGAAGACGTAAATACAGATAGCATTGTAGATGTTACTGTAAACGGTATAATGGAAAATCTTGATCCGCATTCAGTATATATACCAAAAGAAGATTTGCAACGCGTTACAGAGAATATGAAAGGCGATTTTGTGGGTATAGGTATTAACTTTAATACATATAAAGATACAATTACAGTAATTCGTACTATAGAAAATGGGCCAAGTGCACGAGCAGGATTAAAAGGTGGCGATCGTATAATTACTGCTAATGGAGACTCCTTGTTTGGACGTGATTTAACCAACGGTGATTTGGTAAAAAAATTAAAAGGTCCAATAGATACAAAAGTAGTGTTAGGTGTAATTAGAAAAGGAGAAGAAGAACCTTTAGAGTTTACTGTAGTTAGAGATCATATTCCAATTAAGAGTGTTGATGCTGGTTATATGCTAACAGATAAATTAGGGTATATAAAAATTAACAGGTTTGCAGAATCTACATATAAAGAATTTAAAAAACAATTAACAAAATTAGAGAATCAAGGTGCAAAAGAATTAGCGCTTGATTTAAGAGATAATCCAGGTGGTTTTCTTGGTGTAGCAGAAAAGATTATAGACGAATTTTTAGAAGATGATAAGCTTATTTTATTTACAAAAAATAAACGTGGAGATATAGAAAAAAGTTTTGCCACAGGTCGAGGTTCTTTTGAAAAAGGACATGTTTATGTTCTTATAGATGAAAACTCTGCATCTGCAAGCGAAATTGTAGCAGGAGCATTACAAGACAACGATAAAGGAACCATTGTAGGTCGTCGTTCGTATGGTAAAGGCCTAGTGCAAAGAGAAATGCAATTAGGCGATGGTAGCGCGGTTAGATTAACCGTTTCAAGATATTATACGCCAACAGGTCGTTCAATACAACGCTCTTACCAAAAAGGAAATCAGCAAGATTATTTTGATGATTATTATCAAAGATTAGACAGTGGAGAGCTTTTAGATTTTAATAAAATTGAAATTGCAGATTCCTTAAAATTTACAACACCTAAAGGAAAAACAGTTTATGGTGGAGGCGGTATAATACCAGATGTTTTTGTACCGTTAGATGAAAGTATGCAAAATGAAACAATTTCATTTTTATTACGTCGAGGTTACATTAGAGCTTTTGCCTTCGAGTTTTTAGAAAAAGACAGATCGCTTTTTAAAAATACTAATAGAGAAGATTTTATTAATAATTTTCAAATAACTGAAGAAACTATAAATGAGTTTCAAGAATTTCTTAATCAAAAACGAAGAACTACAATTGTATTTGTCGCTTACAGAGAAGAGGTGAAACAGTATATAAAAGCATCTATAGCAGAGCAATTATTTGGGTTTGGCGCCTACGAAGAAGTTGTAAACCAAAAAGATTCTATGGTTGCAGAAGTTGTTAAGCAATCTGCAAAAACCAAATAATTAAGCGATTACTGTTTTGTCGTGCACCTTAGTATGTTTACCATTATTCCATAGTGTTAAAATATCGGTCGCAACATGAGCGCCACTTCCAGAAGCAATAGCAAATTGACTACGCCATCCAGCTAAAGTTCCTGCAACATAAAGATTTTTTTCTATTAAATGATCTGTATTTTCTAACCAAATACGATCTTTAGAAATTGCGGCTCTTGGGTGTGGTTTTATGTAAGATTCTAAACCTTCTATAGACATTAAACTTGTGTAACCAACAGCAACAACAACACGTTTACACTTATATTCACTTTTATTTGTAATAATTGTAAAATCATTATTCTGTTTTACAATTTTAATAACCTTTTCGTTTTCTATTTGTAAAACTTCAGGATATAAATCGTTTAATTGTTGTTTGCCTTGAACAAGTAAATCACTACCTAAGGTACCAGGTTTTAGACCTAGTACATTATTAAATAAAGCATTTTGTAAATGAGATGTTTTTTGGTGTGTAATAATAGCAACTTGTTTACCTTTTGCAAAAGGTTTTTGCAAGCCAGAGCCAAGAACCAGTGCGCAAGATAATCCTGCAGCGCCACCTCCAATTATTAAAGTGTCTATCATTTATTTTCCTTTATTTTTTTCTTCAATTTTTTTCGAAATTCTTAAAATTTGTAAAAGTAAAATAGCGCAAAGTGAAGCGAAAATTGTTATTAATGCTACTGTACTTTCACCTTCAAAAAGATTAGAAAAATCGAGCTTGGTAAAATTATAAATTATTAAACCAACTGCTAATATGCTTAAAATAAGTGTAAAAATTTTCATATTGTAAAGTTAAGAAAAAAGAACCTTAACATTGTCTGCAAATAGCTTAATTGATATCGCTAATAATATAACGCCAAAAACTTTTCTAATTATATTAATACCATTTTGACCAATAAAACGCTCTATTCTGGTAGAGGTTTTTAAAACTATATATATAACAAGAACATTTAACAAAACAGCTAAAATAATATTTTCGATAGCAAATTCAGCTCTCAAAGATAGTAGTGTTGTCAAGCTTCCTGGCCCAGCAATTAGCGGGAAAGCTAGCGGAAAAACAGAGGCTGTCATTGGGTTAGTATCATCTTCTTTATATAAAGTAATACCCAAAATCATTTCTAAAGCAATAAAAAATAAAATAAAAGATCCAGCAACAGCAAAAGAGCTTACATCTATACCAATTAGATTTAAAATACTTTTTCCTAAAAATAAAAAAGCAATTAAAATAACACCAGCTATTAATGCTGCTTTTTCACTTTGTATGTGCCCTGCTTTTTTTCTTAAGTCTATAATAATAGGAATATTACCAATAATATCAATTACGGCAAAGAGAACCATGAAAACGGTAAATATTTCTTTAAAATCTAAATTCATGTTTTTTGTATTGAAATTTTTTGCAAAAGTACTTTTATAAATAGTTTATTCAAGGTTAAATTTAGGTTATTTTTTAATTAAAACCATCCGTTTTACTTTGAAAGTTTAAACCGTATATTTGCTTAAAATTTGCGAATACACTGTAATGTTTCAATTAGGAAAAACTATAGTTTCTGAAGCTATAATAGAAAACGATTTTGTTTGTAACCTCTCAGCATGCAAGGGTGCTTGCTGTATAGATGGCGATGCAGGCGCGCCTTTAACAAAGGAAGAAACCGAAATTTTAGACGATATTTATCCAAAAGTAAAACCTTTTTTACGCAAAAAAGGAATCGAGGCAATTGAAGCTCAAGGCACATCGATTAAAACTGTTTTTGGAGATTTAGAAACCCCATTAATAAATGGTGCAGATTGCGCTTATGTTATTTTTGATGAAAAAAACACGGCTTTATGTGCAATTGAAGAAGCATATAATCAAGGAGAAATTTCATGGAAAAAACCTGTTTCATGTCATCTTTATCCAATTAGAGTTAAAGATTACACAGAATTTTCTGCAGTAAATTACGATAAATGGGAAATCTGTGACGATGCTTGTTCTTTAGGAAAAGAATTACAAGTGCCAGTTTATAAATTTGTAAAAGAAGCTTTAATTAGAAAATTTGGAGAAAATTGGTATACAGAGTTAGAAAAGGTTGCTAAAACCATGAAATAGAAACTTTTTTTAATCTAAATATTTATACAAAACACTGTGTTTCTTTTGGCTTTTTTTACAATAGTATTAAAGGTTTTTATTTAATTAACACTTTGGTTTTATTAGTTGTTTTTTCTGTTTTAGTTTTAGTTGTTTTAACCTAAAAATAAACACTAAAATCCTTGTTTTTCTAATTTTTAAAACTGTTAAAAAAATATTAATTTATTGAAAAGCTATCAAGTCAATAAACTTCGCTTGTAAGTCCACATTTCAACAATCGATGTTAAAAACTTTGAAAAGATTAACACCAATCTTCCTTTTAAAATCATAGATTTATTCCAATCTTTGTTAGTCCCAAGAATAATCAAAATTTCGTTTAATTTTTCAATATAATAAGATATTATGTCTCAAGCTGTCGAACCAATTTTACAAGAAAATAAAGATAGATTTGTAATCTTCCCAATACAACACCATGATTTGTGGGAATGGTACAAAAAATCTGAAGCAAGTATGTGGACGGCAGAAGAAATTGATTTACACCAAGATCTTACAGATTGGTCAAGTAAGTTAACAGACGATGAGCGTTATTTTATAAAACACGTGTTAGCATTTTTTGCTGCAAGTGATGGAATTGTAAACGAAAACTTAGCAGAAAACTTTGTAAACGAAGTACAATATAGTGAAGCAAAATTTTTCTATGGTTTCCAAATCATGATGGAAAACATACACAGTGAAACGTACTCACTTTTAATTGATACTTACGTAAAAGACGAAAAAGAAAAAGCAATGCTTTTTAATGCTATTGAAACCTTTCCTGCAATTAAGAAAAAAGCAGAATGGGCATTAAAATGGATAGAATCTCCAAGTTTTGCAGAACGCCTTATAGCTTTTGCAGCAGTAGAAGGTATTTTCTTTTCTGGTTCTTTTTGTTCAATTTTTTGGTTAAAAAAACGTGGTTTAATGCCAGGTTTAACGTTTTCTAACGAGTTAATTTCTAGAGATGAAGGTATGCATTGTGATTTTGCAGTGCACTTACACGAGCATCACTTAATTAATAAAGTGCCAAAAGAACGAATTAGAGAGATTTTAGTAGATGCTTTAAATATTGAAAGAGAGTTTATTACAGAGTCTCTTCCTGTAAGTTTAATTGGAATGAATTCTAAACTAATGTCACAATACTTAGAATTTGTAACAGATGGTTTACTTCAAGACTTAGGCTGTGAAAAAGAATATGGTACAGCCAATCCATTCGATTTCATGGATATGATTTCGCTACAAGGAAAAACAAACTTCTTTGAAAAACGTGTATCTGAATACCAAAAAGCAGGTGTTTTAAATAAAGAAGAAGAAGAAAATAAATACGATTTTGGTTCAGACGATTTCTAGAATCAAATAACAAAAAATAAAATATAGAATTGTTTTTTAAGTAATCTATAATGCGCTCTGCATTATAGGTGTAACTAAGACTGCCAATTTTATTTCTATATTATAACGATAATAAAATATAACTAGCTATTAATCAGTTTTTTACTGATGTTCAAGTAATTAATTAACCTTTTCTGGAGTTGGTGATTTCAGGAAAACCCTAAAAAATGTGTAAAGTATGTTTGTATTAAAAAGAGATGGAAGAAAAGAGCCGATAATGTTCGATAAGATTACGGCAAGAGTACGTAAATTATGTTACGGATTAAATGAACTCGTAGACCCTATTAAAGTGGCAATGCGAGTAATTGATGGATTATATGATGGTGTAACAACAAGTGAACTTGATAATTTAGCTGCAGAACAAGCAGCAACAATGACTACTGCACACCCAGATTATGCGCGTTTAGCAGCAAGAATATCTGTATCAAACTTACATAAAAACACTAAAAAAACGTTTAGTGATGTAATGACAGATTTATACCAGTATGTAAATCCACGTACAGGTAAAAAAGCACCATTATTAAGTGATGAGGTATATAACGTTATCATGGAAAATAAGGCGAAGTTAGATTCTGCTATTATCTATAATCGCGATTTTGGGTACGATTATTTTGGGTTTAAAACCTTAGAACGCTCGTATCTTTTAAAAATTAATGGCGAAATAGCAGAGCGTCCACAACACATGTTAATGCGAGTATCTATAGGTATTCATATTAATGATTTAGACGCTGCTTTAGAGACTTACGAGTTAATGTCTAAAAAGTATTTTACACACGCAACACCTACACTTTTTAATTCTGGTACACCAAAACCGCAAATGTCATCTTGTTTTTTATTAACCATGAAAGACGATAGTATAGATGGTATTTACGATACATTAAAGCAAACAGCAAAAATTTCGCAATCTGCTGGAGGAATTGGTTTATCTATACATAATATTCGCGCAACAGGAAGTTATATAGCAGGAACAAATGGTACCAGTAATGGTATTGTACCAATGTTAAAAGTATTTAACGATACTGCAAGATATGTAGATCAAGGTGGTGGAAAAAGAAAAGGAAGTTTTGCTATGTACATCGAGCCATGGCATGCAGATATATTTAACTTTCTAGATTTAAAGAAAAACCACGGAGCAGAAGAGTTACGTGCACGCGATTTATTTTACGCAATGTGGATGCCAGATTTATTTATGAAACGTGTACAAGAAGATGCACAATGGACACTAATGTGCCCAAATGAATGTCCTGGATTATGCGATGTACACTCAGAAGAATTTGAAGCGCTTTATACAAAATATGAAGCAGAAGGAAAAGGAAGAAAGTCTATTAAAGCACGTGAGCTTTGGGAAAAAATATTAGAATCTCAAATTGAAACTGGTACACCTTACATGTTGTATAAAGATGCAGCAAACCGTAAGTCTAACCAAAAGAATTTAGGAACTATTCGTTCTTCAAATTTATGTACAGAGATAATGGAGTATACTTCAGAAGATGAAGTAGCTGTATGTAACTTAGCGTCTATAGCACTACCAATGTTTGTTAAAAATGGTGAGTTTGACCACAAAGAACTTTTCCGTATAACAAAACGTGTAACAAAGAATTTAAATAAAGTAATAGATAGAAATTATTACCCAGTAAAAGAGGCAGAAAATTCTAACTTTCGTCATAGACCAGTTGGTTTAGGTGTACAAGGTTTGGCAGATACGTTTATAAAATTACGTATGCCGTTTACCAGTGATGCAGCAAAACAATTAAATCAAGATATTTTTGAAACGCTTTATTATGCAGCAGTAACTGCTAGTATGGAAGAAGCGCAAGTAGATGGACCATACCAAACTTATGAAGGTTCGCCAATGAGTAAAGGTGAATTCCAGCATAATTTATGGAACATTCAAGAAGATACTTTAAGCGGTCGTTGGGATTGGGATAAATTACGTAAACAAGTAGCAAAACATGGCGTGCGTAACTCGTTATTAGTAGCGCCAATGCCTACAGCATCTACATCTCAAATATTAGGAAACAACGAATGTTTTGAGCCTTATACATCTAACATTTATACACGTCGTGTATTATCTGGTGAGTTTATTGTTGTAAACAAACATTTATTAGAAGATTTAGTAGATTTAGGACTTTGGAATGAAGATTTAAAAAACGAAATCATGAGAGCTAATGGTTCTATACAAGGTGTAGAAAACATACCTCAAGATATTAAAGATCTTTATAAAACAGTTTGGGAATTATCTATGAAAGATATTATAGATATGTCACGCCAACGTGGTTATTTTATAGACCAGTCACAGTCTCTTAACTTATTTATGGAAGGTGCAACTATGGCTAAATTAACATCTATGCATTTTTACGCTTGGAAAAGCGGTTTAAAAACAGGAATGTACTACTTACGTACTAAAAGTGCAGTAGATGCTAAAAAAGTAACTATTTCTAGAGCAACAAAAGCGGCTCCTATTACAAAAGATGTAACTGTAGATAATGATGGTGTTGCACAAAAGCAACAAACAGCAGCTAAAACAGCTGAGAAGTTTGCAAAGAAAACGACTGAAACTGTAGAAGGTACGCCAATGAGTGCAGAAGAAATGAAAGCACTAATAGCACAAGCAAAAGAAGCTGAAGGTGACGATTGCTTAATGTGTGGCTCTTAAAAAAAGAAAAAATCCTAAAGGTTTAGGATTATAAATAAGTGTTATTACCAAAAAAGCATCCTGAAAAGGATGCTTTTTTTATAGACTAAAAGTAATTAGTTTGATAAATAATCTGTGGCTAAATAGCCATCATTTTTATTGTAATACCAAGCACGGTTTTTAGGAAATTTTATATCATTAATCTCAACCTCTTCGGTAAGTAAAATATATTCGCCACTATCTTTTTTCATCTTGCCATTTTCATCGGTTTTAAAAAACTGATATATTTCCATTGCATAGGTTTTTGGGTTAAAATAAAAATACCAAACGTCACTACCAACAGCTTCATCGTAAGTAACTTTTAAAACCAAATACGTTTTACCTTTAAAGGTTTTTTTCTCAACTGTTTCTGCTAAGTTTGTGCCTTCATCTTTTAGCTTCATTGGCAAGCCATATAAATATGTGTAATAATCTTTATATAGAGCAGTCATTTCGCAATGTGTACGTTTGGGCTTTTCTTTTAAATTTGCAATACGAATTGAATCATTTTTAGAGATGATGCAGTTGCCTTTTTCCATAATATATGTTGAGATTATAGTATCTCTTTTAGCGATTACTTTAAAGTACTCTTTTGGTAAATTAATAGTTATTTCACTAATTCGTGGCTTAGACTTAGGCATTTTCATTATGACATCTAACGAGCCATTAAATGATTGCCAATTGTTATTTGGGTCGTGATATTTTATAGCGTTATTAAGTAATTGTTCTCCACTTATGGTTTGCGCATAGCTTATTGTAGTAAACAGTACTATGCTCAATTTTAAAATATTTTTCATGTATTATATTTAATTTTTTACAAATTACTAAAAATAAAAAAAGCACCTCTTTCGAGATGCTTTTAAGGAATATATATAGTCTATAATATTAATTAGTTTGATGACATAAGTGCAAAAAACTTATCAATATTAGGGAGTAAAATTATACGTGTACGTCTATTTTTAGATCGGCCTTCTTTAGTATCGTTAGCAGTAAGTGGTTGGTAGCTACTTCGCCCTGATGCTATTAATTTTTCTGGAGAGACATTGTATTCATTTTGTAATTTTCTTACTACAGAAGTTGCTCTTAATACACTTAAATCCCAGTTGTCTTTTAAGGTTGGTGTACTAATTGTTCTAGAATCTGTGTGACCTTCTACCATTACATCAATACTTGGTTCAGAGTTTATAACATCTGCTAATTTTTGTAAAATATCATTAGCTTTATTGCTTACTCTATAACTTCCTGTATTAAATAACATTTTATCACTTATAGAAATCATTACTACAGTTTCGTTAATGTTAACTGCAATATCTTCATCTTCATTTAAAGTGCTAGTATCTATAACTCTGTTTAAATTGTACTCTATAGCTAAATTCATAGAGTCTTTAAGTGTTTTAGCTTGGCTTACTTTATTTGGGTCAACTTTAGATAATGTTTCTCTCATTTGACGCTCTGTAAGCTTAGAAGTCATTGTTCCGTTGGTTGAAACAGTGAATTTAGAATCGCTTTCTTTTTGTAGACCATCAATATCTTGAGATAATGAATTTATTTTAGCGTTGTAGTTATCTACACGCTCTTGAATGGCTTGAAATTTTGCTTCAAGTTCTTCTTTTTCTACTTTAGTTTTGGTTAGTTCACTTACAACTTCACCTTTTTCTTGTTCTAGCATAACGTATTTCTTTTTAGAAACACAACTAGATAACAATATTGCCGAAACAAATAGGATTGAAATTTTTTTCATATTTAAAATTTTAGTTTATAATCTATAGCTATGTACGTGTACATTTTTTATTCAGACTTTTAAAACGTTAATTTTAGGTTTATTTTAACTTTTAGTATAAAAAAAGCCTCGACAATGCGAGGCTTTTTTTTGAAGTTTTTTATAGTTATTCTTCTTCTGTAGTATTAATTCTTGCAGGTGTTACAGAAGCGTCATGTGCTTTATGGTATTCTTCTAAAAGATTCATTGTTGCATTTAATAAATCTTTAGTTTCTAAAAGTAAACCAAAATATAATGTCGTGTTTTTTGGGCTTGACTCTTCACTACGTGTTCTGGTTACTTGCTTGTCTATTTTATCTTTAACAAAATTAAAGACTTCAATTTTTCTATTTAAAATATTTCCAATTTGCTCGAAAGAATGAGAATCGAATGCTTGTTTAATGTCTATAAATAATCTTTCTAACGACTCATCAACTTCTTTTAGCTCTTTAATTTGGCTAAATTTTAGTTTTTTATGGTTATTATTAATATGCTTATGGCTGGTATTAGAAATGTATTCTAAAGATTGTGCCATATCTTGTAAATAACCTAAAATATTAATGTAAAAATTACTTGCACTTACACTAGCTTCATCTAAGTTTTTAATAAAATAGAAAATATTATCTCTTAAATCATCTACCTCATTAGAGAGTTTGGATACTTGTTTTTTATTCTTTTTTAAAGATGATAAATCTTGTTTTGCTAAACCGTTTATAGCGTTAGAATAAATTCTATTTCCTCTTTTTACAACATTAGCAATATTTGATGCGCTTTCGTGTATTACACCTTGTACCGAGCTGCTTTCGGCTTTTGTTAATGTGTCTTCGGCTTTTAAAACTTTAGCTTTTTTATTATGTGCTATATAATTTCTTACTAATAATAAAATGGCTAATAGTAATAAAATTGGTGTCATTACTTTTACATTCCAGCTTAATAAAAATGCAATAATTGCTGCGGCAGTAAATGCCACTAATGCAGTAAAAAACCAGCCGCCAATAACATTTATAACACCAGCAACTCTATATACAGCACTTTCTGCTCCCCAAGCACGATCTGCTAAAGAGGTTCCCATTGCAACCATAAATGTGACATAGGTTGTAGATAATGGTAATTTCATTGAAGTAGCTATAGATATTAGCACTGCTGCAACCATTAAATTAACAGCTGCTCTAACTAAGTCAAATGCAGGAGCTTCTTCTTTTTCAGAAGGT
Organism: Lacinutrix sp. MedPE-SW; assembly: GCF_001874145.1. GTDB lineage: Bacteria > Bacteroidota > Bacteroidia > Flavobacteriales > Flavobacteriaceae > Lacinutrix. Next base: position 207,230 of record NZ_MPCX01000003.1, on the reverse strand, counting down.
AAAAGTTCTGGTTGTTTAAATTGCTTTTCAATTTTTGCCTGGATGTTTTCTGGTAAAACATAGGCTGTCGCTTGAGATGCTAATACAGCAAATCTAACAAATGATCTTGATAAAAAGTTAGGCTTAAAACGTTCTTTAGTGCTGCTTTGGCTTGATAAATCTATAGATGTTTTTACGACATCTTTTGCTTTACTTGAGAACCATAATGTTGCAACCATTATCATTCCTGCGATAAATAAAAGGTATGATGGTGTAGAGACTTTGCCTTCTAAAAAAGACATGCCAAATTCATTGGCAGGTACACCAGAAGCTAGCCAAACTTCATACGATTTTAAAGCAGTAATTGGTACACCTATAAAGTTTACTAAATCGTTACCAGCAAACGCAAGTGCTAGAGCAAAAGTACCAACTAGTATAATTATTTTATATATGTTTTGTTTTAAAACAGTCATTAATAAAAATGAAATACCTGTACATATAACTAAGCTAATTGCAACAATGTTTAAAACGTGACTTTCTAAATAATCTTTAATCGTTAAACCTTGAGTAAAGCTAAAAGTGTCGTCTGCAAAAGGAGTTCCTTTTATACCTTTTATAAATATAAAATAGGTTAAAGACGACAGTGCAACACCTCCAAAAAGCGCACCAACCCAAGCCGATTTTTCTTGAAAGTTATATGATAATAACACTCTGGTAATCCATTGTATTATAGCTCCTATTGAAAAAGCAATGACGACAGATATTAGTATTCCTATAATAATTTCTGTAGCTTTAGATGTATTAATATAGTTTATTAAGTCTGCAGTGTTTTCGTTAGCTTCCCATACTTTTAATAAAGCAACAGCAACAGCAGCTCCTAATAATTCAAAAACAATTGAAACTGTTGTAGAAGTTGGCATGCCAACCGAGTTAAAGAAATCTAAGAGTAAGATATCTGTAATCATTACGGCCATGAAAATGACCATGATTTCACTAAATACAAATTGATCTGGATTAAAAATACCTTTTCTAGCAACTTCCATTAATCCACTAGAAAAAATAGCTCCTACAGCTACACCAACACTTGCAACAATCATTATTGTTTTAAATGAAACTGCCTTAGAGCCAATAGCTGAATTTAAGAAGTTTACAGCGTCATTACTAACGCCAACGACTAAATCTGCAATGGCTAAAAGGGCCAAAGCAATAATCATAAACAAGTATAAGTTTTCCATTGAAAGTGTTTAGTTAAAGAAAAACAAATTTCATATATTTAATTGAACGTGATGTTAATTTAATGTTATGTTCTTTTCATTTTTTATAAAAAAAAACGCATCCTAATGCTTTAGTCTCATTGGTTTTTGATGAAAAACTAGAATTGATTATGTTAAATTTTAAAACACAAACAACTGATAATCAACTAAATAAAGCTTTAATGTAAATTTAATGTTACGTAAATGTGTATTAATTGTAAAATAAAAGCTATCTTTGTTAATATATTATTAAGTAAATACCCAAAACAAGATGAAAAATATTTTAACAATTTTAATGCTTTTAGCATTTACAGTTACATACGCACAAGAGGTTAAACCTAAATTTGAGAAAAACGGTGATCAAACCGAAGCAACTTTTTACCATGATAATGGAGAAGTAGCTCAAAAAGGTTTCTTTAACAAGAATAATAAGTTACAAGGTACTTGGACAAGTTTTGATATACAAGGCAAGAAAGTAGCTTCTGGAACTTATAATAACGGAGTTAAAGTTGGAAAATGGTTTTTTTGGAATAAAGAAACTTTAACAGAGGTTGATTACACAAATAATGCTATTGCTAATGTTAGTGAGTGGCAAACTAAAGATAGAGTTGCAGATAATAACTAACAATCTCTTATTATAAAAAATAAAAAAAGCGCTTAGAGATCTCTAAGCGCTTTTTTTATTAATTAAGTTTTATTTACTAAAACTTATACGAATACCCTAAAGATATTTCTGTTCCTGGGTTTCTAGATGAGAATACTTGATCTTCTGCACCAAAAGATTCATAAAAACTTTCTCTCTTATCTCCTAAAATGTTATTTACTTTTAAATCTATAGCAGACTTGTTGTCTTTACCAAAAGTCTTGTTTAAAGTAAAGTTTAAGCTGTTAAAAGGCTGTGTATATACATCTGGAATATCTCCTGTACCAACAACTTCTAATGTGCTTCCTTGAACATTATAAAATAAACCAGCTCTAAATCCTTTGTCATTATCACTATAATCTAAACCGGCATTAATTAGGTATGGAGATTGACCTTGTAAATCTCTAGTATCATCAATAGTTTCTCCGTCTCTTGCATTTGCCACTCTACGGTTAAACTCTTGATCTGTCATTTGTAACTTAGAACTAATGATAGAAACATTTGCATTGAATTTAAATTTTTCGAATCCATTAGAAATAAATCCTAAATTTTGTCTAAACTCTACTTCACCACCAATTACTGTAGCATCTCCTAAGTTAGCAACTGTAAGTTGTTTAGGTGCTTGAGGGAAAAACGTTAATTCTATAGGATCTGTAAAGCTTTTGTAAAATCCACTAAAAGCAATCATTTGTCCTTTTTCTCTAAACCACTCATATCTCACATCAAAGTTGTTAATGTATGTTGGTCTTACAGAATCGAAAGTGTTATTGTTTAAACCTCCAATAAAAAATCTATTTGTAATAGGGTCAAAAATTTGTGCTGTAGACGCTTCTTTAAAAGAAGGTCTTGCGGTTGTACGAGAGTAAGAAGCCCTTAAGTTTGATTGCTCTGTAAGCGCATAAATTAAGTTTCCAGAAGGAAAGAAATCAAACTCATCTATAGTTTTTATTCCAGTTACATTTTCTTCATCAACTACACCAGTATAGAATAATGAAAATTGCTCTGTTCTTAAACCTAAAATAATTTTAAAAGCTTCAGTTGCATTAAATTCATTAGAAATAAACATAGATGCTACATTGTATTCACCTTCATAAGAGTTTTCTGGTTGAAAAATATTGTTAGAATCTAAGTAAGTTCCAGTACCTGTTGCAGGAGTCCAAATGTTTTCTTCAGCTAAAATAGTATTTACATCACCATTTAAAACATTAGGTGAAGTTGTTTCAAATAAATATTGATCAGAATTAAAATCACGATATTTAAATGTGTAACCACCACCAAATTTTAATTGTGCAGGTCTATTAAACAGTTCGTATTTTTTTTCAAGTTTAGCATTTGCTACCCAACTTTCTTCAGATAGGTTTCTCCATATTCTTGTTGGGTTTCCAACAGAACTTGGATCTATTTGGTATTGTATATCATCTCCAACATCAACAATTCTTAATGCTGTAGCTCTATGATCTTTATCTTGAACAGATGAAAAAGACGGAGAGAATACCCAATCCATTTTCCATCCTGAGTTAGCATCTAATGTGTGTTCACCAGCTAATGATAAGTTTGTAATAGACCTTTGAGTATAAGTAAGCTCATCTCCAGTAGCATTTAATAAACCACCACCAGCATTATCTTCACTAATTACTAAATCGTATTTACCAGCAGTAGATTCTCCATTTTGAATGTGTAATCCTGTTAATTTATACTTTGAATTTTCAGTTTTATATGTAAGCCCTAATAATGTATTCATTAAAACTTCATTAATACCTGAAGATCCTTTTACGGTTCTATTTATGCCTAATTCGTTTACAGAAGTATCAAAACGGTTTCTTATATAAGCACCATCTTCTCTGTCTTCATAAAACTTAGTGTTGTTTTTATATGAAAAAGAGGCTTGATAACCTATACGGTTAGTTTCTCCAACATCGTATTGATTTCCTAAAGTAAATCCAAAATTGTAATTAGGGTTACTAGTTTCTGTGTCTGCACCTAATTGTGAGTTAAAGCGCTTTGTTAAACTAGTTAATAGTTTTTTGTTTTCAAATGTACCAGGAATTGGTTGGTATCTATTTATTTTTCTATTTCTAAGTCCATTATCATAGCCTAAAAAATCGGTATTACTTCCTTCGTAAGATAAGTAGTTGTCTTTAAAGTGCATATCTGGATTATAAGAAGCACCAACAGATAGAGAATACTCTGCTTTTGTAGGGAAATCTTTAGTCACAATATTAACAATACCACCAGTAAAATCGGCTGGATATTCTGCAGAAGCAGATTTTAATACAATTACGTTATCAATAATATTTGTAGGAAAAATATCCATTGGTATTGTGTTTCTATCTGGATCTAAACCAGGAATGTCAACACCATTTAAAATAGATTTTGTGTAACGATCTCCAAGACCACGTACATATACGTATTTACCGCCTTGAACCGATACTCCTGGTACACTTTTTACAGCGGCAGCAATGTCTCCTGCTCCTGTTTTTTTAATGCTTTGAGCAGAAAGCCCATCTAGCATTACAACAGATTTTTTTTGAATATTTAATAACGCGCTTTCTGTATTACGTTTCGCAGTTGTAGTAATAACAACTTCGTCTAATGCGTTTTCTGAAGCGTTTAATGTTACAGTTAAATCTGTAACACCATCTGCAGTAATTACTACATCACTAATTTCGGTTGTTTGATAACCAACAAATGAGAATACAAGTGTGTATGTTCCTGCATCTAATTCTAATTGATAATTACCATCAAAATCTGAAGTGGTACCAGTAGTAGTACCTTTTACTAGAATATTTGCAAAAGATAACACATCATTAAACTCACCATCAATTACTTTTCCTGCAACTTTTCCAGTTTGAGCAAAGGAAATAGAAGTAGTAAAAAGTAGGATTAATGAAAGTATTTTTGTTATTTTTTTCATTTTGAAGTTTATAATTAAAAAAAATACTGCTCACACCCATTATTAGGTTATGAGCAGCATTTTCTGTTTTTAAAGGTTTGTTTATTAGAATCCTAATCCACCAGCAGTATTTGCATACGTCCAGTTAAGGTTTGCTGTATTTGCTCCAGTAGTTTGAGAACCTTCTGTTACAGCTGTAGCTTCAGATCCAAACCCTGTAACAGTTACAGTAGATGCATTGTTTACAAAAATATCTTCTACAGCAGTTACACCTGATGGTAAAGCAATTTGCCAGTTGTTAAATGTTACTAAACCATTGTTGTAGTTAGTAGCAACTCCATCATTATCTAATTCTACGTCTGAAGAATCTCCAAATCCGTAAGCGTAAACGTTGTTAGTAATAGATTGTGTGTTACTTCTATAATCTGCATATTCAGATCCAATTGCACCATTACCAATTAAAGTAAGGTCTGTTATAGTACATGTTCCATTAATAGATCCTTCTGGTCCATCAATTTCTAAAGCATGGTCAGAGTTATCTCCTAATATAACTACAGCATTACTAATTGTTCCAGAGTAAGCTTGGTCAACATCGATAGCGTCATCTCCTTGAGCCCAAACTAATAAGTTAGAAGCGTCAACAGTACCACCAAAAAACTCGATTCCGTCATCCTTGTTTCCTATAACTTCAACATTGTCTATAACTGTACCGTTACCAACAGATCCAAGAGTTAAACCGTTAATTTCGTTTCCTTCTCCTAATAAAGAACCACCGTGACGAATAGAAACATATCTTAAAATTCCAGAATCATCATTATCAACAGCAGGATCGTCACCAGGACCGTATAATCCAAAAGAATCACTTGCAGGAATACCTTCTATTTGAACTTCAGTTACGTTTCCAGGAAAAGAACCAGTAGCTCTACCTAATACAATTACACCACCCCAAAGACCAATGTTATTTTCGTTTAAGTTAGTACCAGAAGTAGACCCTATTTCAATGTTATCTGCTTCAGAAGTAAAGATAATTGGCTCTGTAGCAGTACCTTCTGCAACTAATCTTCCTCCTCTAGCAACAATTAATGCAGAAGATAAAGATCCTGTACCTGCTCTACCTTTAATTATAGTTCCCGGCATAATAGTTAAAGTTACACCTTCTTGTACAACAACTTTTCTATCTAATATATAGCACTTATCTGCAGTCCAAGTTTCATCAATAGCAATTCCTCCAGATTTTACTATACACTCATCGCTAGAACCATCTTCTGAGTTGTTGTTATTTATTATAGTAGTTTCTTCTACAATAATAGGAGTGTCGTCATCTTGAATACATCCTGTGAATGCTAAAGCGCTTACTGCTAATGCAGATAATAATAATTTTTTCATTGTATTGTTTTTTATATGTGTTGTTTTAGTTTAAAATCTCGGTGCAAAGAAAGTTACATGTTGTAAAGTTTGGGTTAACTTAAGGTTAAACCTTTTTCACTAAAAGGTTAGTAAAATGTTACCAAAGAGAAAATGTTTTTGTTAATTCGAAACGTTAAATTAACATTGAAAGTTATATCTTGCACTCATATTAATACTTAGAAATGAACTGGGAACAACTATTATCTTTAAAACGTTTTGGTGATACAAATAAGAGGTTACGAAAAGAACAAGATGAAACACGTTTAGGGTTTGAGGTAGATTACGACCGTATAATTTTTTCATCAGAATTTAGAAGTCTACAAGATAAAACTCAAGTTATTCCTTTGTCTAAAACCGATTTTGTACACACCAGATTAACACATAGTTTAGAAGTTAGTGTTGTTGGGCGTTCTTTAGGAAGACGCGTGGGACAAAGAATTTTAGAGAAACATCCCCATTTACATGAAATTCATGGTTATCAAGCTCATGATTTTGGAGCTATAGTTGCAGCGGCAGCATTAGCACACGATATTGGTAATCCTCCATTTGGACACTCTGGAGAAAAAGCAATTGGAGAGTTTTTTAAATCTGGAAAAGGAAAGATTTATAAAAGTGGTTTAAGTGATAAAGAATATCAAGATTTATGTGATTTTGAAGGTAATGCTAACGGGTTTAAAATTGTAACTCAAAGCAGAAAAGGTAGAGTTGGAGGTTTAAGATTAAGTTACGCAACATTAGGAGCATTTACAAAATACCCTAAAGAATCATTACCTAAAAAGCCAACAAATCATATAGCAGATAAAAAGTATGGATTTTTTCAAACTGAAAAAGAAGCTTTTATAGATGTTGCTCAAGAATTAGGTCTAGAAAAAAGAAGTAAAAAAGACATAAGTTATGCTCGACATCCTTTAGCGTATTTAGTAGAGGCTGCAGATGATATTTGTTATACAATTATTGATTTTGAAGATGGTATTAATTTAGGTTTAATACCAGAAGCTTTTGCTTTAGAGTATTTAATAAACTTAGTTAGAGATAAAATTAAAACTGAAAAATACCATGCACTTTCTAACAAAGAAGATCGTGTAAGTTATTTAAGGGCATTGGCAATTGGAGCGCTTATAGATGAAGCGGTTGAGATGTTTATGAAAAATGAAGAAGCTATTTTGGCAGGTAATTTTAATGAAGCTTTATTAGATAAGAGTAAATATGAAGCCCAAATAGAGGATATTATTAAGCTAAGTATTAATAAAATTTATCAATCTACAGAAGTTGTAGATAAAGAAATTGCAGGTTATGGTGTTTTAAGTGTTTTGTTAGAAACTTATACAAAGGCAGTAAATAACTGTTACAATAATATCGCTTCTAATTACGATGCGCTAATTTTAAAAGGTTTGCCAAAAACCATAAAAATAAATCAAGAGAGATTGTATGAGCGTTTATTAAGCGTATGTCATTATATTTCTTTGTTGAGTGATAGTCAGGCAATCACTCAGTATAAAAAAATAAAAGGCTTTAGTTTTTAGATAACTTTTCAATTATAAATTTTGATATTGACTTTTGGTCTAAGCCTATTGACTCAAAGAGCTCATGTACAGTTCCATGTTCTATAAAAGTATCTGGAATAGCTTTAGTATAAATATTATTTTTATATTGATGCTCTGCAGCAAATTCTAAAATACTACTTCCAAAACCTCCAATTTTTGCTCCATCTTCAATAGTGATTATTGTTTCGTGATTTTTAAAAATTTTATGAAGCAGATTATGGTCTAAAGGTTTTATAAAACGTATGTCATAATGAGAAATATTATGTAAAATTTCATGTGTTTTTATAGCGTTTTCAACAATTGTTGCCATGGTTCCAATAGATAATACAGCAAGTTGTTTTCCTTGTTTTAAAACTTGAGCTTTTCCTATTTCTATTTTTGAAAATGGTTGCTGCCAATCTATTATTGTACCTCTACCACGAGGATAACGAATTGCTATAGGATAGTCTAGCCCTAATTGAGCAGTATACATAATATTTCTCAATTCAATTTCATTACGCGGAGCAAAAATAATTAGATTAGGAATACAGCGTAAATAGCTAATATCAAAAACACCATGATGCGTAGCGCCATCTTCACCAACAATTCCAGCTCTATCTAAACAAAAAATTACAGGTAATTTTTGTAAAGCCACATCATGTATAACTTGGTCATAAGCGCGTTGTAAAAATGTTGAGTAAATATTGCAATATGGTATCATACCTTTAGTTGCCATTCCTGCCGCTAATGTTACTGCGTGTTGTTCTGCAATTCCAACATCAAAAGCGCGTTCAGGGATTTGTTCCATCATAAATTTTAAAGAACTTCCTGTTGGCATTGCTGGTGTAATACCTATAATTTTTTTATTAGTCTTAGCTAATTCAACAATAGTATGTCCAAAAACATCTTGAAATTTTGGAGCTTTTAAGGTTTTTTCTTCAGTATATAAGTCACCAGTTTTTGCATTAAATTTTCCAGGAGCATGATAAGTAACTTGATTCTCTTCGGCTTGTCGTAATCCTTTTCCTTTAGTTGTAATTACATGAAGAAATTTTGGACCTTTTACATGTTTTAATCGTTTTAATTCTGAAATTAAAAGCGGTAAGTTATGTCCATCAATAGGTCCAGAATAATTAAAATTTAATGCTTCAAAAATATTATCTTGTTTTTGAGTTCCTTTTTTTACGTTTGTAAGATATTGTTTTAATGCACCTACACTTGGGTCTATACCAATGGTGTTATCATTTAAAATAACCAATAGATTGCAGTTGGTTACGCCGGCATGATTTAAGCCTTCAAAAGCCATACCGCTTGCAATAGAAGCGTCACCAATAACAGCAATGTGATTTGTTGTATCATCGCCTTTAATTTGTGCAGCTATTGCCATGCCAAGCGCAGCAGATATTGATGTTGATGAATGGCCTACACCAAAAGTGTCAAATTCATTTTCATTGCGTTTTGGAAAACCGCTAATACCTTTAAATTGCCTATTTGTATGAAATACATTTTTTCGTCCTGTTAAAATTTTATGTCCGTAAGCTTGGTGTCCAACATCCCAAACTAATTGGTCTTTTGGAGTATTAAAAACATAATGTATGGCAATTGTTAGCTCAACTACGCCTAAGCTAGCACCCAAATGCCCTGCTTTGGCAGCAACGGCATCTATTATAAATTTTCTTAATTCTTTAGATAGCAATAGTAAATCTTCATTAGGTAATTGCCTTAAAGAATTGATGGCTTTTAATGTAGATAAAACTGATTTAGACATAAAAGGTTTAAAAGTTTATAAAATTATTAAATTTTTGTAGGAAAAATGGAGGAAAACGCAATTATTTTAGGCGCTAATTATTATAAGTGTAAGTTCATGCTTATATTTGAGACTTATTACGAAAAATTATCCTTAAAAAATTATGAAAAAAAATTACACTTATAGCCTTTATTCGTTCATTTTGCTTTTTTTTCTGCAATTTAGCTACGGTCAAGAAGCCTTATCAGATAATGCTTACGGTTCTATTATAGAAAAGTGGTTATCGTCAGAAATTAATAAATATGGTTTGCAAGAAACAGATGTTTTAGATATACAAATTAGTGATGCTTATTATTCAGATAAAACAAAAATTAATCATGTTTATTTAAATCAAGCATACCAAGGAATAAAAATTCACAATGCAATTTCAAGTACAGCGATCAAAGATAATAGAGTTTTCTATTATGCAAATGCATTTATATCAAATTTAGCATCAAAAATAAATACCACTAACCCATTATTAAATCCAGAAGCTGCTATAAGTAGTGTTGTTTCACAGTTTAATTTAGGTACAATTACTAGTCTGGAATTAATTAGTACAGGCCACAATAAATATATTTATACAAATGGAGGGATTTCGAAAGCAGATATTCCTGTAGAATTAGTATATCAAAAAACGGAAGAAGGTAATTTAAATTTAGCATGGGATTTAAGTATAAAAACCAATAATGGTAAAAATTGGTATAGTATTAGAGTAGATGCTGTATCAGGAGAAGTTATAGATGTTTTAGATTGGATAGTTTCTTGTAATTTTGGAGAAGCAGGTCATGTGCACCACGAGATTAATATTGCAGATAAAACTGAAAATTTCAATTTGTTTAAACCTGAAGTTTCTATGATGCCAGATGGTTCTCAATATAACGTTTTTCCAATTCCAGTAGAAAGTCCTAATCATGGATCTATACAGTTAGTTACAGATCCATCAAATATAATAGCGTCTCCATTTGGTTGGCATGATACAGATGGAGTTGCAGGTGCAGAGTTTACAATTACTAGAGGGAATAATGTGTATGCTCAAGAGGATGCTAATGGAGATGATGGTACTGGGTATTCTTCTGATGGAGGAGCAACTTTAAATTTTAATTTTCCTTTTAATCCAAATCAGGAGCCTTTAGGGTATCAAGATGTGTCTTTAACAAACTTGTTTTATACAAATAATGTAATGCATGATATTTGGTATCAATATGGTTTTAATGAGGTAAGTGGAAATTTTCAAGCAAATAATTATGGAAATGGAGGAGTTTCTGGAGATTTTGTATTTGCAGATGGACAAGACGGAAGTGGTTTAAATAATGCTACCTTTGGTACGCCACCAGACGGAGGAAATCCTGTAATGACTATGTTTTTATGGTCTGCTGTGGGTCAAGAACAACCTCCGTTAACAATTAATAATTCTAGTGTTGCAGGTACTTATTCTGCTCCATCTGCAACTTTTGGAGGTGCTTTGCCACCAACACCAATTGTATCAGATTTAGTTTTAGTAGTAGATGATAATGCAAGTGCAAGTACCGATGCAAATGATGCTTGTGATACTATCATAAATGCTTCAGAAATAGCAGGAAATATTGCAATTTTGAGAAGAGGTTCTTGTGAATTTGGGGCTAAGGTTTTAGCTGCAGAAAACGCAGGAGCAGTAGCTGTTATTGTTGTTAATAATGTTTCTACTCCACCAATTGAAATGGGTCCTGGAGCAGTAGGAGATCAAGTAACAATACCATCAGTAATGGTAAGTTTTTTAGATGGAGATGCTATGATAAATGCTATTTTAAATGGTGAAACAGTAAATGCTTCATTAGTAGCGGCACCTCCATTTCAGAGAGACGGAAGCTTGGATAATGTAATTGTTGCTCATGAGTATGGTCATGGCATATCTTCAAGATTAGCAGGTGGTCCAGCTAATACAGGTTGTTTAACTAATGCAGAGCAAATGGGTGAAGGTTGGTCAGATTGGTTTGGGTTAATGATTACTATGAAAAGTACAGACTTAGGAACAGATGCTAGAGGTATTGGAACTTACGCAACGACTCAGCCAGTAGATGGTCAAGGTATAAGGCCTTTTCCTTATAGTACAGATACTACTACAAACCCTTTGACCTATGCAGACACTAATAACACAGCAGCAATTTCTCAACCGCATGGTATAGGTACTGTTTGGGGAACTGTTTTATGGGATTTAACTTGGAAATATATTGAAAAATATGGATTTGATCCCGATATCTATAATGGTACAGGTGGTAATAATAAAATAATGCAACTTGTGTTAGATGGTTTAAAACTTCAAGTATGTGGTGCTGGTTTTGTTGATGGGCGTGATGGATTGTTAGCCGCAGATTTAGCAACTACCGGAGGTGAAGATCAATGTTTAATTTGGGAAGTCTTTGCTGCGCGTGGATTAGGAGTTAATGCTAGCCAAGGAACGTTTGGTTCTAGAACAGATCAGGTTGAAGATTTTACTATGCCAGATCCGGCGATGCCATCTTTACAAAACTGTACTTCATTAAGTGTAAGCGAGTTTAATTTAGCGAGTCAATATTCTATATATCCAAACCCAGCAAATAATGAAATTAATATAAGTTCTAAAAAGAACTTTGGAGAAGTAGTTGTAACTCTAACAGATATTAATGGTAGACAAGTTTTAACTCAAACCGTTGAACTTAAAGATTCTGTAAATGTTAATATAGATGCTTTACAATCAGGAATGTATATTCTAACCATTAAAGGAGAGAATATCATTACAAATGATAAAATAATTAAAAATTAAAATCAGTTTTAAATAATTTTTGAAAGGCTGCTTTTTTAAGCAGCCTTTTTTTATTTTTATAATATGATAAATCCTTACGACGATAATTATTTTATGAAAAAAGCAATTCAGGAAGCTGAGGTTGCTTTTGATAAAGGAGAGATACCTGTTGGAGCAGTAATAGTAATTGAAAATAGAATTATTGCTAGAGCTCACAATTTAACAGAATTATTAAATGATGTTACTGCTCATGCAGAAATGCAAGCAATAACAGCAGCAGCAAATTTTCTAGGAGGAAAATATTTAAAAAATTGTACTCTATATGTCACTTTAGAGCCATGCCAAATGTGTGCAGGAGCATTATATTGGAGTCAGATCTCTAAAATAGTTTATGGAGCAAGAGATGAAGAAAGAGGTTGTATAAATTTACAAACCAAACTACACCCAAAAACAAAATTAGAAGGAGGAATATTAGCCAAAGAAGCTTCTAGTTTAATGAAACGTTTTTTTATAGAAAAACGAAATTTAAATTAACGTCGTTTATCGCTTTCACGCTCTCGCATTTTATCTAAATTTTCCTTGTTTAATAAGTAATCGTTAGGGTTTTTATCTTTCCATCTATACCACGAAAATAAAGGTATAACTATAAAAAAGAACGCTAAAACACCAAAACCGATAAGTTTTTGAGAGTAAGCGACATCTAGCATAAAACCACAAATTACAGATAAGAAAGATGCTATAAAAAAGAACCAAATTATATATTTCATTTCTATTTAATATTTTTTCAAAATTAATCAATTCAAAATTTAAGTAGTAACATTAATAAGTTGTCTTCTGTAAGCTGTAAGGAGTTTAGATTTGGATACAAAGCCAATATATATTTCATCTTTAATAACAGGTAAATTCCATGCTCCAGAATCTTGAAATTTCTGCATGACTATTTGCATAGAATCTTTTCCATAAATTATTTTATCAGGAGGATTGTGCATTAAAGATTCAACTAAAGTATTGTTATACAGAGATTGGTCAAACATGATCTCTCTAACATCGTCTAACAAAATAATACCTGCTAGTTTTTTATTCTCATCTACAACGGGAAATAAGTTTCTAGTAGATTTTGCGACACCTTCGTGTAACATATCGCCTAAAGTCATTTTAGGATGTAAAACTGCAAAATGACTTTCAATTATAGAATCTAGAGTCATTAAAGTTAAAACGTTTTGGTCCTTGTTGTGTGTTAGTAGCTGTCCTTTTTCAGTTAGTTCTCTTGTGTAAATAGTATAGTCTATTGCACTTTTTTTTATGCTAAATGATATGCCAACGGCAATCATTAATGGTATAAACAATTCGTAACCACCAGTAATTTCGGCAATTAAAAATATAGCTGTTAATGGCGCGTGTAATACGCCAGCAATTAATCCTGCCATACCAATTAGTGTAAAGTTTGTTTCACTAACATTAAAACCTAAACCAATATTGTTAATTACTTTGGCAACAACATTTCCTAGTGCACTACCCATAACCATAGTAGGAATAAAAATACCACCAACTCCACCTGCAGCAAATGTGGTTGTCATTGCAACAGCTTTAAAAATAGTTATTCCAAAAAGAAGAGCAATAACGACCCATATATTATCACTATAAGCGTCGAATGGTGTTTTGCCTAAGGCTAAAATATGTTTGTCTGCTAATAAATTATTTATAAATGCAAAACCTTCACCATATAAAGGAGGAATAAAATAAAGCATAATACCAATAGCTAAGCCTCCAATAATTAAACGTTGAAATGCTGTTTTAAAACGATCGAAAAATTTTAAAATAGCAAAGTACATTTTTGTAAAATAAATAGACGCGAAGCCTGTGCCAATACCTAAAACAACGTAAAACAGAACATCATTTATTTCAAATTTATCTGAAAAATTAAAATTGAAAAGCAAATCGTCTCCCAAAAAGAAATACGAAGTAATGACAGAAGAAACCGAAGCTATAAGTAGAGGTAATAAGGAAACAAATGTTAGATCTAAACTAAAAACTTCTACAGCAAAAATTATAGCAGCAATTGGTGATTTAAAAATAGAAGAAATAGCTCCTGCCGCTGCACAACCAATAAGTAGTGTTCTTGTTTTTCTGTTTATATGAAATAACCTTCCTAAATTAGAACTTATTGCAGATCCTGAAGAAACTGCAGGACCAAGCAACCCAACCGATCCACCAAAACCAACAGTTAGTGGTGCAGCTATTAATGGAAAATATATTTTTGAACGTCTTAAAAAACCGCTTTTACGAGATAAGGAAAATAATATCGAAGGTATGGCGTGTTCTATAGGTTTTTTAGAAATGTATTTTACAAATAGATAGACAAGTAGTAACCCTATTACGGGTAAAATAAAGTATAGTTGGTTTTGTGAATTAATAATAGCACTATTTAAAACCTTTTGTATTGTAAACGTAATATTTTTTAAAGTTACTGCAGCTAAACCAGCTAAAAGGCCAACAATAGCACTTAATATAAAAGTGAAGTTTTTTTCAGAGATATGTTTGTATCTCCAAATTAAAAAACGTTTTAAAGGTGTTTTTTTAGGCATCAATTAAATGTAATAAAAAATCCTGCAATTTGCAGGATTTTTTATTTTTATGATTGTAAGTCTAGTTTTAAATTTAATTCTTTTAACTGTTCATTGTCTATAGGTGCAGGAGCATCAATCATGACATCACGACCAGAGTTGTTTTTAGGGAATGCAATAAAATCTCTAATAGTTTCTTGTCCGCCTAAAATGGCAACTAATCTATCTAGACCAAAGGCTAAACCGCCATGTGGTGGTGCGCCATACTCAAAAGCATCCATTAAGAAACCAAATTGTGCCTTGGCTTCTTCTTCGCTAAAGCCTAAATGTTTAAGCATAATGGCTTGAGTAGCTTTATCGTGTATACGTATAGATCCTCCACCAATTTCGTTTCCGTTAAGTACCAAATCGTAAGCATTGGCTTTTACTTCTCCTGGATTTGTGTCTAATAATTCTATTTGCCCTGGTTTTGGAGAAGTAAATGGGTGATGCATTGCATGGTAATGACCTGTTTCTTCATCAAGTTCTAATAATGGAAAATCAATTACCCATAAAGGAGCAAATACTTTAGGGTCTCTTAAGCCTAAACGTTCTGCTAATTCCATACGTAATGCGCTAAGTTGTGCTCGTACTTTATTTTTGTCTCCAGATAGTACACAAACTAAATCACCTGGTTTTGCACCAGTGACTTCAGCCCATTTTGCTAGATCTTCTTGATCATAAAATTTATCTACAGAAGATTTAAAGCTTCCGTCGTCATTACAACGTGAGTAAACCATACCTAAAGCGCCAACTTGAGGACGTTTAACCCAATCTATTAATTTATCTATTTCTTTACGTGTATAACTATTTCCTCCAGGTACAGCGATACCAACTACTAATTCGGCATTATTAAAAACACCAAATTCTTTATGTTGTGCAACTTCGTTTAGTTCTCCAAACTCCATCCCAAATCTAATATCTGGTTTATCGTTTCCATATAAACGCATAGCATCATCGTAAAGCATGCGTGGGAATTTTTCTATCTCAACACCATTAACTTCTTTAAGTAAATGTCTAGTTAAGCCTTCAAAAACATTTAAAATGTCTTCTTGTTCTACAAATGCCATTTCACAATCTATTTGTGTGAATTCTGGTTGTCTATCTGCACGTAAGTCTTCGTCTCTAAAACATTTTACAATTTGAAAGTATTTGTCCATACCACCAACCATAAGCAATTGCTTGAATGTTTGTGGTGATTGTGGTAAGGCGTAAAATTCACCTTCATTCATTCTTGAAGGAACAACAAAATCTCTTGCACCTTCAGGCGTAGATTTTATTAAATATGGAGTTTCAACTTCAATAAAACCATCGTTAGATAAATAGTTTCTAACCGCTTGAGTTACTTTAGCTCTAAAAATTAAACTTTCTTTTACTGGATTTCGTCTAATGTCTAGGTAGCGGTATTTCATTCTAATATCTTCACCTCCATCTGTATTGTCTTCTATTGTAAATGGCGGTAAAAGTGCTTCATTTAAAACAGTTAACTCAGACACTAAGATTTCTATTTCACCAGTAGGTATATTAGGATTTTTTGAAGCTCGCTCAATTACAGTTCCTTTAACTTGAATAACAAATTCACGGCCTAGGTTCTGTGCTTTCTCTAAAAGTTCTTTAGAGGTTCTTTCTTCATCAAAAACAAGTTGTGTAATACCATAACGGTCTCGTAAATCTACCCAAACAATAAAGCCTTTGTCTCTAGATTTTTGTACCCATCCAGATAGGCTAACTTCAGTATTAATGTTTTGTGCGGTTAATTCTCCACAATTATGACTTCTATACATTGTAATTGATTTTAGGCTGCAAATTTAAGGAAGTTATTTTTTTTAACATCTTTAAAATAATACATATTTGATGCGTTAATTTTTTTTTATAATCATTACATATTGTGTTTAAATAATGCTTATTCATCTTTTTTTTAACATTTTATTGGCTAAAAATTACATTTTATTTAAAATTTATTAAGATATTAGTGTTATACAAATCAAAATAAACTAAAAACTATGAGTAAAACATTGTCTTTAAGAGCATTAGTGTTTTCATTAGTGTTCTTCCCTTTTTTAGTCTTAGGGCAAAACATTACTGGAACCGTAATCGATGGTGCTTCCAGCATGCCTTTAGTAGGTGCAAACGTTATTGTAAAAGGAACTACCAATGGGACTACAACAGATTTTGATGGAAATTTTAGCTTAGATATTAGTGAGTTTCCAGCAGTTTTAGAAGTTTCTTCATTAGGTTACACTTCTGTAGAGCAAACGCTTAATCAAGCAGAATCTGTAACAATTACACTTCAAGAGTCAACAACTTCTTTAGATGAGGTTGTTATTACAGGTTTAGGAACGAGTATTAAGCGTTCTAATCTTGCAAACGCAGTATCATCAGTTTCTTCTGAAGAATTAGTTGGTACTACAAGTCAAACAACTGTAGATGGAGCACTTTACGGTAAAGTAACAGGTGTGAATATTACATCGTCTTCTGGAGCTCCAGGTGGAGGTTTTGCAGTAAGATTGCGTGGTATCTCTTCTATTAATGGTAATAATCAACCTTTAATTATTGTTGATGGAGTCTATATCAATAATGTTGAAATTCCTTCAGGATTGCGTTTAGCTTCTGGTGCAAATGCAGCAAATGAAGAAAATGGTGCGAATAGATTAGCAGATTTAGATCCAAACGACATAGAAGATATGGAGATTTTAAAAGGATCATCTGCAGCAGCAATCTATGGTCAACGTGGTAATGCCGGAGTTATTATTATAACTACTAAACGAGGTAAACTTGGAAAAACTAAAATTAATTTTAGTCAGGATACTGGATTTAATACTATAGCAAACCCATTAGGTATGCGTCCTTGGACTGCACAATCTGTAGAAGATACTTTTGGACCAGATGAAAGAGATAAATACGAAGCTGTTATTGCTAGTAGAGGTAGTTTATACGACTATGAAGATGAAATTTATGGCGATACAGGATTAATTACAGACACTCGTATTAGTGGTAGTGGTGGTAGTGAAAAAACAAAATTCTTTATTGGTGCAGGTTATCGTGATGAAGAAGGTATAATAGCTAATACAGGATTCGATCGTTTTTCTATTCGTGGTAATATTGATCATGAAATCTCAAATACTTTTAGTATTACTTCAACAAGTAATTATGTAAGAAGTAACTCTAGTAGATCTTTTACAGGTAATGAAAACGAAGGAGGATTAAGCTATGGTTATGCTTTAGCTTTTACGCGTCCTTGGGTTAATTTATATCCAGATGCAAATGGTAACTACCCAAATAATCCAAATTATAGTGGTAATTCAATTTTTGTTAGAGATAACGCAAAAAATGAAGATTCAAATAATAGATTTATACAAGGTATGACTTTAAAAACAAACATACTTAATACCGAAAAAAATAGATTAAAGTTTGTTTTAAGTGGTGGTGTAGATTACTTATCTAACTCAACATATGTTTATGTGCCAGAAACTCACCAGTCACATCCAGACCCTCAAAATCCTGGGTTTATTGCTGTAGGAAATAATGATTTTACACAATTTAACTCTCAAGCAGTAGCAGTATGGAATAATGATGCTTTAGCTAATGGAGATTTAGGTTTAACAACTCAAGCAGGTGTAACGTACTTATACCAAGACCGAGATAATGTTTTAACAACTGGTGCAGGTTTATTGGCAAATCAAACCAGTGTAGATAATTCTGCAGTACAAAATGTTTTTCAAACACGTTCAGAAGAAAAAGACTTTGGAATGTTTGCACAAGTAGAAGGTAATTATAAAGATCAAATAATTGCTACTTTAGGGTATCGTTTAGATAAATCTACAAGAAATGGAGATCCTAATGAATTTTTTGGTTTCCCAAAAGCATCTTTAGCACTTAACATTGCTAATATGGATTTTTGGAATGTAGATGCTATAAACCAATTAAAGTTTAGAACAGCATACGGTGAAACAGGAAACCCTGCACAGTTTGGATCTACTTTTACTAGTTATGC
Source organism: Lacinutrix sp. MedPE-SW (assembly GCF_001874145.1). Lineage (GTDB taxonomy): Bacteria > Bacteroidota > Bacteroidia > Flavobacteriales > Flavobacteriaceae > Lacinutrix. The sequence continues at coordinate 188,388 of NZ_MPCX01000003.1, read as the reverse complement.
AAGTACAACTATTGGTGGTCCAGTTGGTCAAACATTAGCAGGTTTAAAAGGAGATCCTAATATAAAGCCAGAAACAGCAAAAGAATTTGAAATTGGTTTTGATGTAGGTGTATTAAATAATCGTATTAATTTAGAGGCAACGTACTATAATAAGCAAGTTGAAGATTTAATTTTAACACGATCACTTCCTGGTTCTTCTGGGTTTACACAAGAAAGAACAAACCTTGCAGATTTAAAAAACACAGGTGTTGAATTAGCGCTTTCTGGAGACATACTTAGAGGAGAAAATGCAACTTGGAATTCAAGACTACAGTTCTACAAAAACACTTCAGAAATTACTAGGCTGGATGTACCAGCATTCGCTCAACCTGGAGCAGGATTTGGTACTGGATTAGGTACTTTTTATATAGAAGAAGGACAGCCAGTAACACAATTAGTAGGAAATATTGATGGAGAATTACAACAAGTTGGTAATGTAGAGCCAGATTTTCAAATGTCTTGGAGTAACAACTTAACTTTATTTAAGCAATTTGATTTCTCATTTTTATTTCAACTTAAACAAGGCGGTGAAAACTTAAATTTATCAAGATTTTTAACAGATTTAGGTCAAACAAGTCCAGATTTAGAAACTCCAGAAGGTCAAGACCGTTTAGATTCTCCAACAAATGCATTACGTTTTGTTGAAGATGCAGGTTATTTAAGACTTAGAGAAGTTGCACTTTACTATAGATTACCAAGTAAAACAGTAGAGAAGCTTTTAGGTGGAAATATTGAAGGAATCAAATTAGGGGTTTCAGGAAGAAATGTATTTACCGTAACAGATTATAGTAGTTATGATCCAGAAGTTTCTGTAAATGGTGGTGCAGGATTATCAAGTGGTATTGAAGTAACACCTTTTCCAAGTGCGAAACAGTTTTACTTACACTTAAATGTTAACTTTTAATAAAAAAATAAATATGAAAAATATATATAATAAAATATCCTATATAGGTATTGCTGCAGTGATGATGTTATTTGCATCATGTACTTTTGATGAGCAAGTTGATCCTAATGGGCCAAGTGTAGATGGAGTAGAATCTAACGCTACCATAGGTCAATTAAACGAATTAGTTGTTGGTGTAGAAGCTTCAGCTAGAAACGGTATAGCAATTGAAACTACAGCAAGTGGAACTATGGCAAGAGAACTGTATTTATTTGATGCAGACCCAAGAAATACAGGAGATTTGTTAGGTAAAAATGGAATTGGTTTAGATAATAATTCTTTTTATAGTACTTCACAATGGAATGGTAGTTACCGTTGTATTAAGAATGCAAATTTATTAATTAATGCAGCTACAAACTCTAATGCTGTTTCAGATGAGGAAAGAAGAGGATACATTGGTTTTGCAAAAACTATGATAGCTTATGAGTTAATACAAATGGTAAAATCTTATGACAGAGCTAGAGTAGATGTCGCAGACGAAAATAATTTAGGTCCTGTATTAGAAAAAGATGAAGCTTTAGCAGAAATTAGAACTATGTTAAATGAAGCTAATACAGATTTAACTGGAGCAACATTTTTATTTAATTTAAGCGCAGGATTTAATGGTTTTAATGATGCTTCTAGTTTCGCTCAATATAATAGAGCAGTAGCAGCTATGGCAGCAGTTTACGCTGGAGATGGTGGCGCAGCCATTACAGCGTTAGGCGATTCTTATTTTGACCTTATGGGAGATTTAAACAATGGTCCAAAACACCTATTTGCAACAGGAGGAAACGATGCTTTAAACGGGTTGTTTAAACTACAATCTACAACAGTTGAAAATCAAAATAATGGAGATCAAATTATTGTTCATGATAGTTGGATAAATGATGCAGAACCAGGAGATACAAGAGTTGCTAATAAAGCTGCACTTAGACCAGATCCAACTGCTTCTCAAGATGATTTAGTAGGTGCTTATGAAACACGTTTATATGCTTCAAGTACATCTCCAATAGATATTTTAAGAAATGAAGAATTAATTCTCTTATATGCAGAAGCGAGTATGCTTAATAGTAGTCCAGGTGATGCAGTAACAGCTTTAAATGTAATAAGAAATGCTGCTGGTTTACCTAACTATACTGGAGGTTTAGATGATGCATCTCTTACTACAGAGTTGTTAAATCAAAGACGTTACTCTTTATGGTGTGAAAACCATAGAATGTTTGATTTAAGAAGATTTGGATTATCTAATACACTTCCAATTGATAGAGCGGGAGATGTTATTTATAATACATTACCAATTCCATTATCTGAAAATGAATAATTAAACTTAAATAATTAATAAAAAAAAATCCGAAGTTTTAGCTTCGGATTTTTTTTATTAAAATTATTCAACTGCGTTTTTATGATTCTATTACAGTTTCGGTTGCAACAATGTCTTCTTTTGTTTCTGAAGAAAACTTAATACGAAGCCACATTTTAAATTTTGTAACCAAGAAAAATAATATTGGTACAATAATTAAAGTTAAAAATGTTGCTATAAGTAAGCCGTAAATTACTGTCCAGGCTAGTGGTCCCCAAAAAACAACATTGTCTCCACCCATGTAAATGTTTGCATCTAAGTCTGCAAATAATGTAAAGAAATTTATATTTAAACCTATTGCTAATGGTATTAATCCAAAAATAGTAGTAATTGCAGTTAATAGAACAGGTCTTAAACGCGCTTTTCCTGCATTTACAATACTTTCAAATAAATCTGCATCAGATAAGTACTCGTCTTCATCTAAATCTAATTTTGCTTTTCTTCTATCTATAAGTAGTTGTGCGTAGTCTAATAGTACAACACCATTGTTTACTACAATTCCGGCAAGAGATATAATACCAACCATAGTCATCATGATAACAAATGAGCTACCTGAAATTACAATACCACCAAATACACCAATAAAACTTAAGAAGATGGCAATCATGATAATAGTAGGTTTAGAGACCGAGTTAAACTGGAATATTAATATAAAAAAGATTAAACCAAGTCCTGTAAAAAAGGCACCAACTAAAAATGCCATTTGTTTATTTTGTTCCTCTATTTGTCCTGTATAATCAATTTTAATGCCTTTAGGTAAGCCTTCGTAGCTTTTCATTTCATTTTGAATTTGACTTACAATGGCTGCAGCATCTGTATAGCCAGGAGCTAAAGCAGAATAAACAGTAACAACTCGTCTTGTGTCCTTATGTTTTATTGCGCTAAAACCAGAATTGTTTTCAAATTTTGTTACTGCAGAAATAGGAATGGTTTTTAATTGTCCTGTATTGTCTCTAAAAGTTATGTTTTGATTAAATAGAGCACTTTTATTATATCTATTTTCTTCATTAAAGCGCACATAAATATCAAAATCGTCACCATCTTCTTTGTAAATTCCGGCTTTTGCACCAAAAATTGAATTACGTAGTTGTTGTCCAACTTGTGCTGCACTTATACCTAATTCTCCAGCTTTTTCTCTGTCTATGGTAACTTTCATAGTTGGCTTGTCTTTATTAACATCTATTTTTAGCTCGTCTATACCAGCAATATTTTTAGTGTTAATAAATTCACGCATTTTTTCAGCTGTAACAATAAGCTCATTGTAATCTTCGCCTTCAATTTCAATATTAATTGGAGATCCTGCAGGTGGACCATTAGCATCTTTTTCAACAGAAATTAATACACCTGGATATATACCAACTAATGCTTCTTGAACTTTTTGTCTTAAGAGTTCACTATCTTCACCTCTTCTAAATTTATACTCACGCATAGAGGCTGTAATTTTACCTTTATGTGGCATTTCGGCAGCAGAGCCACCATCGGTTTGAGGGTTTCCTGCGCCTTCACCAACTTGAGAAACCGTACTTTCTACTAAATAGTTGTAGCCATTATCCATGTATTGGTCTTGGTTAAGTACTTTAAATACACGTTCCTCAATTTCTTTGGTTATGGCATTTGTTTTCTCAATAGCAGTACCTTCTGGGTATTCTATGTAAACAATTATTTGGTTTGGTTTATTATCTGGAAAAAACTCAACTTTTGTTCTTTTAGCACTTAATGAGATGCCAAACGCAACAAATGCAGCTATAAGTAGCAAAAATGTTCCTATGCTTAAAGCGTAAGGTCTCCATCCAGATAAAGCTGTACGTAATTTACGTTCATACCAGTTTTCTAATTTAACTAACGCCTTATTTTGAAAGCTATTTGCCCAGTTTCTAATAAATAAGCGGTATGCCCAAAGCATAATTGCAGTAAAAATCATTACTGTACCCAAGCCTCTATATGCGCCACCAAATATTAAAATAAGAATACCAAAAACAGCAACGATAATTGATGTTCTAATAATTTGCTTTAATGGCATATTTTTATCTTCTATTGTCATGTATTTTGAAACTAATACCGAGTTAAAAAAGATAGCCACAAATAAAGATGAACCTAATACAACTGATAAAGTTATAGGTAAAATTTTCATAAACTCACCCATAATACCTGGCCATAAGCCTAAAGGAATAAAAGCTGCAACTGTTGTTGCTGTAGAGATTATTATTGGAAAAGCAATTTCTCCAATTCCTTTTTTGGCCGCTTCAACTCTATTCATGCCTTCGTCCTCCATTAAACGATAAACGTTTTCTACAACAACAATACCGTTATCTACTAGCATACCAAGTCCCATTATAAGACCAAACAATACCATTGTATTTAAACTTTGCCCTAATAATTCTAAAATCATTAAAGACATAAACATAGACATGGGTATTGCAAAACCTACAAATAATGCGTTTTTAAATCCTAAAAAGAACATTAAAACGGTAACAACTAGAATAACTCCAAAGATTATGTTGTTAACTAAATCGTCTACTTGGCCAATGGTTTTTGAAGATTGATCATTAGTAATAGTAACAGTTAAATCTGGAGGAAATGTATTTGCAATAGCATTTTTAACAATAACTTGAATTTGTTCTGCAGCAGCAACCATGTTTTTACCAGCACGTTTTTTTACGTCTAGCATAACAACAGGCTCGCCATACTCTCTAGCAAATGTTGTTTTATCTTCTTCTTTAAAAGTAACTGTAGCTAAATCTTTAAGGTATATTGAGTTTCCGTTTTCTGCTTTTACAACAAAATTCTCAAGATCTGATGGTTTTTCTATTTCTCCAAGTACTCTAATGGTACGACGTTGTCCACTGGCTTTTAAATTTCCTGCAGACATGGTTAAGTTACCATTGTTAATAGCACCAATGATATCGTTAAAGCTAACTTGAGCTGCCATCATTTTATAAATGTCTACAGCAACTTCAACTTCTTTTTCTTGAGCACCACGAATATCGGCCTTTTTAATTTCTTGTAGGTTTTCTATCTCATCTTGAAGATATTCTGCATATTCTTTTAATTTTTGAATAGGGTAATCTCCAGAAATGTTTATGTTAAGAATAGGCATTTCTTCAGAAAGGCTTAACTCAAAAACATCTGGTTCTACTTTTGCGCCATTAAAAGTTGGCCAATCTTCACTAGAAGTTTCTGTGTCTATTTCATCTTTTACCTTTTGTTTTGCTTGATCTACAGTTAGACCATCATCAAACTCTACAATAAGCATAGAGTAATCTTCTTGTGATGTTGAGGTGATTTCTACAACATTACTTACTGTTTTTAATTTATCTTCTAATGGATCTGATATTAATTTTTCAATATCTTCAGCGGTATTTCCAGGATAAATAGAACTAACGTATATTTTAGTTTCATTTACTTCAGGAAAATTTTCTCTTGGCATGCTAAAAAAGGCAGAAATTCCTAAGTAAAAAATTACTGCAATTAAAACATACATTGTAGTTTTATTGTTAATTGCCCATGACGATAAACCAAATTCTTTATCGACTTGTTTTTTCTTTTTAGTCATATTTTATTGGTTTAGTAGTTTATTACTTTAACAGTTTGGCCTTCTTTTACACTACGAGCACCTTCTTTAATTAGTTCTGCACCGCTTTCAATATTTTCTAGTACTTCGATAACGTCACCTTGAGTTTTACCTGTTTTTATAATAACTTTATTTACTGTGCCTTGGTCATTTTCTTTTTTGTTTTTTACAACATATACATATTGCTCTCCTTCTGCATTTTCAGATATTATACTTTGTGGTATTAATATCGCTTTCTCGTTTGTGTAATCGTTTATTTTTAGTCTAGCAGTAAGGTTTGGTTTGATGCTTTTGTCTTTATTTGGCACTCCTATTTCTACTTTAAAAGTGCGATTAGCTGCGTTTATAACATCGCCAGCTTGACGAATTTTTGTATTTATTGTTTTGTTTAAAACAGGAAATTCTACAGTTACATCTTTTCCTTTTGTTACAAAGGGTAAGTAGCTTTCTGGTACATCTGTTTCAATATACATATCGCTTAAATTTACTATTTGCATTAAAGGTGATTGTCCTGCAGCCACAACACTACCTTTTTCTGTAATAACATCATCTATTGTTCCGCTAAAAGGAGCTCTAACTGTTGTTTTGTTAATTTGTTGTTGAAGTTGATTTATAGCTTCCTGTTGAGATTCGTATGCTGATTTTGCTTGTAAAAATTGTATTTCACTTCCAATTTTTTGATCCCATAATCTTTTTTGACGATCAAAAGTGGTTTTAGCTAAAGCAGATTGAATTTTAAGTTGTGCCAATTGTTGGCTTAAGCCACCATCGTCTATTTTAGCTAAAACTTGTCCTTTATTTACACGTTGTCCTTCTTTAACATAAACATTGGTTAAAATACCGCTAAATTCTGGTGTAATTGTTAAAAGTTTTTTTGTAGTAACATTACCTTGAAGTTCTAAAACGTGATTAAATATTTCTTCTTTTGCCTTAAAAGTTGTTATTAAAGGTATGTTTTGTGTTGTGTCTAATTTTTTAATTTTAACATCTAATTGTTTTATTTTAGATTGAACGATGTCTTGTTCTGCAACTAATTCTGCACGTTTAGCTCTAATTTTTTCTAAATTGTTAGATTCTATTACTTTTTCAACTGTGTTTTTCTTGTCTCCTCCACAAGAGGCTAATAAAATAGCTAAAAAAGAAAGTGTTAATATATGTTTCATGATTATTGTTTTGTGAATTTGATTAGTTGGTTGTATTTAGTAAAGTTTCTAATTCTGCTTTTTTTGTAATTACATCAAGCATTGTTTGTAGTAATTCTTGTTGTGCTGTGTATAATTGTGTTTGAGCTTGGCGTAGTTCGAAACTAGAGCCTATACCTTCAAAAAATTTAGTTTGGTTTTTATTCTCAATTCTTTCTGCTAATGCTAAATTCTCTTTTTTGTTTTCGTAATCTTCAATAGCAAATTGGTAATTGCTTTTTGCAGTTTCTATTTCTAAGCTTAAAACTTGTTCTGTTTCGGTAAGGTTTATTTCTGCTTTTTCTAAGTTTATTTGCGCGCGTTGTGTTGCGGCATTTCTCATTCCTGAGCTAAATATTGGAATATTTAAGCTTACTCCAAATATTGATGAGCCAAACCATTTTTTATCTGTATCTGTAAAGCTAAAAGTTTCTCTGTTTCCTGTATAACCTCCATTTAAAAAGGCATTTAAACTTGGTAAGCCTTTGCTTTTTTCAAGTTTAACTAAAAGTTCTTTAGATTTTTTATCGTTTTCAGCAATTTTGAAATCAATGTTGTTTTCTACGTTGTTTTCTGCTTCAATTAAATTTAAACTTATGTTTTTAAGTGTTAAATCATCTAGGTTTTCGGTTAAAATAAGGGTATCATTTATAGGTTTGCCTATAGTTAAATTTAGCATTTGATAAGCTAAATCTTTTAAACGAGTTGTATTATTTAAATTACTTTTTACACTAGAAAGTGTTATTTTTAGTTGCTCTACGCTTTCTTCTTCTTCTAAACCATTTTCAAAAATTTTGGTAGTGTCGTTTAGGTTTTTTTCTAAAACATCTATATTTCGTTGTAAAATAGCTACGCTTTCTTCAGCTAATAGTACATTGCCATAAGCATTTATTACTGCTTTTCTTACTTCCAAATCTGTTTTTGTTTTAGCATTTTTAGATATTTCTAAATATACTTTTGCAGATTGTAGTCCTACTAAATATGAACCATCAAAAAGTAGTTGGCTTAAAGTTGCTGTTCCGGTTAAAGTGTGTTTAGATCCTACTTGTATTACTTGATCTCCAAAAACAAATACATTTCTTTTTAAAGCATTTTGGTAATCTACTACAGCGCTAAGTTGTGGTAACCCAGTTGCTGTTGTTTCCCATTTTTGTTTTATGGCAGCTTCAATATCTAATGCTGCGTTTTTTACATTTCGGTTATTTTTTAAAGCATAATTTACTGCTTCTTGCAGAGAAAACCTAGTTGGTTCTTGCTGTGAGTAAGCAATTGAAGTTAATATTAAACTAAATGCTATAATTAGTTTTCTCATTATTTTAGATTGGTTTTATTAATAAATTTATTTAGAGTTTGAAGTCCTTTATCTGTACAAATAGCTCTAAGGTGATATTCTAGATAACTTTCCATTAAATATTCCATTGTAAAAATATTTGATGGAAAAATATTTTCATCCTTTATACCAGACATCCCGTTAAAATACATTCTAGATATAAAGTCGACATCAATATTTTTTCTAAATAATCCTGTGTCTACACCTTTTTGCATACTCTCTTTTACAGAGATATACATTTTTTCAAATTGTTTTAAGCGTAAGTTTTCGAAAATTTGTGGGTAATATTTTTTTAATTGAAATTGAGGTGACGTTTTTTCGTTTTTTAAAAATGTCATTACAAACATTTTCACCTCATACAATTCTTCTATTGGATTTTGTGATGTATTACAAATGCAGTCTATACCAGCACAAATGTTTTCAAACATTTGAGAAGTTGTTTCCTCTACAAGTTTTGTTTTATTAGTAAAATGCTGGTATATGGTTTTTTTAGATATAGCCAATTCATTAGCAATATCATCCATAGTAACGCTTTTAAAACCTAAGTTTAAAAAGAGTTCTGCTGATTTATTTATAATCTTTTCTTTCATATTTTTATGCAAATATAGTCACGGAAACTTTAAAAACAATTAAAGTTTCCGTGGTTTTAACGATTTCTTAACAATGGGTTAAATTTGCATGCCTTTATTTTAGCTTTTTACATTATTTTTGTGCGATGCAAAATACTTTATACTACCAGAATGCTTTTATTGAATATTTAGAAAAATTTTCTAAAGTTCACGAGCCTAAAAATTTATACGAGCCTATTAATTATATTTTAAAATTAGGAGGTAAGCGTTTACGTCCAGTTTTAACTTTAATGACTGCAGAAGTTTTTAATTATGATTATAAAAAAGCTCTAGATGCAGCTTTAAGTATAGAAGTTTTTCATAATTTTTCTTTAGTTCATGATGATATTATGGATGATGCTCCATTACGAAGAGGAGAAGAAACTGTACATGAAAAATGGGACGTTAATACTGCAATTTTATCTGGAGATGCTATGCTAATTATGGCTTATCAATTGTTTGAAAATTACGATCCAGAAACCTTTCAAGCCTTGGCAAAGTTATTTAGTAAAACAGCTTTAGAAGTTTGTGAAGGCCAACAATACGATGTGGATTTTGAAACTCGAGACGATGTTACTATTAACGAGTATTTAAAAATGATAGAATATAAAACAGCCGTTTTGGTTGGTGCTGCTATGAAAATGGGAGCTATTGTGGCTAAAGCATCTACAGAGGATCAAAACAGGATTTATGAGTTTGGTAGGTTATTAGGTATTGCATTTCAATTACAAGACGATTATTTAGACGCTTTTGGGAATCCTGAAACTTTTGGAAAACAAGTTGGTGGAGATATTATAGAAAATAAAAAAACATACTTGTATTTAAAAGCGATTGCTGTTTTAGAAGCTTCAGAAAAAAAACAAATAGAACAATTATTTTCTGTTAGCTTAGAGGATAACTATGATAAAATTGAAACAGTAAAAGAGTTTTTTATAAAAAGCGGTTCTGCTGAAGCAACAAAAAAGGAAATTGAAAACTACACTAAAAAAGCTTTTGATGTTTTAGAAGTACTAAATATCTCTAAAGAAAAGAAAACCATTTTAAAACAATTTGGTAATACACTAATGACTAGAAAAGTATAACTTTACAATTTCTTTTAAAGCTAAAAGAATTTAACAGTGCTATGAGGTTACCAACTACATTTGAAGCTTTAATTAACGAAGCAAACCAACTAGATTTATATAAAAAGTTAGTAAAACAATTAAATAAAGACTTTTTATATGCTAATATAGATTTGGATTTTAATGAAGATATTTTGCCTACTAGTTTAAAGTTAATGCTTCATGAAATAGTTTACAAGTTAATTCAGGAAAAATTTACAGAGTATTTAAACTTGTTATATATAATTGATGTAGCAGAATCTGACATAAAAAAATTAGATGGTAACGATACTTTGGTTTTAGCAGAGCAGGTTTCCTTTTTAATACTAAAACGCGAATGGCAAAAAGTTTGGTTTAGAAACGAATATAGTAGTTAACTAAATTAAAAATAAACCCTTACAAAAGGCGCCCAAGCATTTGCATAAATACTTCTGTTGTCATCATATAATAAATCGTATCTAATGCCAATTGTTACATTTCTAGTGCGGTATCCAGCACCAAAAAATAAAGCAGGTGACCAGTAATTGTCGTCTATTAAATTTGGGTCTTCAAAATTTCGGCTTACATTGTTTTGTTCAAACTCTGCCGATAGTTGTATTTCATTAATTGGGTTTACCAAACCAATTAAACTACCACCAATTATTGTTGACTTAACAAGGTTTTTTCTGCTAAAATAAGTGCCGCTCAAACCAACACCTAAAGCTACAGTTTCATTAAATTGGTATATAGCACTTGGAGCTAGAGTGGCGCTAAAAACATCATTTCCTGTACTTAAACCAATTCCTCCACCAAAACGAACATGTTCCCAAAAATCACTTTTGTTAGTTTTTGCTTGTCCTATTGATAAATTCGTAAAAAAGAAACTTAAAAATAAAAAAAGAAAGATTTTTAATGCGAAAACAGTAGTGTACTTCATAATACAATAATTAGATGTTAAGATTGACATAAATATAAGAAAAGCATCGCTAATTTTAGAGAAAGTTGTATTTTTGATGAAATTTGTTGAAGCGAACACGTCTTATACTTAATAATGGATAAATATTCCTTTTTAAACGCAGCACATACAGCATATTTTGCTGATTTATACGAACAATACTTAGAGAATCCAGATTCTATAGAACCAAGTTGGAGAGCCTTTTTTCAAGGTTACGATTTTGGTAGTGAAAACTATGGCATGGATGGAGAACTTGTAGAAGGTGTTTCTACACAAATTCCAGAACATGTTCAAAAAGAATTTCAGGTTGTAAAATTAATAGATGGTTACCGCAATAGAGGTCATTTATTTACAAAAACTAATCCTGTTAGAGAGCGTAGAAAATACGCGCCAACTTTAGAGATTGAGAATTTTGGTTTAACCAAAAACGACTTGTCTACAGTTTTTAATGCTGGAGAAATTTTAGGTATTGGTTCTCAAACTTTAGAAGAAATTATTAAACACCTAGAGCGTATCTATTGTGATTCTATTGGTGTTGAATATATGTATATTAGAAAACCAGAAGAGATTAAATGGATTCAGGATAAGTTAAATATTAACGATAACCAACCTAAATTTTCTTCAGACCAGAAAAAGCATATCTTAAAAAAACTTAACGAAGCCGTATCTTTTGAAAGCTTTTTACATACAAAATATGTTGGCCAAAAACGTTTTTCTTTAGAAGGAGGAGAAGCATTAATTCCTGCTTTAGATGCTGTAATTGAAAAAGCAGCAGAATTAGGTGTAGAAGAATTTGTAATGGGAATGGCACATAGAGGTCGACTTTCTACATTAACAAATATCTTTGGAAAAAGTGCAAAAGATATTTTTAGTGAATTTGACGGTAAAGATTATGAAGAAGAAGTTTTTGATGGTGATGTAAAATACCACTTAGGCTGGACTAGCCATAGAGGTACAGATTCTGGAAAAAATATAAAACTAAGTATCGCTCCAAACCCATCACACTTAGAAACTGTTGGTGCAGTTGTAGAAGGAATTGTAAGAGCAAAACAAGACAAAGATTTTAGCAACGATTTTAGTAAAGTTTTACCAATAGTAGTACATGGTGATGCTGCAATTGCAGGTCAAGGTTTAGTATACGAAGTTGTGCAAATGGCACAGTTAGATGGATATAAAACAAATGGTACTATACACATAGTTGTAAATAACCAAGTTGGATTTACAACAAATTATTTAGATGCCAGATCAAGTACATACTGTACAGATGTAGGTAAAGTAACACTATCGCCAGTACTTCACGTAAACGCAGACGACGCAGAAGCAGTTGTACACGCCACATTATTTGCATTAGATTTTAGAATGCAGTTTAAGCGCGACGTATTTATAGATATGCTAGGGTATAGAAAATATGGACATAACGAAGGTGATGAGCCACGTTTTACACAACCAAAACTATATAAAGCAATAGCTAAGCATGCAAACCCAAGAAATATTTATGCCGAAAAATTAATTGCAGAAGGTGTTATTGGTAAAGATCATGTTAAACAATTAGAAAAAAATTATAAAGACAGTCTTGAAGAAAAATTAGATGCTTCAAGAAAAGAAGATAAAACAGTTATAACGCCATTTATGGAATCTGTATGGGAAGATTTTACTCGTGTAGATGAAGTAGAAATGATGAAAACTGTAGACACAAAAGTGTCTAAAAAAGAATTAGAAAAAATAACTAAGGTTATATCTAATCTACCAGAAGATAAAAAGTTTATACGTAAAATAGAAAGACTAGTACAATCTCGTCAAACCATGTTTGATGAAAATAAACTAGATTGGGCTATGGCAGAGCATTTAGCTTACGGTACACTTTTAGAAGAAGGCTACAATGTTAGAATTTCTGGTCAAGATGTAGAAAGAGGAACATTCTCTCATAGACACGCAGTAGTTAAAGTTGAAGATAGCGAAGAAGAAATAATATTACATAATAATATTAGCGATACGCAAGGTCAATTTTATATTTATAACTCACTATTATCAGAGTATGGAGTAGTAGGTTTCGATTATGGTTACGCAATGGCAAGCCCAAAAACACTAACCATTTGGGAAGCACAATTTGGAGACTTTAGTAATGGAGCACAAATAATGTTAGACCAGTACATATCTGCAGGAGAAGATAAATGGAAAACTCAAAACGGTTTGGTAATGTTATTACCACATGGTTATGAAGGTCAAGGTGCAGAACATTCATCAGCAAGAATGGAACGTTATCTACAACTTTGTGCAAAAGATAATATGTATGTTGCAGATTGTACCACACCAGAGAATATGTTTCACTTGTTAAGAAGACAAATGAAATCTAACTTTAGAAAACCATTAATAGTTTTTACGCCAAAAAGTTTATTGCGTCATCCAAAATGTGTTTCTACAGTAGAAGAATTTGCAAACGGAAGCTTTAAAACAGTAATAGATGATACAGCTGTGGAAGCAAGCAAAGTAAAAACACTTGTACTGTTAACAGGTAAATTTTATTACGACTTAGATGAAGAACGCGATAAGCAAGGTAGAGATGATATTGCATTTATAAGAATAGAACAATTATTCCCATTACCAGTAGAAGAAATAAGAAAAACAATACAAAACTATACTAACGTAGATGAAATTGTTTGGGCACAAGAAGAACCAAGAAACATGGGTGCTTATGCACATATGTTAATGCATTTAGACGAAGCAAAAACATTTAGAGCCGCTACACGTAGAGCTTATGGAGCACCAGCAGCAGGAAGTAGTACAAGATCTAAAAAACGTCATCAAGAAGTTATAGATTACGTATTTGATAAAAGTAAAAATAACCAGCGATAATTCGCATAAATCATACATATTATGAAAAAAGCAATAGTATTAATAGTAGCAATTTTAAGTTTTACAATAGGTTTTGCCCAAACAGAAAAGGCAAACTATAAAAAAGTAGTTACAGAATTTCAAGAAAATTATAATGAAAATGATTATGAAGCGATTTACAATATGTTAAACGCTAATTTTCAAAAGACATTGACTTTAGAAAAAACAATTTCATTTTTTAAAACTAACTTAAATGCTAATGCTTTAGGTAAAATTAAAGCTGTAGAATTAAAATCTATTGTTAGAACAGGTCATAACTATAATTTGACTTTTGAAAATGGAGCAGGAGAAGCTTTTTTTCTATTAGATGAAAACAATAAAATTAGTGGATTACAAATGTATCCATCAAAAAAATAAACAAACCCAACAACAGTCATAACAAGACATTAAGTAAAAATTACAGTACGATGATTTTAGAAATGAAAGTACCTTCGCCAGGTGAATCAATTACAGAAGTTGAAATAGCTGAATGGTTAGTAGAAGATGGTGATTATGTAGAAAAAGACCAAGCAATAGCAGAGGTAGATAGCGATAAAGCAACATTAGAATTACCAGCTGAAGCAAGTGGAACAATTACATTAAAAGCCGAAGAAGGTGATGCAGTAGCAGTTGGGCAAGTAGTTTGTTTAATTGATACAGCTGCAAAAGCTCCAGAAGCTTCAACTTACGAAGGTGGCGATGAAGGCGGAAATGCAGACGCTGAGCAAGACTTAGCTAAAGATCAAAAAGCAGCGTCAAATAAAGAAAATCACGAAAAAGCACCAAATCCTGCAAAAGAAACTTACGCTTCTGGAGTAGCAAGTCCAGCAGCAAAGAAAATTTTAGCAGAAAAAAACATGGATGCATCATCTATAACTGGAACAGGTAAAGATGGTCGTGTTACTAAAGACGATGCTGTAAAAGCAACTCCTTCTATGGGAACTCCAACAGGAGGAAACAGAGGTTCTTCTAGAAGCAAAATGTCTATGTTACGTAGAAAAGTAGCAGAGCGTTTAGTTGAAGCTAAAAATACAACAGCAATGTTAACTACTTTTAACGAAGTAGACATGTCACCAATATTTGCTTTAAGAAAAGAATACAAAGAAACATTTAAATCTAAGCACGGTGTAAGTTTAGGGTTTATGTCTTTCTTTACTTTAGCAGTAGTTAGAGCATTAAAATTATATCCGGCAGTTAACTCTATGATTGATGGAAAAGAGATGCTAACTTACGATTTTGTAGATGTAAGTATAGCCGTTTCTGGTCCAAAAGGATTAATGGTTCCTGTAATTAGAAATGCCGAAAACCTATCTTTTAGAGGTGTTGAAGCAGAAGTTAAACGTTTAGCTTTACGTGCTAGAGATGGTAAAATTACAGTAGATGAAATGACTGGTGGTACTTTTACAATTTCTAATGGTGGTGTATTTGGCTCTATGTTATCAACTCCAATTATTAATCCACCTCAAAGTGGTATTTTAGGTATGCATAATATTGTAGAGCGACCAGTTGCAATTGATGGTCATGTAGAAATTAGACCTATAATGTATGTTGCATTATCTTACGACCATAGAATAATTGATGGTAAAGAAAGTGTAGGATTCTTAGTTGCAGTAAAAGAAGCATTAGAAAACCCAACAGAACTTTTAATGGATAACGATATTAAAAGAGCATTAGAGTTGTAAATCATTAACTTTATATAACAAAAAAAGCGCAACGTATTAAGTTGCGCTTTTTTCGTTTAAAAACATTTGTAAACGGTCACTAACTAAAAAAGGTTACAAAAATGTTTATTGAAATAATTATAATAGCAAAAACAATTATAGCTATTATAAATGCTTTGTTTTGAGTTTCTGTTTCTTCTATCATGATATGTAGGTTTTTTTTGGTAAAAGAAACTCTGCACCATTACAATGCAGAGTTCTCTAAATAATTCTCCCTAAGAACTAATTAATAGCATTATAAAGGTAAGTAGTATCTATCTTAAAAAAAATACGTAGAACTACGTATTTTTTTTAAGTACTTTTTATATTCAATTATTCTTGTAGGTCCTGCCTTCACTACTTTTTTACTAAATTAAATATGAATTTATAAAACAATAGGCCTTTTAAATATTTAATTAAAAACGCTAATATTAATAAAAACGCAAAATTTATTTAAAAAAAATGATTCTTGGTAAGTGAGAATTTTAAATTTGAAGACGTATTAAAAAAAGAGAAGCTTTACATTGGTGTTAGCAATGTAAAGCTTAATAGGTTCTCTCCATAAATTGATTAATAGCAATATAAAGATAAGTGCTATTATTGAAATAAAAAATACGTATAACTACGTATCTTTTTAGCTTATTGTAAAAATAAAAAATAGCGCTTAAGCCTTGTTATTGTTATAAATCTCTATGTTGTTATTATTAAAACAAAAATGTTTTGAATAATAATTACCAATAATAAAAAGCTTGTTTTGTAAAATTCTGTTAGAAACTTTAATAAAATTATAAAAGGTCTTTATTTAAAATAGCCCATAACATTAGCGCATTGTGAGATTTTTGAAGTTTTAGTTTTTTAGTTATGTTACTTCTATGCTTTTCTATGGTTCTAATTGAGCTTTGTAGTGTTTCAGATATTTCTTGGTTTGTTTTATTTTGAGATAGTAGTTGTACTACTTTAAGCTCAGTTTTTGTAAGTAAGTCTGTAATATGAGATTTAGAATATTTTAATTTAGAGTTTAAGTATGAAGCTATTTCTTCACTAAAATAAGCCTCCCCTTTTTTAACATGTTCTATACAGTTTTCAATTTCTTCAATTGCAAATTCTTTTAAAATATAGCCATAAACATTAAACTCTTTTGCTTTATCAAAAAGCTCTTCTTCATTATCAAAAGTAATAAGGATAACCTTGGTGTCTAAGTTATATTTTTTACAAGCTTCAGCAACATCAAGACCTGTCATGTAAGGCATTCTAATGTCAAGAATAGCAATATCTGGTTTGTGCTTAACAATTAATGCATACGCAGCGCGGCCATCTTCTGCTTTTCCTAGAATCTCATATCCTTTTGAAGCAATAAAATCGCTCAAACCTCTAAGCATCAATGGATGATCGTCTGCAATGACAATTGTAGTTTTCATTTTTAGGGAGTTTTTATTTTAAGTAGTGATATAAAAGTAAGAAAATACACTTTAAATTGGCTTTAAATACAAGTATTTCTTATTATAATCTATAATAGCCTTGCCTTTTTTTAATATATCTGCTCCAATTATTCCATTTACAGGTTTGGCATTATGAGTTGTTAAAGCGGTGTTTACATGTGTTAAATCAAACAATACAAGATTCACTTTAGTTTTTTTCCACCTACCAATCATTATAGTATTTTTACTAGAAATTTGAGTAAGCATATCTGTAGCTCCAGCTCCAGCAGCCTTAATGTCTGAGTCTTTTGCGGCAAGTTTAAAGCGTTCAATGTCTTTAAAACCAATACAGCTACTAGATGCACCAGTATCTAAAATAAACAATCCTTTTACACCATTAACTTTAGCTTTAATTTCAAAGTGATTGGTTTTTGTAAGCTTAAGTTTTATTTTTTTATATCCTTTTTCTAGTAAGAATTCCCAAAGTGCGTTTTCCATTTTTCTTTTTAAATAGGAATAGTAAAAGTACTATAATTACAATAGAGATAACTACTATACTCCATATATATGTATAATCTTTTTTAACACTATTAAAACTGCCATAGTAATTAAAAGCACTCCAATAAAATGGAGATTTTTTAATATTTGTAATTTTATTGTTATTTAAGTAATCTATTTTAGATTGCCTATTAGCGTAATTTATAGCATTGGTTTTACTTAAATTTTTGTAAAATGAAGCCATAATTTGCGATGTAGATAAATCGCTAATTTGCCATAAAGAGTAAACTGTATTCTCTACACCAGCATATTGAAAGCCACGAGCAATACTCATAGCACCTTCACCGCGGTGCAACATACCAACTCCAGTTTCGCAAGCACTTAAAACAACAAGATTGGCTGTTAAACTTAGTTTGTACAATTCGTTAGTTGAAAATGCAGTATCTATAAAAGAAATTTGAGCAGGTGTATAAAAATCTCCAGATGTGCCATGCGTTGAAAGATGTAAAATTGAAAATGCATTTGCGTTATTTATAAAGGCGTTTTTTGTAGCTTCTTCATTAATTAAAATTTTAGTTTCAATTGTGTTTTGAATTTTTTTAGCTTCGGTTACAGAATTTAGAAGTTCGAATTTGGTGCTTTTGTAAACCGGAAATACGCCCAAAACTTTAGGTTTTATAATATTAGGATTATTATTAAGGTATAGCGCGCAGTTAGCATTGTAAACTGTAGTGTGTGACTTTACAAAAAAAGGAATTTGGTTAAACGATTTACTTTCGGTTTTATTAGTAATTAAAGCATCAAACGGAATGAAATTTAACAAGCCATCTGGAATTATTAATATGTTATTTAGGTTGCTAACAGAGTTTAAATTTAACAAGGTATAAAGCTCGTGTGCTTTTTTAGTGTAAGCTTGTATATTGTTATTTATAACTGAAGAATTATCGAAATATGAAATAAATTCTTTAATGAGATTTGTATTATTTTCACTAAGCTCTATTTTGTTAAAAACCGTTACTTTATTAGAAATTATAATTTGATAAATTGCTTTTTTCCCATAAAAAAAGTTTACTAGACTTGCTTTATCCTGCTCTAATTTTGTAATTAATTTTGAGATATTTAAAGGTTTGTTTTGCGTAGTAAATTTGTTTTCAATGTCTTGATTTACTTTTTTTAAATCAATATTTATAAAAGAGAGTTGTTCTCTAATTTTATTTTTTTGGTTTGGGTTTGAATTGTAAGGCGACTTAATTAACCTATTAGTAAGTTGTTCTTGTTTTTGTAAAAGCGATTGTTGCTTTAACAATAGAGAGTCTTTAGGATGTTTTTTTAATAAATCTTTTTTGTCAAGAATATCATTTAAAACAGATGCTTTATAACGTTCGGAAATTTTTAAAGCTTCTGTAGTAAAGTAAGTGTCTTCGCTTTTATTTTGAAGTTTATATAGTAAGTTTAAACATTTCTCGCTTCGGCTTCTTTTTTCATTTAGTAAAATAAGTTTACCATCTTGTGTTGTTGTGTTTTTTGCTAATAAATCGCTTACATAAAAACTTAGTTTATAATAGTCTAATGCTTTTTTAGGATTACTTTCTAATGTCGCTAATAAATCGAAAACTCCAATGAATGCATTTTCTGGGTAAAGTTCTGTTTCTGTAGGTATTGAATATCGATTGTAGTTTTTTAATAAGGTTTTTAATGCATAGTTTAAGGTTTTTTCTGCCGCGTTAAAATTGTTTAATTTATAATGAATTTGAGCCTCTTCTAAATATAGTTTTGCCAATTCACTTGCAGAAGATAAATTACTTGTTTTTAAGTGCTTTATGCTTTTAAAGGCTTTTAGCGCAGCTTTGTAATCTTGATTTTGCATTGCTAACTCATATGCTAGTTCTTTATCCTCTAGTTTATCTAAAAAATCTGAGTTAAAAATAATGCGGTCTATTCTTGTAACTTTTTTATTTAATCTAATCTGGCTTCTTGAAATTAGTCTTTTTAAATTACTTTTTTGTTGTTTGCTAATACCATTTATATTTAGACCATAGGTTGCAATATCTATTGCTTGTTGGTGTCTATTGGTTGTTTGGTAAAGTCTAGATAAATTTATAGTTCCTGCTATTTGCTGAGTCGTGTTATTTGTTTTTTTAGCTAATGCGATATAGTTTTTTGTTATGTTTTCGCAACTAGTGTAATCGCCAACTTTATTGTATAAAATACCTAAAGGTTTTAAACAATTTTCTATAATATCATACTCAAAAAAAGATGCTATATTTTTGTTTTTGTAGAGCTTCCAGGCTTTTTCGTATGTAGTTATTGCAACACTGTTTTGGCTTTTACTTTTTAAATAATAGGCTTTATTAACTAGTAAAAATATAAATGCCATGTACTCATCTTCAGTACTAAGTTTGGCTTCAAATATTGAAATTTCATCATTTAAATTTTTTAAAGCTTCGTTATTTTTTTTACTATTAAATAGCTCTGTAGCATTGTAAATATTGTTTTCTAAATTTTGAGAAAAGCCACTTACAATAAAAAGGAAACAAATAACAACTAAGAAGTTTTTCATATATAGAATACATTTTTAATTAAAACTTCCAAATAGCATAAAGCTGTAAGTAATTAAAATTCTCTTTAAAATTTAATACATATCGTGCGCCTGCACTTGGGCCTATTCTCGCTGCACCAACTGTTGCTTCAAATAAAAGTCCGGTTCTAAAATTAGTAAAAGCAGTAGAGGAGCTTTCTATATTTTGCTCTTCGTTAAATATAAATTGTGGTGGTTGCGTATTCTCAAAATCTTGTATTAATATATTGCTTTCTTTTTTTTCAGATAATGAAATTGTGCCTTGTAATCCTGCACCTAAACCTATGTAGTTGTTAATATTATATCTTACTAAAACTGGTATTGCCCAATCTATATTATCAAATGTATTTGTAGTTGTGGTTCTTCTAATAAACTGTTCTCCAGCTGCTCCAAAATCGCCAAGTGTTTCTGTAATTGTTGTTTCTCCTGTATAACTATGAAAGCTGTTTAATAGCTCTATTTGCCAGTACCAACGGTAAGATTTAAATGGGGATAATGTAGCACCAATAAAATATGCTTTAGAGTTTTCTAATTCGTTATAAAAATTATATCCGACTTTTGCACCAATTGATATGCCTGGTAAAAACCTAGTAGTGGAGTAGTTGGTAATTATAGGTTCGTTTTTATCGAATATTATTGCTGTTCTAGATTTTGTTTTTTTCTTGTGAAAATTATCAGCAAATTTTAGGCTGTATTTTACAAAGCCTTTAGTAGAGTCATAATCCTTTACGTTTTTTTGCTCGCTTCCAGGTAAATAAATGTTTTTAAATGTAAAAATAGCTTGGGTTTTGGTGTAAGTTGTGTCGATACAACTGTACTGTACTTCGTTTTTTGGGCAAATTGGAACTTTGGGATAGGTGTCTTCTACTTTAATTGTTGTTTTGTCAAACATATCGGGAACATCGGTTTCCAATTTAATTGTAGTTGCAGGACCTTCGCCATTATTTTGAAATTTTATTTTAAATTTTGGTCTTTTAAAACGAACTAAACGGTAATTTAAAAAGGTTGCATTAGTGGACATTTTATTAGGATCGTGTGAAGTAACAATCTCCATTTCCATGTCTTTTACCTTGTGTGTTTTATAATTGTTGTCTGGAATATAAATACTTCTAACCGAAATTATGGCACTTGTGTCTTTTAGCATTTCGGGTGTGGTTTTAAAGGTATAAAATATGTTGCGTTCTTCGTTTGGTTCCATGTTATTAAACGCAATAGTACTGGATTTTTTATACGTAGTTTTAGCTTCGGTTAGCGTTAGTTCTAGGTTTTCTTTTTCGGTAGAATCGTTATACTTCGTTTTAAGTAAATTTATATTGTTTTGTGTAGAAGCATAAAAGGTTTTTTCGTTATTTATTTTATTTGAAAACACATAATCTTCGTTATTAATTATTTTTTCGGCATTATAAAGTCTGGTGTCAATAAGTTTAAAATTATCTGCTTTGTATTTTGTTTCATTAAAAAACAGATGTAAAGTTCCGTTTGTAGTATAATCTTTATAATTTTTATAGCGCATTACAATAACCATTTCTTGGTTTGGTACTGCTTCTCGATTTCTAATTAGTTCTAAATCCTCACTCATAGAAGCAGATGCTTTTGCGGTTGGGTTATCTTGATTTACTTTTATTTTTTTGGGTCTTGTGGTTGGTGGTTTTCCTGTGTCGTAAATATTTGTTGCCCAATATTTAATTTCATATTCGCCACTTTTTTTATATTGTTTACTAGGTGTTTCTTCTTTACTATAATCGCCATCTCCAAATTCCCAAAAATGTTTATAATAAGCTTTTGGTGCTCCAGCTATTTGGTTTAAAGGTGGTGTTTTAGATGAAAACTGTACGCTGTCGTTTTTAATTTCGTATTGTATTGTTGCTATACGTTGTAAAGTATCTTGCGTTGTTTTTTCTTGACTGAAAGCTAGAACGCTTATAAAAAAGAATATATAATTTAGGTAGAAATTTTTCATAATAGCGTTGGTTATAGATAAATAAATATACAAAACTGAAATTTTATAACTCTTAAACTTATGCAAGCGATGCTAATAATGTTAGTAATACGGCAACTCTAATTGCAAAATAGATTATTTGCTCCTTTATTTCTTCCTGTTTATTTATGTTTTTTGTAGTATTCATAATAGTGTGTTTTAATGTGCTACACCTTTATATCAATACAGTTTCTATTTTGTTACCCTATTTTTTTACTATATTAAAAAAGGCCAGGATTTTAAATCCTGACCTTTTGCGCTTAAGTAGGTGTTAATTATTATGGTAGCGCATTAATTATGTTTATAAATTGTGCTTCAGTAGCAGTAGTTGTTTCGTTATAATTAAATGTAATTATATGATTATCTACTATGGTTACTTGTTTTACGGCATATCTCCATACACCATTATCTTCGGTTGCAAATATTACATGGCATTCTAAACCAATTGGTATTTGTCCATAATGCTCACTAAATAGGTTTAAGTTTTCATCGTAAGTATCTAATTGTGCTAAGCCAGTGTCTTCACCATCATAAGATAAATAAATAGCACTATTGTCAAAGTTATAACCTAAAGGCGCTTGAGCTTGAATTAGTGTTTTTGGTCTTGGGTCATTATAAAACCTATCAATATTAGACCAACCAAATTGTCCTAAAAAAGCATAGTATTCTCCACCTTCAACAAAAACACCATCTTGACCTGTTGGGTCTTCATTTTCATCCCAAGTTAGATTATCGTCTAGGTCTATATTGCCTTCCCAAAGTGTCATAGCATTATCTGCGCCACCAGTTAAACTAGAAGGAACGACTAATTGTATGTTACAACTGGTGTCTAAAACTTGACCGTTTTGTGTAGCTTCAATAAAAAACTCTCCGCCAGAAATAAGTAAGGCTTTGTCGCCGTTTGGTAATGTTCCCATTGTAGGTTTATTTGTGGTAAGCATATTTCCTTTTTCAAATAATTCTACATATTCTAAATCTATTGTTCCTGTTGTTGCGTTTCCGTTTAAGGTTAAACAATTTGTATTTATATTAATTTGTACTCCATTATTAGAGGTTAAACTAATGTTACCATCGTTTGCATCAAATTGAAAATACTGTGTTTGGTTTTCTAAAGCTTGTAGCTTTATGTTTTTAAATGCTGCTGCAGTTGCAACAATTGGATCTGTTGTTGAGTTTTCAAATTTATCGTCTGTATCACAACTTGTAAATAATGTAAATGCTGTTATACATAAACTCGCTAATACTGTTTTTAAAATTTTCATGATTTCTAATTTTTATAGTTATATAATTTTGTTAATGGGTTTTATTTTTTCTTGTTTTCAATTATTCGATAAGATGTAATGTCTCCTTTGGCAACTAAATGCATCATTTTTTTTGCATTAAATTCATTGCTTGAAAATCCTTTTGCATATCCTTTTTCAGTGTTAACTTCCCAAAAGAAAACACGATTGTTATTAGATTGCATTTCACTTTTTAAAATAAAGTAGTTTGTAATTTTCTGTTCTATTACTATGGCATTTTGTCCTACTATATTTGCTCTTCTTTTAGCATCAAATAAAGAACTTGCGGTTCCAGAAAACTCACCGGTTGTAGTTTTTACAGTCCAATCGAAAACCTCTATAATTTCATCTTTGTGAATGTTTACACGTGTTACTGTGTTAGCTTGTGATTTTAAGTTTGTAGCATTTACAGTTAAAAAACTAAAGACTACTGTTGCGATAATTAAAATTGAATTTCTCATAATTTCTAAATGTTTATTGATTAAAAGTTTGTTTTATTGTTTCTGGCTTTTTGCCTTTTACAACCTTATATCAAAACCATTTAAAAATTGTTACCTCTATTTTCTAAAGTTTTTTTAAATTGGTGTGAAACTAACCGAGAAATAAGGCATTATGAGTGATAAAAAAATTCACGAAGACCAAAAATATATAGAAGGTTTATTAGAAAATAACTCATTTATTATACAAGCTATCTATAATAAATTTGTGCCAAAAGTGATTAATTATGTAAAGCAAAATAGTGGAGACAGCGACCAAGCTCAAGATATTGTTCAAGACACTATAGTTACCATATACAATCAGGCAAAAAATAAAGGACTACAACTTACCTGTCCTTTTGATGCTTATTTTTTTCTGCTTTGTAAGCGTAAGTGGTTAAATACTCTTAAAAAAAACAATAAAAAGGAGGTAACAATAAATGAAGAAGTTTTATCTAAAGGAGATAGCGCTCATGAATTAGCAATAGAAACTGCTTTATTTAGTGAAAAACAGGCCTTATTTAACGAGATGTTTCAAAAATTAGGTACTGCATGTAAAGATTTAATTAAAGCAACTTTTAAAATAAAATCTATGGAAGAAGTTGCAGCCAGTTTAGGTGTAACTTATGCTTATGCTCGAAAAAAGAAATCTTTATGTATTGGGCAGTTAACAAAACTGGTTCAAGAGTCGCCTAAATTTAAACAACTTAATTATTAATTAAAATGGAAGATCAAGACTATATTTTATTCGATAGCTATATAAATAATGAATTATCTGAAACAGAAATTTTAGCTTTTAAAAACCGTTTGAAGACAGATAAAGTGTTTGCCGAAAATTTTAACCTTTACAAAGAAGCAAACCTATTCTTAAAAAATAAATTTGAAAATGAAGCTGAAACATCTGCATTTAAAAATAATTTAAAAAGCATTTCAAACACACATTTTAAAACAACAAAAACTAAAACCGAAAGACCAAAGCACTCTAAATTCTTTAGATTAGGACAGTTGGCTATAGCAGCAAGTGTTGCTGTGTTTTTAGGCTTATTTATATACAATCAAGTATTTAGTAAACCAGGATATACAGATTACAACACGCATGAACCAATGACGGTAGTTAGAGGTAATGTAAAAACATTAATAGAAGCTACAAAAGCATTTAATAATAAAGACTATAAAAAAGCCAACACCTTATTAAAGCAAGTACTAGAAAAAGATCCAGAAAACAGTGAGCTACAATTATATTATGCTATTACAAATATAGAATTAGATAATTTTACAATTGCAGATATGCAATTAAAAGCATTAATAAATGGACAATCTGCCTATAAAAACAGAGCATTATGGTATGCGGCTTTAAGTAAATTAAAACAAAATAGTAATGATGTATCAATTATGTTATTAAAACAAATTCCAGAAGGAGCAGACGATTATAAAGAAGCACAGCGTTTATTAGATAAATTAGAGTAAATACAAACAGAAATTAACAATAGAAAAGTCATCTAATCAAGATGACTTTTCTATTTTTACGCCATGATTATTACAGACACACACACGCATTTATACAGTGAAGCTTTCGATGAGGATAGAGCAGAAATGATGCAGCGCACATTAGACGCTAACGTTTCTAGATTGTTTATTCCAGCCATAGATTCTACATACACAGCATCTATGCTGCAACTAGAAAAAGACTATCCAGAACATGTTTTTTTAATGATGGGTTTACACCCAACACATGTAAAAGAAAATTACAAAAAAGAATTAGCACATGTAGAGCAAATGCTTGAACAACATAAATTTTATGCCGTTGGAGAAATAGGGATAGATTTATATTGGGATAAAAGCACATTAGCAATACAACAAGAAGCCTTTAGGCATCAAATAAAACTAGCAAAAAAATATAAATTACCAATTGTAATTCACTGCCGTGAAGCATTTAATGAAATATTTGAAATTTTAGAAGAAGAAAAAGCCGAAGACCTTTTTGGAATATTTCATTGTTTTACAGGAACATTAGAACAAGCACATCAAGCCATTTCATATAATATGAAATTAGGAATTGGTGGAGTCGCTACTTTTAAAAACGGAAAAATAGATAAATTTTTAAATAAAATAGATTTAAAACATATTGTTTTAGAGACAGATGCGCCATATTTGGCACCAAAACCATACCGTGGTAAACGAAATGAAAGTAGCTATATATTACAGGTTGTAGAAAAACTATCTGAAATTTATAATATAAGTGAAGAAGAAATTGCACAAATAACAACTCAAAACTCAAAAGCAGTATTTGGTGTTTAATAAAAACCTAAAAGTAAAAGCTAAAAATTTATGACTAAAAGTATTCCAAACATACTCCTTATATATACAGGCGGAACTATAGGTATGATAAAAGACCCAGAAACAGGAGCGCTTAGAGCATTTGATTTTGATAATTTATTAATAAGAATTCCAGAACTAAAACTATTAGACTGTAATATTTCAACAACAACATTTAATGAGCCTATAGACTCTAGTAATATGGAACCTAAATATTGGGTTGATATAGCAGAAATCATTGAAGAGAATTACGATAGCTGTGATGGTTTTGTTGTTTTGCACGGTAGCGATACTATGAGTTATACAGCCTCAGCATTAAGTTTTATGTTAGAGCATCTGGCAAAACCAGTAATATTTACAGGATCACAATTACCTATAGGAGATTTACGTACAGATGCAAAAGAGAATTTAATAACATCAATACAAATAGCATCATTACAACATTATAATAAACCAATAATAAAGGAAGTCTGCCTATATTTTGAATATAAATTATATAGAGCAAACAGAACAACAAAAATAAATGCAGAACATTTTGAAGCCTTTACAAGCTTAAATTATCCAGATCTTGCAGAATCGGGAGTACATTTAAAAATAAATAACGAGTATTTGTTTAAACCAAATGCCAGAAAACAACTAGTTGTTCATAAAGAATTAGAAAAAAACATAGCTTTAGTAAAGTTATTTCCAGGAATATCTAAACAATTGTTAACCTGTATATTTAATACTGCCGATTTAAAAGGTGTAATATTAGAAACCTATGGCGCAGGAAATTGTACGACAGAAGATTGGTTTATTAATCTATTAAAAGAGACAATACAAAAAGGTATACATATAATAAATGTAACACAATGTTCTGGCGGAAGTGTGATGATGGGACAATATGAAACTAGCGAAAAACTAAAAAAAATAGGCATAATTTCAGGAAAAGACATTACAACAGAGGCTGCAATTAGCAAATTAATGTATTTATTGGGTCAAAATGTTTCCCCTAAGTTGTTCAAAACCATATATGAAACAGCTTTACGAGGAGAAATGTCATAAATTTAGGAGCTAAAAATTTTTAATTCAATTAGACTTCTTTATTTTTGGAACCAATTAAGTTATTAAAAATAAGAATAATATCACTTTATTAATTTGGGCCTACCAAACAATTTAAACTTTAATTAAAAGTTATAGTTAAACGGTTTCTCATATTTTAGAGCCGTTATTTTGGTTTTTAATTTTTTAATTACATTTTTTTTATATCTTTAACACTTTAACTAATAAAAATAAGATCACGACAATGAAAAGATTATTTTCAATCCTAGCCATAGTATTTTTAATGGCATTTGGTACAGCTAACGCAACTACAAATGCAGCTACTGTTGCAGCTACAGTTGTTACAACCACACAAGAAACAGTAGCAGAAGATGGTGCTGAAGAAGATTTAGGTTTTCACCAAGAACTTAAAAAGCGTTTTATTGAAGGTGGGCCAGCATTTATGGGCATCGTATTATTATGTTTAATTCTTGGTTTAGCAATCGCTATAGAGAGAATTATCTTTTTAAACCTTTCTACAGGTAACTCTAAAAAATTAGCTCAAAATGTTGAAGAGGCTTTACAGTCTGGAGGTATTGAAGCTGCTAAAGAAGTTTGCCGTAATACAAAAGGACCTGTTGCTTCTATTTACTATCAAGGTTTAGATAGAGCAGATGATGGTTTAGAATCTGCAGAAAAAGCTGTTGTAGCTTATGGTGGAGTTCAAATGGGACAATTAGAAAAAAACGTATCTTGGATTTCTTTATTCATCGCCTTAGCACCAATGCTTGGTTTCATGGGTACAGTAATAGGTATGATTCAAGCTTTCGATAAAATCCAGTCTGCAGGTGGAATGGATGCTACATTAGTAGCAGGAGGTATTAAAGTAGCCTTATTAACTACTGTATTTGGTTTAATTGTTGCAATTATATTACAAATCTTTTACAACTATATCGTAGCAAAAATTGATAATATCGTTAACGATATGGAAGATGCTTCTATCACCTTAATGGATATGTTATCGAAGCATAAAAAATAATATTAACTAATTTTAAAAACTGAAAGAATATGCATAAGATTTTAAAAATAGTTTTAGCAGTACTTGGTGTTGCAGGTATCATTTTCTTAGCACGAATCGTTGCTGCAGGAGATGAAGCTGTAAAAGCATCTGCCGCTGCAGGAGATACTTCTTTGATTGAGCCAATGGCTTGGATTGCATACTTAGTATTAGCAGTAATTGTTGCTCTAGTATTAATATTTGTAGTTGTAAACCTTTTCTCAAGCGGAGAGACTTTAAAGAAAACTTTAATGAGTGTTGGAGCTTTTTTACTAGTTGCTGTTATAGCTTACGTTTTAGCAGAAGGAGTAGAAACACCAATGCAAGATGGAAAAATATTATCTGAGTCTGGCTCTAGATGGGTTGGAACTGGATTATACGCTTTCTACATACTAGCAATAGTATCTGTAGTAGTAATGTTAGGAACAGGAATTAAAAAAATGATTAAGTAATTATGGCAAAAAGATCAGCACCAGAAGTTAATGCAGGCTCTATGGCTGACATTGCTTTCTTATTATTAATTTTCTTTCTAGTAACTACAGATATCGCAGTAGATTCTGGTTTAAGTAGAAAGTTACCTCCTATTGAAGAGAATCAAGATGATATTGTTATAAAGCAAAAAAATATCTTTGCTTTAAATGTTAACGCAAACAATCAATTATTCTTAAAAGCTGGAGAAGACGAAAAACTTATTGAACTTAAAGATTTACGTGCATTAGCCGTTAAATTTTTAGATAATGGTGGAGGAACAGGTAAAGATGCCTGTAAGCGTTGTAGAGGTGCTAAAGATCCTAAATCATCAGATAATTTTCAAAAGGCAATTATCTCTTTGAGTAACGATAGATTAACTAAATATAAAACGTACATAGCTGTACAAAATGAAATTTTAGCAGCTTATAACGAATTACGTAATCGTGAGTTTAAAAGAGAATATCCTAAATTAGGTATGAACTTTGTTGAAGCAAATGAAAAGTATCAAGATGCTCAAACAAAACCTAAAGAGAAGGAAGATTTAAAAGAGAAATTAGAGGCTATTAAATTATTAGTACCTCAAAAATTCTCTGAAGCAGAAACTAAAAATATATAGATCAATCTAAATTATGTCTAAATTTAAAAAGAAAAAAGATGGTGGTTTACCACCAATTTCAACAGCATCTTTACCAGATATCGTATTTATGTTACTATTCTTTTTTATGGTAGCTACAGTTATCAAGGAAGATAATTTAAAGATTGAAAATAAATTACCTTCTGCAGATCAAATAGAAAAGCTGGATAAAAAATATCCTATTAGCTACATCTATATTGGAAAACCAAATCCAAATTACATAGATACTTATGGTAGTGAAGATCGTGTACAGTTAAATGACGCTTTAAGAAGTGTTGATGATGTACAAGCATTTATTGCTGCAGAAAGAGCTGCTTTAAGAGAAGAGTTAATACCTAAATTAACTGTATCTTTAAAAGTAGATAGAGAAGCTAAAATGGGAGTTTTAACAGATGTTAAGCAAGAGTTACGTAAAACTAACGCACTTAAAATTAACTATACAACAAGAAAAGGTGATGCCGTGTCATCACAATAATCTTTAATTGTTATATTATAAAAAGGCGTTTTGATTTTTTCAAAACGCCTTTTATTTTATATAAACTTTAGTTTATTTATCTTGTTAACTATATTATATAAAATCGAAATTATTGTTTATGCGCTTATTAATATTTCTATATACTTATTTTTTTTGTTTATCATTTAGTTGGGCACAAGTAGAAGAAAACACTAATAGTATAAAGGTTATAGATTCGCTCTATAAGGAGGATCAATTTTATGTTGGAGTAACTTATAATCTAATTGGTAAAAAGCCAGAAGGACTATCGCAAAGTGGCTTTTCAAGCGGTTTTCATTTTGGTTTCACTAAAGATATGCCAATTAATAAAAAACGTAACATTGCAATTGGCCTAGGATTTGGTTTATCTTTAAATTCGTTTAATCAAAACTTGCAAATAGCTAAAACAGATAGTAATAATCTTGAATTTAGTATTATAGATGATACAGATTATAGTAAAAATAAGTTTTCTACTTATATGTTAGAAGTGCCTTTAGAGTTTAGGTGGCGAACATCTACAGCGGTAGATTATAAATTTTGGCGTATTTATACGGGTTTAAAATTTGGTTATTTATTTGCCAATAAAACTAAATATGAAGGAGAACCTAGTAATATAAAATTAGCTAATTTAGATGTGTTTAATAAGTTTCAATACGGTTTATCTTTAAGTGCAGGATATAATACTTGGAATTTTTATTTTTATTATTCTTTAAATCCAATATTTAAAAGCGATGCAAAAATTGATGGTAAAACAATAGATGCGAATGCGCTTAAAGTGGGTTTAATTTTCTTTATTTTATAACCAATATTTTAATATAATTAATTGAGGTAATAAGCCTATAAAAAAACCAAAAATTAGTTCTATTGGTGTATGAGCTTTTAAGTGTAATCTAGAAGTTGCAATTGCACCTATTATAATGGCAAATATTGCTAATGATCCATTTATATTTTTACCAAAATGTAGTGACAAACCAATAGCAAACATAAATATTCCCGAAATCGCAATCATATGTATACTGGCTTTAAACTTCAAAAGCGCAAGTATTAAACACACTATGTTTGATATTAATATTCCTATAAAGAAAAAATACAATTCTATTATTTGTGTAGAAGGTACAACTCTTAAAATAATAAGTAAAATAATTACACTATTTAAAAATAATGGTATAATCCTTTCTTTAGTTGTTTTAAGATATATTGTATTTGTTTTACCTAAGGTTTTAAGTAAAAAGTAAACTAAAATTGGTAAAAGTATAGTTAGTATTGAAAGTGATAAAAGTTTAGCATTTCTTACTTCATCAGGCAAAAATCGAGGTGACTTTGAGAAATAAAAAATTGTGCCTAATACAGGCATTATTATAGGATGAAAGACAAAAGAAATGCTTTTTAAAAACCAATCTATAATGCTATTTGTGTTTTTAGGCATTATAATTCTTTTCTTAATCTTGCTACAGGAATATCTAACTGTTCACGATACTTGGCAACTGTTCTACGCGCAATAGGGTAGCCTTTTTCTTTTAAAATTTTAGCTAAAGCTTCATCTGTTAAAGGTTTCTTTTTAGGCTCTTCATCTATAACGGTTTCTAGAATTTTTTTAATTTCTCTTGTAGATACTTCTTCTCCTTGATCGTTTGTCATAGATTCAGAAAAGAATTCTTTTATAAGTTTTGTGCCATATGGCGTATCTACGTATTTACTATTTGCAACACGAGAAACGGTTGAAACATCCATTTCAATTTCGTCTGCAATATCTTTTAAAATCATTGGTTTTAAATTACGCTCATCACCAGTTAAAAAGTATTCTTTTTGGTAATGCATAATTGCACTCATGGTTACAAATAACGTTTGTTGACGTTGCTTAATAGCTTCTATAAACCATTTTGCGGCATCAAGTTTCTGCTTAATAAATAAAACGGCATCTTTTTGCGATTTAGATTTATCTTTAGACTCCTTATACCCTTTAAGCATATTATTATATTCTCTAGATACATGTAATTCTGGAGCGTTTCGTCCATTTAATGTTAGCTCTAATTCACCGTCAACAATTTTTATGGCAAAATCTGGTACAACATGTTCAATCATTCTAGTGTTTCCAGAATAACTTCCACCAGGTTTAGGGTTTAACCTTTCTATTTCATGTATAGCGTCTTTAAGTTGTATTTCGCTTACATCAAATTTTGCCATTAACTTTTTGTAATGCTTTTTAGTAAACTGCTCAAAAGCATTATCGATAATATTTAAAGCTAGTGCAACATCAGGATTTTGTTCTTTTCTATTAAGTTGTATGCTTAAACATTCTTGTAGGCTTCTTGCACCAACACCGGCTGGATCTAATTGATGTACAATGCTTAATACTTTTTCAATTTTATCTTCTGTGGTGTATACATTTTGTGTAAATGCAAGATCATCCATGATATCGCTTAATTCACGACGTATGTAACCACTTTCGTCTACACTACCTACTAAAAATTCTGCTATATCACGTTCCTCATCATCTAATCTATAGGTGTTAAGTTGGTTTTTTAAATGCTGTGTAAACGATGTTCCAGAGGCATATGGTATACTTTTTTCGTCATCATCTGCGCTATAATTATTAGCACTTGTTCTATAATCTGGAATTTCGTCATCGCTTAAATAGTCGTCAACATTAATGTCTTCACCAATAGTTTCACTTTCATCAAAATCATCATTACTATTATCAAAGTCGTCAAACTCATCGCTTTTTTCTTCTTTACCAGTGTCTAAAGCTGGATTTTCTTCTAGTTCTTGCTTTAAACGTTGTTCGAAAGCTTGTGTTGGCAACTGTATCAATTTCATTAATTGAATTTGTTGCGGAGACAACTTTTGCGATAATTTGAACTGTAGGTATTGTTTAAGCATATAGGTTTGTTAATTATACTATTGCGTAAGATAAATAGTATTTATTATAAAAATAAAAAAAACAATCTACAAATTTGATTTTAGTAGATTGTTTTAGTAATTATTTAAGTTTTATAATGCGTTTAAAACTCTGCGTTTTGTGGTGTTCTTGGATAAGGTATTACATCGCGAATGTTACTCATACCTGTTGCGAACATAACTAAGCGCTCGAAACCTAAACCAAAACCAGAGTGTACGGCTGTACCATATTTACGTAAATCTAAATACCACCAAAGTTCTTCTTCTGGAATGTTTAAAACAGCCATTTTTTCTTTTAAAACGTCTAATCGTTCTTCTCTTTGAGAACCTCCAACCATTTCTCCAATACCTGGAAATAAAATATCCATTGCACGAACGGTTTTTCCGTCTTCGTTTAAACGCATGTAAAATGCTTTTATATTTGCAGGATAATCAAATAAAATTACTGGACATTTAAAGTGTTTTTCTACTAAGAAACGTTCGTGTTCAGACTGTAAGTCTGCTCCCCATTCTTCAATTATATAATTGAATTTTTTCTTTTTATTTGGTTTAGAGTTTTTAAGAATGTCTATTGCTTCTGTATAGCTTACGCGTTTAAAGTTGTTTTCGGTTACGAATTTTAATTTTTCAATTAAACTCATATCACTTCTTTGTGCTTGAGGTTTTGTTTTTTCTTCGTCAGCTAAACGCTTGTCTAAAAACTCTAAATCTTCAGCATTATGTTCAAGAATATAAGAAATAACAGACTTCATAAAGTCTTCAGCTAAATCCATATTTCCTGCTAAGTCCATAAAAGCGACTTCTGGTTCAATCATCCAGAACTCAGATAAGTGTCTAGATGTATTAGAGTTTTCTGCTCTAAAAGTTGGTCCAAAAGTATATACTTTACCTAGAGACATAGCATACGTCTCTGCTTCTAATTGTCCAGAAACGGTAAGGTTTGTGTCTTTTCCAAAAAAGTTTTTAGAGTGGTCTATTTCACCTGCTTCTGTAAGTGGTGGATTTTTTTGATCTAATGTACTTACTCTAAACATTTCACCTGCGCCTTCTGCATCACTACCAGTAATAATTGGTGTATGCATGTAATAGAAACCGTTGTCGTTAAAATATTTGTGTATAGCAAAAGATAACGCCGAACGCAAACGCATAACCGCACTAAATGTATTAGTACGTGTACGTAAATGCGCATTTTCTCTTAAAAACTCAAAAGAGTGTTTTTTAGGTTGAATAGGGTAGGTTTCTGGGTCACTATCTCCTAAAATTTCTATAGCAGAAACAACTATTTCAACACTTTGTCCTTTACCTTGACTCTCTACTAATTCACCTTTAATGGCAACAGCAGCTCCAGTAGTAATACGTTTTAAAGTGTCTTCAGGAGTGTTTTCGAAATCAACTACACATTGTATATTATTAAGTGTAGAGCCATCGTTTAAAGCAATAAACCTTTTGGCTCTAAAGGTTCTAACCCAGCCTTTTATTTCTACTTCTTGTAGTGGTGTTTCTTTTAATAATTGTGCAACTGTTTTTGATGTCATTTGTGCTTAATTTTAATAACAAATATAATTTTTTAACTCATTTTATTCTTCTGAATCGCCTATAATTTCATCATCATTTTCAACAGGAATAATATTTATACTTGGTTTTTTTAGTATTTCTTTATTTGCAATATTACGTTCTAACGATAATAATAGCGATGGTAATAGCAGTAAATTTGATAGCATTGCAAAAAGTAAAGTTACAGAAACTAATGCGCCTAATGCTACCGTACCACCAAAACTTGAAATTATAAATACCGAAAAACCGAAGAATAATACTATAGATGTGTAAAACATACTTACTCCTGTTTCGCGTAAAGCAGCGTATACAGATTTTTTTATTTTCCAGTTATTTGCTTGTAGCTCTTGGCGGTATTTTGCCAAAAAGTGAATGGTATCATCTACCGAAATACCAAAAGCTATACTAAATACTAATATTGTTGATGGTTTGATTGGTACACCTAGATATCCCATTAATCCCGCTGTTACAACAAGTGGTAATAAATTAGGAATTAACGATACAATTATCATTCTAAACGAACGAAACATGTATGCCATAAACAACGATATAAGAACAATCGCTAGCGATAAGGATAGCGCGAGGTTTTTTACGAGGTATTTTGTTCCTTTTTGAAAAACTAAGGCTTTACCTGTCATGGTAACTTCGTATTTTTCTTCTGGAAAAAGCCTATCAATTTTGGTTAGTAAATTATCTTCAATACGCTCCATTCTATCTGTACCAATATCTTTCATAAAGGTTGTTATTCGTGCATATTGTCCTGTAGAGTCTACAAAGTTTTTTAGTAAATCTACATCACCAGAACTGGAGTTTTTTATATAGGGTAGTATAAAAGTTTCTTCTTGTTTTGTTGGTAATTGGTAGTATTTTGGATTACCATTATAAAAGGCTTGTTTAGAATATTTTACTAAACTAACAATAGAAATTGGTCTTGATAATTCTGGCGTTTCTATTATTAAGTCTTCTAAATCATTCATGCGTTTTAAAGTAGTAGACTTCATTACGCCTTTTTTACGTTTGGTATTTACTAGAATTTCCATTGGCATAATGCCGTTAAACTCACTTTCAAAAAACCTAATATCTTGAAAGAATTCTGTTTTTTTAGGCATGTCTTCTATTAAGCTTCCAGAAATTTTTATTTGGTAAATTCCTATAATACATGCTACTAATAAACCAATAGAAGTAATATAAATTGTAATACGTTTTTCTTTTACCATACGCTCCATCCAGTCTACAAAACCACCAATCCAGCGTTTATTTAAATGCTCTAAATGGCGCTCTTTAGGGTAAGGTAAAAAAGTATAAATTATTGGTATTATTAAAATACATAGTATAAATATGGCAATAATACTAAGCGATGCTACTACACCAAACTCTTTAAGTAACTTGCTTTCTGTGATAATAAATGTAGCAAAACCGGAAGCAGTTGTTACATTAGTCATTAAGGTTGCATTACCAATTTTTGTAATAACGCGTTGTAATGATTTTACTTTATTACCATGAAGTTTAACTTCGTGTTGGTATTTATTTATTAAAAAAATACAATTTGGTATTCCAATAACAATAATTAATGGCGGAATTAGTGCTGTTAGTACAGTGATTTCATAACGTAATAAGCCTATAATACCTAATGTCCACATTACACCAATACAAACAACAATTAAAGAGATAAATGTGGCTCTAAAAGATCTAAAAAATAAAAAGAATATAAGTGAGGTTACTAATAGAGCTGCCAAAACAAACATTCCAATTTCATCTACAATGTTTTGTGCATTTAGGGTTCTAATATATGGCATACCAGAAACTCTAACATCTAGTTTATAGGTGTCTTCAAAAGTTTTAACTTTAGACATTAAATTGTTTACAACAAAATCTTTACGCTTAGGTGTGTTTACTATATCTTTTTTAAGATAAAGTGCAGTTCTAATTGTTTTAGTGTTTTTGTTATAAAGAAAATTATCGTAAAAAGGATACTTGTTAAAAAGGTCTTCTTGAAGTGCATCTATCTGTTTAATAGATGAAATAGTATCTTTAATAAACGGTTCTAATTCAAACGTTTTAGCCTCTTGGTTTTTAACTAGTTTTTGTAAGTCTTTAATAGAAACAACTGTTTCAATTAAGCTGTCATCTCTAAAAGTTTCAGATAATGCATTCCATGCATTTAGTTTTTCTATTGTAAAAAGTGTAGAATCTTTAACACCAAGTACAATTAAGTTACCTTCTTCTCCAAAAATGTCTAAAAACTTGTTGTACTCTATATTTACTTCATGATCATCTGGAAGTAAATTAGCTTCTGTATAAGTAAAACGCATATGTTTCCATTGCGTACTTAGTAAAACAGTAATTATAATAACACTTAGAAGAATACCAATTTTATTGCGCAAAATAAGTCTTGCAACAATATCCCAAAATTTAGATTTTTTTAGTTTTGACATGTCATCTTTAAAGTAGGCGCAAAGGTATGGAAAACCATAGGATTATGCGAGTCAAAAAATAAAATTATAACGTAATATTAAATGTAAATTTAAAAGCAATATTATCTTCATTTTTTGGTAAGTGATAACCGCCATACCTGTAAGCAAAACTTACACCAAAACCAAAAAGAAGTTTGTTAAGTTCAAAACCAGATTCTGTATAGCCTTTATCTAGTGTGCCAAAAGTAATATTTTGATGTCTGTCTATATTTTTCATATCACCAATGGCATACCTTGTAATTAATACAAGTTGCGGATTAAAACCTTTAAAAATTTTAAAAGGCTTCACATAATGTTTGGCAATTAAAGTTGTAAACCTATCAGAAAAAAACTCATTAAAATACATGGTTTCAAAACTGTTTATACCAGCAACAGAAAAACGCTGTAAAATAGTTTCTTTGTTATTATTGTTTGGGTATGCGTGATATAAATGCGTTAATGGTGTATCGCCTCTAGCTATTCCAGCAGAAAGTCTAAAGGTTGAATAAGAATCTTTATTGTGTTTAATTTTATGAATGGCCTTAAAATCTACTTTTGAAAAGTTGAAATTTGCATCGAAAACATTTTTTAAATTTTTGGTATACTGAAACGAAAACTTTGGAAAAGCATCTTTTGTTATTTCGTTTTTACCATCTATAGTTTCAAATTCTGTAAATGGATCCCATTGTACTGATACAGTTGCGGTACTCATTTCAAACTGCTCAAAATTTTCACCATTTAGTACATACGAATAATTATATGTAGGTTCTACATTGCTAACAGCAAACTGTGTTTCTGTATATAATCTAGGGTTTATTTCGTGCTCAATACTTACCGTAGATGTTATGTGTTTATGAAACAACTCGATATTAAGAAGTCTGGGCTCAAAAAACGAAAACATTCTACCGTCTGTTAAAAAAGTACTACTTCCAGTTTCTTGCAAATCATCGTTATAATAAAGATTTAGCCAAGTTTTTGTTTCTGGATTTAATAATACGCCACCACCAATTTTGTATTTAAATCTATCGTCTGCAAAACCATAAACCACATACGAATCTATTCTAAATCGTTTAGAAAAAGAATCGTTAGTTACACCACCTAAACCAGTTCTAAAACCTTCATATTGATTAAACTTAACTAAATAACGTAAATCGAAATTCCAGATTTTTGTTGGAAAAAAACCGTTTCCTAATTGTTTTAATAATTCTGTAGACTTTGTAGTGTCACTAACTTTTAGGGTTTCTTCCTTTGGTGTTTGCGCAGTTAGGTTTATGCATAAACTAAAAAATAGTATAAAGATCAAATGTTTACCCATAAACTATTTAAGTAACGTATTTATAGAGTTTGATAGTACAGTTTTTATATTTGTTCTATAACCAAGCTCTTTTAAAACTATTTCTCCTTTTTGATTTATTACCATATTTGTAGGAAAGCTATTTACACCATAACTATCTATTACATGGTTAGCATTGTGAGCTAAAGTATAATTAAACTTTTTTGTATTTAAAAAGGTTTTAATTTCTTCTTTTGTATTAAAAGTAATGGCAATAAACTTCACCTTTTCACCTTTAAATTCTTGATTAAGTTTATTTAAATCTGGCATTTCTTGAATACATGGTGGGCATTTAGTAAACCAAAAATTTAATACAACTACATGACCTTTAAGGTTAGAGAGCTTAATTTTATTGCCTTTTAAATCTGTAACTAAAAAATCTAATGCTTTTTCTCCTGGTTCGAAATAGCTTTCAGGATTTTTTTCTATTAAAACAGGATTATTGTTTCTTTTTTGAAATACTACCGATTTTATTTTACCATTATCACCCACGTAAAAAAGTGGTTTATACTCTGGATTTGCCATAAGCTCCATTTGAGACATTGGTAATAATTGACCTTTTTCATTAAAAAGGTTAACATCTGGAGTGATAATTATCTCGGTAGTTTTTATTTGCGCTTCTGTTAATAAATGTTGATTTTTAGGAATAAACTTATAGTCTTGTGCTATACAAACTGTAGATAGCGTAAGAATAAAAAAGAACAATATAAGTTTTGTTAAGCGCATGCTTTTAAATAAGCTATAAAGTTACATTTTTTTGGCAAAAAAAAAGCGACAATTAAGTCGCTTTTAACGTTTATACTGTCATGATTTCGGCATCTTTATTTGCTAAGAGCTCATCAATTTTTTTAACAGATTTGTTTGTAAGTTCTTGTATGTCTGCTTCTGCGTTTTTTTGCAAATCCTCAGAGGCGTCATCAACTTTTTTAATATCGTTATTTGCATCTTTTCGTGCATTTCTAACACCTACTTTTGCGTCTTCTGCTTCTGCTTTTGCTTGTTTTCCAAGTTGCAATCTACGTTCTTCGGTTAATGGTGGTACATTAATTATTAATGATTCACCATTATTCATTGGGTTAAAACCTAAATTAGCAATCATTATTGCCTTTTCAATTTCTTGAATCATTCCTTTTTCCCAAGGTTGTATTGTAATGGTTCTACCATCTGGTGTGTTTACATTTGCTACTTGGCTTAACGGTGTTTTAGAGCCATAATAATCTACAACTACACTACCTAACATTGCTGGACTTGCCTTTCCTGCACGTATGTTTAAAAATTGCTTTTTTAAATGCTCGATAGCAGCGTCCATAGACTCTTTAGCGCTATCAATTATAAATTGAATGTCTTCGTTCATTGTTAAAATATTTATTACTAATTAGCTTATTTCAAGAATTAAGCCAAAATATATTTTGTTGTTTACTAGAGTTTTAAACCTTAATAAAGAATTTTAAAGTTTATGGTTTTTTCTAATAATTAATACTAAAGTAATACTTTTTAGAAAAAGGTTAGAATTTTTTTATAAACTTACTTGTGTTCCTATGTTTTCTCCAGAGACTACTTTCATTAAATTACCTCTTGTATTCATATCGAAAACTATTATTGGTAAATCGTTTTCTTGGCTTAAGGTAAATGCTGTTGTGTCCATTACTTTTAAACCTTTACGTAAAACATCGTCAAAAGTAATATGATCAAATTTTATAGCTTCGGCATCTTTTTCTGGATCTGCATTATAAATACCATCTACACGTGTTCCTTTTAAAATTACATCGGCTTCAATTTCTATTGCTCTTAA
Source organism: Lacinutrix sp. MedPE-SW (assembly GCF_001874145.1). Classification (GTDB taxonomy): domain Bacteria; phylum Bacteroidota; class Bacteroidia; order Flavobacteriales; family Flavobacteriaceae; genus Lacinutrix. The sequence goes on along the minus strand of NZ_MPCX01000003.1, from coordinate 148,520 downwards.
TACGGCTGCAGAATCTGTGGTGAAATATGGGTTTCCTGTTCCGCCACCAAAAATAACTACACGTCCTTTTCGTAAATGGCTCATGGCTTTACGGCGTATAAATGGCTCTGCCACTTCGTTAATTTTTATAGCTGTTTGCAATCTTGTTTTAACCTCGGCATCTTCTAAAGCTTGTTGTAATGCTAAACCGTTAATTACAGTAGCAAGCATTCCCATGTGGTCACCTTGAACTCTGTCCATACCATTCATGGCTCCGGCAACACCTCTAAAAATGTTTCCGCCACCAATAACTATGGCAACTTCTATTCCTTTTTCTGTTACTGCTTTTATGTCTTGTGCATATTCTGCAAGACGTTCTGGATCAATACCATATTGGCGATTTCCCATTAAGGCTTCACCAGATAGTTTTAGGAGGATTCTTTTGTATTTCATGTGAGAATAAGAGTTTAGCAAAGCTACATAATTTTTTTATTTTTAAAATTGCTATTGCAGTAGAAATATTACTTTTTTTAGTTGTAATTTTTAAAGTATAAAAAAACCACTAGCTCTAAAAAAATAGAGTAGTGGTTTTTTATTATTTAATATTTTGTGAATTCCGCATCAAGTGCGGAATGACAAAACAGGAATTTATTATCCTAAAGAAACACGTTTAAAAGCAGTTACTTCAACGTTTTTAGACGCTACGTAATCTGCAACTGTTTGCTTTTCGTCTTTAATAAACCTTTGGTCAAGTAAACATTGTTCTTGATCTAAAGTTGTGTTATCGCTAACAAAACGATCCATTTTTCCTGGTAAAATTTTATCCCAAATTTGTTCTGGTTTACCTTCAGCTTTTAATTGCTCTTTTGCATCAGCTTCGGCTTGTGCCATAACTTCTGGAGTTAATTGCGCCATAGAGATGTATTGAGGTACGTTTTTTAAAGTTTTACCTAAACGACCTAATTCAATATTATCTTTTTCTATAACAGCAATTCTTGCTTCTGTTTCGCTAGCAATGTATGCTGGATCAAAATCTTTGTAAGATAAAGTTGTTGCTCCCATAGAAGCTACTTGCATAGCTACATCTTTAGCTACTTCTGCATTTTCTTGAGATAAACCTACTAATGCACCAATTTTGTTAATGTGCACGTAAGAACCAACGTAAGGAGCTTCTAGCTTCTCGAAAGCGTTGATTTCTAATTTCTCACCAATAACACCTGTTTGCTCAACTAGTTTTTCAGATACAGTCATACCACCAAAATCTGATGCTAAGAAATCTTCTTTATTATCAAAGTTGATTGCTTTGTCTGCTAATTCGTTAGCTAATGCTAAGAAGTTTTCGTTTTTACCAACGAAATCTGTTTCACATCCTAATACAATAGCAACACCAACAGTATTGTCATCATTTATTTTAATTGCAGCAGCACCTTCAGAAGAATCTCTGTCAGCTCTTTTTTCAGCTACTTTTTGTCCTTTTTTACGTAATACGTCGATAGCAGCATCAAAATCACCTTTAGCTTCAACTAAGGCTTTTTTACAATCCATCATACCTGCACCAGTAGCTTTTCTTAATTTGTTTACTTCTGCTGCTGAAATTTTTACATCACTCATAATATAAGTTAATTTAAAAAAAAGTCGTTCAATTTATTTCTGTAAAGAAAAGAATTAAACGACTTATAAATGTTTCGAAATTGTTATTTATTCTTCTTCTTCTTTAACTGCAGTCGCTTTTTTAGCTGGAGCAGCCTTTTTCTCGGCTTTACCTTCAGCTTTTTCAGCTTTTTCAGCTTTACGCTCGTTTAATCCACCAGTAATAGCTTCAGTAACATGCGTTAATATTTTATCGATTGATTTAGAAGCATCATCATTTGCTGGTATAACGTAATCTACTTGACGTGGATCTGAGTTAGTATCTACCATTGCAAAAATAGGAATGTTTAATTTTTGTGCTTCTTTAATCGCGATATGCTCACGTTTAATATCTACAACAAACAAAGCTCCTGGAAGACGTGTCATATCAACAATAGAACCTAAGTTTTTTTCTAACTTCGCTCTTAAACGGTCAACTTGTAAACGTTCTTTTTTAGATAAAGTTAAAAATGTTCCATCTTTCTTCATTCTATCAATAGTAGCCATTTTTTTAATAGCTTTTCTAATAGTTACGAAGTTAGTTAACATTCCACCTGGCCATCTTTCTGTGATGTAAGGCATGTTAATGCTACCTGCTTTTTCAGCAACGATGTCTTTTGCTTGTTTTTTTGTAGCAACAAATAAGATTTTACGACCAGAGGCTGCAATTTTTGCTAAAGCTTCTCCAGCTTCGTCAATCTTAGCTGCTGTTTTGTATAAGTTTATAATATGGATTCCGTTACGTTCCATATATACGTAAGGCGCCATGTTTGGATCCCACTTACGTGTAAGGTGACCAAAGTGTACACCTGCTTCAAGTAATTCTTTTACTTCTACTGCCATTTTGTAATAGTTTACGTTCTGTTGAATTAGCAATGTTCCAATGGGCTAGAAAGCTTATGGCTTCATTTAGATGCTAAACTAAATCCTGCTTTTAGGCTAGGACAACAATAACTGTTTTAATTTTTTGTTTTGTCTCAACAGTATTGATAATATACAATACTGTTGAAGGATAATATTAACGTTTCGAGAATTGGAATTTTTTACGCGCTTTCTTCTGTCCGAATTTTTTACGCTCAACCATTCTTGGGTCTCTAGTTAATAAACCTTCTGGTTTAAGGATGCCTCTGTTTTCATCATTTAACTCACACATTGCGCGAGAGATTGCTAAACGGATAGCTTCTGCTTGACCAGTAATACCACCTCCAAATACATTTACAGAAATATCAAAGTTACCTTCGTTGTTAGTTAATGCTAACGGTTGGTTTACTTTGTACTGTAACGTTGCTGTATCGAAGTAGTCTTTTAAATCTTTTTTGTTAATCGTGATGTTTCCTTTACCTTCTTTAAGGTAAACACGAGCAACAGCCGTTTTACGACGACCAATTTTGTGTAATACTTCCATTACTTGAATTCGTTTAAGTTAATTGTTTTAGGTTTTTGAGCTTCGTGAGCGTGCTCAGTTCCTGTAACAACAGTTAAGTTTCTAAAAAGAGCTGCTCCTAATTTGTTTTTAGGTAACATTCCTTTTACAGATTTCTCTACTAATCTTGCTGGATCTTTTCCGAACAATTCAGTAGCAGTTAAACTTCTTTGACCACCTGGGTAACCTGTGTGACGGATATAAGATTTATCTGTCCACTTGTTTCCTGTTAAGTTGATTTTTTCTGCATTGATAACAATTACGTTATCTCCACAGTCAACGTGTGGTGTGAAGCTTGGCTTGTGCTTTCCTCTTAATAATCTTGCGATTTGAGTGCACATACGCCCTAAAGTTTGACCATCAGCGTCCACTAAAACCCACTGCTTATCTGCAGTAGCTTTGTTTGCTGAAATGGTTTTGTAGCTTAGTGTATCCACAATTTTTAAATTTTATTATTAAACATTCCTCTCTCAAAAAGAGTTTGCAAATTTACGACAATCTTCTTGATTACCAAATAGTATGGCGTATTTTATTTGATAACTTTGTTAATATGTTTCCAAACATTGTTAATTACCCTTTGTTTTTTATAAATCAGATGTTTATAAATCTTTAAGATTGTTTATTTCTCCCTCAAATTTTATAAATTAAATTAAAAGGTCTTGTTTTATAGTTGTATAATTTCTTTTTTGCATGTTAAATTAAATGCTAAACCCTTTTATAATAATGGATAAGACTCTTTTTTTATCTATTTTTGCAGCGTTATGCAAGAATTAAAATTATCTAGCTGGTTGCCTACCACTAATAAAGAGGTGAAAATTCGCGGATGGGAAACACTTGATGTTATCCTTTTTAGTGGAGATGCTTATGTAGATCATCCAACATTTGGGCCTGCAGTAATTGGCCGTTTGTTAGAAAGTATGGGTTTACGTGTTGCCATTGTGCCACAGCCTAATGTTAATGATAACTTGCAGGATTTTGTAAAACTTGGTAAGCCAAGATTGTTTTTTGGTGTTACTGGTGGTTGTATGGATCCTATGATTAGCAATTATAATGCTAATAAAAAGAAGCGTGATAAAGATGCTTATACACCAAATGGTGATATTGGGTTTAGACCAGATTATGCATCGTCTGTATATTCTAAAATTTTAAAAGAAAAATGGCCAGATACTCCAGTTTTAATTGGTGGTATTGAAGGTTCTCTACGTCGTGTAACGCATTACGATTATTGGAGCGATAAATTATTACCAACTATTTTAGAAACCTCTAAAGCAGATATGTTGGTTTATGGTATGGGAGAACAACCATTGCGTGAAATAGTACGTTTGTTAGAAAAAGGCGTGCCATTTAATAGTATTAATACCGTTTTACAAACAGCTGTACTTTTAGATAAAAATGAAAGCATACCAAAAAACAGCAATTGGATAGATGTTGAAATTGCTTCGCATGAAGTGTGTTTAAAGGATAAAAAGAAATACGCCTCTAACTTTAAAATAATAGAGCAGGAGTCTAACAAGTTGGCAGCAAGACGTATTTTTCAAAAAGTGGGCGATAAGACCTTGATGATAAATCCGCCGTATCCAACCATGACAGAGGCTGAAATTGATGCCTCTTTCGATTTACCTTATACACGATTACCACACCCAAAATATAATAAGCGTGGACCAATTCCAGCTTATGAGATGATTAAGACCTCTATAAACATTCACAGAGGATGTTTTGGTGGTTGTAGTTTCTGTACTATATCGGCACATCAAGGAAAATTTATTGCATCTCGTAGTCAAGAATCAATTTTAAAAGAAGTTGATAAAGTGGCTAATATGCCAGATTTTAAAGGCTATTTAAGTGATATTGGAGGACCAAGTGCCAATATGTATCAAATGAAAGGTAAGGTGCAATCTATTTGCGACAAATGTGTGGCACCAAGTTGTATTTCGCCCGTAATATGTAGTAATTTAGATACGTCTCACAAACCATTAACCGATTTATACAAGGCTGTTGATAGTCACCCGAAGGTTAAAAAATCGTTTATTGGTTCTGGAATTAGGCATGATATGTTAGTGCCAGAATTTAATAAAAATGCAGATCCAAAAGAGCTGGATGATTATACAGAAGAGGTGATGACCAAGCACGTGTCTGGACGACTTAAAGTTGCACCAGAACATACCAGTGATCCTGTTTTAAAATTAATGCGTAAACCATCGTTTACATACTTCCATAAATTTAAAGAGCGTTTTGATAAAATTAATATTAAGAAGAATTTAAAGCTTCAATTAATTCCTTATTTTATATCTAATCATCCAGCGTGTGAAGTTGAAGATATGGCTAACCTAGCTGCCGAAACTAAAGATATGGGCTTCCAGTTAGAGCAAGTACAAGGTTTTACACCAACACCAATGACGGTGGCTACTGTAATTTATTATTCTGGTTACCATCCGTATACGCTTAAAAAAGTAAATACGCCTAAAACTAGAAAAGAAAAGGACGAACAACACCGTTTTTTCTTTTGGTATAAAGAAGAAAATAAAGCGTGGATTAAAAAGACCTTGAATAAAGTTGGGCGTCAAGATTTATTAAAAGTTTTATTGCCAGAAAAGTCTGAAAAGTGGCGTAAAAATAAACCAAAAGGCGAAGCTAAAAACACCTTTAACGATGCTGTTCCTTTTAATCAACGAAAGAATAAGGTGAAATATAAAGGAAAGAAAAAGAAACGTCGTTAAACTTAGTCTTACATTTTTTTAAACAGTATTTCTTTGTCGTAATATTTTAATTATATTACTACAATGAAAAAAAGTCTACAACTACTTAACGCTATTGCATTTGTTTTTGTATTAATAATGAACTTTTTAGCCAATACCGGTTTGTTAAATAATACAACCATTGGCGAAGTTTCTTCACAATACAATACTTTATTTACACCAGCAGGTTATGCATTTTCTATTTGGGGAATTATATATCTATTAGTATTTGGGTTTATATTTTATCAAAGCCGTAGTTTGTTTGTAAGCGTTCGCGATGATGGTTTTATACTTACCACAGGTTGGTGGTTTGTAATTTCGTGTGTAGCAAATTGTTTATGGATTGTGGCCTGGATATACAATTACACATTATTGTCTAGTGTGTTTATATTTTTACTGTTATTTTCATTACTAAAAATTGTATTAAATAATAAAATGGAATTGTTTGATGCGCCAATAACAGTTATCGCCTTTTTATGGTGGCCGTTTGTGTTTTATAGTGGTTGGGTTACAGTAGCAAGTATTGCAAATGTCTCAGCAGTTTTAGTAAAGTACAATTGGGATGGTTTTGGTATATCGCCAACTGTATGGACCGTTTTAATGTTAATTATAGCTGCATTAATAAATATAATAGTCACTTGGTTAAGAAACATGCGAGAGTTTGCTCTTGTTGGTGCTTGGGCTTTAATTGCTATTTATATTGCTAATAAAAATGATAACACAGTTATTGCTTACACTGCAATTGGTTTAGCTGTAATACTAATAATTAGCAGCTCTATTCATGCTTTTAAAAACCGAAAAACGAATCCTGCTATTAAATGTATGGAGTTTTTTGAAGGAAAAACTAGTTAGACTTATTTTTCTAATCTTTTATTATTGGATTGCTCTTCGTTACTTGTTGCAATAGCATAAGCTAAAATGCCAATTTCTAAAACCAGAATAGCAATTTTGGCTTTTTTACTTTTTGTTAATGTACTGGTAAGTCCTAATATTTTTGTAATTATCATAGTATGTATTTTTAGTACATACAAATTAATACTTTACTTATTTACGGTTTAACTTGAATGGAAAATCTTTTGACTTGATTGGTTAGCCTACGGAAAGTTTTGCCGCTTCTTTCCACAAATAATTGGGCAATGGTTCGTTTAACTCCCAATTAATACTCATTGGTTTTGAACCGTAATGGTCTTTTATATTTCCTTCTCCTATAAAAACGTAACCTTTCGTATTACCAAATTCATCTTTTGCTTTTTCACGAATAAAAAGTAAAATTCGTTTATTTTCTTCTTGGTGTTTTATATATGACAAACCCTTTCCTTTGTCAGGTCTTGCAGAATTTTGAGTTTGCCAATGAAATAGTAATTCATTTACAGCATAATCATCATACATTGTGGTTGGTGAAAAGTTTTCTTCTGACTTAATAAGGTTGATAAATAGTAATTCGGTATTCAAATCTTTATTTAATGCGGTACCTTCTCTATTTGATGATTTTTTGGTGAAACTACTAAATTTAAATGCTGATAAAATTTGGTCTCTAGTATAACGACTATGTAATTTCAATGGTTGTTCGTACGGTAGCTGAATAGGTAATTCCTTAAAATCGATGTTTTCAATTAATAATTCGAGAACTTCTTTGATTTCTTCAACTAAAATTTTATTTAAACCAATCGTTTTTATACTTTCTTTTAATGAATCAAATCCACCTTCTTTTTGCCAAACATCATAATGTAACATTAAAAGCATGATTTTTTCATTTTGATTTAAATCTGAAATATTTATATTAAAATTTTGTTTGGCAATTTTAAAAATGAATGTAAAATAGCTTAACGAATTTGTTGAAAGCCATTTATTTGATATGGCAGAGACTATTTCTTTCTCATTTTTTGAATCAAAATCATTAATTTTTCCTGCTAATTGACACAGTCTTTTCCAACTATCTCTTTTATATATTGATTGTAATGGTATATTATAAAACTTACTAAAGTTGCCGATTGTTAAAGGTAGATTAGTGTCATGTTGAAATTGCTGTATTCTTTGAATTAACTTATTCTTATTTAATGAGGTTGCAGCTGAAATATTTTTAAGTATTGTTTCTTTTGTCTTTTTCTCTAAAATGATAGAGCAACCTAAAGGTAGATGAGGGAAATCGTCCTCAATTTCTTTTAAAACAGTTGTATTTGTTTTACCTATTAAAGCTCTAAACTTGCTTTCAAAGTTGTATTCAGGTTTTGAGTTTCCAACAAAATCTAAAACTGTCAAGCAGTCTTTCTCTTCATGAAGTCTTAATCCTCTTCCTAATTGTTGTAAAAAGACTGTTAAGCTTTCCGTCGGTCTTAAAAATAAAACCGTATCGATTTCTGGAATATCGATTCCTTCGTTAAACATGTCGACAACAAATAGATAATTGATTTCTTTTTTTTCTAATTTCTGACGAATATAAACTCTGTCTTTACTGTTTTCGCTAGTTAAATAGTCAGCTTTTAATCCAGCTAAAGTAAATTTTTTAGCCATGAATTTTGCATGTTCCATTGTAACACAATAACCTAAAGACCTAACTTCATTTATATCTTTTGTGTATTTGTCTAATGCATCTATGATTTCTCTAACTCTTCTGTCATTCCCTGTATACAAATCTGTTAATTCACTTGGTGCATATTTCCCTCTTGACCAACTTACATTGGTTAAATCAATACTATCGGTAATTCCAAAATATTGAAAAGGACAAAGCAATTTTCTATTCATTGCCTCTGTAAGTCTAATTTCTGCAGCAATCTTATTCTCAAAATCTTCTAAAATGTCTCCACCATCCATTCGTTCTGGAGTAGCAGTTAAGCCAAGTAAAACCTTTGGTTTAAAATAATTTATTATTTCTCTATAACTATTAGCTGTTTGATGATGACATTCATCTATTATGATGTAATCATAATAATCAGGAGTTAAGTTGTATTCTTTAAATTTGTTTTTAACAGATTGTACCGAAGCAAATACAAACTCGAAGTTATTAGGAGTCATACCGTCAACCCATAATTCACCAATATTATTATTTCTTAAAACACCTTGAAAAGTAGACAATGATTTTTGTATGATTTCCTTTCTATGTGCTAGAAATAGTAATTTTGCAGATTTGTTATTTTGTTTGAAGCGTTTATAATCAAATGCAGAAATAACAGTTTTTCCTGTCCCAGTAGCTGCAACTACAAGATTTCTAAATCTTTTATGAACCGTTCTTTCTACTTCTAGTTTTTCTAATACTTCTTTTTGATACGGAAAAGGCTTAATATCAAACAAAGCTGTTGCGTTTTCATAAGGTTTACTAAACTTACTCTGCTTTAAGGCGCTTTGCAATTTCTCTTTGTGCTTAGAATCATCAAATAATTCAAAATCATCACTTTTCCAATAAGAGTCAAATGTCTTATTGAATTTATCGATTATGTGATTTACTTCTTTGGTTGTAACTTTTAAATTCCACTCTAAACCATCAGTTAAAGCTGACCTTGAGAAGTTTGAAGAGCCAATATATGCTGTATGAAATCCAGTGCTTCTATAAAAAAGATATGCTTTAGCATGTAACCTTTCGTTACTTGTATTGTAAGATATTTTAACTTCAGTATTTGGAAGCTTAGAAAGTAGTTGAATTGCTTTGTAATCTGTTGCTCCGATATATGTTGTGGTAATTACTTTTAGTTTTCCACCACGTTCTGTAAATTCTCGTAACTCTTTTTCAAGAATAATGATGCCTTTAAATTTTATAAAGGAAACTAGAAGATATATCTCGTTTGAGGAAAGAATCTCTTTTTTAAGTTCACTTTCTAAAGATAAACCACCATTTCCACCAGTAAATAATTCACTTTGTGTTAATCTTGTATAAGGAGTAATTTCTTTTAATCTTAAATCTAAATTTGAAAAGTGAGCATCAGTTTTAGAAAATACTGCCTTTAATATTTCTCCTTCAATACTTACTAAATCATCATTAAACTCTTGTTTGTTTAATTCATCTTTAAGTAATTTAATTATTTTGTTAGCAATTTCAATTTGTAATTCTGCTTTACCTTTTATAAGTTGAAAAGCGTGTTTTAAAGTCTTAGCTAAATGTTTAGACAAAACATTTGAAGCTTCTTCTTTATCGATTATAGTTTTCTTTAAATAGAATTTATCTTTATCAAGTTTATTTAAATTTTCAGATACTAATTGGGTTATCAATTCTTCGTAAATTCCTTGATTCATAGTGATAAATATTCTTGTAAAATTGGCAAATCTGCTTCAGCCCAATCTAAATTAATCAATTCTTTTTTATTAACTAAAACGGAGTTAACATGTTCGTTAAGTATTAAATCACCTGAAATATATTCAGCAGTAAAAGGAATTAATTTAATTTTAAAATCAGGATATTCATGAGTTACAGGAGTTAACTTATCTTTGATTTCAATTTTGATATTTAATTCCTCAAAAATTTCTCTTTTTATACATTCAACTTCTGTTTCTCCATCTTCAATTTTTCCACCTGCAAATTCCCATTTCAAAGGGAGTTTCATCGTTTCACTTCTTTGAACTGCTAAAATTTTATCATCAAATTTAATGATTGCACATGCAACAAGAATAGTTTTCATCTTAATGCGCCTCCAACCAATTCAAACCAGTATCCACCTCAACATCCAAAGGAACCTCCATTTTAAAGGCGTTTTCCATTTCGGTTTTAATTAAGGTTGTCATCTCTTCTAATTCAGGTTTGTAGACATCAAAAACCAATTCATCATGTACTTGTAGTAGCATTTTGGTTTTATAATTACCAGCTTCCAATTTATTATAAATATTAATCATGGCAATTTTTATAATATCGGCTGCACTACCTTGTATTGGTGCATTTACCGCATTACGCTCTGCTGCACCGCGAACTACTGCGTTTCGGCTATTAATATCTTTTAGGTAACGACGTCTGTCTAAAATGGTTTTTACATAACCATTATCGCGAGCAAAATCTACTTGTTCGCTCATGTATTTTTTAAGCTTTGGATAGGTTTCGTAATAGGTATCAATCAATTCTTTGGCTTCACCACGCGATAAATCGGTTTGGTTACTTAGCCCAAAAGCAGATACACCATATACAATACCAAAGTTTACGGTTTTGGCATTACTACGTTGTGCTCTAGTCACTTCTTCAATTGGTACGCCAAAAACTTTAGAGGCTGTAGACGCGTGAATATCTTCACCATTTTTAAAGGCTTCAATCATGGTTTCCTCTTTACTTAAAGCTGCAATAATACGCAGTTCTATTTGGCTATAATCGGCAGCAAGTAAAGTGTAATCGTCATTTCTAGGAATAAACGCTTTACGAACTTGGCGGCCACGTTCTGTACGAATTGGAATATTTTGTAAGTTAGGATTATTACTACTTAAACGTCCTGTTGCAGCAACGGTTTGCATATAATCTGTATGTACACGTCCTGTGGCTTCTTCAACTTGAAGTGGTAAGGCGTCTACATACGTGCTTTTTAATTTTGCTAAACCACGATATTCTAAAATATTACGGATAATTTCGTGCTCTTTGGCTAATACAGACAGGATATCTTCGCCTGTTTTGTATTGTCCTGTTTTGGTTTTTTTAGGTTTATCGACAAGCTTTAATTTTTCAAATAAAATGATTCCTAATTGCTTTGGTGAAGCAATATTAAATTCTTCGCCAGCAACATCGTAAATTTTGGTTACTAAAGCTTCAATGTCTCTGTTTAAATCGTTAGATAATGATTGTAAAAAGTCTTTGTCTAAGTTAATACCTTCTAGTTCCATTGCGGCTAATACACGCAGTAAAGGCACTTCGATATCATCAAATAGCTTTTGTGTATTGGCTTCGCCTAATTCTTTTTCAAAATGCTCTTTAAGTTGTAAGGTAATATCTGCATCTTCAACGGCATATTCCGTTTGTTTATCTAACGGAACATCGCGCATAGACAATTGATTTTTGCCTTTTTTACCAATGAGTTCTGTTATAGAAACTGGTGTGTAATTTAAATAGGTTTCTGCTAACACATCCATATTATGACGCATGTCTGGATTAATTAAATAATGCGCTAACATGGTATCAAACAATGGACCTTTAACTTCTACATTATATTTTGCTAATACTTTAATGTCGTATTTTAAATTCTGACCAATTTTCTGAATGTTTTCTGCCTCAAAAAAGCATCGTAATGCTTCGATAATGGCTTGTGCTTCCTGCTTATCTTCTGGGAAAGGTAAATAAAATCCTTTTCCTGTTTCCCAAGAAAAAGCGATGCCAACTAACTCTGCAGTTAATGGATTTAAGCCTGTAGTTTCTGTATCAAAACACACACTAGTTTGATTCATTAAATTTTTAATGAATAGTTTGGTAGCCATTCCTGGAGCGACGCTTTGGTAAAAATGAGACGTGTTTGCAATCGTTCTTCTTGTAAAAGCAGTGTCTATATTAGAGGTTCCACCTTTTGTTTCATTTGGATCGCCACCAAATAAATTAAATTGTCCAGCTCCAGCATTAGCGGTTGGTGCTGTGCTTGTTTTTGAACTTGGTTTTTCTGAAGTATTTGAAGTGCTATTTCCTGTTGCAGGCGCATCTTCAGCAAAAGTTTTTATAAAATTATCTGTAAGACGTCTAAACTCTAATTCTTGAAAAATGTCTTTTACTTTATCTATATCTGGTGCATCTAACTCGAAATCTTTAGCATGAAATTCTACAGGAACGTCAAGCATAATAGTGGCTAGTTTTTTAGACAGTAAACCAAGCTCTGCATTGGCTTCTACTTTTTCTTTCATTTTACCTTTTAACTGGTCTGTGTTTGCCAGTAGGTTTTCCATACTGCCAAATTGCGCTAAAAACTTTTTTGCTGTTTTATCGCCAACACCTGGTAATCCTGGAATATTATCACTTGCATCTCCCATCATTCCTAAATAGTCGATAACTTGCAAAGGATCTTTTACTTCAAATTTTTTCTGTACTTCTGGTATTCCCCAAGTTTCATAGCCACCACCAAAAACAGGTCTGTACATAAAAATATTGTCGCTTACTAATTGCGCAAAATCTTTATCTGGTGTTACCATAAAGGTTTGGTAGCCTTCTTTTTCGGCTTGTTTTGCTAAAGTTCCAATAACATCATCTGCTTCAAAACCTTCTTTTACCATGATTGGAATATGCATGGCTTCTAAAATTTGACAAATGTATGGAATGGCTGTTTTTATACCTTCGGGCGTTTCATCTCTATTGGCTTTATATTCTTCGAACATTTCTACGCGATCTGTACTGCCACCTTTGTCAAAACAAACAGCCAGAAGGTTAGGTCGTTCACGTTTAATAACGTCTAAAAGTGAGTTCATAAAACCCATAATAGCTGAGGTATCTTGACCTTTGCTGTTAATTCTTGGGTTTTTTATAAAGGCGTAATAGCCACGAAATATTAAGGCGTATGCGTCTACTAAAAAGACGCGTTTATTGTCTGACATTGAAGTGAATTTATAAAGTATAAAACTACGAAACTTATCGTTTTTAAACAGAATAACTTGTCAACAATAGTATTTTATGCTTTTACAATAAATTGAGATTGGATATTTTCATTCTTTCCATCTTGAAATTTAGTCATGCTAAACCATTGATGTATAGAGAAACTGCCTGTTTCACCTTGCTTATTTACAGCAATATAACCAACTTGAAAATTTTTAAAATCGCTATTTGGTTTATTTACAATACGTTTTATAGCTTCTTCGCAAGCGTCTTGTGGCGATTTGCCTTGTCGCATAAGTTCTACTACTAAAAAGCTACCAACGGTTTTTACAACTTCTTCACCTAAACCTGTTGCGACACAGCCACCAATTTCGTTGTCTATAAAGAGTCCTGCGCCAATAATAGGCGAATCGCCAACACGACCTGCCATTTTATATGCGAGTCCACTTGTGCTACAAGCTCCAGAAATATCACCATTTTTATCTATAGCAAGCATGCCAATAGTATCGTGATTTTCGATGTTAATAATTGGTTTATACTTAGATTTTATTTTCCATTTTTCCCAAGCTTTTTTCGAAGCTTCGGTAAGTAAATTTTCTTTTTTCAAACCTATTTCGTAAGCATATTGTTCTGCGCCAACTCCTGCAAGCATTACATGTGGCGTGTTTTCCATTACATGTCGTGCAACAGTAATAGCGTGAGTAATGTTTTGAAGATAGACTACAGCACCACAATTGCCATTTTTATCCATAATGCAGGCATCTAAAGTTACATTGCCGTCGCGATCTGGCAATCCACCTTTTCCAACGGTTTGATTTTTAATATCTGCTTCTTCAACTTTGCATCCAGCTTCAACAGCGTCTAACGCTGTGCCTCCATTTTTTAAAACCTTGTAAGCAGCTGCTGTTGCATTAGGATAATTCCATGTTGCAACTACAAGAGGTAAAGACGCTTTTGGTGTTTTTTTTAGTATTGGTGTTGGCGTTTTTTTATCGTTGGTACAATTTACTATTGTGGCTCCAACAGCTAAACTAGCAGTGGATAAAGTTGCGTTTTTAAGAAATTTTCTACGTTTCATTAAAGCATGATTTTTAGTTTAGATTATGAAGGTTTTTTTTCTTTTAATCACAATATAAATATTCTGAGGCTTTAAATAACAAAATGAAAAAAAAAGACTCACAAAAATGTGAGTCTTAAATTTATATTTTAAAAAGATATATTAATATTCCACACCTTGTTTGTCTAATACTGATTTTGTTCTAAAGGCATAAAATAGCAAGTAGCCAAAACACATTACAGCAATCCAATATGATGATTGAATAGTAAATACATCGGCTATTTTACCTTGTAAAGGAGGAATAATTGCTCCGCCAAGAATCATCATAATTAAAAAGGCAGAACCTTGAGAAGTGTATTTTCCTAAACCAGCAATACTTAAAGTAAATATACAAGGCCACATAATTGAACAAAATAAACCACCAGATAAAAAGGCAAATAAGGCTAAATTACCAGTTGTAAATAAGCCAATTAGCATACCTAAAACACCTAATGAGGCAAAGATTTTTAATGTGTTTACAGGATTGTCTTTTGCCATAAAGAAACCTACAATTTGTACTGCTATACATACACAGAAAAATAAAATTTGGTCACTAGAATATTTACCATAATTAACCAATAGTATTACACCAAAAGCTACGTAAGGTACAATTATTAATAACCATTTTTTTAAGCCTTTACTTGGGTTAAATACAGTAATAGCACCAACCCAACGCCCAATCATTAATCCACCCCAATAAAGTGAAATAAATGGAGCGATTTGTGCATCGTTTAAAACTGGTAATCCTAAAGGATTTAAGTTTGCAACTTTATCTGCAACTTGCTTTAAAAGCTCGCCTAGATTACTTTGAATTGTTACTTCTACACCAACGTAACAAAAGATAGCTAACATACCTAATACCAATTGCGGATACTTCATTGCTCCCCAACCAACAGCATTTTTACTAGCACTAGAATTTGCTATAAATACAGAAGCAACTACAGCAAATAAGGCAACAAATAATAATATTAAACGTGTGTTTTCTAAAGTTTCTGAAGCTACTGTTTCACCAGAATAGGTGCTAAAAATATAGCCAAAACAAGCTACTATAACTACGGTTAAAACTATAAGTAAATTTCTTGCTTTGTTAGCAGGTTCAAATACAGTGTCTGATTTTAAAGCAGGTAATTTTTTTGAAAAATAGAATAATGCTGCAGCTAATAAAAATAAAACACCAACGCCTAAGTATAGCATTTGCACAGTACTTAATGTGATTTCATTATTTTTAATCATGTTAACCAGTTCTTCTGGACTTACTGATGCGGTACCAAAAATTACAAGAGCAACAACTACAGGTCCAATGGTTGTTCCAAACGAGTTAATTCCTCCAGCAAGATTTAGCCTATGCGATCCTGTTGCAGGATCACCAAGAGCAATAGCGAAAGGATTTGCTGTAGTTTGCTGTAAAGAAAACCCTAAGCCTACTATAAATAAAGCAATAAGAACAAGGTAGAAAACAGCAGTTTGACCTTGTTCTGCACCAGCAGTTGCAGGATACATTACAAATGCGCCAACAGCAGAAAGTAACAAGCCATAAATAATTCCGTTTTTATAGCCCCATTTATTTAGGATGTCTTTTTTAACTGCACTTGAGATAATAAATAAGGATAATGCACCAATATAATAGGCACCATAAAATGCAAAATCTACTAACTGAGATTGAAATTGATCGATATTAAAATACGTTTTACAAAACGGAATAAACACACCGTTAGATGCTGCTATAAATCCCCAAAAAAAGAAGACTGTAACCAAAGTAGTTAAAGCAGATTTGTTGTTTTGATTTGTCATGGTTTAGTTAATTAGTTGCCTAAATGTAATTAAAATTAGCTTTTAAAAGTGCTAATTATTTGTGTTGTATAGTTTATGTATGGTTATTTTATTATTATCTCGTCTGCAAATAACCAGCTTTTGCCATCGTGTTTGCTGCCTAAATGCCACTTAGGAAGATCGCCTAATTTCTTAGCTACAATTTTTATGTATTGGTACTTTTTTGGCACTAGTTTAAAATATGCAGTCCACAAAGAAACCTCTTCTTGAGGTATTAACTCTAATGGCTCTCTAATATCATCAATTTTAGTAAAGTTAATACCATCTTTAGAGCCATAACATTCTACTTTTGTAGGATAAAAAATCCAAGAGCGTTGGTCTTGTAAAAAATTAATCTTAACTAAGTTTACCAATTTTTCTGAGCCTAAATTAACTATAGCCACTAAGTCTTCGTTAAAATAGCCTTGCCAAGTACCTGTTCTAAAATCTTGAGTTCCTAGTATACCATCTATTAACGCATTGTTTCCGCCGCCATTATACTGGTTAGCATATTTGGTTTTTAAGGTTACTGAAAGATTAGGATCTATTTTAAAAAAATGGGTAGTAATTGTTTTGCTTTTCTTTCCGTTTAATTCTGCATAAACATTTAGTTTTAATGCTTCAGAAATACTAAATGGTTTTGTGTATTTTTTAAATTCTGAATTGTTTTCAGAATAATAAATAACAGCATTTTTAGTGTTACTGTTAAGAACAACTTCGGTTTCACCTTTAAAAGCAGTATCGCCTTTCGCAATAAATGGTGGTGTTACAATAAGGTGTTCTTCGATTTTTGTTTCTGGAATTTCGGAATCTTTTGTTGCCCAATTTGACGGTGAGTTTGTCATTTTAAAATGAAGCGTTCCGCCATTCATTATATCTTGATGTGTAATAAATGATTGCTGTAAAGGTTTTCCGTTTAAACTGGCTGATGCTATGTATTTATTGGTGTCGCTTAAATTAGTAGCTGAAACCGTAAAGGTTTTTCCATTTTCTAAATTAAAAGTTGCGTTTTTAAATAAGGGTGTTCCTATTATGTATTGATTGCTTCCTGGAGTAACTGGATAGAAACCTATTGAACTAAATATGTACCAAGCGCTCATTTGACCGCAATCTTCGTTGCCAGAAATACCATCTGGAGTATTGGTATATAACTCGGTTAATATTTGGTGGACTTTTTCTTGTGTTTTATGTGGTTTATTTACAAAATTATAAAGGTAAGCCATGTGATGACTAGGCTCGTTACCATGAGCGTATTGACCAATTAATCCTGTAATATCTTTTTGATGCCTGCCAGAAGTTTTGTTTGTAGCAACAAATAATTTATCAAGATTTTTTTCTAGGTTTTGCTTGCCGCCTAATAAATTTATGAAGCCAGAAATATCTTGTGGTACATAAAAACTATATTGCCATGCGTTAGCTTCGGTATAATTAAAGTTTACTTCGTAGGGATCGAAAGGACCGAACCAAGTGTTACGAAAACGACCACGCATGAATTGCGTTTCTGGATCGAAAACGTTTTTATAGTTTTGAGCTCTTTGGGTATAGTTTTTAAAAACTTCGGTTTTATTCATGGCTTTTGCCATTTGTGCAATAGACCAGTCATCGTAAGCATATTCTAAGGTTTTTGATACCGATTCGCTTTCTTCTTCTACAGGAATATACCCAAACGTTTTGTAGCTTTTTAAACCTAATTTATCACGTGTGGCACTATGTAGCATGGCTTCTAAAGCTAAGTTATGGTCGTAATCACGAATACCTTTTAGGTAAGCGTCTGCAATTACAGGAACCGCATGATAGCCAATCATGCAACCGGTATAATTGGCGCTTAAATCCCAAATAGGCATAATGCCGCCTTCGTTATGTTTTGCTAAAAAGGTGTTTATAAAGTCGTTAGTTTTATCCTGTTCAATTATAGTGTATAATGGATGTGCAGCACGATAGGTATCCCAAAGAGAGAACACAGTGTAATAATCGAAACCTACAGATTTGTGAATTTCCATATCCATGCCACGGTATTTGCCTGTAACATCTTGATATAAATTTGGCGCTAAAGCAACATGATACCTAGACGTGTAAAAGTTAGTTTTATAGTCTTTATTATCACTTTCTACAACTATTTTTTGTAATTGTTTTTCCCAGAAATCTTGAGCTGTTTTTTTTACTTGATTAAAAGATTGGTTTCCTATTTCGGCTTTTAGATTTTCTTTTGCACCTTCAATATCTACTGCCGAAATTCCAACTTTTACATAAACAGGCTCATTGTTTGGGTTTATAAAGTTTAGTGCGATTTTTTGCGCTCCAGGCATTCCTGTTTTTGGAGGCGATTGTAAAACATCATTAAATGCATGAGATGTTTTTATTACAAAGTATAAACGTTGGTCTGTTGCCCAAGCTTCAGAAAAACGATAGCCTACAATTTCGGTATCAGATATTTTTTCAATTTTCGCGTCTAAAACTTTATCTCTATGTGTTAAATCTACAATAGCGTATTGGTTATTAGGAGATGGAAATTGATATTTATGTATGCCGCTGCGTTTAGAAACGGTGAGTTCAACATTTATATCTGTATCGTCTAAATGTACTTTGTAATATCCTGGTTCTGCTATTTCATTATCGTGAGAAAATTTAGATTTATATCCTTTTTTGCCATCTGCACCATTATTAAAAACCTGCTCGTTAGTAGGCATTATTAAAACATCGCCATAATCGCTAACACCTGTACCACTTAAATGCGTGTGTGAAAAACCATAAATTTCATTATCGCTATAGTGGTAGCCAGAGCAACCATCCCAACCATCTAAACGTGTATCTGGACTAAGTTGCATCATGCCAAAAGGCATTGTAGCACCAGGATAAGTGTGGCCATGACCACCAGTACCAATAAATGGGTTTACGTAAGCAATTAAAGGTTTGTTTTTTATAGATTTTTCTTGTTTGTTATCTTCTTTGCATTGCGTAAGTAGAAGTAAAAAGCTAAATAGGAATATGATATTATATTTCATTAAAATGGGTTGGATAATTTAATAGGTCTAAATATAGTGAAATGTATTAATAGGAATTACTAATAGGATAGAGCAGGCTGTTGCTTTTATTGTTAAAACTCCTAAAACAAGTTGTTTTTGTACAGTGTTTTACATTAAATGCTGTTTAAAGAATTAAAAATCAAAACGTTTAACAATTTAGTAAGAAAAACTAGTAGTAACTATTAATATATTTGTGTTAAAATTAAGTTTATGCTCCGTTGGATTATTCTTGTTTTACTGGTATTTGCGTTCGATTTGTATGCATTTCAAACCATTAGAACACTTACAAAAAGTTATTGGATTTATGTTATATATTGGTTAGCGAGTACTTATGTTGTAGGTAACTTTATTTATTACTATGCCAATTTTGTTAGAGGCGAAAGTTTTACTCATGGCCATGGTTATGCAGTTGCTTTTTTAGTTACTTTATTTGTACCAAAACTAATTTTAGTACTATTTATGTTTGGTGAAGATATTGTGCGTTTTGTTCTTACTATACTTAATAAAACAGCAAAGTCTGATGCAGATACTATTGCTTATTCTACTAGTAGAAGAGGTTTTGTTTCTAAAATAGCTTTAGGCTTAGCAGCAATTCCATTAAGTTCTTTTATTTATGGGATTTACAGAGGAAAGTATAATTACCAAGTTGTTAAACATGTACTCTATTTTGAAGATTTGCCAGAAGCGTTTGATGGTTATAAAATAACACAAATAAGTGATGTGCATTCTGGAAGTTTAGAAAACAGAGAGAAAATAGAATATGGTATTGATTTAATTAATGAGCAAGAAAGTGATACTATTTTATTTACTGGAGATATTGTAAATACTAAAGCTGCAGAAATGAATAAATGGGTAGATGTTTTTGCAAAATTAAAAGCAAAAGATGGAAAATATGCAGTTTTAGGTAATCATGATTATGGATATTACGCCTATGGTGGAGATGCAGATTTAAATGCGAAAAACCAAAGGGAATTAGAAGAGATTCATAGAAAAATTGGCTTCGATTTACTAATGAATGACAACCGCCAGATAGAGCGAAATGGTCAAAAAATAAATTTACTTGGTGTTGAAAACTGGGGAGCATCTCGTCATTTTCCAAAACGCGGAAGCTTAAAAGAAACGACTAAAACCATTGGAGACAATGAATTTAATATATTAATGTCTCATGATCCTTCGCATTTTGATTTTGATAAAATGGAAGTAAATAAAGACGATATAAATAATCATGATATTGTAACAAACGAAACTAATATAGTTAATTTTGAAAAGCACATTCATTTAACCTTAGCAGGCCATACACATGGTATGCAGTTTGGTATAGAAGTACCTTCTTTAGGTATAAAATGGAGTCCTGTAAAATACCGTTACCCAAAATGGGCAGGAATGTACGAGGTAGCAGGTAAGTATTTAAACGTAAACAGAGGCTTTGGTTATCTTGCCTTTCCTGGTAGAATAGGGATTTGGCCAGAAATTACTGTAATCGAGCTTAAAAAGGGTGTAAATAATGCTTAATTTAGTGGAAATGTTATATTTGTATAACAAACTTTAAATAGAAGGTTTAAGAAATGTCAAAATTTGGAGAATTAATAGATGTAAATATTCCAGTCTTATTAGACTTTTTTACAGAATGGAATGAGCAGTCAACAGCAATGCATCCAGTGTTAAGAGATGTAGCAGCTGCACTTGGCGACAAAGCAAAAGTTATTAAAATTGATGTTGAAAAAAACAAAGAACTTTCTGAAGCTTTACGTGTAAAAGGTTTACCAACACTTATTATTTATAAAGATGGTGAAATGAAATGGAGACAGAGTGGAGAACAAGATGCAAATACTTTAATAGCACTTGTACAATCTTATTTCTAAAAATTAATAGCTTTAAATTGATAGCCTTGTTTGCTAAAGTGCTCTAAAAACTTTGGTAAAGCGTACATCATGTTTTTTGATGCTTTTATGCTGTCGTGAAATACTATAATGTTTCCGTTTTTAGTTTTAGAAATGGCATTTTTTAAACACGTTTCTTTACTTATTTCCTTTTCCCAATCAAAAGTTATAACGCTCCACATTATAATTTTATAGCCAAGATTAATTATTTTTTTGCCTTGACTTTTTTTTATTTGTCCAAAAGGCGGGCGAAATAGTTTTACTTTTTTACCACTTGTTTTTAATGCATTATTAATAATAGTTTCGGCTTGTAACGTATTATTTATATAGGTATTAGTATCTGTTTTCCATCCTTTAACATGATCCTGGGTATGGTTGCCAACAGCGTGGCCTTTATTTAAAACCGATTGAAAAATCTCTGGATGTTTTGCAACATTATTTCCTATGCAAAAAAAGGTGGCTTTTGCATTGTATTTTTCGAGAATGTTTAATGTCCACTTTGTGATTTCTGGTGTTGGTCCATCATCAAAAGTAAGGTATAGCGTTTTGTTATTAGACGAAAAATCCCAAACATAGTTTGGGAAAATTCGTTTTATTACTCTTGGTATTTTTACAGGAACAAATCTCATAAACTACTCTTCGGTTGTTTGTGGAGTTAAGTTAGGAATGCTACTATCTCTATTAATATCGCGTTCTTCTCTAATTTGTGGCTGTCTTATTGGCTGTTCACTAGGCATTAAATCGCTAAATAATTCTTCGTGATATTGAAACGTTTTAAATTCTTCTTCTGCAAAGTCTTCATCATACTCTACTAATACTATAATTAAAGCTCTATAGCGTTCTAAGTCTGTAATGATATTTTCACCGTTTTTAAGCTGATTCTCTCTGGTTAACTCGCTATAATACTTTAAGTTTTCTTGATATTTAACAGCAACATCTTTAAAAAGTTGTCTGGCTTTTTCTTTTGCATCAACTTCATAATAACCACTAATATAAGGTTCTAAAAGCGTGTAGTAACCGTAGTAGTTTACAGGCATATTTTCCATAGCTATATCTGCTATTTCTTCAGCCTTTTCTAACTGTTTTTCGTTTATTAAAGTTTCCATTAAACGTGCTAAGTTACCTCTATATGTTATAGCGTTTTTACGCGTTTCAGGATCATGGTAAATTTTATCGCTACCGCTATTTCCCCAATCCCAATTTTTAACTTTATTATACATTAAATCACTGTCTACACGACCCATATCAAATGGATTTGCACGTTCAACAGGTGTTTTAATAGGTACTAATTTATAACACATACCATCTAGTTGTAAATAGTCTTTCATCCAGATGTAATCATCATCTCCAAAAGCTCCACCAGTAAAGTAAATTGGTCTTTCCCAGTTATTGTTACCAACAATGTCTAACATTAATAAACGTTGCTTGTATATGGCACTTTCTTTAATTTTAATGTCTATATAATCTACAATTTGATCTGCATCCTTTTCTTTTACAAGGCCATTACTTAAAACTTCATTTTTATTAACCGGAACTCGAATATTTTCTACCGGAAAATAGTTTGTGTTTAGTAATTGCGATGGGTATTGTTTTGGATCTTCGCCTTGCAATTGAATTATACGTTTAAATTTAGTTTTAGGGTTGTCGCTTGAAACAAAATCTAAAAATTCTTTAATAGAAAGCGTGTCTCTGCTAAAAGTAGGTTTGTACTCTTCAGTTTTAGGGTCGTAATAATTAGTACGTTTCATGATATAATCTCGTGTACCGTACTTGTATTGGTCATGAGTTAATTGAGAAGGTACTGGGTCGCTTTCATAGGCTTTACGTTTCATTTGGTCTATATACCAATCGGTTTGAAATAAACTGGTATTAACTACACGCACATCGGTTCTATAATTTTCAATTTCCTGTGCATACCAAAGTGCAAATGTATCGTTATCTCCTATTGAAAATAGTATGGCATTTTCTGCACAAGAATCTAAATATTTTTTTGCCATAGATAATGCTGTGTACTTGTTAGACCTATCATGGTCGTCCCAGTTATTTGCTGCTAAAATTCCAGGTACTAGAATTAAGCATACTAAACCAACAGCAGGCGCGAGCATGCTGTTTTTTATTTTGGTTTTAAGCATGTCGAAAATTGCATAAACACCAAAACCAATCCAAATTGCAAATACATAAAATGAACCTACGACAGAGTAATCTCTTTCACGAGGCTCAAAAGGTCTAACATTGGTATAAACTTGTATTGCTAAACCTGTAAACAAGAAAAATACAAGTAATACCCAAAAGAGTTTTTTGTCTTTATTAAAAATAAAGAATAAGCCTATTAGTCCTAAAATTAAAGGCAAAAAGTAATAGGTGTTTCTTGCTTTATTATTTTCTACATCGCTAGGTAAATTATCTTGAGACTGTCCTAAATGCCATGCATCAAAAGCTTTTATACCGCTTATCCAATTACCATGGTTGTTATATTCTCCTTGAATATCGTCTTGGCGTCCTGTAAAATTCCACATAAAATAACGCCAATACATATAGCCTAATTGGTATTCAAGTAAGTATGCAATATTACTTCCTAATGATGGTTTTTTAATATCTAAATATTGTTGCCCGTAAGTTTTTAGGAAATTATGATAGCCTTCATAATCTACATTACCTTTAACAACTTCATTTTTAAATTGATTTATTAAAGCAATATCTTTTTGAGTTCCTTGATTTAAATATAAGTTTAATTTATCACCATACTGTGCCATAAAACCATCATATTCACTTTCTGTGAGTTGGTTGTTTTGGTATTTAGAAATAAAATCGGCAATTTTATTTTCAGTAAATGGGTCTACAATATATTCTTCTTTTAAGCTAAAATCTAAAAAACCAGAAAATAGCATGTAGTTTTCGGCGTTTTCGCCACTCCACATTCTAGGTAATATTGCTGCTTGGTCACTATTATAGTTTTGTTTAGCGTTTTTATAATCGTTAACAATAACATATTTGCCTAAGGCTTCATCTTTTTCGTATTTAGGTTTATCATCTACATATGGTTTATCTTCATCTAAACCAGAGTATTGGTCTGTAAATAGCGGGCCATAAAATAAATGTGTCTCTGGATATTGCTCTAAATTGTAGTATGCAAGAAGTTCTCTTGCACTAGAAGGGTTATTTTCATTAATAACTACGTTGGCATTAGCTCTAATAGGAAGCATTAACCAAGAAGAGAAACCTATTACTACAAATGTTATACAAAGTATACCTGTATTTAAATGTTTATAGCCTTTCTTTTGTGTATAGTTAAGGCTAAAATATATTGCAGCAATTAGAATTAAACCAGCAATTATAGATCCAGAGTTAAACGGTAAGCCAATAGTGTTTACAAAGAAAATTTCTAGAGCACTAAAAAACCTAAGAATATTTGGAGCTAACAGTTTAAATATAAATAATAATATAGCTACCGAAACAACGTTGGCAACGATAAAGTTTACAATTGTTACTTTTTTGTAATTTTTAAAATAGTATATAAGACCTAATGCAGGAATGGTAAGTAATCCCATGAAGTGTACACCAAAAGATAGACCAATTACAAATGCAATTAAAATAAGCCAGCGATTTCCTCGAGGATTATTCATGTCTCTTTCCCAACGTAAGCCTAGATAAAAAAGTATGGCCATTATTAGGGTTGCCATGGCATATACTTCTGTTTCTACAGCATTAAACCAAAATGAATCTGTAAAAGTAAATGCTAAACTACCAACAAAAGCACTAGCAAGAATACCTTGAATTTTGCTATTTGTTAAATCTTGCTCTCCAACGATTTTTTGTAGTAATAGCGAAATACTCCAAAACATAAATAATATGGTAAATGCACTAGAAACAGCACTAACCATATTAAGCATTAAACCTACATATTGTGGTTCTATAGCAAAAGTTGAGAAAAATGCACCAAGCATTTGAAATAATGGTGCTCCTGGTGGGTGTCCAACTTGTAATTTAGCTGAAGTTAAAATGTATTCTCCGGCATCCCAATAACTTACTGTAGGTTCTACTGTTAAGCTATATGTTAGAAGTGCAATAAAAAAAGCGAACCAACCTAATATGTTGTTCCATTTTTTAAAGTTAATTGATGTCATAAACAAGATAAATTATATACTATGGCGAATTTACTAATAAATATGAAATGAGCATAACAATTAAGCCTATAGCAGCTTAAATAGTAGCTATTAAATTTTAGATGTAATATTAAAACAATAAATATATAATAATACAAAGGGAAAGTTAATATTCTATTTGTTACTTAATATCATTACCATTAACGGTGTTTTAAAACAAAGATTATATTTTTTATATTTTTTTTCTATAAAATGTTTGCTCAAATAAAACTTTGTTTTAAATTTGCAACCTGTTAGAAACACTGGCCTATGGTGTAACTGGCAACACGTCGGTTTTTGGTACCGAAGAGTCTAGGTTCGAGCCCTAGTGGGCCAACAACAAAATCCTGATACTTAATTGTATTGGGATTTTTTGTTTTATGCGATTATATTATTGAAATAGAGGTTGTTAATCTTGTTTTTTTTTCTATAAAAAAAGCCACTCATTTGAGTGGCTTTTAAAGTTTCAGAGGTTATCTGAAATAAAATAGTTTACAACTTTATAAGTTTAGTGGTAGAAGTTGCTCCTAAATTATTTTGGGTTTTTACAATGTAAATACCTTGAGTAATATCACTAATACTAAATGATGTGTTCTCAATAAAATCACCTTTAAAGCGTTTTATAAGTTTACCAGAAATATTATAAATTTCTAAAACAGTTGCTTTTTTACTAATTGCAAATGTGTTGTTTGCAGGATTAGGGTATAGTGTTAATTCATTATTCAAATTATAATCTATTGTAGATAGTGTTTGAGAATTTTGGTTTCCGTACATTTTAAATTGTCCAGCATCAACAGGTATTGGTGTATTAACGTTTGTTACATTAATGGTTGTGTTTCCTGTAGGATCCATTAAATCGTACCAAATTCCTGTGTATGGGAAGTTAGGTGTAATATTTTGATTGCTTACATCAAAATTTGCTAAAATTACAACGTTTTTAAGTTCTGTAGTTGGTAATGTATCATCCCAAATATAAATTTTTGGCGTTAAACTATTATCTGTTTGGTTTATAGAATAGTCGCCTTCAAAAACAGCTTCTTCGGTTTTTAAAATATTTATTCTTGCCCAATCGTTATAAATTTTATTTCTATTAGCATCTGCAAGCCAATTATTTGTCCACTGTGGTTGAGGTTTTGTGTCTAATTTACAATCTCCGCTTCCATCTGCATCTCCAGGTTCGTTTACAGTGCCATTATTACAAGTGAAAATGGAATTTTCCATTCCTAAAGCACCAAAATGCCATATCATTTTTGGTCCTGGAATAGTTAAAGTTACAGCTCCTAAAGCAGACATTCTTGATAATGCTGTGTTTAAATCTTGCACATCGTGAGCAGTATTAGTTTGGTTACCAAATTGTAAGTTTTTGTACATTAAACGTTCTTCGTCATGACTTTCGGCATAACCCACTAATCTTGGTTCGTTAAAGTTTCTACTTTCGTGACCAATGCCACTAATATCATTATCTGAGTTATAACCCATTGTTAATTGGTTATAATTATTGGTCATTTTTCCCCATAGCATGATGCCTTTGTTTTCATTAACTCTATAGTCTGCCCATTCTTTCTCTTCTTGATTACCACCTAAATGTTCGAAAATTACATAGTGCGTGTCATCTTGTACCCAAGAATGATCTGCATAGCTTTTTAGTACAGCAACACGATCTGACTGGTATGCGTTTGTGCAGGCTTCGTCACTGGCAGTACATTGTTGAGTAAATCCTTTTGTTAAATCCCAACGGAAACCATCTATATTAAAATTGTTTATCCAGTGTTCAATTACACGTTTTACATAATCTTGAGTTCTTGGGTTAGAATGGTCAAAATCTGAACCAACGTTATAGCTGTGTAATGCTACCTCATTAAAATACGGATTTTCACTACTTGGTTCTCCCCAACCATCATTATCTGGATCATTCATCCACATACGAACCATTGGGTTTCTACCAAAGGCATGATTTAAAGCGACATCTAAAATAACTGCAATTCCGTTTTGGTGAAAAACATCTACAAGTTCTTTAAACTTGTCTTCTGTGCCATAATACTTATCTAATGCCATGTGAAAAGACGTATTATATCCCCAACTTTCGTTTCCTTCAAATTCCATTACAGGCATAAGTTGAATAGCATTAATATTTAGGTTTTTGAAATAATCTATTTTATCTATTAAATCTTGAAAGTTCCTATCGGCATCAAAATCTCTTATTAAGACCTCGTAGATTACTAAATCTTCTTTTTTAGGTTTTTGAAAATTTGTTACCTGCCAAGCGTATGGTGTTTGCCCTGTTTGTAATACAGTTACTTCTCTTTCTTGGCCAGCAGGATATGCAGGTAAGTTTGGATACGTGTTAGCTGGAATATATGGATCATCAAAAGGCGATAATACTAAAGTAGAATAAGGATCTGCAGTTTTAACTAATACTGGTGAATTTGCTATAGGTGTTTTGTCTACAACCCAATATTGATATGTTTCTATTTGTCCAGGTGTTAAACCTGTAAGCTCTAACCAAAATTTATTATTTCTAGTTGGATCCTTTTTCATGGCGTAAGAAGAATCTGGCTGCCAATTATTAAAACTACCAGCAACGTAAACGAAGTCTTTCCCTGTAGCATATAAAACTAAAACGGCTTCTGTGTCGCTTAAATAGGTGATACCATCTTGATAGTCTGTTGGCATCACGGCAATATTATTTCCAGGATCTACCATAGTTTGGAAAGTGTTAATAACGATATTACCATTTTGATTTACTTCTAATTCGTAATTTTTGTTTTCAGTAATATTTGTATCTGTATAATTGTATGTTGATATGTTTGTTTGAGTATTTATAACAATACCATTTGCTCTTAAAGTATAATTTGCGTTGCCACCAGTATTTTGAGCATCTATAGTTAAGTTGTCTCCAGAGTTTAGAATTGTAGTTGAATTTGATTCTGGTGCGTTTTGTATTACTTGAAAAGCTCCTACATCTGCTAATATGTCTTGAGATTTTTTGTCTCCAGTACCATCTTTTGCTTTAATTAGAAAACCAATTCTACCTATGCTTGTTCTATTATAAAATGTACTTGGTACAAAAGAAATAGTGTAGGTATCGTTACCGCTATTATAGGTTAATTTATTTGTTTCGTTTGAATTTGTCCAATCTCCATTTGTAGGACAGTTTTGAATATTATCGAGATTTAAATCGAAAGACCAAGCCCATAAGTATAAGGAGTTGTTTGTTATATTCCATGTTGCTTCATTAATACTGTTGCCTTCTATTGTAATTGTTATGGTTTCATTTTCTTCAAAAACATTAGGAGAAATAGTATAGTTTACATTCTGTTGCTGAGCTAAAACGCTGTAACTAAGAAGTGTAAAAAATAAAAGTAATTTGTTTTTCATAATAATAGTTTATAAAAAAGGCTGCAATTAGCGTATAAATGCAGCCTTTTGTTTAAGGAATAATGTGTATTGTTAGTTTATAGCATAAGTGCCATTAGCGATATCTAATTTTACTCTATAGCTTCCTGCTGTTACAGCAATATTATCACCGCCAGCATCTAAAGTTCCATCTGCTCCAGTATCTCCAAAATCTGTATCCCAAGCATCATTAACTCTAAATTTAATTTCTCCATTTACAAGGTTTACTATATCTCCAACCCAAATATCATTACTTAAAGGTGTTAAAGTAAAATCTTGTGTTGCTCCCCAATCATTATATCCAGAACCAACAATACCGTATAAATCTGCAGCTTCAATAGTATATGTACTAGCATTAAAATCTAAAGTAATAGTATAATGTCCTGCAGTTACAACAATGTTATCTCCGCCAGCATCTAAAGTTCCATCTGCTCCAGAGTCTCCAAAATCTGTAGTCCATTCGTTGTTTTGTCTGAATTTTATTTCTCCATCAACTAATCTCACACCAACTTTAAATGTATCTGTTACATAATCATAGTAAAATTTTGCATCAGGTGATGCTCCCCAATCATTGTATCCAGAACCTACAACTCCCCATGAAAATGGTTCGATAGTGTACGTATTGTCATTTAAATTCATTGTAATTTTATATGTACCAGCAGTTACTACAATATTTGCTCCACCAGCATCTAAAGTTCCATCTGCTCCATCGTCTCCAAAATCACTAGCCCAATCGTCATTTTCTCTAAATTTAATTTCTCCATCTAATAATGTTGCATATGTTACAAAAACGTTAGACTCTGAAGTAGAATAAAAAGTTTGATCTTCATAAGCTCCCCAGTTATTGTAACCAGAACCTACAATTCCCCAGCTTACAGGTTCTATTCCTGAACCTGATCCACCAGCTTGCTCTTCTAATAGAGTGACTAATATCTGTTGTATTGGTGTAAATACTTCTGTAGAAGAAGAACTATCACCTGGGAAAGCACGTACTCTAAAGTTTAAAACACCAGAATCTGGAGCAATTATTCCGTACTCTTCTGCTAATGTTTTTAATGTGCCTATAGAAACATCTATTTGGTTGTTATCACTTGATAAAGTATTAACAACAGTAGCATCTGAAAAATCTCCATTTATAGAAGATTGTAATTCATAAGAAATATTTGTTTGTATGTCAAAATCTGCAGGATTAAAAGCAAATACAGCTCCTATGTTGTTGTCTGTAGTACTTTCTGCTGGTAAAACATACTCAGATAAAAAAGTATTTGTTAATTCAAATTCACCTTGAGGAGCTGCAATGAATTCTAGTTTTTCATCGTCTTCACACGAAGTAAATCCAACTAAGATAGCAATAAATAAAGCGGATATTTTTATAAAATTTTTCATTATTTTAATTTTTTATTAATTAATAACCTGGATTTTGTTGTAGGTTAGGATTAGACAAAATTGTATTAGTAGGAATAGGAAACAAGTTTCTAAAATCACCTACAGATGTTCCTTGTGATACATCACCTTTAAAAGGCCATAAATAACTGTTAGTAGTAAAGTAATTATACCTTACTAAATCTGTACGACGTTGTCCTTCCCAATAAAGTTCTCTAGCTCTTTCGTCAAGAATGAAGTCTAAAGTTAAATCTCCAGTTGTAATATTTCCAGAGGTGTCGCCATAAGCTCTCTCTCTTAATTTGTTTACTACATCTAATGCTATAGATGGACTTCCGTTTCCGCCTCTTAAGGTAGCTTCGGCATAATTTAAATATATTTCAGATAGCCTTATTAAAGGAAGGTCTGTATCAACAAATTCTCCTGAAGCATCACTACCTTGTGTACCATCTGATTTTATATTTTTAAATTTAGTAACTGCATAACCATCGCTAAACGAAGTGATATCTTGAATTTCTAAATTTTGATCATCTGTAAAAAATAAAGCTCTAGAATCACCAGGTTCCATTTTGTTTACTAGTGCGCTGGTGGTTCTTAATCCTCCCCAACCACCATTTACTCCGTAAATTGTTGGATCCATACTTCCTCCAATAGATGCATGAACTAAAAAAGTTGTACCTCCATACGTTTGACTATTTAGTCCATCAAAATTAAGTGTGAAAATAAATTCGTTTTGAGCTCCGTTTACATCGTTATCAGCTAAAAATAATTCATCGTATGCTGATCCATTATTATTAGCATCTGTAGTGTTAATACTATAGGAAGATGTAATTACGTTGTTTGAAAATGTTACGGATTCATCATATAATGATTCTCCTATCCAAACTTCTGCATTTAAATATAGTTTAGATAATAATGCCCAAGCAGCAACTTCGTCTACTCTACCATATTCATTTGATCCTGATGGTGCTAATTGATTTTGAATCTCTAACAATTCAGCTTCAACAAAATTGAAAATTTCCTGTCTTGAATTTTGAACTGGTAATGTAGTTGCGATTTCTGTTACTAAAGGAACATCTCCAAACAAATCTATCAAGTTGTAATAGGCAAATGCTCTTATAAAACGAGCTTCGGCAATGTATTGAGTTACAATGTCATCGCTCAAGCCTGTTGCATTTTCTATAAATGAATTAGAAAAAGAAACAGATTGCGCTAACCTATTATACATAGCATCTGTAAAATCATTACTAGATGTCCAGTATAAACCGTGTAAATCTTGCAAGCCAGCATCTCCCCAAGCAACTACAGCATTATCTGTTGTTAACTCATTAAGATTAAATAACATTCTAGAATATTGAGAAAATCCTTCATCAATATTAGCTAAATCTGGTTGTCCAGCTGGACCTGCTTGACCTGTTAAGGCTAAACTGGCATATACTTTCGCTAATGCTCCTTTTGCTTCGTTTGCATTCGCAAAAACGTTTTCTTCGGTGAAACTGTCTGGATCAATTGGTGATTGATCTAAATCATCATGACATGCAGTTACTAAAAATAGTAAAGCAAAAACATAATTGAATTGTTTAAATAAATTTTTCATAGTTTATTTTTTTAAAAATCAACATTAAGTCCTAATACGAAAGATCGTGGTCTAGGATAAAAATTATTGTCTATACCACCACTAATCTCAGGATCAATACCATCGTATTTAGTGAAAGTAGCTACATTTTGTACAGATCCATAAAATCTAGCATCAATGCCTTCTAAAATTCCTTTAGCATTGTAGCCTAAAGTTATATTATCAATTTTAAAGAAAGAGCCATCTTCAACAAAGTGGTCACTTAGTGCATTTGTATTAGTTGTAT
The DNA here is from genome assembly GCF_001874145.1 of Lacinutrix sp. MedPE-SW. Classification (GTDB taxonomy): domain Bacteria; phylum Bacteroidota; class Bacteroidia; order Flavobacteriales; family Flavobacteriaceae; genus Lacinutrix. Next base: position 116,695 of record NZ_MPCX01000003.1, on the reverse strand, counting down.
CTAGGAAACCAGTATTTAAAAAATCTGAACTTAAATTAGTTAGATAATTATTGGTTGTTGGTACTACGTTATTAAGCGCACCTCTAGAAGAGTTAACATCGTTATAAACATAATTACCAATACTAGCTCTTGTTACAACAGCTAAATCCCACTTTTTATAATTAAAATTTGTATTGAAACCCATTGTTACATCTGCTAAGGCATCTTTGTACAAATATTTGTCGTCGTCATTAATTACATTATCTCCATTTAAATCTGCATATGCTCCTTCTATTGGTCGACCACTAGCATCATACACTTGTTTAAAAACTAAATAGCTAAATGGCGTTTCACCTTCTTTGTGCACTTGTACATTTGTACCTACACCTGTAGAAATACCACCAACTGGTTGGTCTCCTGGTAAGCTAGTAACCGTATTGTCGTTTATAGCTACATTGTAGTTAAATGACCATGTAAAGTTGTCTGTTTCAACAGGTATTACGTTTAAACCAATTTCAATCCCTTTGTTCTCCATATCTCCTAGGTTAGCTTGAATCGTGTTAGAGAAATTCGTAAATGGATCTACAGTAGATGTGGCTATTAAATCTTGAGTTTCTCTAACATATGCGTTAAATAGACCAGTTATTCTTCTATCTAATATACTAAAATCTAAACCAACATTTAAAGTACGACCTATTTCCCACTTCAAATTATCGTTTACAGCTTCAGGTCTATACGTTTGAAAAAATGCAGGAACTCCATTATTATACCCAAATTGATAACCAGCAGTATCTGTACTTGCTGTATAACGGGTAAGGAATAAATAGTCTCCTAATCCATTAACGTTACCAACTTCACCATAACCAACTCTAAATTTTAAGTCATTGAATACAGAGTTTTCCATGAATTCTTCGTTACTAATGTTCCAAGCTAAAGCAACAGAAGGAAAAATTCCCCATCTATCGTCTGGGTTTAATTTTGATGAAGCATCTGCTCTAACTGTTGCTGTTAAAAGATAACGACTATCGAAATCATAGTTTACTCTACCAAAGTATGATAGTAATACGTTTTTAGATTTGTCGATAAATTCAAACTGTTGACCATCTTCTTCATTTTCACTGTTATAACTAAAGTTATCGTATTCGAAAGATTGGTATGAGTGACCTACAACAGCTGTTAAGTTATGAAGGTCTTTAAAAGTGTTATTGTAAGTTAGATAAGCATCTAGTAATTTGTTAGTTGCTTCTTGTCTGTAATTTGAGAATGAACCATTCCAAGTTGGGTCAGTAGTTGGGATAAATTCAGAAGTTGAATTTCTTCCATGACTATTAGATTTGTCTAAACCAACATTAACTGTTGCAGTAATATCTTTAAAAAATGGCAGAGTATAATCTGCTTTAAAGTTTCCTAAAAAACGTCTTACTTCCGCAGAGTCTTCAACTAAATCCAATAATGCAACAGGATTTGTTGGTGCTAATGCAGCTTGTTGTCCTGTACTTTGATCTATCCAAGTAAAATAACCACCAAAAGGAGAGGTTTCATCAAAAACGGATTGTGTTGGATCAAAAGCAACAGCTGATCCAATAGCACCTCTATTAGCGAATTGATTTTCGGTATAACTACCTTTCGCGTTTATTTGAATTTTTAAACTTTCATCTAAAAAACTTGGAGTAAGACTAAGTGAGGCATTTAAACGCTCGAAATTGTCACCTTTTAAAACACCATCATGATCTGAGTAACCTAATGAAACTCTCATTGGCACACCTAAAGCATTGCCTAATGCACTAAAATTGTGATCTTTACCGTAGGCTGTTTGATATATTTGATCTTGCCAGTCTGTATTAGAATTCCCTAACAGAGCAATACTCTCTGCATCTGCATTAGAGTCTAAAGGCACAATATTTCTAAATTGCTGTGCAGATAAAACATCTACATAGTCTACTGGATTGTATACAGTAGTTTTAGTACTTAAATTAAATTTAAAATCTCTGTCTTTTCCTTTTTTTGTAGTTACAAGGATTACTCCATTTGCTCCTCTTGAACCATAAATAGAAGTGGCTGAAGCATCTTTTAGCACAGTAATACTTTCTATGTCATTTGGATTTAAAAGATTTAAAGGATTTCGGCTTCCACCAACTCCTCCATTGTCAATTGGTAATCCATCAATTACATATAGTGGAGAACTATTTAATGATAAAGAACCAATACCACGAATTGTAATGTTTTGTCCTTCACCAGGTGCACCACCGCCAGAACTTACATTAACTCCGGCAATTTTACCAGAAATAAGTTGCTGTGCAGAAACGATTGGACCATCGTTAAAATCTTTTTCACTAATTAAATCAACAGATCCTGTTAAATCTTCCTTTTTAACACTACCATAACCAATAATTACTACTTCATCTAACTGTGAAGCATCTTCGGCTAAAGCGATATTAATTGTTGTTTGTCCTGTGAATGTTACTTCCTGATTTATGTAGCCTAAAAAAGAGAATTCTAAAACATCTCCATTAGAAACAGATAATTGATATTTACCATCAAAGTCTGTAGCAGTACCATTGTTTGTACCTTTTACAATAACATTCACTCCAGGAAGCGGTAGTGAAGATGATTGTTCTGTTACTGTTCCTGTAATCGTTGTTTGAGCAATACCCAATAATGGTATAAAACATAACACGAATAGTACACTTTTAAAAATTGTTTTCATACAATATTATTAAGTTAGTTGTTTAATTTTTAACTTATATTTTCACTTCTCGTCGTTAAAACTATGTAAATTTTATGTTAATTAATCGGTAACCCTATATTTTATGGGTTACGAAAACGTTTTCGTGTTGACAACTTTTTTTTTAGTCTGATAATTTTGCAATAAAAAGCATCGTTTTTTCTTTTTTTGCGCATTTATCTAAACAATTTTAATAAATGAACAATAAATCCTCGTATTTTTGAGATTATTGTAACCACAATTCATAAAAATGAAACGAAAAATTACACTAAAACAGATTGCTCGAGAATTAGATGTATCTATTTCTACGGTTTCAAAAGCACTTAGAAATAGTAATGAAATAAGTGAAGATACCCGACAAAAAGTTCAAGCTTTTGCAAAGCTCTATAATTATAGACCTAATAATATTGCATTAAGTTTAAAGAATAGAAAGACAAAAACTATTGGAATTATTATTCCTGAAATTGTACATCATTTCTTTTCTAAGGTTATTAGAGGTATTGAGCTTGTAGCAAACAAACGTGGTTACAATGTAATTGTAGGGCTGTCTAACGAATCATTTTCTAAAGAGGTTATAAATATGGAAATGCTGGCTAATGGAAGTATAGATGGTTTTATATTATCCATATCTAAAGAAACCTTACAGCAGCAAGATTATCATCATTTTACCGAAACAATTAACCAAGGAATGCCAATTGTAATGTTCGATCGTGTTGTAAATGAAATACAATGTGATAAGGTTATAGTAGACGATTTAAATGGTAGTAAAAAAGCAGTATTTAAGTTAATTGAAAAAGGTTGTAAAAATATCGCAATCATTACTACTAAAGATTATGTAAGTGTTGGTAAACTTCGAACACAAGGTTATCTAGAGGCGCTTGAAGAAAAACAAATAAAAGCCAAAGGAAGTCTTATATTAAAGGTTGATGATGCTTTGGTTTCAGACGATCATTTAGAAGTTTTAGAAAAAGATATTGAAACACTTTTTACTGCAAATAAAAATATAGATGGCGTTTTTGCGGTTAATGAGATTTATGCAATAACAGCAATGAAAGTTGCTAGAAAATTAAACTTAAGAGTGCCAGAAGATGTGCAGTTTATTGGTTTTACAGATGGTGTGCTGTCTAAACATGCAACACCAACTTTAACAACTGTAAGCCAGCACGCACAGCAAATGGGCGAAAAAGCTGCCGATTTATTAATCGACAATCTTGAAATTGAAGAAGAGGAAGAACATTATCAAACCGTAGTTATTGAAACCGAATTAATTGAGCGTGACTCCACAAAATAAAAATTTAACATTGCACAATTAAAATCTTTTATATCTTTACGGCATTCAAAACATATATTTTTACTTCTCAGGTAATATAGTTTTGATAAGTAAATGCTTGTCAAAATAGTAATAATTTAAACTTACTATTTATGAAAAAGCGTACCCTTGGTTTTTGGGAAATCTGGAACATGAGTTTTGGTTTCTTAGGAATTCAATTTGGTTTTGCACTACAAGGAGGCTTCATGTCTCGAATATTTCAAACATTAGGAGCAAGTAAAGACGAAATTCCATTACTATGGATAGCAGCACCTTTAACAGGTTTACTAGTCCAACCCATTATTGGTTACATGAGTGATCGTACTTGGAGTAATAAATGGGGAAGACGACGTCCTTATTTTTTAATAGGAGCAGTTTTAAGTTCTCTAGCTTTATTTTTTGTGCCTTATTCGCCAGCACTTTGGGTTGCAGCAGGATTTTTATGGATTCTAGATGCATCAATTAACGTGTCTATGGAGCCATTTAGAGCACTTGTTGCAGACAAACTTCCCGAATCTCAACGCTCTTATGGGTTTGTGGTTCAAACGCTAATTATTGGTATAGGTACTTGGGTCGCCAGTAATTTACCTTGGATGGTGTCTCAATTTGGAGTTAGTGATGCTGCAGATTCTGGTGTGATACCAGATTCTGTAAAAATTGCATTCGCCATTGGAGCATTCGTGTTTTTAATTAGTATTCTTTATACAGTATTTACAACAACCGAATATCCTCCAGAAGACATGGAAGAGTTCGAACGTGAAAAAGCTAAAAAGAATAACTTCATTCCAGACATATTAAATAACATTGGTAATATGCCATTAACCATGAAAAAATTAGGAGTTATCCAATTCTTTTCTTGGTTTGCCTTTTTTACTATGTGGAGTATGGCCAATCCTGCACTTACAGAGCACGTGTTTAATACGCCAGCTCCAGTAGAAAGTGCTTTTAATATGGCAGACACAGTACAAAAAGCAGCGTTTGACACACAAAATACTGCCTTCCAAAAATCATCAAATTTAGTTGGATCAGCAATGGGAATTTACGGTTTGTCTTCTATGGCATTTGCATTGCTATTAGTGTTGTACACTTCAAAAAGACGCATCAACCGTAAGCTAGTGCATATGGGATCTCTAATTTTAGGAGGTGTTGGTTTTTTAGCCATGAATTATACTTCACCAGAACATCTTAAGTATTGTTTTGTACTTATTGGCTTTGCTTGGGGAAGTATTTTATCTATGCCATACGCTATGTTATCAAGTTCTGTAGATCCTAAAAAAATGGGAGTAATCATGGGAATATTTAACATGTTTATAGTAATCCCACAAATTATTGCTGCCTTAGGCGGAATTAACTTTGTCTCTAATTTATTAGGTGACGAAGCCATAAATGCAATGACAGTTGCAGGAATAAGTTTAATAATTGCAGGACTTTGCAACTTATTAATCACAAACAAAAACGCAATTACTTATCAAGCTGAAGACATTTAAAAAATGAATAAAAAAGGATTCATATTCGATTTAGATGGTGTCATTGTAGACACTGCAAAATATCACTTTCTAGCATGGAAAAACCTTGCAAAGAGTATTGATATAGATTTTACACACGAGCAAAACGAACAACTTAAAGGTGTAAGTCGTGTAAAATCATTAGAAAAAATACTGGAATGGGGAAATAAAACCATTTCAGAAGAACTATTTACATCTTTAATGGGTAAAAAAAATGAAGAGTATTTAAGCTTTATTGCTAAAATGACTGAGGAAGAAATTTTACCAGATGTACCAAAAATATTAGATTATTTAATCGAAAACCAACAGCCAATATCATTAGGTTCTGCTAGTAAAAATGCACGTCCAATTTTAGAAAAAGTCCATTTGCTTTCAAAATTTGATGCTATTGTTGATGGTAACGATGTTAGCAAAGCTAAACCAAATCCAGAAGTGTTTTTAATAGCAGCTCAACATTTAAATATGAAACCAGAAGATTGTATTGTGTTTGAAGATTCTGTAGCTGGTGTTCAAGCTGCAAATACTGCAAACATGATTTCTATTGGTATAGGCGAAAAAGACGTATTACATGAAGCAGATTATATTTTTTCAGATTTCACCGAAATTGAAAACAGCTTCATTCAAGAATTAATAAACAGATAAAATCACGTTATTCCGAAGTTATTGAAGAAATCTTATCAAAAAAACAACCCTTCATTTTATGCTTCGCAATAATAAATAAATATAAAAAATGAATCAAGATTATATACAACCAGACAATTGGTCTATTATTGAAGAAGGTTTTGATGCAGATCGCGTTAAGTCTTCAGAAAGTTTATTCAGCATCGGAAATGGTGCAATGGGTCAACGTGCAAATTTTGAAGAACAATATACAGGTCCAACCTTTCAAGGTAGCTACATTGCAGGCGTTTATTATCCTGACAAAACCAGAGTTGGTTGGTGGAAAAATGGCTATCCAGAGTATTTTGCAAAAGTTTTAAATGCTCCAAATTGGATAGGTATTAATGTAGAAATTAATGGAGAACAACTAGATTTAAATACTTGTGTTTCGGTTTCAAATTTTAGAAGGGAGCTTAACATGCAAGAAGGTTGGTTATCTAGATCGTTTACTGCAACGCTTCAAAATAAATTAGAAATTGAGGTAAAAGTACTTCGTTTTTTAAGCTTAGATTTAGATGAAGTTGGTGCTATTAATTACCAAATAACACCTTTAAACGAAAAAGCGACTATTAAGTTTCAACCGTATCTAGATTCAGGTATTACCAATGAAGATACCAATTGGGACGACCAATTTTGGGACACTTTAAATGTAAGTTCAGAAAACGAGCAAGCGTTTATTGAAGCAAAAACAATGAAAACGGCTTTCCATACTTGCACATTTATGCAGTCTTCGGTTTTTGTAAATAATGCAAAACAAGAGCAAACACCAGAAATAGATAAACAAGCAAATGCTATTGCATTTACCTATACAGTTTCTGTGAATTCAGGTGAAACTGCAAGCATCCAAAAGTTTGGTGGTTATACAGTAGATAGAAATCACGATAAAAATCAGTTAGTTTCAGCAGCTAAAAAAGCATTAGATACTGCATCAAATTTAGGTTTTCAAGCACTTTTAAATAATCAAAAAGAGGCTTGGTCAAAAATTTGGGAAATGTCAGATATCACAATCGATGGAGACGTAAAAGCACAACAAGGTATTCGTTTTAATATTTTTCAATTAAACCAAACCTATTTAGGAAAAGATTCTACTTTAAATATTGGTCCAAAAGGATTTACAGGAGAAAAGTATGGTGGAAGTACGTATTGGGATACTGAAGCGTATTGCATTCCTTTTTATATGGCTACCAAAGATCAAAAAGTAGCAAGAAACTTACTGCAATATCGTTACAATCATTTAGAAAAAGCGATTGAAAATGCAGAGAAACTAGGTTTCAATAATGGAGCAGCATTGTACCCAATGGTAACCATGAATGGCGAAGAATGCCATAACGAATGGGAAATTACCTTTGAAGAAATACACAGAAATGGAGCTATTGCTTTTGCCATTTTTAACTACTATCGTTATACAGGAGATTACAGCTATATTCCAGAAATGGGATTAGAAGTTCTTATTGGTATTGCTAGATTCTGGCAACAACGTGCTACTTTTTCTACAGATAAAAACAAGTATGTTATTTTAGGTGTTACTGGTCCTAATGAGTACGAAAACAATATCAATAATAACTTTTACACCAACTATTTAGCTAAATGGTGTATCGATTATGCTTTAGAGCAAATTGAAAAAGTAAAAGAAGGGTATAACGACGATTATTTACGTATTTCTGGTAAAACAAAAATTACTGATAGCGAACTAGAAGCATGGAAAAAAGTAGCAGATAATATGTTTTTCCCTTATTCTGAAAAACACCAAGTGTACCTACAACAAGATGGCTTTTTAGATAAAGAATTAATTACGGTTGCAGATTTACCAAAAGAAGATAGACCAATAAACCAAAAGTGGAGTTGGGATAGAATCTTACGTTCGCCATACATCAAACAAGCAGATACGTTACAAGGGTTCTATTTCTTTGAAGATCAATTTTCTACCGAAGAATTAAAACGTCATTTCGATTTTTACGAACCATTTACAGTACATGAAAGCTCGTTGTCACCTTGTGTACACAGTATTCAAGCTGCTAAATTAGACCAAATGGAACAAGCGTATACCTTTTATTTACGTACGTCTCGTTTAGATTTAGACGATTATAATAAAGAGGTAGAAGAAGGTTTGCATATTACAAGTATGGCTGGAACCTGGATGAGTATTGTGGAAGGTTTTGGTGGTATGCGTGTTAAAAATGATATGCTGAATTTTGAACCTAGAATTCCTAAAGAATGGGATGCGTATTCGTTTAAAGTAAACTTTAGAGATCAAATTTTAAAAGTGAATGTATCTCAAGCAGAAACGACTTTCGAGTTAGAAGGAAATACAGATTTAAACATTCTTGTAAATAATAATCCAATAACAGTTTCGCCAAATAACTTGGTAAAAATTTAAAACTAAATACACTAATTAAGATGAAAAAATTAATTCCACTAGCATTAGTAATTTTAATTAGTGTTAGTTTTTCCTGTCAAAAGGAAACCGAAAAAACAACAACTTCTGAAGTTGTAACCGAAGTTAAAAACGATATCGAGCGTATCGAACCACCTCATTGGTGGACAGGTTTTAATAATACACAAGTACAATTATTGGTGAAGCATCCTAACATTTCGGAAGCAACACCTAGTATAAATTATGCAGGAGTTTCCATTGAAAAAGTGCATAAAGCAGATAGTCCTAACTACCTGTTTTTAGATCTAAATATTTCAGAAAGTGCTAAAGCAGGACAATTTAATATTCATTTTAAATTTAATGAAGAAAAAGAACTGGTTCAAACCTACGAAGTAAAAGCACGTGTAAAAGATGCTTCCGATTATCAAGGTTTTGATAGTACAGATGCCATTTATCTAATCACTCCAGATCGTTTTGCAAATGGTGATACTTCTAATGATATAAACGAAAGTTTAAAGGAAAAAACCATCAATAGAGAAGATGATTATGCGCGTCATGGTGGTGATTTACGAGGCATTATTCAGCATTTAGATTATATCCAAGAAATGGGTTTTACTCAAATTTGGTCGTGTCCTTTATTAACTAACGACATGTCAAGGTCGTCGTATCATGGTTATGCCATGACCGATTTTTACCAAGTAGATCCACGTTATGGAAGCTTAGAAGAATACCAAGAATTAGCTGCAAAAGCGAAAGAAAAAGGTATAGGTTTAATCATGGACCAAGTGGCTAATCATTGCGGAAGTGCACATTGGTGGATGCAAGATTTACCGTTTAAAGATTGGGTCAATCAGCAAGAGAGTTTTGAGAATAACAAACCTTTAAACAATTCTAACCACAGACGTACCAGCAATCAAGATTTGTATGCTTCTAAACGCGATAAAAAAGAAATGGCAGAAGGTTGGTTTGTGCCAACAATGCCAGATTTAAATCAGCGCAATCCGTTTATGGCAAACTATATTATCCAAAATAGTATTTGGTGGATTGAAACGCTAAACCTAAGCGGAATAAGACAAGATACCTATCCTTATCCAGATAAAACGTTTATGTCTAATTGGGCAGGAGCTATTATGAGCGAGTACCCAAATTTTTCAATAGTTGGAGAGGAATGGAGTTATAATCCATTACTTATTGCGTATTGGCAAGATGGACATAAAAATAAGGATGGTTACCAATCTAATCTAAAATCCACTATGGATTTTGCGATGCAAAGAAACACTGTTGAAGCTCTAAACGAAGTAGAACAGTGGGATACAGGATTGGTGAAAATATACGAAGGTTTGGCTAACGATTTTGCTTACACCTCACCCAAAGACATCATGATTTTTCCAGATAACCATGATATGAGTCGCATTTTTACGCAGCTAAAAGGTGATATTCCAAATACCAAAATGGCATTGAGTTATTTGTTAACCTTACCTAGAATTCCGCAATTATATTACGGAACAGAAATTTTAATGAATGACTTTGCAAAACCAGGCGATCATGGACTTATTCGTACTGATTTTCCGGGTGGTTGGCAAGGAGATGCTGTTAATGCGTTTACAGGTGAAGGCTTAACAGACGACCAAAAAGACATGCAGAATTACCTGAAAAAGCTGCTTAATTACAGAAAAGAAAGTGCAGCCATTCATGAAGGTAAAACCATTCATTTTGCACCATTTATGGGAACGTATTTCTTATTTAGAGTTAGCGATAATGAAACCGTTGTCCATATTATTAATAAAAATGATGAGCCAATTACCATAGACTTAAAACGCTATGAAGAAGTTGGTTTAAATGGTAAAACATTAAAAAACATAATAACGAATGAAACTTTTGTTTGGGAAGATGAAATTATCTTAAATGAAAGAGGAAGCCTAATATTAACCACCAAGTTATAACCTAAATGTCACCTCGAGCGCAGTCGAGAGGTCTCCATCGTAATGAAAAATATTATATACATACTATGCCTTTTACTAGCTCAAGTTACCTATTCTCAGGTTACGATTATTGTAGAAGCACTTCCAGAAGACACACCAAAAGACGCATCCCTATTTATTTCTGGAGATTTTGAAGGTTGGTCTGGCGGACACAAAGACTACCAATTACAATTCGTAAATGGTAAGCATCAAATAACACTTCCAAAAACAGAACAACGTATTTTATTCAAATTCACTTTGGGTAATTGGGATACTTCAGAAAGTACCAATACAGGTGAAACTATAGATAATCGTATTCATAAATTTGAAAAATCAAACGATACAATACATGTGAAAATAGCTGGTTGGAGCCATATGTTTGATACTAAGGAAGTTTCTACTGCTTCAAAAAACGTGTCAATAATTTCTGAAGCGTTTCAAATCCCACAGTTAGACAGAGAGCGTCGTGTTTGGATTTATTTACCACCAGATTATCAGACTTCAAAGCAAGATTATCCTGTGGTGTATATGCACGATGGACAGAATATTTTTGATGCTAAAACCTCTGGTTATGGTGAGTGGAATGTCGATGAAACTTTAGATAAGCTATTTAAAGATAACTTAAAACTTATCGTTGTTGGTGTCGATAATGGTGAGTCCAAACGCTTAGACGAATATTCTCCATGGACCAATGCTAAATATGGTGGTGGCGAAGGTGAAGCTTACGTCAAGTTTATTGTCAATACACTAAAACCGTACATTGATGCTAACTATAATACCAAAAAAGACAGAGCTAATACAGCCATTTTTGGTAGCTCTATGGGAGGATTAATTTCGCATTATGCAGCTTTAAAACATCCAACAGTTTTTGGTAAAGTTGGTGTGTATTCTCCTGCATTTTGGTTTGCTCCAGAAGTGCACCCTTTTACAAAATCTCATGCTAATATCAAGGATACTAAAATGTACTTTTTAGCTGGAGGAAAAGAAGGTGAAAACGCAGGTTATAATGAGATTAGCCAAACCGTTACAGATATGAATAGTATCATTTCTATTTTAAAAGATAACGGATTTTCAAAAAAAAACATACAATCTAAAGTCGTTCCAGAAGGCAAACATAATGAAGCTTTATGGGAAAACAATTTTGCTGAAGCTATAACGTGGTTGTTTGCAGATGCTATTAAAAAAAGAGAGTTCAAGATAGCGAACTTTCAAGACAATCAATTACATATTCAGGTTTCAGATGGAAATTATAAAATGCGTTTTTACCATCCTGAAATTATCGAAACTACATTTTTGCCTAAAGGTGAAACATTTGATAAAGAGTCACACACTGTTGTTATAGATAAAGTACTTTCTGATGTGAAATTTAATGAAACAGAAAATGAAATTACTTTTCAATCTGAAAAATTAACAGTAAAAATCACCAAGTCTCCTTTTCATATTTCGTATTGGAAAGATGGAAAAGAAGTGACTTCTGTAAAAAATAGTTTTCAAAAAACAGACGATTTTGAAACCATTAGTTTTAATTTAAAACCAGAGGAAGTATTGTATGGTGGAGGCGCAAGAGCGTTAGGGATGAATAGACGTGGCAATCGTTTAGAATTATACAATAAAGCTCATTATGGTTACGAAGACCGAAGCGAATTAATGAATTACACCATGCCAATTGTGGTGTCTTCAAACAAGTATTTAATTCATTTTGATAATGCACCTATTGGCTTTTTAGATTTAGATAGCAAAGCAGATAACACAATAACCTACGAAACTATTTCAGGTAGAAAAACCTATCAAATCGTAGTTGGTGATTCTTGGTTAGACCTTACTAAAAACTATACTAAACTTACAGGAACACAACCCATGCCACCACGTTGGGCTTTGGGTAATTTTTCAAGCCGATTTGGGTACCATTCGCAAGAAGAAGTAGAAACAACAGTACAAAAATTTAAATACGAAAACATTCCTTTAGATGCTATTATTATCGATATTTTTTGGTTCGGAAAAACCATTCAAGGTACTATGGGAAATTTAGAATTTTACAGAGATTCCTTCCCAAATCCTAAACAAATGATTAAGGGTTTAAAAGACCAAAATGTCAAAACTGTTTTGGTAACAGAACCGTTTTTATTAACCACTTCTAATCGTTGGGACGAGGCGGTAAAAGCAGATGTTTTAGCTAAAGATTCTATAGGAAATCCGTTTACTTACGATTTCTATTTTGGTAACACAGGATTGATAGATATTTTCAATCCAAAAGGAAAACAATGGTTTCAGAATATTTATAAAGACTTAACCGATTTAGGTGTCTCAGGAGTTTGGGGAGATTTAGGCGAGCCAGAAGTGCATCCTAAAGGATTACTTCATGCAACAGGAACAGCAGACGAAGTACATAATATTTATGGTCACCATTGGGCAGAATTAGTACAAGACATGTACACCAAAAACTTTCCAAATACAAGACCGTTTATTTTAATGCGTGCAGGAAGTTCTGGATCGCAACGATTTGGTATGATACCTTGGTCTGGTGATGTCAACAGAACTTGGGGAGGATTACAATCTCAACCAGAAATTGCATTACAAATGGGAATGCAAGGATTAGCTTATATGCATAGTGATTTAGGTGGTTTTGCAGGTAATAATTTAGATGATGAGTTGTATGCACGATGGTTACAGTATGGTGTATTTCAACCAATTTACAGACCACATGCACAAGAAGAAGTTCCTGCAGAACCTGTTTTTAGAAGTGATAAAGCAAAAGCTTTGGCTAAAGCGTCTATCGAATTACGTTATCAATTACTTCCATATAATTACAATTTGGTATTTGAAAATAACCAAACTGGTGCGCCTTTAATGCGAACCTTGTTTTTTGAAGAAGAAGACAATAAAAAGTTACAAACCAATGCGTCAACATACCTTTGGGGAAATGACTTTTTAGTGACACCAATTGTACATTCAGAACAAAAAGAAGCTGAGGTTTACTTTCCGAAAAACAGTAATTGGTATAATTTTTACACAGATGAAAAAGTTAATGGTGGACAATCGTTATCTGTGAAAACTGAAGTCAACTACATACCAACGTATGTACGTGGTGGTGCATTTATTCCTTTAGCAAAACCAATGCAAAGTACTGCAGAATATAACGGAAACACTTTCAACTTACATTACTATTTTGATGCATCTGTTGAAGAAAGCGAACGCACATTATATAACGATGATGGAGCAACAAAAAACGCTTTTGAAAAAGGTCAATATGAAATGTTAGAGTTTGAAGCAGAAACATCAAACAACAATTTAGAATTAGAATTTGAAGCAGAGATAGGAGCTAAATACATTACAACTACTAAAAATATAGATGTTGTAATTCATCATTTTCCTAAAGCACCAAAACGTATAAAAAGCAATGGAAAAAAATTAGATTTCCATTACGATGCAAACTCAAAAACGTTGCATTTTAATCTAAAGTGGAATACTTCAAAAAGCATTGAAACACAAATAAAATACTAAGTATAAGATGAAAAAGAACATACTTTTAATCGCATTAACTTTGCTTGCTTTCAGTTGTAAAATCGAAAAAAAAGCAAATCAAGATATTACTGAAGACCAGAAAAAAGAAGCAGCTACAACACCTTTTGTTTGGGATGCTGCAAACGTTTATTTTTTATTGACAGATCGTTTTAATAATGGCGATAAAGCCAATGACGTAAATTATGGAAGAACTAAAGAAACCGGTGTGTTGCGTGGTTTTGAAGGTGGCGATTTACAAGGAGTCACGCAAAAAATAGAAGACGGTTATTTTACAAATTTAGGTGTCAATGCCATTTGGATGTCGCCAATTGTAGAGCAAATTCATGGTGCAACAGACGAAGGAACAGGAAACACGTATGGATTTCATGGCTATTGGACTAAAGATTGGACGAATATCGATGCTAATTTAGGAACCAAAGAAGATTTAAAACAACTTGTTGATGCAGCCCACAAAAAAGGCATTCGTATTCTATTAGATGCTGTAATAAATCACACAGGTCCTGTTACAAATCAAGATCCTGTTTGGCCAAGTGATTGGGTTAGAACAGAACCGCAATGTCAATACGATAATTACGAAAACACCGTAACGTGTACCTTGGTAAAAAACCTTCCAGACATTAAAACCGAAAGTAATGAAGCAGTTGAATTACCACTACAATTGGTAGAAAAATGGAAAACTGAAGGTCGTTATGAAGAAGAGGTTGCAGAATTAGATGCCTTTTTCAAAAAAACAGGTCATCCTCGTGCACCTCGTTTTTACATCATGAAATGGTTAAGCGACTACATTACAGATTTTGGTATTGATGGTTACCGAGTAGATACCGTTAAACATACCGAAGCTTTTGTATGGCAAGAGTTTAAAGACGTTTGTGATAACGCTTTCACGGAATTTAAGCAGCAAAACCCAAACAAAGTGCTGGACGATAATGCGTTTTACTTGGTTGGAGAAGTGTATAACTACGGAATTTCGGCAGGAACCACTTTCGATTTTGGAGATAAAAAAGTAAATTATTTTGATGATGCATTTAACAGCTTAATCAATTTTGAATTTAAATGGAATGCTGCACAGCAAACCTACGAAGAGCAATTTAAAACATACGATAGTCTTTTGCATACCAACCTTAAAGGTTATGGTGTTTTAAACTATTTAACGTCTCATGACGACGGACAACCTTTCGATAAAAACAGAGAGAAAACCTACGAAACAGCTACGCGATTATTACTATCTCCTGGAGCTTCACAAGTATATTATGGAGACGAATCTGCAAGAGATTTAACTATAGAAGGTACGGTTGGAGATGCTACTTTAAGAAGTTTTATGAATTGGAGTGAAATAGCACAGCAACAAGACTTGTTAATCCACTGGCAAAAATTAGGACAATTTAGACGTAATCATCCTTCCGTTGGAGCAGGAAAACATACGATGCTAAGCAATGCACCTTACTTTTTTAGTAGAAGCTATACCAAAGGAGGTTTTAAAGATGAGGTCATTATTGGTATCGATATTCCTAAAGGAAAACATACTATCGATGTGTCTTCAGTATTTAACGAAGCCTCTCAAATTAAGGACTTCTATTCTGGAGAAATTCTAGAAGTTACAAACGGAAAAATTACAATAGAAACAGAATCTAACATCCTATTATTAGAAAATATTAAATAAAAATTCACATGAAAAAACTAATCTTATCCCTTGCAATACTTAGTGTTTTTGCTTGTAAAGAAGAGAAAAAACAAGAAGAAACTAAAGTTGTTACAGAAGAAAAAGTAGCAATACAACCTATTTCGGCTTCCGATTTAGAAACGGCTGTTATCTATGAAGCTAACATTAGGCAATATTCACCTGAAGGCACTTTTGAAGCTTTCACAAAAGACATTCCGCAGTTAAAACAATTAGGTGTAAAAGTAATTTGGTTAATGCCAGTATTTCCTATTTCAGAAACAAAACGTAAAGCTACAGGAGGAGAAGATAGCAAGTTTGCAACCGATTTTCCAGAAGCAGAACAAGACAAATATTTAGGTAGTTATTATGCAGTGTCAGATTTTACTAAAATCAATCCAGAATTCGGAACTATAGAAGATTTTAGAAACTTGGTAAGTACTGCTCACGATAATGGAATCTATGTTATTTTAGATTGGGTACCAAATCACACAGGTTGGGATCATACTTGGTTAAAAACCAATCCAGAATATTACACGCAAAATGATAAAGGCGAAGTTGTACATCCTGTAGATACAGATTGGACAGATGTTGCCGACTTAAATTACGATAACCAAGAGATGCGTAAAGCGATGATTGCAGATATGAGCTATTGGTTAACAAAGGAAAATGTAGATGGTTTTAGATGTGATGTTGCAGGATCTGTACCAACAGATTTTTGGGAACAAGCAATACCAAAATTACGCGCTAAAAAAGACATTTTTATGCTAGCAGAAGCTTGGGAGCCAGAATTATTAAAAGACGGTTTGTTTGATATGGCTTATGGTTGGGATAGACACCATGCTATGAATGCTATTGCTAAAGGTGAAAAAGATGCAACCGAATTTACTAATGCTTTACAAACCGATTTTGATCGTTATGAAGCAGATGATATTTTAATGAATTTTGTAACCAATCACGATGAAAATTCTTGGAATGGTACCATTAAAGAACGTATGGGAGAAGCTGGTGAAATGATGACTGCTTTGGCTTATGTAACACCAGGAATACCATTAATTTATTCTGGTCAAGAATACGATTTAGATCATAGATTACTGTTTTTTGAAAAAGATAGTTTTCCGCATACCAAAGGAAAAACATGGAAAGTATTAGAAAAATTAGCAACACTAAAGCAAAACAATGCTGCTTTACATGGAGGAAAAACTTCAGCTAAATACAACGCTATTGATAATGGTGAAAATGTAATTTCTTTTTCAAGAACCAAAGGAAATGATGAAGTGGTATTTATTGGAAATGTTTCCGAAGAAAACGTAAAGGTAAGCTTGCCTCAAAAAGGAACTTACGTAGACTATATGTCTAACGAAACAGTAGAATTAAATGGAGACGCAATTCCTTTAGCTAAAAATGAATACAAGGTTTTAGTTAAAAACTAATAGAATTAATAACAAATAGTATTAAAAATGTAGAAAAGTGCTGTAAGGCACTTTTCTTGTTTTGTTTATTGTCATTTTGTTAAAGAAAGTACGACTAAACCTTAAAATACGTACTTTTGCATTATTTAACACAATGATTTTAGACCTTAACGACAATATTAATTTACCCTTTACGTTAGAGATAAGTTTCAATAAACTTATTGAGCGTTATGAGGAATTGGCAAATAGCGATGATGAGTTTATTGCTGCCAAGGCACGTCGTATACTTAAAACTCAAGAGCCATATCCTGTACTTAGAGATGGTTTTAGTAAAACTTCGGTTTTAAAAAAGCATGAAAAGGAAATTCAAGTTTTATTACAAGATTCTTTTAGCGAAGTATTAAGTCTAAACGAAATTAAAACAGCAAGTGTTCCTTATCATAATTTTATTTTTAATGCTTCAAAGCGTTTTAAAAAAATTATAAAAGAAGCAGGCCCAGATTTTGAGTTGGTTATAAAAAATATGCCAGAAAATGATTGGTATATTTTAAGTTGTACCATAATTATGAGTTTTTGTTATAATTATGATACCAATTTTAAACGACCGTTGTATTATGAAATTCCAGACGAAAACGGTATAATTAGAATATATAAAATTTTATATAATGCAGATTTTATGGAGATTATTCCAACAGAAGATGCACCAAAATTAACTCATGACGATTTTGATGAGTTGTTAGATAATTTTGAAAATATAGAATTATGGAAAGAAAAATTTCCTCCAAATAGTTATTTGTCAAAAGGATTTGTAATCTCTAATATTTTTGATGTCACAGACGATCAATCCATTTCAAATATTAAAACAACATTAATAGGAAGTAACAAGCGTAAAACAGAAAGTTTTATGGGCGACTTTCAAAATGTTTTTAGATCGCTTTTAGGTATCACAGATTTAGAAGTTGGTTTCTCGGTTTTTAATAAAGAAGATAATACGTTAATGAAAGTGCATGATTCTAGCATTAGTAGTTTTCTTTTAAAGGCTAAAGAAGAATATAATTGTGAAAATTTGTTTTGTCATTATAGTTATGAAAAAGTTTTAAAAGACAAAACTACATTCGCAATTTCAGATGTAGATAAAAGTTTTAAATGTTCAGATGGTGATTCGCCTCAAATAAATGTTTTAAAAGAGCAAGGTTTTAAAAGTGCCATTTTTGCTCCAATTGCAGAAAACGGTGAGTTATTAGCAGTTTTAGAGCTAGTTTCTAAAACACCAAAGGCTTTAAACAGTATAAACTCTAATAAACTGGTTGATGTTATGCCGTTTATTTTATCTGCAGTAAAGCGTTCTAAACTAGACGAAGAAAACCTTATTCAAGCCATTATACAACGAGAGTGTACATCTATTCACCCAAGTGTTAAGTGGAAGTTTGAAAGTGCTGCAAGGCAGTTTATGCAAGAAGAATATAATGGAAATGAAAATCCAGCTTTTAAAAAAATTAGTTTTAATAATGTGTATCCTTTATTTGGTCAAATAGATGTCAAAGGTTCATCTGATGCAAGAAATACTGCTACCCAAAAAGATTTAGTACTTCAGCTTAAAATGGTAGATAAAATTGTAAAAGCGGCTTTTAAAAAAGAGAAGCTTCCAATTTTTGAGCAATTATTATTTCAAATTAAAAGCTATCAAAAAGATTTAAAAAATAATTTTAAGGTAGATAGTGAACAAAAAATAACTCAGTTTTTTAAATATGAAATTGAACCGCTATTTAAATTTCAGCTTAAAACAAAACCATATTTAACAGCAGATGTTGAAGATTATTTTAATAAAGTTGATGTTGGTTTAGATGTTATATATTATTACCGTAAAAACTATGATGATACTATTAGTTTAATAAACAAAAATATGTCATCATTATTAGATAAAAAGCAAGTGGAAGCTCAAGCAATGTATCCACACTTTTTTGAGCGTTTTAAAACCGATGGTGTAGAGCATAATATGTACATTGGTGAATCTATAACTAAAGAAGATTCTTTTAACGAAATTTACCTTTACAATTTACGTTTATGGCAAATGCAGGTAATGATAGATATGGAAACGGCTTTTTATAATAAGCAACACAAATATCCAATAGCATTAGATGTTGCTTCTATGATATTAGTTTTTAATCAACCATTATCGATTAGGTTTAGAACAGACGAAAAGCACTTTGATGTAGATGGTACATATAATGCTAGATACGAAGTTGTAAAAAAACGTGTTGATAAAGCAAATATAAAAGGCACAGAAGAGCGTATTACAGCAAAAGGTAAGTTAACTATAGTTTACTCACAGCAAGAAGACGAGTTTGAGTATTTAAAATATGTAAAGTTTTTACAATCTAAGCATAAACTTGGTAATGAAGTAGAAATTTTAGAATTGGAAGATTTACAAGGCGTAACAGGTTTAAAGGCAATTAGAGTTAATATTTTATACCAAACAGAGTCTAGTAAAAAAGATTTTTATACTTATAATGACTTAATGAACGAGTTACAATCTTAACTTTTTAAACATAAAAATTATTACCACAATTTGTAGCTTCAAGTTGTGGTTTTATAATTTTAGCTGCTGCTGGTTCTTCTTCTAATACATCTTGAATATCTACACCAGGATTAGATTTTATTGCATAAGCAAAGAAAATTACAGACACAATTATACCAGTCATAAATACTGTATAGGTTATACGTAGTATTCTGTACTTTCTTTCTAAAACTTTACCCAAGTAATATAAATCTTTAGTAAGTGAATTATAAACGTAGTTTTTGTCTTTAAGTAACTCTGTGATAGCCCATTCGTATTCTTTCAATTCCATTTTATGAAAATTTCCAAAAAATGTTAAGTTAACCTCTTTGTTTTCAACATCTTCTTTGGTAAACTCACCACTAGTAACATTTGGCCTAGTTGCGATTATAGACATGATCATAGAGATTACACAAAAAAGTGTAAAAACTGCTGTAGGATAAGTTAAATAAGGATTAGTATCTAATTTTGAGATTAAGTTACCTAAAACTACAGATATGATAATAGCATTTACCGATAGCAAAATATTGGCTTTAGTATCTGCAATATCACTAAGTTTTATATGGTTTCTTAATGCTACTCTATAAAAAGTTTGGATGCCTCTTTCAGGGCTTTCGTTTTTATATTGCGCTTTGTATTTAGCCTTTAATTTTTCTTTATTCTCTTTAGCTTTTTTCTTTTTTCTTCGTTTAATTAATTTAGCTAAATTTTCATCTTTTTTTGGTTGCCAATTTTTTATAGCATATGGTGTATAAAAACGGTGTTTTTCAGTTAAAACAGTAATATTTTCTTTAAGCCATTCTTTTGTTGTGTAGTTTTTAATGCCTTGTACTTCATATTCTTTTCTTAAAAACTCACTCGCTTCTTCAAAATAGTCTTTTGCAAAGTGAGATGCATCTGCATCACGAATAATTTCTTCAAGTTTTCCATTTGGCGAATCTTTAAATTTTGTCGCCATTATACACTTATTTACACCATCAATAATATTTTTAGAAACCTTTTCTTTTTCTAAAAAATCTGTTGCTATAATAACACTTTCTTCCTCGTGTCCTTCTCTAGTTTTAATATAGCCGGTATCATGAAACAGTGCTGCTAAAAGTAATATTTCTTCCTCATTAACATTTATTTGAGAGTTTTCAATTAATTCTTTTGTACTTTTAAGCACTCGTTTTGTATGAGTAAAATCGTGATAAATAAAAGTGTTAGGAAGCTGTTCTTTAAAAAGATTTAAAACAAACTTCTCGGCTTTTTTTACAATTTCAGACATATAACTTTTAGGATTTAAGAAAACCAAATTACTAAAAAAATAACCATCAATTTCCCATATGACTAAAAATAACATAATTCTAACAATTTTTACTCTGCTTTTTATTTCTAGTTGTGCGACGTATAAAGCTAAGTATAGAGATGAAAGTGATAAAAATGCAACTTTACCTAATAAAGAAGTTGATAGAAAATTTTATTTAATTGGTGATGCTGGTAAATCTCCTATGGGCGGAATGTCTCTTGGTTTACAGGCTTTTAAAGCTCATATATCTAATAAAAACACCAAAAAAGATGTTGCTGTATTTCTAGGAGACAATATCTATCCAGATGGATTACCTGCAAAAGATGAAAAAGGAAGAGCCGAAGGCGAAAACGCATTAAATGCTCAAGTAAAATCTTTAGATAATTTTAAAGGTGATGTTGTTTTTATACCAGGAAACCATGATTGGTATGCAGATGGTGTTAAGGGATTGAAAAGAGAAGAAAAGTATATTGAAGATAAATTGGGTAAAAATACTTTTCAACCAGAAAATGGATGCCCTTTAGAAAGTATTGATATTAGCGAGAAAATTCAATTAATTGTAATTGATACACAATGGTATTTAGAAAATTGGAACAAAAGCCCAACAATTAATGACGAGTGCGAAATAAAAACGCGTGATCGCTTTTTTGAAGAGTTAGAAGGCGAACTTAAAAAAGCCCAAGGAAAACGAGTCGTATTTGCAATGCATCATCCTATGTATACAAATGCTATTCATGGCGGGCAATACGCAGCAAAAAAACATTTGTTCCCAACACAAAGTAATATTCCATTACCAATTGTAGCTTCATTATTAGCTCAAATAAGAACACAAGGAGGAGTTTCTATACAAGACCGTTATAACGAACGTTATAATGAGTTAATGAACAGGATAGAAACAATGGCTTTAGAGTATGATAATATAATATTTGCATCGGGTCATGAGCACACCATGCAATACATAGAAAATAATGGTATAAAACAAATAGTTTCTGGAAGCGGATCTAAAGCATCTTTTGCTGGATTAAGTAATAATGGATTATTTTCTTCAGGAGAACAAGGTTTTGCAGAGTTAACTTATTTTAAAGATGGTAGCGCTTGGGTAAGCATATATATTCAAGAAAACGGAAAGCCTAAATTAATGTTTCAAAGAGAAGTGATGCCAAAAACAAAAGATGTATTTAATATTGAAACATTAAAAGACACCTTTCCCCAAACCGTAGAAACATCAATTTATACAAATGAAGAAACAGAAAAATCTGGTGTATATAAAACGCTTTTAGGTGACCGTTATAGAAAACTTTACAGTACAAATATTACAGCTAAAGTAGCAACATTAGATACGCTTTATGGAGGCTTAGAAGTTGTTAGAGCTGGTGGAGGACACCAAACTAAATCACTTAGATTAAAAACTAAAGATGGTAAAGAATTAAATATGAGAGCACTTAGAAAAAGTGCTACACAATATTTACAAGCAGTTTTGTTTAAAGAAACATATATACAAGATGAATTTGAAAAAACTTTAGTTGAAGACTTAATACTAGATTTTTACACTGCAGCACATCCATACGCATTTCTTGTTGTTCCAGACCTATCTAATGCTGCGCAACTTTATCATACAAATCCAAAATTGTATTTTATACCTAAACACAAACATTTAGGAGATTTTAATGCAGACTATGGAGGAGAATTATATATGATAGAAGAACGTCCAGAAGAAAACTATACTAACGAAAGAAACTTTGGTTATGCAGATGATATAGAAAGCACACACGATATTATAGAAAAAGTTCGAGAAGACGAAAAATATAAAATAGATGAAAACGCATATATAAGAGCAAGACTTTTTGATATGCTTATTGGCGATTGGGATAGACACCAAGACCAGTGGCGTTGGGCACAATTTGATCAAGAAAATGGAGATAAATTATTTAAGCCTATACCGCGAGATAGAGATCAAGTGTTTTCAAATTTTGATGGAGCACTTTTAGATATAATGAAATTTCTTTCTGGTTCTACAAAACAATTACAAGTCTATGATGCAGAATTAAAAGATATTAAATGGATGAATAGTGCAGGAATAAAACTTGATAAAGTTTTAATTCAAGACTCAGACAAAGAAGCATGGATCACTCAAGCCAAATTTTTACAAGAAAACGTTACAGATGCTGTAATAGAAAAAGCATTTAAAAATATACCAGAGGCAGTAAGAGACGAGTCGTTAGTTGAGGTTCAAACCTATTTAAAAGGACGTCGTGAAAACTTGTTAGATATTGCAGAACGCTATTATAACTACCTAAATGAGTTAGTAATAATAACAGGAACAGATAAAGATGATTTTTTCGAAATTACTAGAACAGCAAATAAAGAAACAAACGTAAAAATCTCTAGAATTATAGATGGTGAAAAAGGTGAAGTTTTAATTGATAGAACATTCAATAGAGATGTAACCAAAGAATTATGGATTTATGGACTTGATGATGATGACGTTTTTGAGGTTACAGGTAAAGCAAATAACCTTATATACACACGAATTATTGGTGGTCAAAATAACGACATTTATAGAATAAAAAACGGACGCAGAATAAAAATTTACGATCATAAATCTAAGCCAAATACAATTGAAGAGAATAAGGGAGCAGTTGTAAAATTAACAGATATTTATAATCACAATTTATTCGATTTTAATAAAAATATAGTAAAAACAAGTACTATTATTCCTAATGCAGGATTTAATCCAGACGACGGAGTTTTATTAGGTATTTCAACAATTTTTACTAAAAAAGGTTTTCAAAGAAACCCTTTTTCGCAGCAACATAGATTTAAATTAGGTTACTTTTTTGCAACTAGTGGATTTAGCTTAGATTACGATGGAGAATTTGCAAATTTATTTGGAGAATGGAATTTACATGTTTCAGGTAAAATTACAACCGAAAATTTTGCAAATAACTTTTTTGGTTATGGAAACGAAACAATAAACCTAGACGACGAGTTAGATTTAGATTATAACAGAGTAAAGAAAAGTATCTATCAAGCTAGTATTGGTATTCTTAAAAAAGGTAATTTTGGTAGTGATTATGGATATAAAATTTTAGCTGAAGGCATAGAAATAGGAAATACACCAGGCCGTTTTATTTCAACATTTTCACCAACAACATCTGCAACAGATTTTTACTCTAGACGCTTTTTTGTTGCTTTAGAAGGAAACTATAATTATGAAAGTTTCGATAATAAAATTGTTCCTACAAGAGGTATGACTTTTAGATTAAATGTTGGAGCAAAAACAGAACCAGAAGAAACTAAAAATACTTATGGTTATTTAAATACAGATTTAGGTTTTTACAATGCAATTTCTCAAAACCGAAAATTAGTTTTAAAAACAGACCTTAGAGCACAAGTAAGAATTGGTGATGATTTAGTCTTTTATCAAGCTGCTAATATAGGAGGTGCAAATGGTTTAAGAGGTTACAGAAATGAACGATTCACTGGTAGAAGTTCTTTAGTAGGTAGTGCAGATTTAAGATATGCGTTTAACTCTTTTAGAACCGCAACATTACCATTACAAATTGGAGTATTTGCTGGTGGAGATGTTGGTAGAGTTTGGTTTCCAGAAGACTACTCAAACAAATGGCATAGTGATTACGGTGGAGGTTTTTGGGTGTCTGCAGCAGATTCTATACAAGGTACTTTTAATTTTTTTAATAGTAATGAAGGACTACGTTTCACATTTGGCTTTGGTTTAGCATTTTAAAACCATAAAAAATATAAAAAACCATCATATTTTTGTTCAATTCAATAAATATGATGGTTTTCCGTTTTTATAAAAATCAAAACATCATGCAACCACTTAAAATAGGTCACAGAGGCGCAAAAGGTTACGTAGCAGAAAACACTTTAGAGTCTATAAATAAAGCTTTAGCATTAAAGGTCGATGGTATAGAAATAGATGTTCATAAATGTAAAAGTGGAGAGCTTGTTGTTTTTCACGACTTTACTCTAGACCGTATAACTAATGGTGTAGATGAGGTTTCTAAGTTTACTTTACAAGAATTAAAAAGCTTGAAAGTAGATGGTCAATACCAAATACCAACACTACAAGAGGTTTTAAAAACAATAAATAGAAGTTGTTTTTTAAATATAGAATTAAAAGGGAAAAATACAGCAGCAAAAACTGTAGATATTATAGAGTATTATGTGCTAAATGAAAATTGGGAGTATAGTGATTTTATTGTGTCAAGTTTTCAGCACCAAGAGTTAAAAGAAGTTTATAGTTTAAATAATAAAATTCCATTAGCAGTACTTACAAAAGCTAATTTAGAAGAGGCAATTACTTTTGCAAAAACAATAAATACTAAAATATTACATCCTAACTTTGCATTATTAAGTGAAAGCAACGTAAAGCGAGCTCAAAGCAATGGGTATATAATAAATACATGGACTGTTAATACGCCTAAAGCCATTGCAAGAATGAAAAAATATAAAGTGAATGCTATAATTAGTGATTATCCAGATAGAGTATGATTTTTAAAGATGTTATTATAATAGGTGGTGGAGCAGCAGGTTTTTTTGCAGCGATAAATATAGCAGAACAAAACCCAAATTTATCTGTTACCATATTAGAAAGAGGTAAAGAAGTGCTAACTAAAGTAAAAGTATCTGGTGGCGGGCGTTGTAATGTTACACATGCAGAGTTTATACCACAAGATTTAGTAGCTAATTATCCTAGAGGTGAAAAAGAATTATTAGGTCCGTTTCATACGTTTATGACTGGAGATACTATAACTTGGTTCGAAGAGCGTGGTGTTGAGTTAAAAATTGAAGATGATGGCCGTATGTTTCCAACATCAAACTCATCTCAAACAATTATAGATTGTTTTGTAAGCCAAGCAAAAAAGTTCAATGTTGAGGTTTTAAAAAATCAATCTGTAAATACTATAAAAAAAGAGAATGATACTTGGGCAGTTACAACAAAAACAAACGAGTATCAATGTTCAAAACTAATAATAGCTACAGGTAGTAACCCTAAGATTTGGAAACTTATAGAAGATCTTAATCATAATATTATTAATCCAGTACCTTCATTATTTACTTTTAATATTAAAGATTCTAGAATAAACGATATTCCTGGTGTTGTAGCACAAAATGTTACAGTAAAGGTTTTAGATACCTTATTAGAGTCTCATGGTCCGTTGTTAATTACTCATTGGGGGTTTAGTGCACCGGCAATTTTAAAACTATCTGCTTTTGGTGCGTTAGAGTTAGCAAAACGTAATTATAATTTTGATATAGAAATTAACTTTATAAATCAAACAAGCGAAGAAACAATTAACGATTTAAAACAAATTAAAAAAGAGGCTTCAAAAAAAGCTGTATATAATTACTCTCAATTTAATTTACCAAGACGACTTTGGCAAAAACTTGTAATTGCTTCAAATATAAATGAGCAACTACGTTGGGCAGATGTTAATAAAGATCAATTAGCAGAATTAACTAATCAATTAACAAAAGCTGTTTTTTCAGTATCTGGAAAAAGTACTTTTAAAGAAGAATTTGTTACAGCCGGTGGTGTAGATTTAAAAGAAATTAACTTTAAATCGTTTGAAAGCAAACAGCATAAAAACCTCTACTTTGCAGGCGAAGTAATAAATGTTGATGCTGTAACCGGCGGTTTTAATTTTCAAAATGCATGGACAAGCGCATACATTGTGTCTCAAAATATATCAAATTAAACCTTAATAGAATCCCATGACATTTTTATGGCATCATCAATTTGGTTGCTACTCATAGGTAATTCTTTTTTAAATTTTAATCTTGTAGCAGAAATAACATTGCCCATTGTCATTTGTAAAACTAAGCGAAGATGTACATCTCTAATGTCTTTCTTTAAAATAGCAGTTAAAAACTTATTTTTAATATTTACAAAATGAACAACATTTTTTAAACGTATTTCAGAAGTAATTATAGGCGGTACACCTACAAATTCCATAAACTTAAAAGCTAAAGGATTTCCTAAAAAATAGTTATATAAATTAAGCCACATTATTCGGTATTGCTTTTCAAAAGACTCGTCTTCTGGCACATTGGCCATTAAAACAATGCCAAAATCCTGACAAATCATTGAGTAAATTTCTTCAATAATTTGTTCTTTATTTTTAAAATAATGATAAATTGTGCCTACGGCAACTCCAGCTTCCTTAGCAACTTGAGACATTGGTGTTGCGTGAACACCTTGCTCAACTACTAGTTCTAGCATGGTAAGAATAATTCTTTGTTTTTTGTCCATTTACAGTGCAATTTGTATATAGAGCTTTTATAACTTCAAGATGAGGGATTTAAGGGATCTCGAGAAAGCTAATGTTAGTTAAAGGGTAAAAATAAAATTTTTTACGATTATTTACAACAAAACATCGATAAACATCACTAAACCGAATGATAATTTTGTTTCGTGGCGAAAATAAAGATAATTCATAGAATTATAAGCTATATTTGTGAAAATTTTAATAAATGATTGTAGAAAAATTTATCCCTTTAACATTTGAAAATACAGTTGAAAACGGAGAAATTGAATGGGCATCACCAAGTAATATTGCTCTTGTAAAGTATTGGGGAAAAAAAGAAAATCAAATTCCAGAAAACCAATCTATAAGTTTTACACTTAATGAATGTAAAACAATTACAAAACTTAGTTATATATTAAAAGATAATAAAACAGATGATTTTGATTTTCAAGTATATTTAGACGGCGAAAGAAAATTAGATTTTGAGCCTAAAATCAAAACCTTTTTTAATAGAATTTATAATTATGTTCCATTTCTTAAAAATTATAAATTTAAAATAGAAACAAAAAATACATTTCCACATAGTTCTGGTATAGCATCATCAGCTTCAGGAATGAGTGCTTTAGCACTATGTTTAATGAGTATTGAAAAGCAATTAAACCCTAAAATTAGTAAGTCTTTTTTTAATAAAAAAGCATCTTTTTTAGCGCGATTAGGTTCTGGAAGTGCATCTAGAAGCATAGAAGGAGATTTGGTTGTTTGGGGAAAACATAACGATATCGAAGGTAGTAGTGATTTATACGGTATAAAATATCCATATAAAGTTCATGAAAATTTTAAAAATTTTCAAGACACTATACTTCTTGTAGATAAAGGAGAGAAACAAGTAAGCAGTACGGTTGGTCACAATTTAATGTATGGTCACCCATATGCTAAACAAAGATTTGACCAAGCAAATAGTAATATCTCTGTTATTAAAAATATTTTAGAGTCTGGAGATTTAGAAGCTTTCATTGCTTTAGTAGAAAGTGAAGCTTTAACATTGCATGCTATGATGATGACAAGTATGCCATACTTTATTTTAATGAAACCAAACACATTAGAAATCATTAATAAAATATGGGGTTTTAGAAAAGAAACTAAATTAAATATTTGTTTTACTCTAGATGCTGGTGCAAATGTTCACATATTATATCCAGAAAATGAAAAAGAACAAATTTTAGAGTTTATTAAGACTCAGTTAGTTGCATATTGCCAAAACGGTCACTATATTTGTGATAGTGTAGGTTTAGGAGCAAAAAAAATGTAACTTTAACAAATGTATAGCGACTAAATACTCAAATCTATTGTTATGAAAGGCCCACTTTTTTACTCAAAAATCTTACTTTTCGGTGAATACGGTATTATTAAAGATTCTAAAGGATTATCAATTCCTTACAATTTCTATAATGGAGCTTTAAAAACCGAAGACATTACTTCTGCTGAAGCAAAAAAATCTAACGAAAGTTTAAAGAAGTTCACAGACTATTTAGAAAATATTAGTAGTGAAATTGTAACCTTCGAGATAGATAAGCTTAAAGAAGATGTAAATAAAGGTATGTATTTTGACTCTTCAATACCACAAGGTTACGGTGTTGGAAGTAGCGGTGCTTTAGTTGCAGCTATTTACGATAAATATGCTCTAAATAAAATTACAGTTTTAGAAAATCTAACAAGAGAAAAATTACTTCAGCTTAAAGCTATATTTTCTAAAATGGAGTCTTTTTTTCACGGTAAGTCTTCAGGTTTAGACCCTTTAAACAGTTACTTAAGTTTACCTATTTTAATTAATTCTAAAGATAATATAGAAGCTACTGGAATTCCAACACAAAGTACTTCTGGAAAAGGAGCCGTATTTTTATTAGATAGTGGTATTATTGGAGAAACAGCACCAATGGTAAGTATATTTATGGAAAATATGAAACAAGACGGTTTTCGTAGTATGCTAAAAAACCAATTTATAAAACATACAGATGCTTGCGTTGAAGATTTTTTAAAAGGAGATATAAAGTCGCTTTTTAATAATACCAAGCAATTATCTAAAATAGTTCTGAATAATTTTAAACCAATGATACCTAAACAATTTCATGAACTTTGGAAAAAAGGAATTGAAACTAACGATTACTACCTTAAACTATGTGGCTCTGGTGGTGGTGGCTATATTTTAGGTTTTACTCAAGACTTTACTAAAGCGCAAAAATCTCTTAAAGATTATAAATTAGAGGTTGTTTATAATTTTTAATTTATCTTATTTTTTGTTTTAAATCATTTAAACGATTTAAACCCTATTTAAATAATATTTAAAAATGTAATTTAAATTACTTCATGTTAACAAGAAAACAGAAACACATTTTACTTAAGTTTTTTAGTATGTTTTCTGTGGTTCGAGGTTATAATATTCTAATTATTGTAATTGCTCAATACCTAACATCTGTATATATTTTTGCCCACGATATTCCAGCAAAAAAAGTTTTATTAGATATAAACTTACTTATGCTTGTTTTAGCATCTGCAGCAGTAGTAGCTGCGGGTTATATAATTAATAATTTTTACGATTCAGAGAAAGATTTAATTAATAGACCCAATAAAACAATGTTAGATAAATTGGTGAGTCAAAACACCAAATTATCTTTTTATTTCGTTCTTAATTTTTCTGCTATAGTAATGGCTAGTTATGTGTCTTTTAGAGCAGTTGTGTTTTTTTCTGTTTATATATTTGCTATTTGGTTTTACTCTCACAAATTAAAAAGAAGACCTATAATTGGTAATTTAGTTTCAGCAATATTAACAATAGCTCCTTTTTTTGCCATTTTTATCTATTACAAAAACTTCGATACTGTAATTTTTGTACACGCATCATTTTTATTTTTAATTGTTGCTATAAGGGAATTAGCCAAAGATTTGGAGAATATGAAAGGTGATTTAGCATTAAATTACCGTACTATACCGGTTGTCTATGGCGAAGGTGTTTCTAAAAAAATGATAACTTTTTTAATCTTAATATCTTTAATTCCATTGTATTTATTAATTAATAAATATGAAATTGGTTTTATGTATTATTACTTTTATTTGGCAATTAGTTTACTAGTAATTTTTTTAATTTTTCTATGGAAATCTTCAACTAAAATACATTATGTGATTCTACATAATATTTTAAAAATTATCATTGTTGCAGGAGTTTTTAGTATTTTATTAATAGATATAGATTTAGTTTTAAAACGTATTTTGTAGTATGAAAAACACTTTAAAAATAGCGATGGCACAAATTTCTCCTGTGCTATTAAATAAAGTTGAAACACTTAAAAAAGTAGAAAGTAGAATATTAGAATCTGCAAAATTAAAATGCGAACTTATAGTTTTTGGTGAAGCTTTAGTACCAGGTTATCCGTTTTGGTTGGCATTAACTGGTGGAGCAGAATGGAATACAAAAGTGAATAAAGAATTACATGCAGAGTATGTTAGAAACGCTGTTCAAATTGAAGATGGCGAATTAGATACCATTTGCAAGTTAGCAAAACAACATAAAATAGCAGTATACCTAGGTATTATGGAGCGTGCTAAAAACCGTGGCGGGCATTCAATTTACGCCTCTTTGGTTTACATTAACGAACATGGAGAAATACAGTCTGTACACAGAAAACTACAACCAACTTACGATGAGAGATTAACATGGTCTCCAGGCGATGGCAATGGCTTAAAAGTACATAAACTAAAACAATTTACAGTTGGAGGTTTAAACTGTTGGGAAAACTGGATGCCATTGCCACGTACGGCATTATATGGTTTAGGAGAAAATTTACATATAGCAGTTTGGCCTGGAAGTGACCATAATACTAGAGATATTACGCGTTTTATTGCTAGAGAATCGCGCTCATTTGTAGTTTCGGTATCTAGTATAATGACCAAAGATAGATTTCCAAAACAAATACCACATCGAGATAAAATATTAGAAAATTGCCCAGAAACATTGGCTAATGGTGGTAGTTGTATTGCAGGACCAGATGGCGAATGGATTATAGAACCAGTTATTAATACTGAAGCGTTAATTATACAAACTATAGATTTTAATCGTGTATACGAAGAACGCCAAAATTTCGATCCTGTTGGTCATTATTCAAGGCCAGACGTTACCAAATTAACTGTAAATAGAGAAAGGCAATCTACAGTAGAATATAAAGATTAATATTGCTTAACTTTAGCTTGTAAAGCAGTCTTGTAATCTCATGAGAATTTATATAAATTTCTCAAATTATAAACTATCTTTGCATCCTCAAAAATTGTTGAGTATTAAATTATTAAGTCATGAGTAAACAAAGCGGACAACGTCAAGGAAAATCTAAAGCATCTGGAAATAGCAAATCTTCTGGTAGAGGTGCAGGAAATGTTAAAAGTAAAAGTTTTGCTCGTGGTAATGCTCCAATTAAAAAGCAATCTTCACCAAAAAAAGCGAGTAACTCTAACGAGATTCGTTTAAATAAATATGTAGCTAATGCCGGTATTTGTTCTCGTCGAGATGCAGATGTTCATATTGCAACAGGCCTAGTAACTGTAAACGGTAAAGTAGTTACAGAAATGGGTTATAAAGTAAAGTTAGAAGATGAGGTACGTTACGATGGTGCTCGAATAAATCCAGAAAAAAAGGCTTATGTTTTATTAAACAAACCTAAAGGCTTTGCTACAACAACAAGTGAGTACAAAGGTAAAACGGTTATGGATTTGGTTGCAAATGCAACAAGTTCTCGTATAAAGCCAATTGGTCGTTTAGGTAGAAACTCTACTGGTCTTTTATTATTTACAAACGACGATAAAGTTGTAGATAGGTTTACAAACTCTAATAAAGGTGTTGTGCGTTTATTTCATTTAGAATTAGACAAAAATTTAAGATTAGAAGATTTAAAGAAAATTCGTGAAGGTTTACGTATTGAAGGCAAACAAATAAATGTTGAAGAAATAGATTACGTAGATAATAGAAAAAACGAAATAGGTATTAAAATTAAAAATACAGGAAATACTATTTTACATACTATTTTCGATTATTTTAAATACGAATTAGTAAAAATCGACTGCGTACAAATTGCTCATTTAACTAAAAAAGATATTCCAAGAGGAAATTGGAAAATTTTAACAGAGCAAGAAGTGCAAACGCTTATGATGATGTAAAGCTTTCTCTTTATATAATTACTTTTTTATTGGCCAAATAGTTTCAAAAACCTCACAAACCACTAGCATATTTTGTGTAGGGTGCTTGCCACTTTCTTTTAGTGCATTTGTAAAAAATGCCCAATGTGCATTTTTCCACTTTTTAAGTGGCTCTATAGTAGTTCCCATATCTAACGCAGCATAAGCTTTAGTGATATTACTAAATGGTATAGTATCTACTTTTTTAGTTTCAATTATAGCAATGGCACGCCCGTTATAATTGGTAACTATTTGTTTTGTTCCAACCTTAGGTAAACTTGCATTTGCCTCTTTGTACCATAAATATAAACCAGAACTGGCTCTTTTTTTTCCATTTAAAGTAAGCTGTGCTAACCTATTTGCATCACTTTTATTGTCATGAAAAAACCAAGAATCTGGAACAGCTTCAGTTTTATATTCAGGATTTGCTTTAGTAAAATTATTCCACATTGTATTCACCGAATTTTCAACAGTATTATCTTGTATAGAATTATTTTCAATGTCGCTTTTACATTGAAAAAAAATAAAAAAAATGATAAAATAATATGGCTTCATAGTGTTGTTTTAACCTTAAATCTACAAATTATTACGGCTTAAACAATCAGTAAATCAAGTAATTAAGAAATAAATTAAAAAATAATATAAAATTAATTTGAAATTCAAAAAAAAGTATTTCATTTGCATCGTTATAATATTATTACTTTAACAAGTATATAATATAGCTGAACAAATTGAACCGTGTTTATATGTTCGGGTTTTTGAGCAATAGGAAGTCATTCTCAAAAGCAGCTTATCGTTTAAGTAACCGAATTTTAGAGCTAACTTCCGCTTTTACTTCAATAGTTGCAAGCCAACACTACTATGGCTTTGTACCTACAACAGACTTAATTATACAAGTTTGAGAGGAACGTTTTAATTTATTTTCAACAGCATTAAATGTTGTTTTTTAAACTAAATCTTAACGTTTTTTAAAAATTATAATGAATACAAAATATATTGATTTAATCAATCAAACTTTTGATTTTCCTCAAGAAGAATTCAAACTTGAAAAAAATCAACTTCAGTTTCATGATATTGATCTTATGAAATTGGTAGAAGAATATGGTGCGCCTTTAAAGTTTACCTATTTGCCACAAATATCAAATAATATACAGCGAGCAAAACAATGGTTTGCAAATGCTATAGAAAAACATGATTATAAAGGAACTTACAATTATTGCTATTGTACAAAAAGCTCACACTTTAAGCATGTTTTAAACGAGGCATTAACTAATAATATTCATATAGAAACATCATCTGCTTTCGATATTGATATTGTAGAGAACCTAAAAGCAGAAGGCAAAATAACAAACGAAACATTTGTTATAAGTAACGGTTTTAAACGTGCACAGTATGTAACAAACATTGCAAGGTTAATTAATAACGGACAAAAAAACTGTATTCCAATTATCGATAATTACGAAGAAATAGATTTGTTGTCTGCAGAAATAAAAGGTAATTACAACATTGGTATTCGTATAGCATCAGAAGAAGAACCTAAGTTCGAGTTTTATACATCACGTTTAGGAATTGGCTACAAAAACATTGTTCCTTTTTACAAAAATAAAATTCAAAACAATGAAAAGGTTAACCTTAAAATGTTACACTTTTTTATAAATACAGGTATTCGTGATAATGCTTATTACTGGAATGAATTACAAAAATGTTTAAAAGTATATACAAGCTTAAAAAAAATATGTCCAAGCTTAAATAGCTTAAATATTGGTGGTGGATTTCCTATTAAAAACTCATTAGCATTCGACTTTGACTATGAGTATATGGTAGACGAGATTGTAAACCAAATTAAACTTACATGTGAGGAAGAAGAAGTAGATGTACCAAATATATTTACAGAATTTGGAAGTTTTACAGTAGGAGAAAGTGGTGGCGCAATTTACGAGGTGTTATACCAAAAGCAACAAAACGATCGTGAGAAATGGAACATGATAAATTCATCGTTTATAACAACTCTTCCAGATACATGGGCTATAAATAAGCGTTTTGTAATGCTAGCAATAAATAGATGGGAGTCTAGTTATGAGCGTGTTTTACTTGGAGGTTTAACTTGCGATAGTGATGATTATTACAATAGTGAACAACACATGAATGCCATTTATTTACCAAAATATAATAAAGACAAACCTTTATATATAGGGTTTTTTAATACAGGTGCTTACCAAGAAACTATTGGCGGTTTTGGAGGTTTGCAACACTGCTTAATACCGTCGCCAAAACACATTTTAATAAATAAAGATAAAGACGGAAACATTACAACAAAACTATTTAGCGAACAACAAAAAAGTGAAGACTTACTTAAAATTTTAGGTTATGCAAACTAAAACTTATGCTGGTATTGGAGAAGAGTTCTCTAAGCTAGAAACATCAAAAATTGTTTTAATTCCTGTGCCTTACGATGGTACAAGTACTTGGCAAAAAGGCGCAGATAAAGGTCCAGATGCATTTTTAAATGCTTCAGAAAATATGGAGCTATACGACATTGAAACAGAAACCGAAGTTTACAAACAAGGTATTTATCTAGCAGAAGCTGTGACTGAAAACAGCTCGCCAGAAGCAATGGTAGATGCTGTGCATAAAGAAACTAAAAAATACATTAAAAAAAATAAGTTTGTTACCATATTTGGAGGAGAACATTCAATCTCTATTGGTACTATTCGTGCCTTTAATGAAATGTATCCAAGCTTAACTGTATTACAGCTTGATGCACATGCAGATTTGCGTAAAGAATACGAAGGCTCAACATGTAACCACGCTTGTGCTGTTTACGAAGCTAGCCAAACGACTAACTTAATTCAAGTAGGTATTCGTTCTATGGATGTTATTGAAACTACAGTAATGGACAAAGAGAAAACGTACTTTGCTCATGAAATGGCTATAGATGATACTTGGATGGATAGTGCAGTAGATCAAATGACAGAGAATGTATTTATCACTATAGATTTAGACGCATTTGATCCTTCAATAATGCCAAGTACAGGAACACCAGAACCTGGCGGTTTATTATGGTATGAAACATTAGAATTTTTAAAGCAAGTATTCGAAGAGAAAAATGTAGTAGGTTTTGATATTGTCGAGTTATGCCCAAATAAAATTGATAAATCTTCAGATTTTTTAGCAGCAAAATTATACTACAAAATGCTAAGCTATAAATTTGAAAATGATGATGCCGAAGCAGATTACGACAATGCTTACGAGAATGTAAAACAAAAAAATAATAGTGCTAAATACAACGAAGACGATGAATACTAAAGGACCAATTTCTCAATTTATAGAAAAACACTATTTGCATTTTAATGCAGCAGCATTAGTTGATGCAGCAAAAGGTTACGAAGCACAATTAGAAAGTGGAGCTAAAATGTTAGTATCATTAGCAGGTGCAATGAGTACGGCAGAACTTGGTAAAAGTTTTGCCGAAATGATAAGACAAGACAAAGTTCAAATAATCTCTTGTACAGGTGCAAACCTTGAGGAAGATATTATGAATTTAGTAGCACATTCTCATTACAAACGTGTACCTAATTATCGCGATTTAACACCACAAGATGAGTGGGATTTACTTGAAAAAGGTTTAAATCGTGTAACAGATACTTGTATTCCAGAAGAAGAAGCATTTAGGAGGCTACAACAACATATTGTAAAAATCTGGAAAGATGCCGAAGCTAATGGAGAACGTTATTTACCGCATGAGTATATGTATAAAATGTTATTATCTGGAGTTTTAGAGCAGTATTACGAAATAGATTTAAAAGATTCTTGGATGTATGCAGCGGCCCAAAAAAACCTGCCAATAGTTTGCCCAGGTTGGGAAGACAGTACAATGGGAAACATTTTTGCAAGCTACGTGCTTAAAGGCGAGCTTAAAGCAAGTACAATGAAATCTGGTATTGAGTACATGACTTTTTTAGCAGATTGGTATACAGATAATTCAGAAAATGGAATAGGCTTTTTTCAAATTGGAGGCGGAATTGCAGGAGATTTTCCTATTTGCGTAGTACCAATGTTATATCAAGACATGGAAAGACCAGAAACACCATTTTGGAGTTATTTCTGTCAAATTAGTGATTCTACAACAAGTTATGGCTCATACTCTGGTGCAGTACCAAATGAGAAAATTACTTGGGGAAAACTAGATATAGACACACCAAAATTTATAATAGAAAGTGATGCTACTATTGTAGCACCGTTAATTTTTGCATACTTATTAAACCAATAATTATGAAAAACAGACACGAACATTTAAAACGCGTTATTGTAGATTTTAAAAAATTAACACCAGAAATTTTAGCCATGTTGGTAGAGAAATTTCCAGACGGTTATGACGATAGACATATAGTTGCTTTTAAAAATGCAAAAAACGAGCTAGTAGAAGCTGTAGAACTAATTACCCAAGACACTAAGTATTTAGTAAAAGTAAGTACCAAATTAGAGGCTACAATGGAAAATTATGATGAAGACGATTATGAAGATTTTGATGATAATGATCCAGAAGCGATACAAGATCCAGAAATGGACGAAAATAGTAATGATTTCTAATGTATAACGTCGTAGCCTACCAGGTTGCAAGTACTATCAATATAAAAGAAAGCCAAAAGCAACTGTCATGGCAGTTGCTTTTTCAAGATAGTGACGAGCTATATTATAAAACATCTCAAGATAGTTTTATCTATATATTTCAATATGGAATTGTAAGTTTTTTTAATGTTGAAGAAACAATAATAAAAAGCTGCTTAACAAAAATTAAACCTTTTTGTACAAATTATTTTTCTCAAAAACTTTCTGAAGAAACAGAAGTAATTATAAAACCAGAAACATTAAAAGTACAGTTTAGTCACGTAGAGTTACCAGCGCTAAATGAAGAAATGATTCGTTTAGTAATGCTAAACACGTCTCAATCTGTAGCATTAAACCGTTATTCTGAAATTACCGAAACACTTTTAGTAGAAACCAACAAGCATACATTATACCTAGAAGAAAAAGGAAAGTTAGATATTTCTGGAAATAAACTTAAGCGATTTATAGGCAAGACTCTTAACATTAAAAATAGAATCTCAGAGAACCTTTACATATTCGACTCTCCAGAAATTACATGGGAAGTAGAAGAGTTAAATGTGCTAAATATCGAACTTAAAAAAACATTCGATTTAAAAGATAGATACCGCTTAATTCAGGAGCGCATAGAAATTATTAAAGAAAACTTAGAGCTTTTTAAAGACATAATGGACCATAAAGAAAGCAGTAGATTAGAGTGGATTATTATAATCTTAATTGTAATTGAAGTGTTTGATATGTTGCTCCTAAAAATAATTAAATAGCCAAAAGCAAACAGTAAAGTGCTGTGATTTAAATATTAATAAATAATAAAAACAAAAAAAAATGAAAGCAAAAAACAAAATAACGTTAGTATTGGTAGGTGTTTTATTATTAACTCTATCTAGTTTTAAAAGTATTACACAAGATACTTTAACAATTAAAGCAGTGTATGATGGTGTAGAAGATTATGGTTATAATTTTATACATACAAATAGTGAAGGAGATGAGCGAACTATTATTTTTCAAGAAATAAAAGACGATGTGTTAGCAAGTTTCGATTTAGAGTCTGATGAATTAATAGGAGAAAATTTTAAAGTAACTTACACATCTACAACAGTAACAGAAACAGATGAAGATGGATTTGATGATGAGGTTGAAGTGTTAACAATCATTAAGTTAGAGAAAATTAAATAACAATTTAAATTTTAAATATTTTTTAGCCACATAGTTTTATGTGGCTTTTTTTTAGTATAAAAATAAATTTAGATTTTCAATAAACCTTTAAATGTTAAAGGTGTACTAATTATAATTTTTTTAAGAAAAATGTTAAATGACTGTTTATATCTTTATAATATTAAGTTAAACAAAAAAGGATTATTATGAGTAATACAATCACCTATCAAGTTGGAGCCGAGTCATTACAAAATGCACTTAAAGCTTGCCACGATGCAGAATTTGGATACGAGCAATTATTACAAAAATCTAATAATACCGCTATAAAAGATTTTATTAAAGAGCGTATTAGTATGTTTAACCAATTTTCTGAGGATATATCAGATTTACTTATGGAAATAGGTGTTTTACCTCAAGAAAAAGGAACTGTAAATGGTGGACTTTCAAGATTATGGTTTGATGTTAAATCATCAGTTTTAGATTATAATACTAATATGTTATTAGAAGAAAGTAAAAAAATAGATCAAGATCATCATTATAACTATATGCAAATTGTTAGATCTGGATCTTACTCTCAAATCGCTTACGAAATGTTAATGAACCAACTCTCTGAAATTAGAACAGCTAAACGCCCAGAATTAGTGAGTACGCATGCTGTAATAAAATCGGTTCAAGTAAGTGCTTAAAATATATTGAAAAAGAAAAAGAAGAATGAGATAAAGCTACCGTTAAGGTGGCTTTTTTTTGTAATAGACTTTTAGTTAATTTTACAAATTAAAGTATAAATAGATTTTAATTTTTAATTGAAAGTGAAAACACCAAAACCAAAGAAAAATAAAAAAGCTTGGCCAACTAAAGATGCAATGGACCAAGTGTATAAAATGAATCTTTGGGGAAATAATAATTCTGCTTTTTACTCTGGTGAAGGTTCGCATAAACCAGAAATTATAGAACCTTATATAAAAGTTGTTACAGCTTTTTTAAAAGCTTTTAAAACACCACTTGTTATTTGCGATTTAGGATGTGGTGATTTTAATATTGGTAGACAATTAGTAGCGTTTTCAAAAAAATATTATGCTATAGATATTGTACAAGATCTTATACACTATAATAAAGATAATTTTAAATTACCTAATCTAGAGTTTAAGTGTTTAGACATTGCAAAAGATAATTTACCAAAAGGAGATTGTGTTTTAATTAGGCAGGTTTTACAGCACTTATCTAATAAAGAAGTTGAAAATATAGCAAATAAATTAAGCAATTATAAATATGTAATTATTACAGAGCATTTACCAGATGAAGCTTTTGTACCAAATAAAGATATAATTTCTGGTCAAGGCACAAGATTAAAAAAACAAAGCGGAATAGATTTATTAGCTTCTCCGTTTAATTTAAAAATTGAGAAAAAAACCGAGATGTTACGTATTACTCTTGAAGAAGGTAAAGGTGTTATTGTAACTTATTTATATAATATGTTTTAAAGTTAAACAGCTTCAATTACTGTTTTATTTCTTTTTTTTAATAGCTCCCAAATAAATACGCTAAAAACAACTACATATTCTAAAGCAATAATCCAGAGATTTTCGGTGTTATCTGTATTTGCATAAGCGAGATAACTTATAATTACAATAAAACTCCACACCAATGGAAACTTGTAATTTGTAAATACACTTAGCATAAGTATAGTTGCAATGTACCATGGATGTACAGTTGTACTTAAAAACAAATAGATTGTAAAACTAAAAAGCATAGCGGTAATTAGTTTTTTTAAACTTGTGTTTTTCTTGAAAAACGATATGTAAAGAATAAAAAGTACTGTAATAACTGGTAAAACTTTACCAATTACAGCAATCTCATTATAACCTCTAAACCAATAGCCAATAGCTCTTGCTATATAATAAATACTAGCATTAAACTCAAAATTACTAAACCAAAGTCCAACAGTTTTGGCATAATTGTCTATAAATTGTGATGAGAAAAATGGAGCAAATAGCAATAGTGTTGTAACTAAAACGATGGTATAAAATGTAATGAGTTTTATAAAATTTTTAATTGTTTGCTTTTTTAAAAACCACCAGAAAAACAATGGTAAAAACATAAGTGGTACTAATTTAGTGGCAATAGATAAAGCAAAAACAACTGCTGCCCATTTCCATTTTCTAGCATGTAAAAGATATAAACTCCAAATTAAAAAGAAAATCATTACACCTTCAAAATGCAGATTGCCTGTAAGTTCTATTATTATAAACGGATTTAATATATACCAGAATATATTGCGTGCTGGGATTTTTAATTGTTTTAAAAGCTTTTTTCCATAATAGAGAATTCCAAAATCGGCAACAATAATTAATAGTCTTAATACCATAGCAGAGCCAATAATACTTTTTCCTGCAAATACGCCTGCTATAATAAAGCATAACTGGTTTATTGGTGGATAGTTTGTAAAATGGCTTGCATTTAGTTGTCTCATACCATTGTAGAGTTCTTGTGCTTGTGCTACAGGATATTGTGCTTGAGAGATGTAGGATTCTGGTGTGTATAAATATGGATTTATACCTTGCAGTATTAAGCGTCCGTCCCAAATAAAACGATAAAAATCTTGCGATAAATTAGGTATGGATAGTATAAATATAGCCCGAAATAAAAAGGCTATTGCTGTTAGAAAATTAGTATTTACTTTATTGCTTTTTATTAAAAAATAAAAACTTGTAAATAGTATTACATAAATAGAAACAAGCTTAACGTGTGCTGTTCTTTCTAAGTTATAGGCAAATGTAAAATATAAAACAGCACTAACAATGGTAAGTAAAATTGGGAGTTTGTTAGCTTTAAATACTGCAGAATTAAACATGGCTATGCGTTAGCGATTGAACGGTTTGTTTAAGCTGCTTTTTGTTTTTTTTACAAAAAGAGCGAGTAGTGAAAGCGCGACCTTTAGGTAACGCCCAAAATATTTTTATACTATGCTTTTGAGGTTAATGATTTAAAAAATACAAAACCGAAACCTAAAAATAACATAAGGTGAAATGGAAATAAACCAAAATCGCCACCTTGATCGCCAACTACAAATGCGCTATACATTCCAAAGGCGAAATAGAGCATTAAAAGCCCTTCGAAAATTACGTTTTTAGAGATGTTTTTTCTTAAATATTTATTGCCTTGCCAGCTGTCTTTTATAGTACTTATATTAAATTTTGGTGTGCGTACAAATTCGCTTCGTTTTCCAAAATGACCTTCTAATACGGCTATAGAATTGTGTAAACTAAAGCCCATTGCTATTGAGAAAAAGGTGAAAAACATACCTATGTAGCGAATAAAGTTTTTAAAGCCACCACCATAAGATCGTTTATACATAAACCAATAACAAACAAAGAAAATAATGGTGCTTAACACAAAGAAACTCATAACATAAAAGTATGGTTTTAGGTGTGCATATTGGTTTTTAATATAAAGCATTGGTATGCTTAAAATACCTACTACTAGTACGTTTAAAAACATGGTACTGTTAAGTAAGTGAAGTAAACCGTGCAGTTTTGTTTTTGGCGAAATGTTTTTGCTTTTTAAAACTCTAGTCATCATTTTTCTAAAGTTTTCTGCGCCACCTTTGTTCCAACGAAATTGTTGTGAGCGCGCTGCACTAATTACAACAGGTAATTCGGCTGGAGTTACCACATCTTCAAGGTATTCAAATTTCCAGTTTTTTAATTGTGCGCGGTAACTTAAGTCTAAATCTTCGGTTAATGTGTCGCCTTCCCAATTTCCTGCATCTATAATACATTGTCTGCGCCAAACGCCTGCGGTACCATTAAAATTAATAAAATGTCCTTTAGAATTACGGCCTACTTGCTCTAATGTAAAATGGGCATCTAAAGCGAATGCTTGTATTTTTGTTAGAGTAGAATAGTTTCTATTTATGTGTCCCCAACGTGTTTGTACAACACCAATATTACGGTCTATAAAATGTGGAATGGTTTTTTTAAGCCAATCTTTTTTTGGTAGAAAATCGGCATCAAAAATGGCAATAAATTCGCCTTTTGCAACTTCTAAACCTTCTTTTAAAGCTCCTGCTTTAAAGCCTTCACGATTTGTACGGCAAATATGTACAATGTCTAAACCTTGGTCTTTTAGCATTTGTACTCTTATGGCTGTAGATTCTACTGTTTCGTCTGTAGAGTCGTCTAATACCTGAATTTCTAATTTGTTTTTTGGATAATCTATTAAAGCAATATTTTCTAATAAACGCTCCATTACATACTCTTCGTTATACACAGGAAGTTGTATGGTTACATGTGGTACTTGCTCTGGATTATTAAAATCTAAATAAGGTGTTTTTACTTTTTTCTTTTGTGCAGAAATATAATTGAACAACAAATTTAACTGTGCTAATGCGTACATAAAAATAAGCACTAATGCTACAGAGTAAATAATTATAATAAATGTATTTAAATAAATCACTTTTTAAAACTGTATTTAAAAATCCAACCTAATATCTTAAAGCCAGCAAATATAGTACCTTTTACGGTTCCAGACACTTTAGAAACACCTATTCTTTGTTTATAACGCACAGGTATTTCTACATAAGTTAGTTTTTGCTTTAAAGCTTTTAGCTGCATTTCTACAGTCCAACCATAGGTTTTGTCTTCCATATTTAATGCTACAAGCTTATTGTATTTTATGGCTCTAAACGGTCCTAAATCTGTAAATTTTGCTCCAAAAAATAATCGCATTAAAAAGGTTGCTAACCAATTACCAAATACTTGTTGTGGTGTCATGGAGTTACCTTCTCTAAGTCGTTTAACTCTTGATCCTATTACAAAATCGATATCATCATTTAATATTGGTGCAACAACTTTGGTTAACTCTTCTGGGTAATCACTATAATCGCCATCAAGAAATACAATTATATCTGGCTTAATTTGAAGTTTTGCTATATAGTCCATACCTTTTAAACAGGCATAACCATACCCACGATTATTCTCGGTAAGTACTGTTGCTCCTGCCTTTTCTGCATTTGCAGCGGTTAGGTCTGTAGAATTATTGTTTACTACAATAACTTCATTTACTATGTTAGGGATGTCGTTTATTACGTTTGTAATAGAATCTTGCTCGTTATAAGCAGGAATGATGACTTTTATATTGGTCATTTAAGATCGCTCAATTTATTTTCTTTTTTAAAGGATGAAAAGTCTCTCCATTCTTTTATTTTTTTTCCTTCGGAAAACTTTGCAGCAGCAATAAGCTTGTTGTTTTTGTACATTAAGCAGTAGCCATTTTTTACATTGTTTTTTAATTGGCATTTATGGTTTATGTTTTCGTTTTTATCGTAAAACAACCACCAATTAACTTTTATGCCTTTTAAATAATGGCCTTCGCTTTTTTTCTTTCCGTTAAAAGTGTAAAAGTACCAATATTTAACGGGTTTATTGTTTTTAAAATGGCCTTCGCTTTCTAGGTTACCATTACTGTGGTAAAATTTCCAATAATCTGTTTTTAAATTATTTTCTGTCCAACCTTCAGCTTTAATGTTTCCGTTATCATAAAAAGTTTTATTATATATTTTTTCTGCGGAAGCGTTAAAACTGAATAAAAAAACAAATATGTAAAT
The DNA here is from genome assembly GCF_001874145.1 of Lacinutrix sp. MedPE-SW. GTDB lineage: Bacteria > Bacteroidota > Bacteroidia > Flavobacteriales > Flavobacteriaceae > Lacinutrix. Next base: position 72,889 of record NZ_MPCX01000003.1, on the reverse strand, counting down.
GGTGACTTTCATTTTTAAAAAGCTTAGCGTTTCATTTTATTTGTTGTTTAACAAATCCATTAAATTAACATCGTTTCCTAATAGAATTTCTTTAGGATTAATTCTGCCATCCATACTATCATTTTCTAATTTTAAAACACCACGTGGACAAACAGCACTACAAACACCACAACCAACACAGCTAGAACGTACAATGTTTTCCCCTTTTTGTGCATAAGCACGAACGTCTATTCCCATTTCGCAATAGGTAGAACAATTACCGCAAGAGATGCATTGTCCACCATTAGTTGTAATTCTAAATTTTGAAAAAAGGCGTTGCTGAAATCCTAGTATTGCTGCCATTGGACATCCAAAACGACACCACACACGGTTTCCAAAAATAGGGTAGAAGCCTGTACCAATAACTCCAGAAAATATAGCGCCAATTAAAAAGCCATATGTGCTTCGAAGTGTTTCGGCCTCAAATAAAAACACATTACTGTTACCACTAAAAAAGTGCATACCAATTAATGCCATAATTATTGCAAAGTAACCTATGGCTCCTAGCTTAGCGTCTTTACCAAGTTCTTGGCGTTTAAAAATCATGGTTAATGCAAATACTAATGTTAGTATTCCTGCAACGCTAAATAAAAACACGTTTTTTGTAAGCCAATATTTGCTAGAATCATCACCTAAGTATGAGTACACAACAGCAGTTGTCATTAACACTACAAATACTAAAACACTATGTATTACCCAACGTTCTATCTTCCAAGCATACTGTTTTTTGTTACTTAAGTGTCTAAAAGGATCTCCAGCAGTTTCAGCTAAACCACCACAACCACAAACCCATGAACAATACCAACGTTTACCGTATTTAAAAGTTAAAATAGGAGTTATTACAAATATAGAAAGTATACCAAATATTAGTAACGCGGTACCAACAGTTCCTGCGCTAATAAACCCGTCTACTCTATATTGCTCAAAATTATAATAATTAAGTGGCCAGATATTTTTAAGGTCGTAGTAAGGTAATTTAAAACTATCGGAATTTAATCTCGCCATAAATTCGGGAATTAAAAAGGCAAATGCAAGCTGAAAAAACATGACAGATCCTGTTCTAATTTGTTCGTAACGATTATGGCGGTATTTCATTAAAAATTTATAACCAAAAACTAAAATAGCAACGGTATAAAGTGTTCCATAAACAAACCATTGGCTCGCAGGATTACCACTTAATACTTTACTTAAAGGATCGAAAAGTGCAACCAAACCAGTGTTTGGAGCGCCATCTGTACCAAGACCTAACCAACCAGCTTTAAAATAAAGTACTATATAAAAAGCAGTCATTACTACACCGGTTATCCAGCCAATAATGCCTCGAGACGATATAGATTTAAACCAAACACCATCGTTTTTTATGCCTTTACTTTTACCTAAATAAGCAAGGTTTGTAAACCAAATGGTACCAGCAGTTATAAGTCCAAGAGACAAAGAAAGCCATAACACTTTGTTGGTGAAACCAACATTTAAAAAGGCTAAAACCAATATAAAAAGCCCTAGAACACCTATTCCAGAAGCTATTTTTTGTTTTGTAGATAAGTCTTTTGCATTTGCTAAAGACATATTGTGATTTAATTTATTACTCATCTTGTTAGGTTAGGCTGTTTGTAATTGTTGGTTATATGCTTTAATGATGTCTTTCTCAAAATGACTAAAAAACTCTGGATCGAAATTAGCTGTTGCTAAATTTTTAATCACATAGTCAATGTCTCTTTCTTCGGTAAGCCAACGGTTAAAAACTTCATGTCGCATTCTAATACCAAAAGTATTTATACCTAAAAATGTATTTGTAGTATTGTTATAAGCTACAGTTATACACTTTGTATCGTCTTCATGTTTCCAGTGAAAATGAGACTCGTTATCTTTTTTATTTCTTTCGCTAAAAACCCAACCGTAAGTTTGGTATTCGATATCTAAAAATTTTGCAGAATTAAACCAGTGTCCTGGATTATATGCCATTTTATTACCACAAATTGTTTGTGCTAAAACTTCTCCCATCATACGTCCTGTATACCAAACTGCTTCAATTGGTCTGCGTTGCCCAATAGCTTCGTGCTGTTGTGCACAATCGCCAATAGCATAAACATCTGGTATATTTGTTTCTAAATATTTGTTTACTAAAATACCTTTATCAGTTTCGATATTAGAGGTTTTTAAAAAATCTATATTTGGTGTTACACCAGCAGTTAAGCCTACAACATTACAAGCGATTTCTTCTCCAGTTTCTTCGATAATTATAGACTTTACACGGCCATTTTCATCAGCTTTAATTTCTTTTAAATTTGTAGATAAGCGTAAATCTATGTGGTGACTTTCAATATGTCTATTAATCATAGCGCTTTCACCTTTTGGTAAAACACCGTTCCAAAAACTACTTTCGCGTACTAAAAAAGTAACAGGAATATTTCTTGTCATTAGCATTTCGGCTAACTCAATACCAATTAATCCACCACCAACAATTACTGCTCTATTGCATACTTCATTATTTGGTGCGTTTGCTTCTAAAGTTTCTAAATCCTGTTTACTATATAAGCCTTGTACACCATCTAAGTCTTGTCCAGGCCAACCAAACTTATTTGGTTTACTTCCTGTAGCTAGAACTAGTTTATCATACTGTAAAGTATCACCATTATTAAAATGTAATGTTTTAACAGCCGTATCTACATTTTTAACATAACCGTTTTTAAGTTCGATTCTATTTTTTTTCCAAAACCAATCCTCATAAGGTTTAGTATTCTCGTAGGTCATGTGACCCATATAAATATACATTAGTGCAGTACGCGAGAAAAAATAATCGGACTCTGCAGAAACAATTGTAATTTTTTTGTCGGAATTTTTTCGAATATGTCTTGCAGTAGTGACGCCAGAAATTCCGTTGCCAATAATAACAATATGCTCCATGTTTTAAGTTTTGTTTTTTGTTAGGTCGTGACTAAAGATAAAAACTTAATCGTGAAGTGGTATTTAGAATAAATATAAATTGCGAATAACGTTTAAAAAGAATTTTTTTTCAGTTTTTGAAAGTTTTTAAAAATGTTTCAGACTTAATTTTTAATTGTAAACATTTTAACATTTTGTTTTATGAAAAAAATAATAGTAATAATATTAATGAGTTTGGGAGGTTTTTCTGCGGAAGCGCAAACTATAGAAACCTTTTTTAAACAAGCAGATTCTTTTTTTAAAACTTATGTAAAAAATGGAAGAGTCGCTTATTCTGAAATAAAAAAAGAACCTTCTACATTAAATGAAGTTTTAAAAACAGCTGAAGGTATTACAGTATCTAAAACCGATGCTAAAAACTATCAAGCCTTCTGGATAAATGCTTATAATCTTTCGGTTATTAAAGGTTTAGTTGATAATTATCCAACAAGCTCGCCTTTAAACGACAAAGGTTTTTTTGATAAAACAAAATACAATTTAGCAGGAAAAAAAGTAACCTTAAATAGCATAGAAAACGATTTGTTAAGAGCCCAGTTTAAAGATGCCCGTTTTCATTTTGTTTTAGTGTGTGGTGCTGTTGGTTGTCCGCCATTAATTAATAAAGCTTATTTGCCAATTACATTAGAAGCACAACTACAAAAGCAAGCAACATTAGCCATTAATGGCGATTATTTTATTAAGGTAAATAATAAAAAAAAGCAGGTAAACGGTTCTAAAATATTAGAATGGTATAAAGAAGATTTTACTGTAAATGGCAAGTCTGAAATAGAATACCTAAACAGTTTTAGAACTGCTAAAATTCCAACAGACTATAAGCTTTCTTATTTTGAATATAATTGGAATATAAACAAGCAATAACAACATGTTGCTAACGCATAAATTCCCTAACTAATACTAAAAATCACCTTTAAATGAAAAAAACAACCTTACTATTTATAGCTTTAGCTACAGGATTTTTGAGCTTTTCTCAAGAAACAGAAGAACAAACAGAAAGTAATATACAAACGTATACACCATCAAAATTATTAAACAAAGGACAATGGGATATCAAGTTTTTTAATAGTCTATATACGCAAACCAAACAAACAGATGCTGGTAGTGATGCGCAGGATATATTAAGAGAAAACTTTTTTACAAACACGACCGAGATTTATACAGGAGTTAGTAATAATTCTAGAATAAATGTTGGTTTAATTTTGCAGGTTAGAGCCAATACATTTAATGGTCAAGATGCGTTTAGCGTATTTAGTTTCGAAAATAATGGCATAGATTCCAGAAGTGGTTTAACAACAATTGCACCATCAATTAGAGTGCAGCCTTTTGCAAATATTCCTAATTTTTCGTTTACAAGTTCTGTGTATTTACCAATATTTAAAGACGAACCTGGAGCAAGATATTTAGACAAGCGAAGTGTGTTTTGGGAGACAAAATTTTTCTATGACAAAACATTTGGTGGTGGCGATTGGCAAATATTTACAGAAGCCGATTTTGGTTTTAATTTTGGAGAAAAGGCAAGCGAAGCTAACCCAGAGGAAGTAAATATTGGTGAGCGTTTTGCTAATAACAGTATGTTTTTACCAGTAAGTGCTTTTTTAAGTTATTTTCCATCAGGAAAATCTACAGTATTTGTAAATGCACAACAAGCCTTTTTAATAGACTTAGGAAACGATTTTTCTCAAAACTACACACAATTAGGATTTGGTGGTAAATACCAACTTTCGCAAACATTAAATATTGAAGCGTCTTACGGTAAAATAGTAAGAGGTCATAGTTTTCAAGGTTTAGGTAATACATACAGTTTAGGTTTAAGAGCATTATTTTAAAATTAATTAATAGTAAATTAGGAGTTTAATTATAAGTAGAAATAATGAAATATATTAAGCTCCTTTTTTTATCATTAATAGTACTGTTACAATCATGTAACGGTCAAGAAAAAATTAATGGTGTAAGCTTTGTAGCGTCAGGCATACCAGTAACAGATGTTCATACAAATCCAGTAGTAAATGTACATGCAAATTATGCAGCTATTATGCCATTTGGTTTTACAAAAAGTCTGGAAAATCCAGAGATAATACATAATTCTAATAGACAATGGTTTGGTGAAACCAGAGCTGGCGTTAAGCAATATGGCAAAAGTCTTCAGGCTAAAGGCATAAAAATTATGGTAAAACCACAAATATGGATTAGAAATGGTGAGTTTACAGGCTATTTGAAAATGAAAACAGAAGCCGATTGGAAAACTCTAGAAACCTCTTACTCCAGTTTTATTTTAGAATACGCTGAAGCTGCCCAAGAAATAAACGCAGAAATTCTATGTATTGGAACAGAACTAGAACAATTTGTAGCCAATAGACCAGAATATTGGAGTAACTTAATTACTGAAATTAAAAAAATATATAAGGGAAAATTAACCTATGCCGCAAATTGGGACGAGTATAAACGTACACCATTTTGGAAACAGTTAGACTATATTGGTATTGATGCTTATTTTCCTGTAAGCGATAGTAAAACACCAACAGTTGAAGAATGTTTAAAAGGTTGGAAAACACATAAAACAACAATTAAATCGTTTTATGATACTTACCAAAAACCAATTTTGTTTACAGAATATGGTTATAGAAGTGTTGATTATGCAGGTAAACAACCTTGGGTTTCAGACCGTAGTATGAACACTGTAAATTTAGAAGCACAAAATAATACCACTAAAGCTTTGTTTGAAACCTTTTGGAAAGAAGATTGGTTTGCTGGTGGTTTTATTTGGAAATGGTTTCACGCCCATGATGAGGTTGGCGGTGAAAACGACAGCCAATTTACGCCTCAAAATAAACCAGTAGAAGCCATAATAAAAAACCATTTTAAATCACACAAATGAAAACCTTTGCACTAACATTAAGTATTATTTTATCTGGTTTACTTTTAGCTCAAAGTCAAACCATTTTAGATCTTAAAGTGCAAGGCAATAAAAAAATAAAAAGCTCATTTGTTGTAAAAATTTCTAGAGCAAAAGCAGGAACAGTGTTAGATTCTACAATACTTGAAGAAGATATTAAACGTTTAAAAAGATTACCAGCAGTAGCACATGCCTATTATCAAGTATTTAAAAGTCATGGCGAAACCTATAATGTGTTTTATAATATTGAAGAAAATTTCACAATCATACCATCGGTAAATTTTTATACAACTAATGATGATGAATTTGCCTATAGAATAGGTTTGTACGAATTTAATTTATTAGGAAGAAATATAACTTTTGGCGGATTTTACCAAAAAGATATTTACAGTTCTTATGGTATAAATTTTAGAGCACCATACTTATTTAGTAGACAATTTGGTCTGGCAATAAACCATCAAGATTTAACAACTCAAGAACCTGTTTTTTTCGATAATACTACTGCCGATTATAAATACAGAAATAAAGCTTTTGAAATTTTAGGATTATATGAGATTAATTTTAATAACAGGATAGAATTAGGTGTAAACTATTTTACTGAAGATTATGAATATAAATTTGGAGCTACAAATCCCAACGTACCATTAAATTTAAATGTAAAAAAGTTGCTTTATAAAGCCATTTACGAGTTTAGTGATTTAGATTACGATTACCAATATGTAGAAGGTTTTAAAAGCATATTAAACCTTCAATATGTAACATCTAGAAATGAAGATTTACCAGAGTTTGTAATAGGCTGGAACGATTTTAATTATTATAAAAAAGTGCTAAGTAAAGGCAATTGGGCATCGCGTTTACGTATAGGTTTTGCAACTAATAGCGACACACCTTTTGCTCCGTTTTCGGTAGATAATAATATTAATATTCGTGGTGTAGGTAATACCATAGATAGAGGTACTGGAGCTATAGTTTTAAATACCGAATACCGTTACACGTTATACGAGAAAAACTGGTTTGCTTTGCAAGGCAATGCTTTTTTAGACGCTGGATCTTGGCGAAATCCTGGAGGCGATTTAGGTGACTTTGGGCAAGCCGATAATATTAGAGTTTATCCAGGCGTTGGTTTGCGATTTATACATAAACGTATTTTTAATGCTATTTTTAGAATAGATTACGGTTATGGCGTAACTAAAGGAGATACACAAGGCTTGGTTTTTGGCATTGGGCAATATTTTTAATTAACCTTTTCTATAAATTTTCTTAATCTTTCATTTTTTGTTTTTAGTATTAGAATGATAATATTTATAACTTGTTATAAATTATAATTATGAAATTACATAGAACATTTGCCATTGGAGATATTCATGGCGGTTTAAAAGCTTTAAAACAAGTATTAGAGCGTATTGAAATACAAGAGAACGATCACTTTATTTTTCTTGGAGATTATGTAGATGGTTGGAGCGAATCGGCTCAAGTTATTCAATATTTAATTAATTTTTCTGAAAAATATAATTGTGTTTTTATAAAAGGAAATCATGATGTTTGGTGCGAAAAATGGTTAAAATCTGGAGCTACTAATGACGCTTGGTTAATGCATGGAGGAAAAGATACTGTGGAGAGTTATAATGGTTTTTCGGAAAAAGAAAAACAGAAACATCTTGAGTTTTTTCAAGACATGAAAATTTATTTTATAGACCATAACAACCGTTTATTTTTACATGCTGGTTTTACTTCTATGCATGGTGTAGAAAAAGAAGTTTTTGAAAAAAGTTTTTATACAGATAGAACACTTTGGGAAATGGCTTTAGTTATGGATAAGCGTATAAAAGAAGACTCAGCACTTTATCCAAACAGATTAAAACACTACAAAGAAATTTATATTGGGCATACACCAACAACCCGATTTAATTCTACAGAACCAATGCAAGCTATAAATGTGTGGAATGTAGATACAGGCGCTGCTTTTACAGGAAAAGTTTCTGCTATAAATTTAGATACAAAAGCTGTAATACAAAGTGATGAGGTGCAAAAAATGTATGCTAATGAAAAAGGAAGAAACCCAAAATCTTTTAACGATTCGCACTAGTTTTTTATGCTAAATATTTAAGCAATGTGTTTTTTATAATACGCACATAAATCTTCGGCACTAGCACCAAACCATTTTTTTACATAAATAGCCCAAAAGTGGTATTGTAATTTCCAAATACCGTGACGTTTGTATAACCTATCTGATGTCTCAATTTTTTTATTAATCACAACAAATTCGTTGCGTTTATAAAGTTCATTAATTAAAATATTATCTTCATAAATAATATAGCTTTCATCAAAACCACCAATATCTTCAAACAAGGCTTTTGTTATAAATTGACTTTGGTCACCACCACGACAAGCACGCCATTTAAATTGTGTAAGCCAACTTGCTAAACGTAACCACCAATGGTTGTTGTTAAAAGTTAAGCGAAAACAACCAGCTTGGTTATTCTGTTTTACTTCTTCTATAATATATTTATCGTAATGTGTTGGCGGAAAAGAATCGGCATGTAAAAAGTACAAAATCTCACCAGAAGCCATTTTTGCTCCAGTATTCATTTGTTTGGCTCTTCCTTTTTCAGAGTTTATAAGCTTTACCTTTAAATCAAGGTTTCTTACAATTTCTTGAGAACCATCTGTACTGCCACCATCGACAACAATTATTTCTTGAATGTTTTGTAATGAAGCATTATCAATTAAATGAAAAAGTAAATTTTCAATATTGTCTGCTTCGTTTAAAATAGGAATTACTATGCTAATCATAGAATCATTTACGAAATAATTAGCTGTTTAGTTTTGTTCATTTAAACTCCAATCATAATCTAAATACTCTACTTTGGTATTGGCGTTTATTTTGGTATCACTGTATTTATTGATATAGTCTATAACAGAACCATTTTCAGTAAAATCACTTTTATACCATTTAAATATTTCAGAAATTTTAATGCTATCTGAAGCTATTTGGTTTTTAGAATTGTTGTTTATAAATTCTTTTGTGGCACGCTCCATTAATGCCATGACATTAGCTTCAGTATAAGCTTCATCTAATAATTTTGGGCATGAGGTTGATGCGCAATTAATAGCAAAATGTATTCTAGGTTCATTCATTTTACGTAAAATTCCATTTTCTAATCCCGCTAAAGAAAATTCATTATCACCTATTTTAAATCTGTTTTTTAACCATGGTTTGTCAATATCCTTAATGCTTTCTGTAGGATAGTTTTCTATTATAAGTTTTATGGTATTGGCATTGTAAACATTAATAAAATAAGCTAGTTGTGTTTCTACACTCCAAGCTTTAGACGGTGTTTGTTGTTCCAGGTAATTAATATAACTGTTTAATTTATCGCTATCATTTTTAAAACCTTTGTAATCTACATCGCCAATTTTAGCGACGTATTTTTTTAGCAAAGCATCAAACTGAGCATGATCTACTGTTTGTGTAGTTTTTGTGCTTTCTGTTTGTGAATTTTTACTTACAGTATCCACTGTTTTTACTGGTAAACCTTTAGCCGAAAAACAACTGTTTAAGGTTAAAGCAACACAAGCTAAAAAAAGTAACTTTTTCATAAATAGATTTATTTTTTAAATTTTATAGGATACAATTCCTGACTAACAAAATCCTTTGGGAAGTCTTCATCTCCATGAAATCCTAACTCAATATCCTTACCATTATAAGGTACGTAATTTGTGTTAAATAAATAATCCCATAGACTTAAAGTTAAGCCAAAATTCACACCGTAACTTCCTTTTTTAGGCAATTCTCTTGCGTGATGCCAAATGTGCATTTTTGGGTTATTAAATACGTATTTTAAAACACCATAATCCCAACCTAGATTAGCATGGTTTAAGTGTCCAATGGTTATGCTAAAAAAGTGAACAATAGCCACGTGTTTAGCGTCAAAACCACCAATTATTGCAATTGGTATGTAGAGTAAAGATTTATAAACTATTGGCTCCATCCAGTGGTAGCGTAAGTGTGCAGCAAAGCCCATTTCTTTTACGCTATGATGTACTTTATGAAAGTTCCATAAAAACGGAACACGATGCAGTAGTCTATGCGTATTCCATTGTGTGAAATCGCTAACTATAAAAAAGATAAGTAAGCCTAACCACAATGGTAACTCGTCTACATCAAACAATTGAAAGTTAGCAATAGAGAGTCCAACTAAGCCTAAAATATCATCAAAAAAGTTTGCAGCAGTATCTGTTAATGCGATGAGTACTATTAAATTTAAAAGAAAAAAGTTAAAGAACATATAGAACGTATCTAACCAAAAATCTTTTCTAAAAATAGATTGGTCTTTACGCCATGGAAATGCAATTTCTAATATCCAAACTAGAATTGAAATTACAATTAGGCCATAAAAAAAGTTATCCCAATGGTTAATGGTTATAATCTCGTTTTTAAGATAATTCCAATAACCAGAATACGCATTTTTTATTATATCTATATATCTTTTCATATATCACTAAAGATCATAGCAAATTAAGCTGTGTTAGTTTCGACGCATTTATGTCTATCTACTTACAAGCTTTTAATTAATTCTTTAAATAATGTAATCATATTAGGTTCTGCCTTTGTTGCCATAGCAATAATCTCTTCAATATTTACTGGCTTTAAGTTTTCAGGGTCGCACTCGTCTGTTAATACAGAAACGGCAGCAACTTTTAAGTTTAAATGGTTGGCAACAATAATTTCGGGAACCGTACTCATGCCCACAGCATCTGCACCAATAATTTTTAGCATTCTATATTCTGCTCTGGTTTCAAGTTGAGGTCCAACAACACTAGCATAAACACCTTTATGAAGTTTAATATTATTGGCTTTTGCAATGGCTTCAAATTTTGAATTTATTTCTGCATCATAAGGCGCACTCATATCTGTAAAACGTTCTCCAAGTTTTTCAACACCTTTAAATGCTAATGGCGAACTACCTTGTAAGTTAATATGGTCGTCAATTAACATTAATTCACCTTTTTTGAAGTCTAAATTTATTGCACCAGATGCGTTTGAAACTAACAGCGTTTTTATGCCAAGTTTTTCCATTACACGCACAGGATATGTTACATCTTGTAAGGTGTAACCTTCGTAAATATGAAACCTACCTTGCATAACAATTACAGTTTTACCTTCTAGTTTACCATAAATAAGTTTTCCTTTATGAAACTCTACAGTAGCAGTTGGAAAATGTGGAATGTGGTTGTAACTTACCTCTTCAATAACCTCAAGCTCATCTGTAATTTTACTTAAACCAGTACCTAGAATAATACCAACTTCAGGATTATTAAAACCTTTCTCTTTTAAGTATTCTACTGTTTTTTTTATGTATTTAATCATTGTTTTTTATAATATTTTGTAGTGGTTTAATATGTTCTAAATCTTCGTATAAATCTATATCATTTAATGTTTCTAATAAATGAATTTTTTGGTTTGTTAAGTTAGAAATTGTATCGCTAAAAACAGTTTCTGTTCCCCAATTTTTATTTTTAAAAACCGAAGTGTGTAATGTTTTCATGCCTAATAGATAATAACCGCCATCTTCTGCTGGACCAATTACAACATCATTACTATCTAAGGCTTTAAAAGCGTCTTCTATATGTTGCGGTTGTAAATGAAATAAATCGCTACCAACAATTACTATTTTTTGGTAGTTGTTGTCAAATCCATTTTTAAATGCGTTTTGCATTCTAATACCTAAATCGTCTCCAACTTGCTGGTATTTTTGAAATACTGAAGCATCCCATAAATCGTTCTCTCTAATTTTTACAGAATAATAGACTGCTTTATCTGCATCAACTTGTTTAATAACCTGTTCTGTATGCTGTAAAAGATATTTGTAAACTCGTAATGCTGCTTCGTCTCCAATAGTTTTTGCTAAACGTGTTTTACATTTTCCTAACTCTGGATTACGTGTAAAGGTTATTATAAGATTCTTACGCATTTTTATTGCTTTTTAGAGTTTTTAGGTTGTTTTTCATCTTTTTTAAACACTTTTTTACCTTTTTTAAGCCATTTACTCCACGTTTTGCTAAAAGTATGTATGTTTTCTGTTTCGTTATTTTGAGAATCTATAACAGTAAAATCTTTATTTTTCCATTCAAAAATACCACCGTATAAATTATAAACATTTGTGTATCCTGCTTTTTTTAGTTTTTCGCCTATAGTTTCAGAGCGAATACCAAGCGAACAATAGACTACTATTTTTTCGGATTTATTAGGGTATTTTTTTTCAATTGAAGCCAAATCAAAATTATCGTAACCAACGCAAACAGCATTTTTTAAATGGCTGACTTCATATTCTTTTGGTTCACGTGTATCAAAAATAATAGCATTGGTTTTAGGCATTGCTAATTCTTCTACACTTATATATGGTACACCATTATCGTTGTACTGTTTTAGCAAATCGTCTATAGTTTTTTGTGCAGATAATTCTACAGAAAATAAAGCAATTAGTATAAGTATAACGTGTTTCATGGTACTGTAATTTAATCAATTAAAGTGTGATGCCAAAACCTTGCAAACCACTTTCTACTGCTGGTAAAATTTCGGTATTATCCCAAATTCCTGTAACAATAGTTCGGGCATATTCTTCTGGTAATAAACCGTTTTGCATAAGCTTATTAGTAAGCTTATAATTATAGTCGAGGTTATGGTGTTTAAATTTCAAATCTCCGTTAGTGTCATCTAAAATAGCATACCAAACTTGAGGCGAACCATCGTTAGCAGGCATACCAATAACACCTGGATTTAGCCATAACTTATTGTTTTCTTCATGATAAAAAGGCAAACCACAGTGTCCAGCAACTATAACATCGCTTTGGGTTGCATTAAAGGTCTCTTCTTTTTTTTGCCAAGAAGTAGATTTAAATATAAATTCCGAAACATTAAAGTAATCACCATGTACAACGCTGATTTTTTTGCCAGCATATTCAAAAACAATGTGATCTGGGAAAGTTTCAAGATGGTTTATAGAACTTTTAGAAAGTAAACTTTGTGCGTAAGGATACCATAATTTTGAAAAGCCATCGCATCGAGAGCCTTCGGTAAAATCGCAACCACAATCTTCAGCATTTTCAATTAATTGTATTTCTACATTACCTAAAATACTATTAGCTTTCCAAAGTTTAAATAACTGTACGGTTTCTTCAGGTTGTGCGCAATAGCCAACTATATCTCCTGTGCAAATACAGTTTTCGGCAGGAATTTCTTCTTTTTCGGCAATTGCTTTTAATGCTTCAAGTGCTTGAAGATTACTGTAAACGCCACCAAAAAGTAATACTTTACCTTTTAATGTTCCTATGTTGTTTATTTTTTTATTCATATATAATTCTGCTATAAAACAGAAAGTTTATTATTTTAAAAAAGCTTTTGGCAAAAAGTATAATACGATACAACTTAAAATACCCCAAATATTTACCCACAATAATTGTGCATATTTACCTGTTGTAAAAATTAAAGATTCTGGAAAAGCATTAAATACTAATAAAAAACCAAAAACAAGACCACAAACCACACTTAAATAGAAGCTTAACCTTGGAACATTTACATTCCAAAACAGAAATATTGGAGTTAAGCCAATAACCATTGTTCCTGAAATTGTAGTTGCTGAAAGGATTTCGGCATTAAAAAATATTGGAATAGTACCTAAAATAGCAATTGCTACCATGGCTAGCCTACCAAAAGAAATGTTTTTTCCGAAGCCTAAATCTACTGCTAATAATTTTGAAAATGATGAAAATGTAGAGTCTAATGTTGATGCAGCAGAAGTTATCATTATAAAATTAATAACTAATAAAATAACAACACCAAAAGCTTTGCCAACCTCTACAGCGGCTTGACCTTTAAAACCTTGTGTTTGCGCATAAATACCAATAATGCTAAATAATATAATACACAAACCACCTAGAACGCTTGCCCAAAGAAAACTTTTTAAAGTCACTTTAGGTGTACTTATAAATGCACGATCTGTTAAAACAGGATCATGAAAAGGATAGCTAAACGATTGTAAAATGGCTGCAAAAAAGAGGTTTAAGCCTAACTCAAAACTCCAAGTTCCTGATGAAATTACTTGGCTTGCCGAAAAATTTTCTACAGAAAAAATACTATATAAAATAATTATTAATAAAATTGAAAACAACACCATTTGTATAACATCTGTAAAAATAGAGCTGCTTAAACCTCCTTTAATAGCATAGGCTAATGTTAATAATGTAAATACAATAATAGCAGTAAAGTAAGGTGTAGAACCTTGCACACCAAAGTATGAGCCAATAACCATAGTATTACTCCAAACTTCATTAAACAAACGAATGATTATTAATATTGAAAATAATGCAACTGCACGACGCCCATATTTACTGGTTAAAAATTCATGAATACTATTAAAACCACCTTTAGTTCTTAGTTTATAAATTAAAACACCAGCAACTGCAAAACTTAAGTAATAACCAGCGTAAGCAATACCACCAACTAAACCAAAGTCTAAACCTAAATTAGCAGCATTAGTAATACTTTTGGCAAAAATCCATGAGATAATTAAACTTCCAGTAAGTACTAATACATTTGGTGATTTTTTATTATGGTTTGCTTTAAAAAAAGAGTCGCTGGTTTTTGCCAATGGCGAAAGTAGGAACAAGATTAAACTTGATCCTACTACTAAAACCCATTGCCATATTTCTGTACTCATATTTTAATTTTCGTCCCACCAAACTGGGAAGTTAATACTGTTGTCGTTTGTTGCGCTTGCTGCTGCTTGGTAGTTTTCTGCATTTAAAGCTTCTTCCTCTGCAGGATAAGGCATTCTTACCGGAATTAAATTGTTGTTTAAACTTGCCGAAATTGGGTTAAGTTCTGGAAATCCTGTACGGCGATATTCTATCCAACCTTCGTAACCATTTATTAAATTGGCAATCCATTTTTGAGTAATAATTTGTTGTAGCGGCGTTGTTCCTGGAGCATTAAATGCAGCATTTCCTGTTAAATAATCTGTAGGCATTTCGGTTTGCCAATACTCAAAAGCAAGAGCGACTCCGTTATTATATAATTCTTCTGCGTTGGCTGTTATTAATCCTTTTTGGGCAGCTTCGGCAAGTGCAAATTGTACTTCCCAGGCGGTAATAAAATTAGCATCTAAAACCGAAGTATCTTCTCTAAAAGCTGTTCCTGCTAAAGAATAATCGGCTAAAGCAATAGAGGTTGAAGAGGCATCAATACCATTAATTAGCCCATTAAATTCTTCTGAATTTGAATTTGCAAATGGTCTAAAAAAAGTACTTATTCTTGAATCACTATAATCTAAAAGAATATTTTCCATAGTTTCAGATAACACAAAATTATTAAAGTCTCCAATTCGTAATTGTGCTAAACGGAAGCTGTTAGGATCTGAATTTGTGAAGTTAAAAACAGCATTTTCATCATTAGTGGTTATATAGTTTCCTTCACTTACTATGGTTTGCATTTCTGTAGCTACGTCTATTTTATCTGAAATTCTAAGTAAAGCTTTAATCTTTAATGCATTTGCAAATTTCACCCACGCATTTAAATCGCCATTAAATAATATGTCGCCTTCTAAAGGAATGTTTTGAGAATAGTTTTGTATTGCAGCAATACCATTATCTAAATTTTGTAGGATACCATTATCTTCTGTGTAAATAGACTCTTGGCTATCGTAAACCGGTGTTACTGTACCATTAATACCGTTAAACGCTTCAAAATATGGCACATCTCCAAACAAATCTGTTAATCCTGCAGCCATGTATGCTTTTAAAATTAATGCAGGACCTTCGTAAACTTGAAATGTAGAAATGCTTCTTGATTGGTTTAAAATAATCTCATTATCTCTTAAGTTGGTATAAAAAATTGGCCAAGGATTTCCACCTAATTGAGGTGATTTTAAGGCATGACGATCAAATAAATTAAAATCTAAAGCCGTTCTATGTTGTGATAATAAATCGCCAGCTACAAAACCTTCATAGCTCATTTCGTCTCCAAAATTATATATTACTTGACGTAATAATAAACTAGGTTGTACAGTGTTTGGAGCATTGGGATTGGTATTTATGTCTTCGAAATCTTTTGTACAGCTTGTTGTAAAAGCAAGTATAAAAAGACTGAATATATATAATGTGTTTTTCATTATTGTGAATTTTAGTTTTTCGTTTTACCCGAAAATTATTTTAAAAATTTAAACTAGCTTTTAATCCAAAACTACGTGAAGTTGCATAGCTCATATCTTCAACACCACTAATAAAACCATTGCCTTGTACAGCCAATTGTTCTGGGTCAAAATGTGGATTTTCTGTTATTACAAAAAGGTTTCTTCCTATTAAAGATAAATCTATGGTGCCACCTTCTTTTAACCCTAAAAAGCCATCGCTTAGTTTAAAACCATAACCAATTGAAAATTGACGTAATTTTAAGTATGAAGCATCATATACATTATTTTCTTCATGATTTCTATCGTAAAATTGTCTGTAATAACTTTCGGCAGAAATAGCGACAGTATTAGGTTCTCCGGTTTGGGTAACACCTTGCGCAATAATACCTTCTTCAGGTCTGTATTCTGTTTCGGCTAATTGGCCACCAACATTACCTAAAGCACTTGTTCTAGAAACTAATTCGCCGCCTTGTCTCCAATCGAATAAAAAACTAGCGGTCCAATTTTTATATTTAAAATCGTTATTCCATCCTAAGGTAAAGTCTGGGTTGTAATTACCTAGTTTTTGTAAGTTGTTATCTGCAATATAGTTTCCGTTATCATCTATTATAAAATCTCCATTTTCATTTTTTAAATAACCTGTACCATAAAAATCACCAATACGTCCGCCTTCTTCAACTTGAAACCAAACGGTTTGGTTTTGAGAATCGTAAATCCTGCTATAAGCTAAAGTTAAACGGCCATCTGCCTGAGGTAACTCTGTAATAGTAGCTGTATTTGTAGCGAAATTAAACGTTGTATTCCAAGTGAAGTTATTGCTTTTAATAGGTGTTAATCCGGCAATAATTTCTACACCTTTAGAGGTTACTTTACCACCATTTACAACTTGTTGAGCATAACCAGAAGAAATAGGAATTGGTAAAGAAATTATTTGATCTTTAGTAATTGCATTATAATATGTAAAGTCAATTCTAAACCTATCGTTTAAAAAGCGTAAATCTGCACCAAACTCGTAAGACGTTGTGCTTTCTGGTTTTAAATTACTATTTGGTATAAAGTTTTGATTACTAAATGTAGGTTCGCTATTAAACGGCGTTTGTGATACAAATGCACCAGAAGTTTGGTAAGCGCCAGTATCGTTACCAACTTGTGCAACACTCGCTCTTAGTTTTACAAATGAAATGCTTTCTGGTAACATGGTTACATTAGATAAAATAAAACTTGCTGAAACCGAAGGATAGAAAAATGAAGTTTGATTTGCCGAAAAAGGTGTTGCTAATGCACTAGACCAATCGTTACGGCCAGTAATATCTAAAAACAAATAATCTTTGTAGCCAAATTTAGCAATACCATATAATGAGTTAATTCGTTTTTTAGATTTGTATTGAAACACTTCTATTGGTGATGCGGCATTATTTAAACTAAATATACCTGGTTGTGCTAAATTAACTGTTTGTGTTTGTTTTGTAGATGCAGTTTGGTCTAAGCGGTTACCACCTAAAGAAACATCTATTTTAAAATCGCCAAAAAATGTATTATAATTTAGTAAAAAGTCTGTGTTAATCTCTCTGTAGTTAACATCATGCTCTGCGTAAGCACCATTTTTAAAGCGGTTGCTTGAAAAAGCACGACGCAGTTCTCTTTTTTCACTAGAGTAGTCCATGCCGGTTCTTACTTGCAAGCTTAAATTGTTAGTGAAATTGTGTTTTAAAGCAATGTTTCCAAATACACGATCACGGTTAAAAGCGTTTCGATTTTCGTATAAAATAAAGTATGGATTATCGAAAAAAGTATAATTAAACGAGTATTGTTGTACATTTTCTAGTCCAGGTTGCCAATAATTTTTTAGGTTATTAATATTTAAGCTTCGCGGTCCCCAAGCAACAAGAGAGTAGTTTACGTTTTCACTACCATAACCATTTGAAGGTCTATTGTCACTACTTGAATTAGTATAAGCAATAGATGATGAAAAGGTTGTTTTTTCTGTAGGTTGAAAATTTAATTTTACAGCAACAGTTTGTCTATCTAAATTAACACCTGGAATTATAGATTCGCTTCTTAAATCTGTAAAAGACAACCTATAATCACCATTTTCAAAACCATTTGCAATAGCAATATTATTTATGGTAGTAACACCAGTTTCGTAAAAATCTTTAAGGTTGTCAGGGTTTGATTTAAATTCGGTTGGAGTAATCATTGCACCATTATATAATGCAGTATCACCACCACGAACAATGTTTCCGTTTTCTAAAAGTACAGGACTATCAAATTGAGGAACAAATATTCCTGCATCTAACCTTGGACCCCAAGAATAGCTTATGTTATCATTTGTGCCTCCGCCAAGACCATCTACAAACTCAAACATACCAGAGTTACCTTGACCGTATGAGTTTTGAAAATCTGGCAGTCTAAATGCCGTGTCTATAAATAATGATGAATTTATGCTAATGCCTAAACCTTTAGTTTTTTTACCGTCTTTAGTAGTAATAACAATTACACCATTTGAAGCTCTTGTACCATACAGTGCGGCAGCACTTGGTCCTTTTAAAACCGAAACTTCTTCAATATCGTCTGCATTAACTTCCATAGCACCATTTCCAAAATCTATTTCTTGAAAACCTGCAGCGGCTTCATTTGTAAAATTAAATACAGTATTGTTATTTATAGGTATGCCATCTACAACAAATAATGGATTGTTGTTAGAAAATGAAGCTTCACCACGAATGGTGATTTTAGAAGAAGAACCAACACCTGTAGCGCCTTGAGATACTGTTACACCAGCTAGTTTTCCAGCTAAATTATCTAAAAAATTAACAGACTTAACTTCATTTATACCTTCAGATTTTAGTGATTGTACAACGTAGCCTAATTCTTTTCTTTCACGTTCTAGACCTAATGCTGTAATAACAACTTCGTCTAATGCCGAGGCATCTTCTTCAAGTTCAACATTAATTATTGTTTTGTTTTCAATAGGTATAACTTGTGTTTTATAACCTAAAAAAGAGAATTGAATTAAGTTTGTATTATCGTCAACAATAATAGAATATTTTCCATTTTCGTTAGTGATTGTTCCTTGATTGTTTGCTGTAATAATATTTACAAACGGTAGAGTTTCTCCACTGTTAGCACTGGTAACAGTACCCGTAATTGTAGTTTGTGCAAAGCTAAAACTTGAAATTAG
The DNA here is from genome assembly GCF_001874145.1 of Lacinutrix sp. MedPE-SW. Classification (GTDB taxonomy): domain Bacteria; phylum Bacteroidota; class Bacteroidia; order Flavobacteriales; family Flavobacteriaceae; genus Lacinutrix. The sequence continues at coordinate 53,646 of NZ_MPCX01000003.1, read as the reverse complement.
TAGCAAGGCACATATGTAAATGTGTTTCATTTAATTAGTTTATATTTTCAAATTAGTTTGTTTTAGAAACAGTTTTGGTAGTGTTTCTTATTTTATGTTGAAAATATAAACGGTGAGCCTTTATTGTAATTTGATGTGTTTTTTATTGTTTTAAAAAACTGAAACTGAAAATTTGCTATAGTTTTAGCTGAAGCAATAATTTGAAATAAAATATTTTTTATTAATACAGGCAGATTTCTAAAACTATTTAAAATAGTACTCGCATCCTTAGTAGAGTCAATATCTATTAAACTCTCTAATAATGAGATTTTAACTTTTTTAAGCCCTATTAATTTTAATATTCTATTATTTAACGAAGCAGTTTGCCATGGTAGATTTAAAAAATCTTTAGAATTGAATAAAGATTTTTTTATTGCCATTAAATAGAAACCACCATCTTGAGATGGACCTAAAACCAAGCTATTATTATTGCTTTTAAGTTTTCTATTAGCTTCTAGTATATGTTTTTTTTGTAAATGTGGCGTATCATTACCTACGGTAATAATATTATCGAATCCTTTATTAAAAACAAATTGTATGGCGTTTGTAAAACGAGATCCAAAAGTATCGCCAATTTGCTCTTTTTCTGTAATTATAAAATATGGTAAATTGGTTTGTTTTACTTTATTTTTAATTTGAGAATTTAAAGCGTTAAATAAGACAGTAGACTTTTTAAAAGGTTTATTTAAACCTTCAGCTTTTGCAGAATTTGCAAATATTAATATTGCTGTTTTTTGCCTCATTTATTGTTTTCGTAATTACAAAAAAAAGTGGATTTAATTTATGCTACAACACCTTGACAACTACTTCCTGCACCAGCAGTACAACCGTAGCAATGTTGTGAGATAACAATGTTTCTACCTTCTAATAATTCTTCTTTATATTCACTAATATGTTTTGCTTTACTATTAACTGGTAAGTCTAACATTTGGTTAAAATCACAGTCAAATAAATAACCATCCCAACTTACAGATAAAGTGTTTGTACACATTACATTTTCTACAGCAGCAGGATTATAAGCTTCTACTAAAGCATACATATAATCTTCGTAGTTTTCACTAGCAATTAAATAATCTAAAAAGCGAGAAATTGGTAAATTAGTTATGGCAAATAAATTATGAAAACTAATACCAAAATCTTCCATTAAGGCTTTTTTAAAGTCCTTTTCCATGGTTGCTTGATCTCCTGGTAAATAGGCGCCATTAGGGTTGTAAACTAAGTCTAGTTTTAAGTCGCTATCTGGCATGCCATATCCACGATCGTTTAATTCTTGCAAGGCTTTAATAGACATGTCAAAAACACCTTCACCACGTTGCTTATCTGTTTTTCCTCTGGTCCAGTGTGGCATAGAGGATACAACATGAATGTTGTGTTTTTTAAAGAAATCTGGTAAATCGTAATATTTTTTATTGGCTCTAATAATGGTTAAGTTAGAGCGTACAATAAAATCTTTAACACCAACTTTTGCAGCTTCTTCAACAAACCATCTAAAATTTGGGTTCATTTCTGGAGCGCCACCAGTTAAATCTAAAGTATGTGCACCAGTGACTTTTATAACATCTAGAATTTGTTGCATAGTTTCACGCGTCATTATTTCTTTTCTGTCTGGTCCTGCGTCTACGTGGCAATGCTCACAAACTTGATTACACATATACCCAACATTTATTTGAAGGATTTCAAGTTTTTTTGCTTTTAAAGGAAATTGATTGGTTTCAGCAATTTTAGTTTTAAAAGTTGGTAATTCTCCACTACCAAAAATACCATTAGATAAAATTTCTAATTGTCTATTACTATTTGCTAAATCACTATCTCTTTTTTGTAGCGATTGTGTTTTTAGTTTACCCATTATTTAGTTTTACTGTAATGTTTACGTAAAATTACTGTGATTAGTTTTGTGGATTTTGAGGAATTTAAAGATTATAAAATTTAAAGTTGATTTACAATTACTTCTGTAATCTTTAAATGTACTTTATTATATAGTAAAATATAAATGCTTGCTTAAATTACATTTCTAATTTGTTCACTTTATTCATCATTTGAACACCATGAACTAAAGTTGCTCCACTTTTTATAGCTGCTCCAACATGTAGTGCTTCCATCATTTCTTCTTTTGTAATACCACGTTGCAAGCCATCTTTTGTATAGGCGTCTATACAATATGGACATTGCTCTGTGTGTGCTACTGCTAATGCAATTAAAGATTTTTCTCTTGCAGTTAGTGAACCTTCTTCAAAAACTTTACCGTAGTAATCAAAGAATTTGTCACCTAACTCCTGATTCCATTCGCTAATTTTTCCAAATTTTCTAAGGTCTGCAGGATCGTAATATGTTTTACTCATTGTAGTTTGAATTTATGCTAAGATATAACTCTAGAATTTATAGTCGGAAGTAAATAGATTTCTTAACAGGTGAAAGATTTATTTTAGTATTTAATTTATAGCTTTTGTATTATTTGTTTTTTTCCAGATTAATTCGGAATTCAAATAAAAGCTACCAATAAAATCGAAATTACATTCGTTTGGTGGGATTATAGATAAAAAAGGTTGTTTTTTTTTGTCTCTATATAAATGGTAAGTATTACCAATAATTGGTTCGAAATTAAATTTAGCGTTATATACTAGATTATTGTATTCTAGTTCTTGCATCATTTTCTTGTACTCTGCTTGTAGTTCAAGATATTTAGCTTCAATTTGTTTATTGGCTTTTAATATATTTTTATTTTTCCAAGTAATATTCTCTGTTGCAGTAATAGCTGGCGCACCAACATTTGTTGCATAAGGTTTTAAAGAGGCATCGTATTGTTGTGTCTCTTCATTAAAAACAATATTATCTGGTTTTTTCTTTTTATTCATTTATTTAAAAAAAAATAATGGATTTAATACTGCAAAGCAATACTAAACCCATTATACAAAAATTTATAATTTCATTAAACTGTAGGTCTTCCGTTAAGACGTTTTTCAATCTTTTTCTTTTTTTCTGTAACGCGTTTCATAACATCCATGATGCTAGAATCTTTAGTTTTTTTGTAGAATTCGTTTAAACCTAAAATAATTGTTTTTGCTTTTCTTGATGCTTCTACGCGATCGCTAGTAGACATGTGACTCATTTTCATATCCTCAAATTCTTGAGCTTCAACTAGTAGGGTTTCCATATGTGTTAAAATTTAATTTGTTAAAAGTAAAAAATAGAAATCAATTTTATATTAAAGGAATCATAAAATATTACTATTGCGCTATTTATTACTTATATAGCTCAAAAAAATACTAAAAAAATATTTAAAAACCTTTAAAAAGGGTATCCAATTGCAAAATTTAATATAGGTTCGTCTATTTCAAAGTTAAAACGTTCCCTTTCGTCTAATGAAGGATCATGAAATGGTGCCGCTAAATCAAATCTAATTACAAAACCTTGAACATCGACACGTAAACCTACGCCAGCACCCATTCCTAATTCACTTAAAAAATCACTTGAAAATTTTCCTCCTGGTAGTGCAGGATTTTCTTCAGAATTCCAAACATTACCGGCATCGGCAAATACGGCACCTTTAAAATAACTAAATATAGGAAAGCGGTATTCTACATTTGCCTCTAATCTTATATTACCTGTTTGGTCGAAAAAGGTTCCGTTTTCTGTGCCTAACTCGTTATAAGTACCTGGTCCAAGTGATTGAATTCTAAAAGCTCTTACACTGTATGGACCTCCAGAATAGTATTGCTTTGTAAATGGTAATACATCTGAATTTCCATAAGCTAAGCCATAACCAGCAAATAGGCGAGTGGCTATTTTTTGTTCTTTACCAAAATTAAAATGATATCTAAAATCGACATCTGCTTTGGCATATTGTGCATACTCTAAACCAAGAAACTGTTTTGCTTCTCCTGTTTCTTTTTCTTTACCTAAAAGGCTAATAGAGTTTCCTGCAACGTCAAAATTAAAGTTAGCATAAATTTGATGTGTTTTAGTGTTATTAACTAATTCGTTATAAGTAAAAGAATACGTTAGTCCAGATATAAATTCTTGGTCAAAACTACGCTCTAAAAAAGGATTATCGTTTAAAATAGTTTGAAACTCATCTGTAGTATTAGAGAGTTTTGTGTAGTTTGTAGAAATAGGGTTAATAACATGTGTTACATATTTATTGGCATCCCAAACGTAACCAAATCTTGCTTTTGCAGATAGTAGTGTGTATAATTGGCTTCGGTTTAAATAATCGAATCCAAGTGATGTTTTTGTTTTAGGTATGGAATACTCAAAATAATTATCGCTAATTTTAATAGGAAATAATACACGCGGAAAAATAAGTTCGGTTTCAAAACCTAGTTCTAAACTGCTTAATCCTGCTTGGTTGCCACTTGCAATTTGCGTTTCGTATGCTGCCTTGGTGCTAATGTTTAATGTTTCTCCACCTTGAAACAAATTTCTGTTGCTATATGTTAGTATTAATGCAGGACCAGCAAAACTATTAGATTTTGTTACTGCTTGAATTTCTGCACGAACAGCTCTTTTATTTAATGGTGATAAATAAATGTTTGTTTCTAAAACACCTATACCATTATCTGCTATAGAATCTGTTTCTTTGTACTGAATATTCACAAATTTATAAGCGCCAATTGTAGAAAGTCTTCTTGCTGTATTTTTTGAGGTTTGAGGATTGTAAAGTTGTCCTTCGCTTAATGTAATAAAAGGATCTAAACGATCTGGACGAAAAAACTTAGGGTCTTGTATGTAGGTTTTATTATTGTAGCGTTCACTGTCATAAACCTTAGAGTCTTTAGGCAACTCGTAATCAGGATAAATATTTACTTTACCTAACTTATATGGAATAATTGCTTTTTCGGGAACATTGTTTTTAAGTTTTAAAAATAAATCAATACGCTTATTGTCGTACCTATTACTATCTGCTTCAAAAATTAAAAAGTCTGGATTAAAATTATAGTAGCCTTTGCTTTTAAGTGTGGCATCTAATCGTTGTCTTTCTAGTTTCATACTTTCTAAATCAAAACGAATACCTTTTTTAAAATTAGAGTTTTCTGCGGTGCTTTTTAATTCTTCATATAAAGGAGAAGCTAAGGAGTCTACTTGGTACGTTTCAATTTTATATGGTGTTGGTACGGTAACAGAATAGGTTATGTGAGCTTCTTTATTTTTTTTGTCTTCGGTAAAACTTGAAGTTGCACGGCTATAAAAAAAGCCATTGTTTTCTAATTTATTTACTAAAACATCTTCTACTTGAAAAGATTCTACATCACTTTGATAAACGGGTTCTTCTCCAAATTGTTTAAATAACCAACGGTTTAAAAAGCCTGGGTTTTCTTGTTGCATTTTATAGTAATAATGCAAACCGGGTCTTAGCCCTAAAAATTTAGAGTTTGGTTCTGGGCTAAGAGTTGCCTCTAGAACTGGTTTTAAATCTTCGGGATTTTCTACTAAACTATCTGCTTTTATTTCAATTTTAGCACCTGTGTATAGTAGTTCGCCTTCCGGAATGTATTTTTTTACAGCACAGGACTGTGCTATAAATATAAAAGTTATTATAGCAAGTAAGCTGTTGAGTTTTATGGCTGTTTTATATGTGTTTTTTTTAATCACTAATTTTTGTTTATATCTTCGTTTTCAGGATCTATTTTTTCTTTGTCTTTTAATTTTTGTTCTTTTTTTAAACGATCTCTTTCAAGCTTTTCGGCTTTAGTTTCATTGTAAAGTATAGCTTCCCATAGTTCGCTAAATTTATTAAATTCTTGAGTAAAAATAAGACCAATACCACTAACTATTGTTTGTCCGTCGATAACGTTTTCAAATTCATTTCGTCTAAATCCTTTTAATTTATAGCGTCCGTTTTTTGTGAGTAAATATTCTAGACTTACGTTTCCAATTAAAGGTGTAGATTCTCCTGTAGAGCTACTGCCTTGTAAATCTACTTCACTACCAACACGTACTACTAAACGATCGTCAAATAGGCGTTTTTGAGCAGCTACATTTAGTTGTGTTCTGTCTTGTGGTGTATCGCCTTGGTAATCTGTAAAACTATCTAAACCAAAATCGAGTTCGAAACCAGAGTCACCTAAAAGTTTGTTTGAAAATACATTTAATTGGTCTGAAACGGCATCGTTTAAATTGTCTCTAGCTACTGTTGCAAAACCTCCGGTACTACCATCGCTTCCTGGTTCTGGATAGAAACGATTTAATACTAATAATGAAAATACCTGACGATTTAATTCGCCTTCTTGTTGATTAACTTGTTGTACACGACCATAAACTTGACCACTAATAGCGCCTTGTTCGTCTTCTGGCATATCTAATTTAAAAGATATTTTAGGTTGAAGTAATTCGCCATCGATATTTAAATAGACATAAAAAGGTAAAACTTGACGGTATTTACTTCTAACTGATGGGTCTGCGCCAGAAAGTTGTGGTGCCATTAAAGGCGAAGCCGAAGCTTTTAAATTATAAATTGCTCTTACATCTAATTTGGCATCAAATGGATCACCAGACCAAGTCACTTTACTACTTGGTGCTAACTCGAATTTACGATTAACTATGTTGTATAAATTCATTTCATACAGGCCAGCATCTACATTGTAAGTTCCAACAAGGTTCATGCGTCCGTTTGGTTTCATTGTAAAATCAAAATCACCATGGCCAGAAACTTTAAAATAGTCTCCAGTATCTTCGTCTATAATTATTGTGACTGTTGCTTTATCTCCAACTTTTAAAAATGTTTTAATATCGAAACCTTTAATAGTTGCTGTTTTTTCTTCGGTTTGCGTTAAAATAGCATCTGGATTTTCTCTATTTACAAACACTACAACACCATCGCGTTTTTCTATGTTTACTGTTGCAGAAGGCATAACATAAGTAACATCTGTATTAGAGTTAATTGTCGCGTTAGCACTTAATTTAGGTATTTGTAAGTCGCCGGTTAGCTTCGCATCTGCATCAAAACTTGCAGTGCCATATAAAAAGTCGTTGTCTTCTTTAGAAGCATTTAAAAACTGAAAGTCTTTGGCGTCAATTTCTAAATTAAAAGTTGGGTTAATAAATGTTTCTGTACCAATATCTCCAGAAACTATAAGGTTGTTATTGTTATCATCTTTAATTGTGAAATTAGATAGAGTAATGCCTTTGTTATTGGCGCTTAAAGTTTCATTTTCTAAAGTAAATGCGGCATTAAACATAGCAATGTTAAACTTAGCGGCATTAAAATCTAGCTTACCTTGATAGATAGGGTTTGTGCTTGTGCCGCTTAATTTAAAATTACCAGAAAAATCACCACTAGTATTTTTTAGATAGCCTTGAGAGAATTTTTCTAAAGCTTGCATTTTAAAGGCATTAATGTCTAAGCGTAAATCTAGATTAGCTCCAGTTTTATTTGCACCATAATCGCCAACTAAATCTAAATCTATATCACCACCTTTAAGTGTTGAATTAAATGCGTAATTGTTTCCGCCAAGAGATCTTCCTGTAATAGCAAGTGTTCCTAAATTTGCTTTTAAAATTTCAAGTGTATTAATTTCTAAATCGGCTAAAATTCCTGTGTCTTTAAAAGGTTCTTCTAAAATAAAATCACCATTTATTGTTCCAGAAGCTAGTTTAGATTCTGTATTAAAGTAACTTAAAAAATCGGCCAGATTAAAACGTTTAAAGTCTATAGCTACGTGTTCTTTTGTGATGTTTTGTAAGCTATCTGTTAATTCTACAGATTGATTGCCATTACTAATTTTAAAATTGGTGAAATTAAGGCTGTTGCCTGTATAAACCATTTTGTTGTTTGCAGGAACTAGCCATGGTTCTTGGTTAAAAGTAAGGTTGTCTTGTAGTACTTTAAATGTAAGTTCGTCTCTGTTTCCTGTAATTTGCGAGAGCACATTTATTAGCTTTTCATCTTTGTTATATGCTGTTATTGTAAGCAGCATTTCGTTGTTTTTTTGATCACCAGAAATTTTTGTTCGCTGTATGTCTATTGGTCCGGCTTTAAAGGCATTAAAACCAAAATCGAAATTTAAGTCGGTTTTATTTGTATTCATATTAAATGCTAAACTGTCTAATTCATAGCCGCTATAATTTATATGCGGTGCAGTAATACCTGCAACTAGTTTACGTTCTGCCTGCTTAAAATCTACAGCAATAGAAACCGTATCTAAATCTTTTACATTTACTAATAATACATCGTTTAAAAGTGGAGATTGTGCAATGTGACCTTTAAGTGTCATATTAACAGGTTTTGCTAAAGAGTCTTTAACAACAATATCTCTGTAGAAATAGCTATTTATATGTTTTTGTAAAGCTTTAGAAAACGTTTGTGGGTCTGTATTAGATTGTAAATCTAAATCTACTAACTTGTTTTTAAATTTAACCGATGTTGTGTCGTTTCTTACAAAGCCAGAAGCGTCAATGCCGCCTAATAAGTAAGTTTTTCTATCGTAAACAACTACGCCATCTTCAATATTAGCATCAAACTTATATTTTTCACTGTTTCCTTTAAAATTAGCTTTAAGTTTTAAACCCGTTCTTACATCTCTGTCTATTAAGCCTAAGCCTTGTAAATTAGCGCCAATAAGGTCAAGATTAATTTTTGCTTCTGGAGCAATAGAATCTAAAACAACTAAAGCATCCAGGTTTAAATTAATATTGTCATCTCTATATTTAGATAGTATATTGCCTTTCCCATCTTTAATGTTTCCGTTTAATTTTAAATCTTTAATAGCATAATTATTATAACCAAAACTTGAAACAATAGCTTCAATATTGGCATTTAAAGTGTTTATAGATTTGCCACTACCTTTAGTTTCTAGGTTTAAAGTTAAATTTCCTAGGGTTTCGTTTTGTAGTAATTCACTTAATTTATAATCTGTTATTGCTACGTTAGCATCAAAAGCTATGGTATTTTTGTTTTTAAAATTACCATTTATTGTTGCTATTCCTTGAGAGGTTGAAATTTTAGAATTTGTAGATATATTATCTAAACCACCATTAACTGTTCCTGCAATTTTTATATCCTGAGGCATCGAAACGCTTAAAGATTTTTCATCTATAAATTGAGTTAAATCAGATTTTATTGTTTCGGCAGAAAATGATGGAATATTTAATTTAAGATTATCTGGATTGGTTATGTTTTGTATTGTTCCATTAGCTGAAATTCTTGTGCTATTTCCCCAATTAATAAAGGCATTATTTAATTTAATGTTTGATAAATATCCAGTTGTATTTATTGAACCTTGAATTTGTTTTTTACTTAGTGTTTGTAAGTAAGTATTTGATTTTAATTCTGGCTGAAATTTAAAAACTTCATCTAAGCTAATTTTAAAGTCTGGTAGATTTAAAGTTATTTTAGACGTTTCTGGTGAAGTTAATAAAGATGAAATAGAATTGTAATTTAATTCTAAATCTCCTGCAATGGCATTGTCGTTTAAAAGAAGCTTTAGATTTTCAATATTAAGTTTTTGGTCCGAAATGTTAAATTGAAATGCTAAATTCTTTAAATTTAATCCTGAGGTTTCATTAAAATTGAAAGTCTCAATATTTAAATTTCCATTTTTATCTTTTAGCGTAATTGTATTAGCTTTTAAATTTAAGTTGTTTAAAGCAATTGCATTTGGGTTAAATTTATTTACGCTTGGCTTTGTGTTATTCACAAAATAACCCAAAGCATTATTTTCTAAATTTATATTACCTAAATTAAGTTCTAAATTGGGCCAGATAAAATTATTTAAATCTTGATTTGCTTCATCTTTAACAATATTCTCTTCTGTTTTAGTATGAATTTGAATATTCGAATTTTTTAAATCTAATGTGTTTATCGCTATCCTGTTGTTTGATAAATCTGCATTGGGAATTTCAGTATAAAAATTACCAATATTAATATTTGCTGTAATATCATCTGCTTGCGATTTATAATTTGCGACTACATTTGTTAAGCTTAATTTATCGGCAACTATTTTTGGTAAAGGAGTTGCTTCTGTATTAGGGTCGCTTGCAACTTCACTTTGAAAGAATTTAATTTTAGCGTCTTTTAATTCTGCATCAGCGATATTAAATGCCATTGTTTTTAAATCAATGGTATTAACATCTAATTTCATTTTTTTAAAATCGAATCGACTATCAATTCCAGCAACAGCATCTGTATAAACAACATCAAAATTTCTAAAATTTAAATCGCCTAAAACAATATTTAAAGGACTTGTAGTTGTTGTGTCTACAGTTGCTTGGGTAGTTGCAAAAGCATCTATTAAAAACTGAAAATTAAAGCCGTTTACAGTATCTTTTCTTATAACATTAGCACGTAAACCATTCCAGTCTAAAGCATCAATACCAATTGCTTCACCGTTTATCATTTTCCATAGCGGTATATTGGCTTCTAGTGATTTAGAATATACTAGTGTGTCTCCGGTTTTATCCTCAAGGTATAAACCGTCAAGTTTAATATCACCATCAAAAGTGATAAATAACTTTTCTACTTCAACTATGGTATTCGTTTTATTGGAAACAAAATTTGTTACTTTATTTACAATTATATCTTGACCAAAAGGGCTGCGTATAAATAGAATTAATAAAATTAATAGGGTAAGAATAACTAAAAATGTTTTACCCATTATTTTAAGAATGCGGTACTTTTTAGTTTTTATTTTATTATTAGTTTTCGAGGCTTCCAAATTTGAATTTATAAAGAGAACAAATTTATAATTTTAATATATTAGTATAGTGAATATATAATTATATTAAGGCTAAAGTTTTGTTAAAGAAAAGATTAGGTGCAGCAAATATCTAATCAATTTTTTCATTCAAATTTTCTATTATTAAGATATTGTTCGTAAACTTTTTACACTTCTTTTTAACGTTTGAACATCAGAAACAATAAAAGTTAACACTCTGAAAAACAGATATTTAAAAACGCTTATTCTTTTCTGAATTTAGTCTCTATTATAGATTATTAAATTCTTCCCAATGTCAAATTTCTAATTTAGATTAATATTTAAATAGAATTTGACCAGTCAATGGAATTAAACAAATACAGTAAAACCGTTACTCAAGATCCAACCCAACCAGCAGCACAAGCCATGTTGCATGCAATTGGGCTAACAAAAGAAGATTTTTTTAAACCTATTATTGGTATTGCAAGTACAGGATACGAAGGTAACCCATGCAACATGCACCTTAATGATTTGGCTAAATTGGCTAAAAAAGGAACTAAAAACGAAGCTATTGTTGGGCTTATTTTCAATACTATTGGAGTAAGTGATGGTATTTCTATGGGAACTCCTGGAATGCGCTACTCTTTACCTTCTCGAGATATTATTGCAGATTCTATGGAAACCGTAGTACAAGCTATGAGTTATGATGGTTTAATTACAGTAGTAGGTTGTGATAAAAATATGCCAGGAGCATTAATGGCAATGATTAGACTAAATCGTCCAAGTATTTTAGTGTATGGTGGCACCATTGATTCTGGTTGCCATAACGGAAAAAAATTAGATGTCGTATCTGCTTTTGAAGCTTGGGGAAGCAAAGTTGCTGGAACCATGGAAGAAACAGAATATCAAAATATAGTTGAAAAAGCATGTCCGGGAGCAGGAGCTTGTGGTGGTATGTATACTGCAAATACTATGGCTTCAGCTATTGAAGCTTTAGGGATGACTTTACCATTTAACTCGTCTAACCCAGCATTAAGTGATGCTAAAAAAGAAGAGTCTGTTAAAGCTGGAGAAGCCATGCGTGTGTTATTAGAAAAGGATATTAAACCTTCAGATATTATTACGCGTAAATCTCTAGAAAACGCAGTACGATTAGTTACTATTTTAGGTGGTTCTACAAATGCGGTACTTCACTTTTTAGCAATTGCAAGAGCAGCAGATATCGATTTCACTTTAAAAGATTTTCAGGATATAAGCGATAATACACCGTTTTTAGCTGACTTAAAGCCTAGCGGAAAATACCTAATGGAAGATGTTCACGCTGTTGGCGGAATTCCTGCGGTTCTAAAATATTTATTGAAAAAAGGATTAATTCATGGCGATTGTTTAACTGTTACAGGAAAAACAATTGCAGAGAATTTATTGGATGTTGAAGATTTAACTGAAGGTCAAGATGTAATAAAACCAATTGAAGAACCAATAAAAATATCAGGTCATTTAAGAATGCTTTATGGTAATCTTGCTACGGAAGGTTCTGTTGCTAAAATTACAGGAAAAGAAGGTTTAAAGTTTATTGGTAAAGCAAAAGTGTTTGAAGGCGAATATGCTGCAAATGATGGTATTCGTGATGGATTAGTTGAAAAAGGAGATGTTGTCGTCATTCGTTATGAAGGTCCAAAAGGAGGACCAGGAATGCCAGAAATGCTAAAACCAACTGCTGCAATTATGGGAGCAGGTTTAGGTAAAGATGTGGCATTAATTACAGATGGTCGTTTCTCTGGAGGAACGCACGGTTTCGTAGTTGGGCACATTACTCCAGAAGCTCAAGAAGGTGGTAATATAGCTTTAGTAAAAGATGGCGATATGATTACCATTGATGCCGAAACAAACTCCATTGTTTTAGAAGTTACAGAAGAAGAATTGCAAAAAAGAAGACAGGAATGGCAAGCACCAGATTTAAAGTTTAAACGTGGTGTGTTATACAAATATGCTAAAACCGTATCATCTGCTTCAAAGGGTTGTGTAACTGACGAGTTTTAAACAAAAAATAATTATCCAAATCAGATTAATATGGATACAAAAACTTTAAAAAAAGAAACAAACAAAACGCAAATTACAGAGCGTATCTCTGGTAGTGAGGCCATTATAAAATGTTTGTTAGCAGAAGGTGTAGATGTTCTTTACGGATATCCTGGAGGAGCAATTATGCCAGTATATGATGAGCTTTATAAGTACCAAGATAAAATTCATCATGTGTTAACACGTCACGAGCAAGGTGCAACACATTCGGCTCAAGGTTACGCACGTATTTCTGGTAAAGTTGGTGTCGCAATTGCAACGTCAGGTCCAGGAGCAACCAATTTAATAACGGGTATTGCAGATGCACAAATAGATAGTACACCAATGGTTTGTATTACAGGTCAGGTCGCTTCGCACTTATTAGGTAGTGATGCGTTTCAGGAAACAGATATTGTTGGTATTTCTACACCAGTTACAAAGTGGAATTGTCAAATAACAAAAGCGTCAGAGATTCCGGAAGTTATGGCTAAAGCCTTTTATATCGCTAAAAGTGGGCGTCCAGGTCCTGTTTTAATTGATATTACAAAAGATGCTCAGTTTGAAGAATTCGATTTTAAATACAAAAAATGTAAAGGAGTTAGAAGTTATAACGCGATTCCAAAGTTAAATCATAATGAGGTTGAAGCTGCTGCAAAATTAATTAATGAGGCTAAAAAACCAATGATTGTTTGGGGACAAGGTGTATCATTAGGTCAGGCTGAAACCGAATTTAAAGCGGTTGTTGAAAAAGCAGGAATCCCATCTGCTTGGACCATTTTAGGTGCAGGAGCAATACCAACATCTCATCCTTTAAATATTGGTATGGTTGGTATGCATGGTAATTATGCGCCAAATGTGTTGACTAATGAGTGCGACCTTTTAATTGCAATTGGCATGCGTTTCGATGATCGTGTAACCGGAAATTTATCTACATACGCTAAACAGGCAAAAGTGATTCATTTTGAAATTGATCCAGCCGAAATTGATAAAAACGTTAAAACAGATGTGGCAGTTTTAGGTGATGCAAAAGAAAGTTTAGCTGCCTTACTTCCGCTTTTAGATGAAAAATCATATCCAGAATGGCATCAAAATTTTAAGGATTTATATGCTATTGAATATGAAAAAGTAATAAAAAATGACATTCATCCTACAAAAGAAGGTTTAACAATGGGTGAAGTTTTAAAAGAAATTAATTCGCAAACTAAAGGTGATGCAGCAATTGTAACAGACGTTGGTCAACATCAAATGATAGCCTGTCGTTATGCTAATTTTAATAAAACAAGAAGTAATATAACGTCTGGTGGATTAGGCACAATGGGCTTTGGTTTACCTGCTGCAATTGGAGCAAAAATGGCTGCTCCAAATCGAGAAGTTATATCAATTTCTGGTGATGGTGGTTATCAAATGACTATTCAAGAATTGGGCACCATTTTTCAGCAAAAAGTACCTGTAAAAATTGTGGTTTTAAACAACGAGTTTTTAGGTATGGTTCGCCAATGGCAACAACTATTTTTTGATAAACGTTATGCGTCTACAGAAATGACCAATCCAGATTTTGTAGCCATTGCAAAAGGCTATTTTATAGAAGCTGAAAAAGTAACTAAGCGTGAAGATTTAAAGGAAGCAGTCGCTAAAATGATAAACACAGATGGACCATACTTTTTAGAAGTTTGTGTAGAAAAGGAAGACAATGTGTTTCCAATGATACCAACAGGTGCATCAGTTTCAGACGTAAGATTAGAATAATATGGAAGCAGAAAAAAACATATACACTGTTTCGGTTTACACCGAAAATAATATAGGATTATTAAATCGTATTTCGGCAATATTTCAACGTAGACATATAAATATTGAAAGTATAAATTCTTCGGTTTCAGAAATTGAAGGTGTTTCAAAATTTACCATAGTTGTAATTGTAACGGAAGACCAAATGAAAAAAATAATTGGTCAAATTGAAAAACAAGTCGAAGTTATTAAGGCTTACTTTCATACAGATGAAGGTACTATTTATCAAGAGTCTTGCATCTTTAAGATGAAGTCTGATTTATTGTTTGAAGAACGACAAATTCAAAATATTATTAAAGAAAGTAATGCTAGAATTGTAACTGTAAATCGTGACTTTTTTGTAATAGAAAAATCTGGACGTAAAGAAGAAATAGAATTAATATATAGAGAATTAAGTGCTTTTGGAATCATGCAATTTACGCGCTCAGGACGTATTGCTGTTACTAAAGACGAAATGAAAATATCAACAATGCTAGAAGCTTTTCAAGCATAACCAACAATTAAAATATAAGACAATGTCAAATTATTTCAACACATTATCATTAAGAAACCAATTAGATCAATTAGGTAAATGTAGATTCATGGATGCTTCAGAGTTTGAAGATGGTGTTAATGCATTAAAAGGCAAAAAAATTGTAATTATTGGTTGTGGTGCACAAGGCTTAAATCAAGGACTAAACATGCGTGATTCAGGTTTAGATATTTCATATGCATTAAGGCAAGAAGCTATCGATGAGAAGCGTACTTCTTATAAAAATGCTACCGATAACGAATTTAATGTAGGTACTTATGACGATTTAATTCCTACAGCAGATTTAGTATTAAACTTAACACCAGACAAGCAACACACAAACGTTGTAAAAGCAGTAATGCCTTTAATGAAAAAAGGTGCTACGCTAAGTTATTCTCACGGATTTAATATTGTTGAAGAAGGCACTAAAATAAGAGAAGATATTACTGTAATTATGGTTGCTCCAAAATGTCCAGGAACCGAAGTGCGTGAAGAATATAAACGTGGTTTTGGTGTGCCAACATTAATTGCTGTACACCCAGAAAATGATCCAGAAAATAAAGGTTGGGCTCAAGCAAAAGCTTATGCAGCTGCAACTGGAGGTCATCGTGCAGGTGTTTTAGAATCGTCTTTTGTGGCTGAGGTTAAAAGTGATTTAATGGGTGAGCAAACCATATTATGTGGTTTGTTACAAACAGGTGCAATTTTATCGTTTGATAAAATGGTAGCCGAAGGTATTGAGCCAGGTTATGCTGCAAAATTAATTCAGTTTGGTTGGGAAACCATTACTGAAGCCCTAAAACACGGAGGAATTACAAACATGATGGATCGTTTATCTAATCCAGCAAAAATTAAAGCATTCCAATTGTCTGAAGAATTAAAAGATATCATGCGTCCTTTATTCGAGAAACATATGGACGATATTATCTCAGGTCACTTCTCAAAAACCATGATGGAAGATTGGGCAAATGATGATGTAAACCTTTTAAAATGGAGAGCAGAAACAGGTGAAACTGCATTCGAAAAAACAACGTTAACAACAGATCATATTTCTGAACAAGAATATTTTGATCATGGAACATTACTAGTAGCATTTGTAAAATCTGGTGTTGAGCTAGCTTACGAAACCATGGTAAGTGCAGGAATTATTGAAGATTCTGCGTATTACGAATCACTTCACGAATTACCACTAATTGCCAATACAATTGCTAGAAAGAAATTATTTGAAATGAACAGAGTCATTTCAGACACTGCAGAATATGGTTGCTATTTATTTGATCATGCTTGCAAACCTTTATTAACCGATTTCATGAAAACCGTAGATACAGATATTATTGGCAAACCATTTTCAGCATCAACAGGAGTGGACAATGTAGAATTAATTGCAGTAAACGATGCGATTAGAAATCATCCAATCGAAACGGTTGGTAAGCGATTAAGAGCAGCAATGACCGCAATGAAAATTATAAAATCTGATGTAAAATCAGAAGAATCAGTTTTAGCTTAAATCTATTGTCATCCTGAATTAATTTCGGGATCTCATAAAACATGGAAAACACCACAACAATATACAAGCCAACATTAGCATCTGTTGAGGCTGCTGCAGAAAAATTAAAAGGAGTTGCCTCTGTAACTCCTTTAATGTCTAACAGAAATTACTCTAAGCAATTCGACGCTAATATCCTATTTAAACGTGAGGATTTACAGCAAGTACGTTCCTATAAAATTAGAGGCGCTTACAATAAAATGTCGTCTTTAAGTCAAATAGAAATTGAAAACGGAATTGTATGTGCAAGTGCAGGAAATCATGCACAAGGTGTGGCGTTATCGTGTAAATTATTAAAAATAAAAGGCACTATTTTTATGCCTTCTCCAACACCTAATCAAAAGGTGGAACAGGTAAAAATGTTTGGCGAAGAGTATATTGAAGTCGTATTAATTGGCGATACTTTTGATGATGCTTATCATGCAGCAATGCAACAAAGTGAAGCATTAAACAAAACATTTATTCATCCTTTTAATGACGAAAAAGTTATTGAAGGTCAAGCAACCGTTGGACTAGAAATTATAGATCAAGCGCAGCATCCAATCCATTATGTATTTGTTCCTGTTGGTGGTGGCGGATTGTCTGCAGGATTGTCTTCAGTGTTCAAATTATTATCTCCAAACACAAAAATAATAGGAGTAGAACCTACTGGAGCACCATCTATGTCTACGTCTTTAAGACGAAAACAAAACACCGAATTAAAAAATATCGAAAACTTTGTTGATGGCGCAGCAGTAAAACGTGTTGGTGATTTAAACTTTGCAATTTGTCAGCAAAATTTAAGTGCTATGATTACGGTAGACGAAGGCAAAGTTTGTCAAACCATTTTAGAATTATACAACATAGACGCTGTTGTTGTAGAACCTGCAGGAGCACTAAGTATTGCTGCTTTAGATCAGTACAAAGAAGAAATAAAAGGTAAAAATGTAATTTGCCTTGTAAGCGGTAGCAATAACGATATCACGCGTACTCCAGAAATTAAAGAACGAGCGTTATTGCATGCCAATTTAAAACACTATTTTATTGTTAAGTTTCCACAGCGCGCAGGTGCTTTACGTGAATTTGTTGTAGATATTTTAGGACCATCAGATGATATTACGCATTTTGAATACACAAAAAAAGTAAACCGCGAAAATGATGTTGCTGTGGTTGGTTTAGAGTTGAAATCACCACAGGATTTAGAACCTTTAATTACTAAGATGAAATTGAATAATTTTTTTGGAGATTATTTAAATGATAAGCCCGATTTGTTTCAATTTTTAGTCTAATTGATAACTAATATTTTTAGAAATCTGGTTTTCAGTTGATTATTAAATAATTTTGAGTTGCTTTTTTTAACGAATTCATAAAAATTCACTAAAAAAGAAATAAAAAACAGTGTCGTATTAATTTAATGCCTAGTTTTACACCATGTTAAAAACACAAAATAAAAACGAAAGACCCTCAAGTTTGCCTGCGCGCAGACGACGTCGCTAATGCTCCTACTTTAAAAGCACTTTAGTTAACCGTTTTTTATTTTTTAACATTGAACCACACATCACAAATATTTACTTTTCCAAATACAGTTATTAGAAATAATAACAGGATTGTTGTGCGTCCCATTTTACGTCGACGCCCTTAAGGGTGTACGTCTATTTTAGAACTTAGGTGAGTCCGGTTCTCTATTCCTGCAAAGTCAGGAATCTCAAAAAAACAAAATCAATATTTTTTAATTATATAAATCAATTACAATGAAAATTGTTATTGCTGATAAGTCACATAGTGTTTACGCAGATATTATTTGCCAAACTATTGCAGACGCTGCTCAAGTTAGAGGAACAGGTATTGCAAAACGTAAACCAGAATATATAATTACCAAAATGGAAAATGGTAATGCGGTAATCGCTTTAGATGGCGAAAAATTTGCAGGTTTTTGCTATATCGAAAAATGGAGTCATGGTAAGTTTGTTGCCAACTCTGGCTTAATTGTACATCCTGATTTTAGAAATTTAGGACTTGCAAAAAAAATAAAGAAAGTCATTTTCGACCATTCTAGGACCAAGTATCCAAATGCTAAAGTATTTAGTATAACTACAGGATTGGCTGTTATGAAAATGAATAGTGATTTAGGGTATAAGCCTGTTACGTTTTCAGAATTAACTAAAGATCAAACCTTTTGGAACGGTTGCCAAACCTGTAAGAATTTTGACGTTTTAACCAGAACAGAGCAAACAATGTGCTTATGTACAGGCATGTTGTATGACCCATCAAAAGAGGCTAAGCCTGTTGAAGAACACAAATACGATAAAAAAGTGTGGACCAGATTAAAAAGCATTAAGCAAACAAGATTTCTAAAAAAAGATAAAAATGAGTAATAAAAAATTAGTTATAGCATATAGTGGAGGTTTAGATACATCGTATTGCGCAGTAAGTTTATCTAAAGATTATGATGTACATGCAGTAAGTGTAAATACAGGAGGTTTCACTGCGGAAGAGATTAAGAAAATAGAAAGTAATGCCTATAAAATGGGTGTTTCTACGTATAAAAACATTGATGCAGTTGCTACTTTTTATACTAAAGTAGTCAAGTATTTAATCTTCGGGAATGTATTGAAAAATAGTACGTATCCTTTATCAGTAAGTGCAGAACGTATTATCCAAGCCATAGAAATTATAGAATATGCTAAAAGTATTGATGCAGAGTATATCGCGCATGGAAGTACAGGAGCAGGAAACGATCAGGTACGTTTTGATATGATTTTTCAAACTTTGGCTCCTGGTATTAAAATTATAACACCTATTAGAGATCAAAAACTGACTAGAGAAGAAGAGATAGATTATCTAAAATCTGAAGGTGTTGATATGTCTTGGGAAAAATCTAAATATTCTGTGAACAAAGGACTTTGGGGAACTAGTGTTGGTGGTGTAGAAACTTTAAAGTCTGAAAAACCTTTGCCAAGCGAAGCCTATCCTTCTCCATTAGAAAAAGAAGGCGAAGAAAAAGTGACATTAACCTTTAAAAACGGGGAGTTTGTTGCTTTAAACGGACAAGAAAATGCACCAGAAGTCAATATTGAAAACCTAAACACTATTGCTTCTGCATATGCTATTGGAAGAGATATTCATGTTGGAGATACTATTGTTGGTACCAAAGGAAGAGTTGGTTTTGAAGCTGCTGCAGCTTTAATCACCATAAAGGCACATCATTTATTAGAAAAACATACGCTTACAAAATGGCAATTACAACATAAAGAGTATCTGTCTAGTTTTTACGGAATGCATTTGCATGAAGGACAGTACTTAGATCCTGTAATGCGTGATACGGAAGCTTTTTTACAAAGCTCACAAAAAATGGTGTCTGGTAATGTTGTGGTCACTTTAAAGCCTTATCATTTTTCTTTAGATGGTATTGTTTCAGATCACGATTTAATGTCTAGTGCATTTAGTACCTATGGTGAAGAAAATAAAGCTTGGACAGCAGATGACGCCAAAGGATTTATTAAGATTATTGGAAATCAGAATAAAATTTATCAACAAGTAAATTCAGAATTATGATACAAGTAGGAATCATTGGAGGTGCTGGTTACACAGCAGGAGAATTAATTAGGTTGTTGTTAAATCATCCAAAAGCAAATATTAATTTTATTTATAGTACATCTAATGCAGGAAATAAAGTATATCAAGTACATCAAGATTTAATTGGTACAACTGAGTTAGAATTTTCGAATACGATTAATTCAGAAATTGATCTGCTTTTCTTGTGTTTAGGTCATGGAAATTCCACTGCTTTTTTAGAAAAAAATACCTTTTCAGATACTACTAAAATTATAGATTTAAGTAACGATTTTAGATTGCTTGCAAATAAGAATTTTCAAGGAAAAGAATTTGTATATGGTTTAGCAGAATTAGATAAAGAAGCGATTAAAACAGCCAATTACATTGCAAATCCTGGTTGTTTTGCAACAGCATTACAATTAGCAATTTTGCCTTTAGCTGCAAATAGCTTGCTTACTAATGATGTGCATATAAATGCAGTAACTGG
This sequence comes from Lacinutrix sp. MedPE-SW, assembly GCF_001874145.1. Classification (GTDB taxonomy): domain Bacteria; phylum Bacteroidota; class Bacteroidia; order Flavobacteriales; family Flavobacteriaceae; genus Lacinutrix. The sequence goes on along the minus strand of NZ_MPCX01000003.1, from coordinate 33,058 downwards.
AGCAACTGGAGCAGGAACCTCCTTGTCTGCCACAACGCATTTTACGTGGAGAGATAATAATTTTTCGCATTACAAAGCATTTAATCATCAGCATTTAGGTGAAATTAATCAGACAGTAAAACAGTTGCAGAGCGACTTTAATTCCGAAATCAACTTTATGCCAAATAGAGGCGATTTTTCTAGAGGAATTTTTGCTACAACATACACAAAGTTTGATGGTACAGTTGAAGAAGCAAAAGCAATGTACAAAGCGTATTATAAAGATGCTGTATTTACAGTAATTTCAGATGAAAGTATCTTTTTAAAACAAGTGGTAAATACCAATAAGTGTATAATTAGTCTTGAAAAACATGGCAATAAATTATTAATCACAAGTACCATTGATAATTTATTAAAAGGAGCTTCTGGAGCAGCGGTGCAAAACATGAATTTAATGTATGGTTTTGAAGAAACGGAAGGTTTAAAACTGAAAGCAACTTATTTTTAACACACTGTCATTGCGAGGAACGAAGCAATCTGTTTAAAGAGGTTACTTCAGTCATACTTCCTTCGTAATGACAAAAAAAGATAGTACATGAAAATAGCAATTATAGGAACAGGGAATTTAGGGAAATCTATAGCAAAAGGTTTAATTACTAATAATGCCATTACAAGTTTGTATTTAACTAAACGTAACTTAGAAGAAATTCAAGAGTTTGAAGGTTATAAAAATGTGCATTTAACAACGGATAATATTGAGGCTGTAAGGCAATCTGATATCATCATTTTTGCAGTGCAACCAGCACATTTTGAGCAAATATTGAATGACATTAAGCCGGAATTAACAGAGAAACACGTCTTGATTTCGACTATTACAGGTTTTCTAATTCCTAAGATTGAAGCGCAAGTTGGTTCGGATAAATTTATCATTCGTGCGATGCCAAACACAGCGATTGCTGTTGGTAAATCTATGACGTGTTTGTGTAGTAATGAGCAAGGAGCGAAACGCATTAAAATTGCTGAAGCTATTTTTAACCGTTTAGGACATTCGTTGAGTATTCCGGAAAGTCAAATGCAAGCAGCAACAGTAGTTTGCGCAAGTGGTGTTGCCTTTTGGATGCGATTAATTAGAGCAACAACACAAGCAGCAATTCAGTTAGGTTTTGATGCCAAAGAAGCACAAGAATTAGCCATGTATACCAGTGAAGGAGCTGCAAGTTTGTTGATTACCAATGGAAACCATCCTGAAGAAGAAATTGACAGAGTTACCACACCAAAAGGTTGTACGATTGAAGGTTTAAATGAAATGGAACATAAAGGGTTGAGCTCGTCTTTAATTCAAGGAATGATTGCATCGTTTAATAAAATTAATAATATTAAAAAAGAACAGATATGAGTTTGTTTAACGTCTATCCTTTGTTTGATATCACTCCTGTAAAGGCAGAAGATGTCTTTGTTTTTGATGAAAACAATACCAAGTATTTAGATTTGTATGGTGGACATGCTGTGATTTCTATTGGACATTCGCATCCAAAATATGTGTCTGCTATCTCAGAGCAAGTTTCTAAAATAGGATTTTATAGTAACTCGATTCAGAATCCCTTACAAGTCGCTTTGGCTAAAAAAATAGTCGCTTTTTCAGGCTGTATAGATTATACATTGTTTTTGTGTAATTCTGGAGCAGAAGCGAATGAGAATGCTTTAAAATTATCCTCCTTTCATACTAAAAAGAAAAAAGTTTTAGCTTTTAAAAACGGTTTTCATGGTCGTACATCTGCTGCAGTTGCTGCAACAGATAATGCAAAAATTATTGCACCAATTAATGCCCAGCAAGAAGTAGAAATTCTAGAATTAGGTGACTTAGAAGGTGTGGAAAAAGCACTAGCTAATAACGATGTTTGTGCAGTAATTATAGAATGTATTCAAGGTGTTGGTGGTTTAGATGAAAGTACTGCAGAATTTTACGAAGGCGTTGATGCCTTGTGTAAAAAATACAATGTATGTTTTATTGCAGATGAGGTGCAGTCTGGTTTTGGTAGAACTGGAGATTTTTTCGCTTTTCAAAAATATAACATCACTCCAGACATTATTTCAATTGCAAAAGGAATGGGAAATGGCTTTCCGATTGGAGGTATTTTAATTCATCCTAATATTACAGCGTCTTTTGGTTTATTAGGAACCACTTTTGGTGGAAACCATCTAGCTTGTGTTGCCTCTTCTACTGTTTTAGAAGTGATTGAAGAAGAAAACTTAATGCAAAATGCTAAAGAGATGTCTGCTTATTTTATGGAAAAAGCTGAAACCATTTCAGAAATAAAAAATATAAAAGGTCGTGGATTAATGTTAGGGTTGGAGTTTGATTTTCCAATAGCAGACCTTCGTAAAAAGTTAATTTTTGAACATAAGATATTTACAGGAAGTGCTAAAAATCCAAATTTATTACGGATTCTTCCGCCTTTAACCATTAAAAAAGAACATATTGATGTTTTTTTTGAAGCTTTAAAAAACGAACTAAATTAATTAAAAAAGATTCCTGTTTTCGCAGGAAGTAAACATGAAAAAATACACCAATATAAAAGATATATCTAATCTTCAGGAAACCATTAAGGAGGCCATTTTATTGAAAAAGAATCCTTTTGAGTTTCAGGAATTAGGAAAAAATAAAACCTTAGTCATGCTTTTCTTTAATGCCAGTTTAAGAACAAGGCTAAGCACAGAAAAAGCAGCAAAAAACCTGGGTATGAACGTTATGGTTTTAAACGTAAATGACGCTTGGAATCTAGAGTTTGAAGATGGTACCATCATGAATGCAAATACTTCAGAACATATAAAAGAAGCTGCAGCAATTATTTCGCAGTATGCAGATGTGATTGCGGTTAGAGCTTTTCCTAGTTTAACCGATAAGAAAAAAGATGAAAGTGAGTTTGTAATGAATAGTTTCATAAAATATGCAACAGTTCCAATTGTGAATATGGAAAGTGCTACAGCACATCCTTTACAAGCATTAGCAGATGCAATTACCATTACCGAATTAACAGAAAAAGCAAAGCCTAAAGTCGTTTTGTCTTGGGCGCCACACCCTAAAGCATTGCCACAGGCAGTTGCAAATTCGTTTGTAGAAATGATGCAAAATATGGATGTTGATTTAATTATTACGCATCCCGAAGGGTATGAACTAAATAAAGATGTCGTTAAAAACACACCAGTAAATCTAAACCAAGAAGAAGCTTTAAAGGATGTAGATTTTGTGTATGTGAAAAACTGGAGTAGCTATAAAGATTATGGAAAAATATTAAGTCAAGATGAAAACTGGATGATGACCAAGACCAAACTTGGAGCTGCAAAATTCATGCATTGTTTACCTGTTAGAAGAAATGTAATTGTAGAAGATGCAGTTTTAGATAGCGAACAATCTGTGGTAATGCAACAAGCCAATAACAGGACATTTTCAGCGCAAATTGTGTTGAAGCAGATATTGGAAAAATTATAATCGTCATTACGAAAGAGTTACGATTGAAGCAATCTTTTAAATTGAAACAGATTACTTCGTCATAAATTCCTCGTAATGACAACAATGAAATATGAAAACACTAAAAGTCATAAAAATAGGAGGAAATATCATCGATAATGATGAAGCTTTACAGCAGTTTCTAAAAGATTTTGCAACAATAAAAGAACCAAAATTATTAGTTCATGGAGGCGGAAAACTAGCAACTAAATTAGCGCAACAAATGAAAGTTGAGGTTAAAATGGTGGATGGAAGACGTATTACAGATGCAGATACTTTAGATATTATCACGATGGTCTATGCTGGAAAAATCAATAAAAACATAGTGGCTCAATTACAAGCCAATAATTGCAATGCAATTGGTTTTTCTGGAGCGGATGGCAACACGATAGTTTCGGATTTAAGACCATCAAAACCTATCGATTATGGATTTGCTGGAGACGTCAAAAAGGTAAATACTGAAACCTTAGAAATTCTTTTAAATAATGAAATTACACCTGTGTTTTGCGCCATTACTCATGATAAAAACGGGCAATTATTAAATACCAATGCAGATACGATTGCTTCCGAATTAGCAATAGGTTTTGCATCTATTTTTAAAACAGAACTATATTATTGTTTCGAGAAAAATGGTGTTTTAGAAAATGTAGAAGACGACGATTCTGTAATAGAAAATATCAACACAGCTACCTATAAAACATTAGTGGAAAATAAAGTAATTTTTGAAGGCATGCTTCCTAAATTAAATAACTGTTTTCACGCTATACATCATAAGGTTCAAAAAGTTTGTATTGGTAAATCTAGCATGCTTTTTAACGTAAATAATAAACACACAACCATTACAAAATGATAGAAAAACTTACAACAAGAGCAATTGCATTGTTAAAACAATTAATAGAAACGCAGTCGTTTTCTTCTGAGGAAGGCCCAACTGCTGCGCATATTGAGCAATGGTTTACCAATCAAAATATTCCTTTCAAAAGGACCAAACATAACGTTTGGGCAACCAATAAACATTTTGACGATAGCAAGCCAACCTTGTTATTAAATTCGCATCACGACACAGTAAAACCTAATAATGGCTACACCAAAGATCCTTTTAAAGCCATTGTAGAAGATGGTAAATTATATGGTTTGGGTAGTAATGATGCAGGTGGTTGTTTGGTGAGTTTATTAGCGACTTTTGCATATTTCTACAATCAAGAAAATTTAAAGTATAATTTAGTAATTGTGGCTTCAGCTGAAGAAGAAAGTAGTGGAGAAAACGGTTTAAATAGTATGCTAAGTGTGATTCCAAAGGTAGACGTCGCTATTGTTGGAGAACCAACATTAATGAATTTAGCAGTTGCCGAAAAAGGCTTAGTTGTGTTTGATGCAATTGTAAAAGGAACGCCAAGTCATGCAGCACATCCAAATAACAATAATGCCATTTATAATTCGATTTCCGTTTTAGAATGGTTTAAAAATCACAAATTCGATAAAACGTCTGAAGCTTTAGGAGATGTAAAACTAACTGTCACACAAATTAATGCTGGTAAGCAACATAATGCAGTGCCAGCAGAGGTAAAATTGGTAGTAGATGTTCGTGTAAACGATAAATATTCAAATCAAGACATTGTAGCTATTTTGCAAAAAGAAGCACCTTGTGATAGTATCGCTCCGAGAAGCACAAAACTAAATTCGTCATCTATACCAATAGATCATCCATTGGTTATTGCAGGAATAGAAATAGGAAGAAGCACCTATGGTTCACCTACTTTGTCAGATCAAGCAGTTTTGAGTTGTCCATCTTTAAAGTTAGGGCCAGGCGATAGCACGAGATCACATAGTGCTGATGAATTTATTTATGTAAATGAAATTGAAGAAGGTATTAGAATTTATATAGAATTATTAGAAAAAGTGTTGTAAAAAAAGAGAAACGTCATTGCGAACATAGTGAAGCAATCTCATGATTAAGGAACAGATTGCTTCGTTATTCTTCCTCGCAATAACAATAAAAAATTAAATTATGAAACTCTGGGACAAAGGAATTAGTATCGATAAAAAAATAGAACAATTTACTGTTGGAAACGATAGAGAGATTGACTTACACATTGCAAAATACGACGTGCAAGCATCCTTAGCACATGCAATCATGTTAGAATCCATTGGAATCATTTCTTCAGAAGAATTGAAGGAATTAAAAAGTGGTTTAAATGCAATTGCTGAAACCATAGAAAACGGAACGTTTATTATAGAAGCTTCTTTTGAAGATGTCCATTCTAAAATTGAATATGAACTAACAAAAACCTTAGGAGACGTTGGGAAAAAAATCCACACAGCACGTTCAAGAAACGATCAGGTTTTAGTTGCACTTCAGTTATATTATAAAGACAGCCTAAGGCTGATTAAAGATAAGACTGAAGTCTTTTTCAATACGTTGTTAGGTTTAGCGGAAACACATAAAGAAGCTTTACTTCCAGGCTATACACATTTACAAGTCGCAATGCCTTCTTCTTTCGGTTTGTGGTTTTCTGCCTATGCAGAGGTTTTAATTGATGATGTATATTTGTTAAAAGCAGCTTTAAAAACGGTTGATCAAAATCCGTTAGGTTCCGCTGCTGGATATGGTAGTTCTTTTCCTATCGATAGAGAATTAACTGCCAAAGAATTAAACTTTTCAACCTTAAAATATAACGTCGTTGCTGCACAAATGAGTAGAGGAAAAAGTGAGCGTACTATTGCTTTAGCGTTAGGAAGTGTTTGTAATACCTTAGCGCGTTTTGCAATGGATATTTGTGTGTATAATAGTCAGAATTTTGGCTTTATTGCCTTTCCAGATGAATTAACAACAGGAAGTAGCATTATGCCACATAAAAAGAATCCGGATGTGTTTGAATTGATTAGAGGGAAAGCAAATAAAATTCAAGCCTTACATCATGAAATGGTATTAATCACTAATAATTTACCAAGTGGTTACCATAGGGATTTTCAGTTGCTAAAGGAAAATATAATTGCTGCTATTGAAGATGTAAAAGATTTGTTAGACATTTTTAATTATGCGATTCAGCAAGTCATTGTAAAAGAAATAGACTTGAACGATGCGAAATACCAATACTTATTTACGGTAGATAATATTAATACTTTAGTAGTGGAAGGTATGCCTTTTAGAGAAGCGTATCAAAAAATTGGAGGAGAAGTAGAAAACGGAACGTATACGCCAGATACTTCTAAGAAACATACACATGTTGGTAGTATTGGTAATTTGTGTTTAGAGGAAATACGAAGAAAGTTTCCTGAATAAGCATTTAGTTAAGAAATAAAAAAAGCACCTTCCTCAAGGTGCTTTTTTACTTTATAAGATTCCTGTCTGTGCAGGAATTATTTATACTCTTGGCAAATCACTATCGTCTTTTAATGGTAAGCAAGATTCTCCCATTAAATACGTGTCAATGTGATAAGCAGCTTGTCTTCCTTCAGAAATTGCCCAAACAATTAAAGATTGTCCACGACGCATATCTCCAGCAGCAAAAACACCAGGAATGTTCGTTTTGTAATCTTTGGTAGATGCTTCAATATTGGTTCTAAAATCCATGTTTAATCCAAATTGATCTGCTAAGGTTTTTTCAGCTCCTGTAAAACCAAGTGCTAATAGTGCTAAGTCGCATTTCCATTCTTTTTCAGTGCCTTCTACTTCTTTAAGTTGCGGTCTTTCACCAGCTTTAAAAACCCATTCGACTTCAACGGTTTTTAATCCTGTTAAATTGCCTTCTTTATTTCCTAAAAATTCTTTAGTAGAAATACTAAAAAAACGTTCTACACCTTCTTGATGTGATGAGGTTGTTTTTAGCTTCATAGGCCAATACGGCCAAGGTTGATGTGCAGGACGACCTTCGGTTGGTTTACTTAAAATTTCAAAATTGGTAACCGAAGTTGCTCCATGACGATTAGAGGTTCCAATACAATCACTTCCTGTGTCTCCACCACCAATTACAATGACGTCTTTTCCTTTTGCAGAAATAATGTCTTTAAACTCTACTAAGCCATCTACATATTGATTGTTTAACTTTAAGAAATCCATTGCTTGAGTCACACCTTTTAAATCAGCTCCAGGAATAGGAATGCTTCTTCTTACCGTTGCTCCACCACATAAAACTACTGCGTCAAAATCGTTTTTAAGTTGGTTTGCGTCTATGTTTACACCAACATGTGCATTGGTTTTAAAAGTGATTCCTTCTTCTTCTAAAACAGCAATACGTCTGTCAATAACATGTTTTTCCATTTTAAAATCTGGAATTCCGTAACGTAATAAGCCACCCACTTTTTCATCGCGTTCAAAAACAGTAACTGTGTGTCCTGCACGATTTAATTGTTGTGCAGCAGCTAGACCAGCAGGTCCAGAACCTATAACAGCAACTGTTTTTTCGGTTCTAACTTTTGGTGGTTGTGCAGTAATCCAGCCTTCAGCGAAAGCTTGTTCAACAATATTTTTTTCAATATTTTCAATAGTTACTGGGTCTTCATTGATACCTAAAACACATGCTTCTTCACAAGGCGCCGGACATAATCTTCCTGTAAACTCTGGGAAATTATTGGTTTTATGTAAAATTTCGGCAGCTTCTTTCCATTTTCCTTTGTAAACTTTGTCGTTAAAATCTGGAATTAAATTACCAAGTGGGCAACCACTATGACAAAACGGAATGCCGCAATCCATACAACGTGCACCTTGATCTTTTAACTTTTCTTCTTTTAGAGGAACCGTAAATTCGTTATAGTTTTCAATTCGTTTTTTAGGCTCAATATAACTTTCGTCTTGGCGCTTAAACTCTAAAAATCCTGTTGTCTTTCCCATAATTTACGCTAATTCTAATTCTTCTTGTTCTAATCTTAATAATGCTTGTCTATATTCTTCTGGTAATACTTTTTTGAATTTTGGAAGGTAGTTTTTCCAGTTATCTAAAATGCGTCTTGCTAAAGGACTTCCAGTTGCAAGGGAGTGATTTTCAATAAGCTGTTCTAGTTGTAATTGATCTTTAACGTTTTCAACTGGATCAATATTTAAATCGTCTGAATTACAGTGTTGCTTAAAGGTTTCTTTTTCATCAAAAACATAAGCAACTCCACCACTCATTCCTGCACCAAAGTTTCTACCTACAGCGCCAAGAATTACAGCAACACCACCAGTCATATATTCGCAACCATGATCACCAATACCTTCTACAACTGCTTTTGCACCAGAGTTTCTAACGCAAAAACGCTCTCCAGCTTTTCCGTTAATATATACTTCACCAGAGGTTGCTCCATATAATGTTACGTTTCCAGTGATGATATTATCTTCTGGAACTATGGTGCATTTTTCAGGCACTTTAATAATTAATTTCCCTCCAGATAAACCTTTTCCTAAGTAGTCATTGGTGTTTCCGTGAACTGTAAATTTTAGTCCTTTGGTTGCAAATGCTCCAAAACTTTGTCCTGCAGAACCATGAAAATCAATATCAATAGTGTCTTCTGGTAGACCATCTGCACCATAAATTTTTGAGATTTCATTGCTAACAATGGCACCAACTGCTCTGTCAATATTTGTTATGGGTAATTCGAAATGTGTTTTTTGTCTTCTGAACAATGCTTGGTGTGCTTGTTTAACAATTTTGAAGTCTAAATGCACATTTAAATTGTGGTCTTGACAATAGGTGTTGAATAGTTTTACATCTTCGCCAACTTTTACTTTGTGAAGAATTGGTGTTAAGTCAATTCCTGAAGATTTATAATGATCTATAGCTTTATTTCTATTTAGTTTTTGAGATTGACCAACCATTTCATTTATGGTTCTGAATCCTAATTTAGCCATGATTTCACGTAATTCTTGAGCTACAAAATACATGTAGTTTACTACGTGTTCTGGTTTTCCTTTAAACTTTTTACGTAGTTCTGGATTTTGAGTTGCAATTCCAACAGGACAGGTGTTTAAGTGGCAAACACGCATCATGATACAGCCAGATGCTACTAAAGGCGCAGTAGCAAAACCAAACTCTTCTGCTCCTAATAAACAAGCAATAGCTACATCACGACCCGTTTTTAATTGTCCGTCACATTCTAAAACTACACGATTTCTAAGATCGTTCATTACTAAAGTTTGTTGTGCTTCTGCAATACCAAGTTCCCAAGGTAGTCCTGCATGACGTAAAGATGTTAAAGGAGAAGCTCCTGTACCACCATCAAAACCAGACACTAAAATAACATCTGCTTTAGCTTTAGCAACTCCTGCAGCAACTGTACCAACACCAACTTCTGACACTAATTTAACATTGATTCTAGCTTCGCGATTAGCGCATTTTACATCGTAAATTAATTGCGATAAATCTTCAATAGAATAAATATCGTGATGTGGTGGTGGAGAAATTAAACCTACGTAAGGTGTAGAGTTTCTGGTTTTTGCAATTTCACGATTTACTTTTGGTCCAGGTAATTGTCCGCCTTCACCAGGTTTTGCACCTTGTGCTATTTTTATTTGAATTTCATTGGCACTAGTTAAATAATTTGAAGTTACACCAAAACGACCAGAAGCCACTTGTTTTATTGCAGAGTTTCTCCAATCACCTTGAGAGCTTTTGTAAAAACGTTCTTGATCTTCTCCACCTTCACCAGAATTAGATTTTCCTCCAATTCTATTCATGGCTACAGCTAAATTTTCATGCGCTTCTTTACTAATAGAACCATAAGACATGGCTCCTGTTTTAAAACGCTTTACAATTTCTGTCCAAGGTTCTACTTCATCTAACGGAATAGGATCAAATTGATCAAACTCAAACAAACCTCTAATGGTCATTAAACTTTTAGATTGGTTGTTTACTAACTCTGAATACTCCTTAAAAGTAGAGGCTTTATTGGTTCTTACCGATTCTTGAAGTTTAGCAACTGTTAATGGGTTGAACATGTGTTTTTCTTGTCCGCGTCGCCATCTATAATCACCTCCAACTTCAATAGTTGGCTCTATATTTTTATGGAATGCTTTTTTGTGACGTTTTACAATTTCTTGTTCAATTTCTCTTAAGCCAATACCTTGAATACGAGTGGTTGTATTTGGGAAATATTTTTCGACTGTAGACGATTTTATTCCGATACATTCAAAAAGTTGAGATCCTCTGTAAGAGTTTAAGGTTGAGATTCCGATTTTGTTCATAACCTTCAAAATGCCTTTTCCTACCGCTTTATTATAATTTTTAATTGCAGTTAAATATTCTAAATCTGTGACGTCTTGGTTTTCGATTTGTTTCTGAACAATCTCATTAACTATATAAGGATTTACAGCACTTGCTCCATAACCAAATAGTAAGGCAAAATGATGAACTTCACGAGGTTCTGCAGATTCAATAATTAAGCTGATTTTTGAACGTTTTTTTAATTTATGAAGCGCATGATTTACATAAGAACAAGCTAAAAGCGCTGGAATTGGTGCATGATTTTCGTTTACAAATCTATCTGAAAGAATAATGATATTTGCTCCATTATCAATTGCTTTTGACGCTTTGTTTACTAAGTTTTCAAGAGCGACTTCTAATTCGTTTAGTCCACGGTTTACTTCGTATAACATGGAAATAGATTCGACTTTGAAATCTGGATTGGTATCGTAATCTCTAATTTTGTCTAAATCATGTTTTGAGATTACTGGATTCTGAATTTTTAGCTTTTTACAATGGTCAGCATTAATATCGAAAATATTAACATCGCTTCCTAAGGTTAAACTGATGTCTGTAATTAACTCTTCACGAATACCATCTAAAGGTGGATTGGTAACTTGGGCAAAAATTTGCTTAAAATAGTTGTAAATTAACTGTGGTTTTTCTGATAAGATTGCAATAGGCGTATCACTTCCCATGGAGCCAATTGGCTCTTTAGCTAATTGCGCCATAGGACGAATAATAGTGTTGAAATCTTCTTGTGTATATCCGAAAATAACCTCACGTTTTTTAAGGTCTATTTCGTCGTACTGAATAGGTCCTTGTTTGGCTTCAATGTCTCTTAAATGTATCAGGTTTTCGTTTAACCATTTTCTGTAAGGGTGTTTAGAGGCTATTTCTTCTTTTATTTCTTCGTCGTTAACAATTCTGCCTTCATTCATGTTTACCAGAAACATTTTTCCTGGTTCTAAACGACCATGATATTCTACATTTTCAGGTTTAATGTCTACTACTCCAGTTTCTGAAGACATAATAACATTGCCGAGTTTAGTTACTGTGTAGCGTGAAGGACGCAATCCGTTTCGGTCTAAAACTGCACCAATAAAATTACCATCTGTAAAAGGTATGGAAGCTGGTCCATCCCAAGGTTCCATTAGGCAGGAATTGTATTCGTAAAATGCTTTTTTAGCGTCAGACATGTTTGGGTTTTTCTCCCAAGCTTCAGGAACTAACATCATCATAGCTTCAGGAAGTGAACGACCAGTCATTAATAATAACTCGACAACCATATCTAAGGTTGCAGAATCTGATTTTCCTTTTAAAACGGTTGGTATAATCTTTTTAATATCGTCACCAAATAATGGGCTTTCCATGATTTCTTCGCGAGAAAACATTCTAGACACATTACCTCTTACTGTATTTATTTCACCATTATGACAGATGTATCTAAACGGTTGTGCTAAATCCCAAGTAGGGAATGTGTTGGTAGAAAAGCGTTGGTGTACTAGTGCTAAACGCGTATCAAGAGCAGAATTGAATAAATCTAAATAATACTCATTAATATGTTCTGGCATTAATAAGCCTTTAAAAATGATGATTTTTGTAGATAAACTAGGAAGATAAAAATACTTAGATTCTGATAGTTTAGAGTCGTATATAGTATGTTCTGCAATTTTACGCGCAGCATATAATTTTATATTAAATTCTCTTTCGGTTTGTTCTTTATTAGCTTTACCTATAAATATTTGCTTAACAAAAGGTTCGGTTTCTCTAGCTACTTTACCTAAAACTTCACTATTAATAGGTACGTCTCTCCAGCCTATTAATTTAAGACCTTGATTTTCTATTTCTTTCTCAAAAACTTCGATACAAAATCGACGTTGATTTTCCTTTTGAGGGAGAAACACGTTGCTTACAGCATATTCTCCAGCTTCCGGTAGTTCAAATTCACAGAAAATCTTGAAAAATTTATGAGGGATGTCTATAAGAATTCCTGCTCCGTCACCAGTAATACCATCAGAACTTACTGCACCACGATGCTCTAATTTTACTAATATTTCAAGCGCTTTATGTATAATGTCATTAGAACGTTTTCCTGTTAAACTGCAAATAAATCCTGCACCACAATTATCGTGTTCAAATTCTGGTAAATAAAGTCCTTGTTTTTTAAGCATAATAAGTAAAATTTTAAAGGCTTTTTTGCCTTAATTTTTACTCAAGATACATGCTAAGAACTAATTTAAAAAACGGCAAGTTCACTTTTTAGGAATTCTGATTTTGTTCATTTTAAATTTCTTTTAAATTAATATTTAGCTAATTTTTTAAGAAAATCGCAATAGGAAAAGTTTATTAAATTTTAATTTATTTTACGAAAACGTTTTCGAAACTCTTAATAAATTATAAAATATTTAGTAAAATTAAAATTTATTGGTATTTATTTAATTTCATTAGGTGTGAATTTAATAAAAAAACGATTTTTAATTTTTATACCCTAAAAAAAATAGGGTTAAATTTTAAATAATCGTAAAAATGACTATATCAACCCTATTAATTTGTGGGTTAACAATTTTTTAACATAGATTTGAAGGGTTTATTAACCAAAATATCATTTTTATGAAACATTTGTTTACCCTATTGCTTTTATTGCTATCTGTAACTTTAATAGCTCAAGAAGAAAATTCTAATTCATCAGAGAAAAAATTTGCTTTTGAAGGAAGCGTAGATACCTACTATCGAACTAATTTTACTGCTCCCAATGATGAAAACCATATTGCTCCAGGAACATCTTTTGCAGATACAGCAGGATTTTCTTTAGGAATGGGAAATATAATCGCCTCTTATGAAAAAGGAAAAGTAGGAGCTGTGGCAGATTTAGTGTTTGGGCCACGAGGAGAAGCTGCAAGTGCTACAGTTTTAAATCAGCTTTTTGCTTTTTACAATATTAGTGAAAACACAAAATTAACCTTAGGAAAGTTTAATACTTATTTGGGTTACGAAGTAATATCTCCAGTTGGAAATTTTAATTACAGTACATCATATCTGTTTTCAAATGGTCCGTTTTCTCACACAGGTTTAAAAGCAGATTTTACTTTATCTGAAGATTTTAGCTTAATGCTTGGCGTGTTTAACCAAACAGATGTTACCGAGTTTAATCCTAATGGAAGCTACGCTGTAGGTGCACAACTAGGATATAGTGGTCAATATTTAAACTTCTTGTATGACGATGCTGGTTTAGGTTTTGAAGTAGATTATACTGGAGGTTTTGATGTGTCTGATAATTTCTTTTTAGGAATAAATGCTGCTTATGCAGATAATGACGGAGAAGGATTTTATGGTGCGGACTTATACCCGCAATATAGTTTTAGTGACTCATTTTCATTAGGTCTTAGAGGAGAGTATTTTCAAGAGCAAAGTGAATTTGTAGAAGATGATTTAAGTGTTGTTGCTGTAACATTAACAGGAAGTTATACTGTAGAAGATTTAATTATAAAACCAGAATTTAGATTTGATAGTGGCTCTGAAGATATTTTTATCGATACCGATTTAATGGCGACTAAAAGCTTAGGATCTTTTGTTGTTGCTGCCATTTATAAATTTTAATAAAATAATAACTAACTATAAACTAACAATAATTACATATTATGGATAATTTTTTATCAATTTTACCAAATTTTATAGCAGTTCAAGAAACTGTAGCTGCTACTACAAAAGATGTTGAAAATGCTGTAAATGCAATAAATGGAGATTTAGGAATGCTCTGGATGTTACTTTCAGGGATTCTAGTATTTTTTATGCAGGCAGGATTTACTTTAGTCGAAACAGGAATGACGCGTTCTAAAAATGCAGCAAATATTGCCATGAAAAACTTGCTAGATATTTGTGTAGGTTCATTAACCTATTGGTTAGTAGGTTACTCATTAATGTATGGAGACACATCTAACGGATGGTTTTTCTGGAGTGGATTAATGCAAGGTGAAGGTGCAGATTTATTTTTCCAAACCATGTTTGCGGCAACAGCAGCAACAATTGTTTCTGGAGCCATAGCAGGAAGAACAAAGTATTCTACTTACGCAATATTTTCAGTTGTAATGACTGCTTTAATTTATCCAATAGCTGGAGGTTGGCAATGGCAAGGTTCTGGTTGGTTAACCGAATTAGAATTTATTGATTTTGCAGGATCTTCAATTGTACATTCAGTTGGTGGTTGGGCAGCATTAGTAGCTGCATATATGGTAGGACCAAGAATTGGAAAATATGTAGATGGAAAAGTGTTGCCAATTCCAGGACACAATCAAATATTAGCGACCTTAGGAGTATTTGTACTTTGGTTAGGTTGGTTTGGTTTTAACGGAGGATCTCAACTTGCTTGGGGTGGCGCAGATGCTATAGGAGCATCTAATGTAGTTTTAATTACAAATTTAGCTGCTGCTGCTGGAGGGTTGGGTGCTTTAATTACAACCTGGATCTGGTACGGTAAACCTAATTTGCCTCAAACCTTAAATGGTGCTTTAGCTGGTTTAGTAAGTATAACTGCAGGATGTGGAAACATGTCTGCAATTGGCGCTGTCTTTGCAGGTTTAATTGGAGGAATTATAGTTGTTTTTTCAATAGAATTTATAGAGAAAAAATTAAAAATTGATGATGCCATTGGAGCTGTTTCTGTACACGGTGTCGCTGGTGCTTGGGGAACCTTAGTAATTGGTCTTTGGGGAATAGATGGTGATGCGGGAATAGGATTGTTTAATGGTGGTGGCGCTAGTCAATTAGGCTCTCAAGCTATTGGAGTTTTAGCTTATGCTGTTTGGTCTATTGTGTTATCATTTATAGTCTTTAAAATATTAAAATCTACAATTGGACTTCGTGTAACTGAAGAAGAAGAAAGAGTAGGTTTAGACTTGTCTGAACATGGTGAAATAGCATATCCAGGAAAAAGAGATAGAGGATAGATTAGTAGTGTATTAACTCTAAATATTATAGTTCTTAAGACATTTGTTTTAAGAACTATAATGTCTTTAATTTTAAGTTGAAATGAAAAAAGTAGAAGCTATTATTAGAAAATCAAAATTTTCAGTTGTTCAGGAAGCATTGCAAAGCGTAGGTGTAAACTTTTTTACCCATTGGGATGTGATTAGTATTGATAATGAAAATCAAGATGTGTTAGATTTAATCTCTTCTGAAGCAAATAAAGAAAACAGTAAAAAATGTTACTTATCAATAATTGTAAACGACGATTTTAAAGCTGTAACAATAAAAGCAATATTAGAGTCTGCTTCTACTGGAGCAATAGGTGATGGTAGAATTTTTATTTCCACTATTGATGAAGCTTATAAAATTAGAACCAAAGAAAAAGGAAAGAAAACATTAAGATAACTAAAAGTATATAAAATATTTAGTGAGTATTGTAATTGCTCGCTAAATTAGTTAGTTAGAAAAAAACCTCGATACATAACGTATCGAGGTTTTTTAATATAAACTTTTTGTGATTTTTAAGCTGAATTTCGGCTTGCATTTATATTTCCAAATAAAGAGCGTGTTACTATTTTTTCAAATATTTTAATTTGCTCTTCGTCTTTAACTTCTGCTGTTTCAAGTTCCTGAATCTTTTTTAAAGCATATTGCTGTATCGTTAATAAAGGTAGTACAATAGACTCTCTAACAGCTATAGATGCTTTTCCGGCAGGTTCTTCTTGCATTAATTCTTTATATCCTGTAAGCTTTAATATAAGTCGTTTTGTGGTTTCGTATTCATTATAAATAACTTTCCAAAAAGCACCATATTCTGGATCTTCGGCCATGTATTTTGTTAAATCGAAAAATGATTTCGATAAAGACATCATACTGTTTTCAATTAATGTTTTAAAGAAATCCGATGTTTTAAATAAGCGTTGAGCTTTATCAAACTCTCCTGCATCTTCATATTTTTTTAAAGCAGTACCAACACCAAAAAATCCTGGAACATTTTGTTTTAATTGGCTCCATGAGCCTACAAACGGTATAGCTCTTAAGTCTTCAAAAACTAAACCTTTAGCTTTTCCTCTTTTAGATGGGCGACTTCCTATATTTGTTTTAGCATAATACTTTAATGTACTCATGTGTTCTAAATAGGAAATGAATTTAGGATGTGCTTTAAACGCAACATAAGCTTCGTAACTAAGGTTTGCAATATCATCCATAACGACTCTGTTTTCAGGAAGCATGCTTAAATCATTATCGCTAAAACTATTATGAATACCAGAAGTTATTAGTTGTTCTAAATTGTATTGAGAAGAATCCAATGTTCCAAAATTAGAGCTAATAGTTTGACCTTGAATAGTAAGTTGTACTTCTTTATCTTCAATTGTTGGTCCTAACGACGCATAGAAATTATGTGTTTTTCCTCCGCCACGAGCTGGTGGACCGCCACGACCGTCAAAGAAAATGGCGGTAACATCATACTTTCTAGAAATTGCAGTAAGATTTTCTTTTGCTTTATAAATAGCCCAATTTGCCATAAGATATCCACCATCTTTTGTACCATCGCTAAACCCAAGCATTATAGTTTGTTTGTTTCCTCTAGATTTTAAATGTGCTGCATATTCTGGATTAGTGTAAAGTGCTTCCATTACAGCAGGAGCATTTTCTAAATCTGTAATGGTTTCAAAAAGCGGACCGATATCTACCGTAAGCTCATCTTGAAAAGCAACAAGTTTTAACATTGCAAATAATTGCATTACGTTTAACGTAGTTTGGTTGTTACTTATAATATAACGGTTTGCTGCTTTTTCGCCATTAGTGTTTTGAATGGTTTTAATGGCTTTCATAGTGTTTAAAGCCTTTAAAGTTTCTTCGTCCTTTATTAAGGAAAGGTCTATGTTTCCTTTTACTTTAGAGAGTATTTTAACTTGTTCTTTTTCGTTTAAATCATGGTAATTTTTTGGAAATATTTCACTTTTGTTTTCAAGTAAAGCATCAACCATATTATTAAAAAATTGATTATGCTTTCTGCTATCTTGCCTTATATCTAAATTAGCAAAATGAAAGCCAAAGAGATGAACTTTATTAATTAAGCTGTTAATTTCTTCGGCATAAAGCGATTGATGTTTATCAATTATAATTTGCTTTATGTTTTCTAATTCTGAGCTAAAATGCTCTAATGTTAAAGTAGATTTTTCATGTGAGATAATATTGTAAAGCTCTGTTTCTAAGTTAAAAACACGTTCTTCAACATCTTTAAACGTTAGTTTTCTTTTAAGTTTACGTATATCTCTATAGTAGTTTTTAATAATGGTTTCGTGTAACCTGTTTGCAACATTTAAAGTGATTTCTGGAGTAACAAAAGGATTTCCATCTCTATCTCCACCAGGCCAAAAGCCAATATTAATAATATCGTTATTAATATGTTTACCATCAAAAATGTTTTGCTGTATATAATCGTAAATACTACCAAACGATTTATAAAATACATTTTCTAAATACCATATTAAACTAACGGCTTCGTCGTACGGAGTTGGTTTTTTGTGTTTAAAAAAAGGTGTTTTGCCAAGTTGGGCTAATAAATCGTTTATTGTAAGTAGGTCGTTTTCCTTTACAGCTTCAGTTAAATCTGTTATAATACCTAAAACTGCACCAGGATAAAATTGAGTAGGATGCGCGGTTAAAACAATTCTTACTTTAAATTCTTCTAAATATTGTTGTAGTTTTTCTAATTTATTTTCAGAAGTAGCAGTTTCCTTTAAACTTCTTAAAGTACCAATACCATCCATGTTGTTAACTACAGGAAAAGCGGCATCTTCAATGGCATCAAATAATACAACTTGGCGTTCTATATATTGAATAAAGCGAAACAATAAATCAATCTGGCTCTCTTTAGACCTTCTAGCTTGGTATTTTTTAAAAAAGGTATTAACAATTGCGGTTGGGTTATCTCCGTTCTCAAAACCGTTTTTACAGGTTTCATGAAAAAGCGGTAATAAAACGCCTGTTTTAGAAATAGAATCAAAAGGTAAGGTCATGAATATACTATTGTATATTTGGTATTTAGACAATACAGTTTGTTTAAATCGAGTGAGTTTAGGCTGTGTAGGCATATATTATATAATTGTAGATTGACCTAAATGTATGTTGTGAAAATTAAGGTTAGAGTCGTTAGGGTTAGATATAAAATCGGCTATAAAATCGCCAACCTTAGATGTCGATACATTGTTATGGTCTTTATTTAAGTCTGGTGTAGTAATATTTAATTTTAAAGATTTTTCTACAGCAAGTTTAATTAGTTCGGCTTCAGCATGTAAATTAAAATGTTCTAGTAACATGGCGGCAGATAATATTGATGCTATTGGATTGGCTATGCTTTTTCCAGTAGCTTGAGGATAAGAGCCATGAATAGGCTCAAACATGGCATATTTTTCTCCAACAGATGCAGAGGCAAGTAAACCAATAGAGCCACCAATAACACTCGCTTCGTCGCTAATAATATCTCCAAACATATTTTCGGTTAAAATAACATCAAATTGATTAGGGTTTAAAATCATTTGCATGGCTGCGTTATCAACAAACAAAAAGTCTAAAGAAACATCAGGATATTGTTTCGCGATATTTGTTACCACTTTTCGCCAAAGTCTTGAACTTTCTAAAACATTTGCTTTATCCACTAAAGTTACTTTATTTTTTCTAGATTTTGCAGCTTTAAAGGCTAAATGTGCAATACGTTCAATTTCGGTTTTAGTGTATAAACATAAATCTGAAGCAGTATTACCATCATCACTTAAATGCTTTTCACCAAAGTAAATACCACCAGTTAACTCTCTATAAATACTAATATCTGTACCTTGAATAATATCCTTTTTTAAAGGCGATTTTTCAATAAGCGCATCATAAGCCTTTACAGGTCTAATATTAGCAAATAAGCCTAAAGATTTTCTTAAACGAAGTAACCCTTGTTCTGGTCTCACTTTAGCCTCGGGATTGTTATCGTATTTAGGGTCGCCAATAGCGCCAAATAATATGGCATGCGAAGCCTCGCAAACATCTAAGGTTTCTTCTGGTAAAGGATTTCCTGTTTGGTCTATAGCGGTTGCTCCAACAGGAGCTTCAACAAACGAAAACGTGTGGTCAAACTCTAGAGCAATAGCTTGTAGCGCTTTTATTGCCTCTTGAGTAACCTCTGGGCCAATGCCATCTCCTGGTAAAACTGCGATATTTAATTTCATATTTATTACTTCTTAAACAGGAATAGTTTCCTATAATTTATACTTATTGTTTTTTTCTGGCAAAGCAGAAATTTTATTTTTTTTTTGGCGTTACCTAAAGGTCGTGCTTTCACTACTCGCTCTTTTCAAGGAGCTCAAACAAACCGTTCAATCACTAACGCATTTATTAATTAAGGCTAATTTCAAAAGCTTCAATTTTTGCTTTTTTACTAAGTAAAAAGTCGATATCGTCGTAGCCATTAATTAAACAGGTTTTTTTATAACTATTAATTTCAAAATGCGCTACATGATCTGTGTTTTCAATAGCAATAGTTTGTGCTTCTAAATTCACAATTATGTTAATGTTTGGATCTTTTTTAATACTTTTAAATAAAGTGTTTAAAAAAGCTTTAGAAACTTGAACAGGAAGTAAGCCGTTATTTAGGGCGTTGCCCTTAAAAATATCTGCAAAAAAGCTAGAAACAACCACCTTAAAACCATAGCCAGTTAAAGCCCAAGCCGCGTGTTCTCTACTCGAACCGCAACCAAAATTATCACCGGCAACTAAAATAGAGCCAGAATAATTAGGATTATTAAGTGCAAAATCAATATTTAGTGTGTTGTCCTTGTTGTATCTCCAATCTCTAAAAACATTATCACCAAAACCTTGTTTATCTGTCGCTTTTAAAAAACGGGCAGGAATAATTTGATCTGTATCTACGTTTTCAATCTGTAAAGGAATTGCTTTAGAATGTAGTGTTGTAAACTTTTCCATATTAATTAAGGTGTTTAGTAATGTCTATAATTTTTCCTTCTACAGCAGTTGCGGCTGCAACTAATGGGCTCGCCAAAATGGTTCTAGAACCTTGACCTTGTCTGCCTTCAAAATTTCGGTTAGATGTAGAAACACAATATTCTCCTTGAGGTATTTTATCTTCATTCATAGCTAAGCATGCAGAGCAACCTGGTTGTCTAAGCTCAAATCCTGCAGCATCAAAAACAGCTTTTAAACCTTCGTTAATAATTTGAGTTTCCACCTGTTTGCTTCCAGGTACTAACCAAGCAGTAACATTTTTAGCTTTTTGCTTTCCTTTTATAAAATTTGCGGCAACTCTAAAATCTTCAATTCTAGAATTGGTGCAACTGCCAATAAAAACAAAGTTTATAGGTTTGTTTATTAGGCTTTCTCCTGCTTCAAAGTTCATGTATTCAAGAGATTTTTTAAACGATGCGTTGGTTTCTACAGGAATATTTTCTGTAATTTTAATTCCCATTCCAGGATTAGTACCATAGGTAATCATTGGTTCAATGTCTTCAGCATTAAAAGAGTATTCTTTATCAAATGTGGCACCTTCATCTGTTGGTAGTGTTTTCCAATAGGCAACTTTTTTATTAAAGTCTTCGCCTTTAGGAGCAAATTGTCTGTCTTTTACATAGTTAAAAGTAGTCTCGTCTGGAGCAATCATGCCGCCACGCGCTCCCATTTCTATGCTCATATTGCAAACGGTCATTCTGCCTTCCATACTCATTTCTTCAAAAACATTACCAGCATACTCACAAAAATATCCAGTACCAGAATTTGTGCCTAGTTTAGAAATTATATACAGAATTACATCTTTTGGTAAAACCCCTTTTTTAAGTTTTCCGTTTACGTTTACACGTAGACTTTTAGGTTTGGTAAGTAGTAAGCATTGGCTGGCAAAAACTTGAGCAACTTGGCTGGTTCCAATGCCAAAGGCAATTGCACCAAAAGCGCCGTGTGTTGAGGTATGGCTATCACCACAAACCATTGTCATTCCTGGTTGGGTTATACCAAGTTCTGGAGCCATAACATGCACAATGCCATTATATTTATGGCCTAATTGGTATAATGTAATATTATTTTTTTTGCAATTTATAGAGAGTTGTTCTAGTTGTTTTCTAGAGAGCTCGTCTTTTATTGGTTGGTCTTGGTTTTGTGTTGGTGTATTGTGGTCTGCAGTAGCAACAATTTGCTTTGGTCTAAAAACAGGAATTCCGCGATCTTCTAATTCATTAAAAGCTTGCGGACTAGTGACTTCGTGTATTAAGTGTTTGTCTATATAGAGTACTTGTGGGCCATTTTTTATAGTGTCTACAACGTGTGCATCCCAGACTTTGTCGAATAGTGTTTTTTTCATTTAAGCAGAGATTATTTGTTGGTAGACATTACTAGTTTCAATAATTTGATGAATATCATTATCGTTTATTTCTTTCTTTTTATCAGCAAAAACTAAAAAACTGGCGTAAACATCGTCCAGTTGAAGTTTTGTAAGTTCGTAACCTACGTTTTTAGCTCTGTATGCAAGTGCAGCTCTTCCGCTTCTTGCGGTTAAAACAATGGCAGATTCTGTAACACCAACGTCTTTAGGGTTAATAATTTCGTAGGTTTCACGGTTTTTAATCACACCATCTTGATGTATTCCAGAACTGTGCGCAAAAGCATTTGCGCCAACTATCGCTTTATTTGGTTGTGTGTAAATACCCATGCTGTCTGAAACAAGTTGGCTCATTCCATAAAGCATTTCGGTTTTAATATTAGTGTCTAGATTTAAATAAGGGTGCTGTTTTAGTACCATGACGACTTCTTCTAAAGCAGTATTGCCTGCGCGCTCTCCAATACCGTTAATTGTGCATTCAATCTGTCTGGCGCCATTAATTACGCCTTCAATAGAATTTGCTGTTGCTAAACCTAAATCGTTGTGGCAATGGCAAGATAAAGTAGCCTTTTCTATGCCTTTTACATTTTCTTTTAAATATTTAATTTTAGCACCATATTCGCTAGGTAAACAATAGCCAGTTGTGTCTGGAATGTTTAAAACTGTAGCTCCAGCTTTTATAGCAGCTTCACATACTTTTGCTAAATAATCATTATCTGTTCGTCCTGCGTCTTCTGCATAAAACTCTACATCTTCAACAAAAGATTTTGCATATTTTACAGCAGCATAAGCACGTTTTAATATAGCTTCTTTGTTAGATTTAAATTTGTGAATTATATGTGAGTCTGATGTGCCAATACCTGTATGTATTCTTGGTTTTTTTGCATATTTTAATGCTTGGGCAGCTACAGTTATGTCATTTTCAACAGAGCGTGTTAAACCACAAACAGTAGCACTTTTTACGATTTTCGAAATTTCTTCTACAGATTTAAAATCACCAGGACTTGACACAGGAAATCCTGCTTCTATAACATCTACTCCAAGTAAATCTAGCTGTTTTGCAATAATTACTTTTTGCTCTGTGTTTAATTTACAGCCAGGAACTTGTTCTCCATCCCGAAGTGTTGTATCAAAGATTTGAATGTTGTTATTTGACATTTATCAAAATATAGTTTAGTATTGTCTTACGAATTTATATTTTGAATTTTTTAATGGCTTAGCGTTTCTGTTATAGATTACGATGTTCAAACGAAAATTTAGGTTTTAAATACTTGATTATTAGTAATTTAATAAAAAATTAAATTGACAACTAAAGACCAAAAAGATAATTTATTTTCTCTGGTAAAGTCATTAACAAAGTCTGAAAAAAGACAGTTTAAGCTTTATGTAGGAAGGCTTGGAGTGAACTCAGATTCTAAATTTTTAAATTTATTTAATCTTCTAGATAAAGCTAAAACCTATGATGAGGTTGTAATAATTAAAAGCGGAATTGTTAAAAAACAGCAATTAGCTAATGTAAAAGCACACTTATATAAGCAAATTTTAATTAGTTTAAAATTAAGTCCTTCGCATCAAAACATTCGCTCTCAAATACGAGAGCAGCTTGATTTTGCATCTATCCTTTACCATAAGGGTTTATATAAACAGAGTTTAAAAATATTAGATAAAGCCAAAGAATTAGCTATACTTAACGAAGAGAAAAATATGGCTTTTGAGATTGTTGAGCTTGAAAAAATTATTGAATCTCAATACATAACCAGAAGTATAAGTTCTCGAGCAGATGAGCTTGCATTACAAGCAAAAGACTTAAGTTCTCAAAATGTAATTGCAAGTAAACTTTCTAATCTTTCGCTGCAATTATATAGTATTATTTTAAAAACAGGTTACGTAAAAAACCAAGAAGAAGGTTTGCGTGTAACTAAGTACTTTAATGATAGGTTACCAAAAATTAATTTAGCAACAGTAGGTTTTAGAGAAAAATTATGGTTTTACAAGGCACATTTGTGGTATAGTTTTTTGCTTCAGGATTTTTTAAATTGTTATAAATATGCATCTAAATGGGTTGATTTGTTTTATCAAAACCCGAGTATGATAAACCTTAATCCTGTATTTTTTTTAAAAGGAAATAACTACTTATTAGAGTCGCTTTTTTTTATAAGTAATAAGCCAAAATTTTTAAAAAAACTAAATGCTTTTAAGGCTACGGTAACAAATCAAAAATTTGTGAAAGATGAAAATGTGTCTAGTTTAATTTTTCTTTATGTTAACTTTCACAATATCAATCAGTATTTTATAGACGGAAGTTTTAAAGCTGGTTTAGAGGTTATTCCAGAAATTGAAAAGGGTTTAATAACTTTTGAAGAAAGAATAGATCCACATCATAAAATGATATTCTACTACAAGTTCGCGAGTATGCATTTTGGTGCAGGAAATAATAAAAATTGTATTTTTTATTTAGATAAAATTATTTCTAATAAATCGCTTTCTATGCGAGAAGACTTATTGTGTTTTTCTCGTGTTTTAAACCTTGTGGCACATTACGAAGCCGGTTTAGATTATCACTTAGAGACTTTACTACGTAGTACTTATAAGTTTTTAATTAAAATGAATGACTTACATGAAGTACAAAAAGAAATGATAAAATTTATTAGAGGATTACAAGATATTTACCCTCATGATTTAAAAAATGCTTTTAGAGAACTTCATAAAACGTTACAGGCTTTTGAAGATCATCCATATGAAAGACGCGCGTTTTTATATTTAGATATAATTTCTTGGTTAGAAAGTAAAATTGAAAACAAATCTGTGGGCGAAGTAATTAAAAATAAATATTTAGCAAAAAACAATCTCTAATTTTAAGAATTTCATAAAAAAATAATAAAAACCTGAAATAATTTGGATATTAAATTTTTGTGAAGCAATATTTGTACTCACAAAGTTCAAAACACTTACTGAAATGTTATCAAGAAAGGTGGAGAGATAGACTCGCTGAAGCCTTAGCAACCCTTAGACTTACTAAGAAGGTGCTAAATTCTACTTAATATTACGATTCATTTATCGAAATATTGGATAGATAACTAAAGACTAATTGCCCATCTGCAATTAGCATTTTCTTTTTAACATTTTTCTATTAAGTACGCTTCAAACGAAGCTTATTTGACTTTTGGTTTAATTTATTTAACTCAAAAAACTTAGAAAAATGAGTACACAAAAATTTGCAACAAAAGCGTTGCACGCAGGACACGATGTAAATCAAACAGGAGGAACAAGAGCAGTTCCTATTTATCAATCTTCAGCTTATGTTTTTGATGATTCAGACGATGCGGCAGGAAGGTTTAATCTTTCTGTTCCAGGATTTATTTACACAAGATTAAACAACCCAACAAATGATGTGTTAGAGCAGCGATTAGCAGCTTTAGAAGGAGGAATTGCTGCAGTAGCAACAGCATCTGGAACAGCAGCTATTTCTACAACCTTGTTAACGCTTTTAAAAGCTGGAGATCATATTGTTGCTTCTAGTAGTTTGTATGGCGGAACGTATAATTTATTAAGTGTAACGCTGCCAAGACATGGTATTACAACAACGTTTGTAGATCCTTCAAATCCAGAAAATTTTGAAGCAGCAGCACAAGAGAATACAAGAGCAATTTTTGTAGAATCTTTAGGAAACCCTAAATTAGATGTATTAGATATTGAAGCAATCTCTAAACACGCAAAAGCGCATAAAGTGCCTTTAATTGTAGACAATACTGTAGCTACGCCGTATTTGTTAAACCCAATTGAATACGGTGCAAATATTGTAATTCATTCTTTAACAAAATACATTAATGGTAATGGTACATCTTTAGGTGGTGTAGTTATTGATGCTGGAAATTTTGATTGGACTAATGGTAAGTTTCCAGAGTTTACAGAGCCATCACCAGGTTATCATGGTTTAGTATATAGTGAAGCTATTGGAGAGGCGGCATTTATTGCAAAAATTAGAATTGAAGGATTAAGAGATTATGGAGGAGCGCTAAGCCCGTTTAATGCCTTTCAAATTATTCAAGGATTAGAAACATTAGAGTTGCGAATAACTAAACACAGTCAAAATGCATTAGAACTTGCAAAATGGTTAAAGCAACAAGAAGAAGTTACTTGGGTAAATTATCCTGGTTTAGAAACAAGCGACTATAAAAATTTAGCAGATAAATACTTGCCAAACGGTCAAAGCGGTATTGTAACTTTTGGAGTAGAAGGTGGTTACGAGTCTGCAAAAACAATTGCAGATACCACAAAACTGTTCTCTCTTTTAGCGAACATAGGCGATACAAAATCATTAATAATTCATCCTGCAAGTACTACACATCAACAATTAAGCGATGAGGCTCAAGAAAGCACTGGTGTAACAAAAGATTTAATAAGACTTTCTGTGGGCATTGAAAATGTTGAAGATTTAAAAGCCGATTTAAAAGAGGCGTTTGCGGTTGTAAAACAAAAAATAACACTTTAAAAAAAAGAAATTATGAGTGATTTAAAATTTAGTGTTATTGGAGAAAGTGCATCTGCAACAAAATTTATTGGTAAAACCAGGCAATTTACATTAGTGGTTGATGAGCCAGAAGCTTTAGGTGGTACAGATGACGATGCAAATCCTGTAGAATACATTTTAGCTGGATTTGCAGGTTGTATAAATGTTGTTGGGCAATTGGTAGCAAAAGAATTAGGGTTTAAAATAAATAATTTAAAAATTGAAGTATCAGGAGAATTAAATCCTAATCGTTTTTTAGGAAGTTCTAATAATGAAAGAGCAGGTTTTAAGTTTATAGAAATTAATTTAATTCCAGAAACCAATGCGTCAATTGAAACTTTAACAAAATGGTTACAGATTGTTGAAGAAAGATGTCCGGTAAGAGATAATTTGTATAATAAAACACCTGTAAAAATAGCTGTAGAAAAAGAATATAATGTATCGCAAAATTAGTTATGGAAAATTTAAGCTACATAAAAATTCTTAATTATGTAACTAAATCTGGTAAGGCTGTAAATGTAAACTTGTCTTACCAGGTTTTTGGTAAACCTTTACATAGTGCACCAATTGTTATGGTTAATCATGCGCTAACAGGAAACTCTAAAGTAACAGGAGAAAATGGCTGGTGGAATGATTTAATTGGTGATTTTAAATGTATAGATACAACGCAATTTACGGTACTAGCATTTAATATTCCTGGAAATGGGTTTGATGGTAAACATGAAAACATAATTGAAAATTATAGAGATTTTATAGCTAGAGATGTTGCAAAACTTTTTGCTTTAGCTTTAAAAAAGTTAAATATAAATAAACTATACGCGGTTATTGGAGGATCGGTTGGTGGAGGAATTGCATGGGAATTAGCAGCTTTAAAACCAAATTTAATAGAGCATTTAATACCTGTGGCAACAGACTGGAAATCTACAGATTGGTTAATAGCAAATTGTCACATTCAAGATGCGATTTTAAATCATTCTAAAAAACCATTAGAAGACGCAAGAATGCATGCTATGACTCTGTATAGAACGCCAGAATCGTTAACAAAAAAGTTTAACAGAAGTAAATATAACATTCATGAGTTTAATGTAGAGAATTGGTTAAGCTATCATGGTAATGCCTTAAATAAACGTTTTAAGCTTAAAGCATATAAGTTTATGAATCAAGTTTTAAGAACTATTGATATTACTAAAAACCGAGGAACATTACAGGAAGTGGTTTCAAAAATTAAAGCTACAATACACATAGTAACAATTAATTCAGATATGTTTTTTAAAGCTGAAGAAAACTGGGATACATTTGTAGACTTAAAATTAATAAAAGAAAATGTAAACATTCATGAAATAAAGTCTATTCACGGTCATGATGCTTTTTTAATAGAGTTTAATCAATTAGCAGGTTTTTTAAAACCTATTTTTCAAATTAATAAAAATGCAAATAAAATTAAAGAGTTAAGCCTTTTAGAGCAGGATTAGATAATAATATATATGAAAAAGTAAAAACAAAAACCCGATTCAAATGAATCGGGTTTTTTAGTGTTGTCTCTATGAATATTGTATTTTCTTTTCTTGTATATATTTAGCAAGTAAAAACTTAATAGAAAATTTACTAGTAATTTTCCAATTAAGAACATGCTAATTCAATTAATATTCACGTTGTTAGTGGTGGTTTATTTTTCAAATATCAAGTGCTCTAAATATCTTACAGCGGATGCTATTAAGTTTTTCCGGTTCCTAGCTTTTTCTTCAAAATTTTCAAGAGAATCTTTGTTTAATTTTCTACCCTTTATAAAAATGGTTGATGGGTTTTTTAATGTAGATAATTCTAACAAAGGATTGCTATCTGTTAGTAATAAGTTCGCAATTTTGCCAACTTCAATGGTTCCCATATTGTTCATAATAGAATGAGTTTTTGAAGCATTTATTGTAGCTGTTTTAAGTACTTCATAATTAGAAAGTCCAGCTTCTTTATAGAATGCTAGTTCTTTATGAATTGAAAACCCAGGAATTGTTACTCCTATTCCAGCATCTGTTCCGCAAATAAAAGTAACACCTTCTTTATGTAATTTTTTAATGATTTTTATATGCAAATCATGCTGGTTCTTTATAGCCTTAATAATTGAAGAATCTCTTAGTTTAGTGCTGTGCCATCTGTCAAATTGTGCTTTACTATCAATTCTTTTAATAAGCGGATTCATGAATTGAAGTTGTTCTAATTCTAAAATATTATCATCAATAAGCATTTGATAGATGTTGTTGTAAACTGTTAAAGTTGGACTAAAAGTACTATGTTTTGATTTTGAGAAATCGTTAACTACTTCTTTTAATTTTAGTGTATCTAATAAGTTGTAGTTTAGCGGTTGTTGAATTATTTCCTCTGCATGTTCTATAGATTTTATTTGTGAATTAAAATGATACGAATATGGTACTTTTTGAGATGGATGAGCAACAATATCAATGTTAGAAACTCTTGCCTGTTCAATCACGGCATCAAAGATTTCTTTATCCAATCCATAGTAAGTTTTGATAAAATCGTAACCTCTTTTTTTAAACGAGATTACTTTTTCTTTAGCTTCATGTGGACTGTTTAGATTTAAGTTATCATCTCCTATAAATTCTGGACCTGTAAGTTTAGGTCCTGTTGTAAAAAATATAGGTGAAATAATTTCGTTATTGTTTACTTCTTCTTTAATTCTTAGATGCATTGGCATACCCCATAAATTTCGAACTGCCGTAACTCCATTAGATAGATATAGTCCAAGTTCATATCTATCCCATACATGAACATGCATATCTATAAGACCTGGTGTTAGATATTTGTTTTTTGCATCAAGAGTTTCAACTCCATTTGTTTCAATCCTATCTGCAATTTTTTGAATTATTCCATCTTTTATGTACACCATTTTGTTTACTAAAACAGTGTCTTGGTTCATTGGAATTATATTAACATTGGTAATAAGGAAAGAATTATTATTAGCAGATTTAATATTTTTACTATTTAAGTAATTGGTGCTTTGTTTATCTACTAGAAGCATCACCGCGATAAATACCAGCAAAGCTCCAATAATTATAAGGATGAATTTAAGAATTCGTTTTACTGTTTTCATATTTAGGTTAATTATCGCTAAGGTTTTTTATATGCTTTTTTGCGTTGGTTTAGCAACTAATTTAGTAAATACAAACCGCATAGAATATCCGAGAGGATTTTTGCAAGTAGGCTAGAGCTAGCTATGTGTTTTTTTGTTTTTTTTAAGGTATTAATTCAGTTTTAATTTTTTACTTTTTCCAATAAATAAATATAAAAGTGAACCTATAAATGGAAGTAATATAACAACTAAAGCCCAAATTACTTTGTCGTTTTTCTGAAATTGGTTTCTTAAAATATCTATTAGGCAAAAAATCCAAAGTCCAATGGAAATTATTATTAAAGCTTGCCAAGTAAATAAGCCTAAAGAAAATTCTGTAATTGTTTTGTCCATAATAATAGTTTTAAAAATTTTTAATTTCGCAATTTGCTAAGTTCCGATTGAGTAAAAATCCGAGTTTTCAATTCAGATATCGATTCCGTAAACCAGCTAAAAAGTCAGGCATAATTCAATTCAGCGTGTTTTCGAATTTTGGCAATATAGTTTTTCGGTTTTTACTTTTTTAAAATACAAAAAAAACCGAAAATAAACTAACTTTATCCATTTCTGCAAACTTGCTCTAGCATTAAAGTTAACGTGTTTGTGTATGATTTCGTTGCGTGTTTCAACAATTAATTTAGCAAAAAAAAACCGAATAGAAAATCTGCGAGGATTTTTTTAAGTAGGCGAGAACAAGCAATTACTTATAGCCATTGTTGTGCGTTCGTTTTTTTATTCGGTTAACAATTTCAAATCCCAAATATTCTTTCAGTTTCGGAAATTTGTATCTATAATATTCATTCCAATAGCTTATCATTCTACTTTCGGTCTGTTGCCAATATTTAGGGTTTTCATCTCTAAATTTAGCGTAATAATCCAAAGTGTTTTCGTTTATTTTTTTGTCAATTATTGGAAGTAATTCATAAACGTATTCACCAATTAATTGGATTATAAATGGAACAGTCCATTTTTCTGAACTATCAGATATTAAATTCAGTCGTTTTTCTCTTAAATAACCATTGTGATGACGCAAATAAATACAATTTAAAATGTCTTTTTGTTTGTTAGTCAAAGACTTTTCCAATTCTGGATTTGGTTCGTTAAAGTAAAGTCTGTAGGGAATTATTAGAGTTTCGTTGTCAAAATCAATATTCAATTCCGATTCGTGAATCAGATTGTCAACTTTGTGAGTTTGTCCATTACATAATTTGACTTGATTATTTTCGAACGGTAAAATTTTCAAAACTTCATTCAAGTCCGAATGCAATTCTTTCGGAAACGATTTTTTTAATCTTTCCTGATATTCAGATTTAATATTTCGCTTAAATATCTTTAGCATTTCGGTTTTCTCAAATGACGCACAACGTGTTTGTATATGGAAAGTTGCGGGTTTGCGTGCGAGGAATTTCCGAAGGAAATTCAGACGTAGCAAACATGCAACGACCTTTGTTTTAGCACAACACCAGCAATTTTTTATATACGGTGTTGTAACCAGTTTTTTTATTCAATTTCTAATTCACATACTTTTCCGTTTTCGGTTGAGAAGTGAATTTTAGTTTTTCTTTTTTTATAATGATGAACTTTTGCATAAACGACATTGTCCCAAACCCAAGTTATTGAATCATTACTTATTTTATTCGGTTTTCCAATCAGTTTTTCCACATAAACTTTGTCAAATCCGTTCAGTTTAGTAATTCCGTTTTCCTTAACGCGTATCATTTTCACAATCCCATTTTTCAGTACGTATTGAATTCCGTTACTTGTCAAAATCCAACCATTCTTAATATCCGCATTTTGACTTTTATCTTCTTTGTCATAAAATTCAGAAATTAGTTCGGTTGGTAATTCAGTCAAATTTTGTCCGATTTCAATTCCGTTAAATTTCAACAAATCAGAGCTGAAATCAGATTCAAAAATTACTTCTGGATTATATGTGAACTCGGTTTTTCTCAAATTGGTTACAACGGTTCGGTATAACCGTCAGTTACGGGTTAATATGCGTTAATTTTCGGTTTAGCATAGACTTTAGCAATTCCGAGTGGATTCGGACGTAGTCGAATCCGCCGTAATTGCAGTTATACATTGTTGTACAACGTTTTTTTATTCAGTTTGCGATTCCAATTATTTTAAAAAGTTCGCGAACTTTAATCAAGTCAGATTGAGTTTTGAAATTTCCCAAATTCCTTTTCTTTCCGTTTTTCAATTCCAGTGCAAACCTTTTCTTTCCAAACACAGTTTTTTCTTCTAGTCGACTTATTTGTTCAACGGGAATGTTTTCCGCGGTTGACATTTTAAACAAAAACATAAAAAGAACAACTAACGAAATAATTCCCAATCCAATC
The DNA here is from genome assembly GCF_001874145.1 of Lacinutrix sp. MedPE-SW. Classification (GTDB taxonomy): domain Bacteria; phylum Bacteroidota; class Bacteroidia; order Flavobacteriales; family Flavobacteriaceae; genus Lacinutrix. Next base: position 1,097 of record NZ_MPCX01000003.1, on the reverse strand, counting down.
CAGATATATTCAATAAAACCATATTCAGTTGTTTGTTTTCCAAATATTCGGATTACTGCGTTTGCTAAATTTAATATCATTAAAATTTTTAAAATCAGATATTGGTTTTTTAGTCCATCTTTGATTTCGATTGAGTTTTCTGATTCGTTTAATTTTATTTTCATCCCTTTTTCAGTTTTCTTGGCAAATGTTGTACAACGGTCTCGTATAACCGTCAGTTACGGGTTAATATGCGTTAATTTTCGGTTTAGAACTGGCGTTAGCAATTCCGAGTGGATTCGGACGTAGTCGAATCCGCCGTAATTGCGGTTATACATTGTTGTGGTGTCGTACTTATTTTTCATCTTCAATTAATTCGATTTCATCTGGTTCTTTCGGTGGCGGTGGTGGTGGCGGAATATTAATTTTTTCATTCAGCCATATTTTCAAATCTTTTCTGTCTGTTACTAGTTCAAATGACTTTATTAATTTATCCAGAGTTTTTGGTAATTTTTTAATTCCGTTTTGGTCATATGATAGATAAATCAGAAGTTTTTCAGGATTGTCACTTAATCTTGGGTTTTTGCCATTATTTTCCAAGTCTCTTTTTAATATCTTGATTAGACTATCTAATGGATAAAAATTTTCGTCTAGTTTATTAATTGTGTCATTATGTATTTCTATTACATTCTTTTGTTTGATTAAAATACAAGCAAAATTCTCCCAACAAGGATTTCTGAAATAAACCCTTTTTATTGTGCTGTCATTTTCGATTGTAATTTTTGGAAGACTATCGTTACATACGATTTGTTCAGTCCGTTTGAGTATGTCATTCCAGTTTTTAAATTCGGTCAATTTTAATTCAACTGCGATACTGTCGTTTTCATTTTCAAAAAGTCCAAAATTCTTTTCAATTTTTTCAATTGTTTTCCTTTCTGAATTATGACAGTTAAAACAAGTCAAAATCAGTAAAATCAAAAACGATATTTTAATTGGATTTGTCATTTCTCGTATGCACCACAACGGTTTTGTATATGAAAAGTAGCGGGTTTTACTCACTAACTTTTCGGATTGCAACTGATCTCTAATTTATTCATTTTATTTCGTTTAAGCGATTA
>NZ_MPCX01000022.1 GCF_001874145.1 Lacinutrix sp. MedPE-SW | reverse complement strand
ATCAATAATTCTAACCGCTTCTATTTTTAAATTACTATTTCCGCTTAAAGAGAATTGAACGTTATCATCTTGTAATTCTACAATAGTTAAATTAGTTTCGTTAGTAGAGAACGCTTCAACAGCAAGACTATTTGCATTAAATACAACTTCAAAACGATCTCTAAATTCACCATTTGTTGTGGTAAAATTATAATTTGAAGCACTTAAATCATGAATAACGCTCGTATAATTATCTTTCAAATAAATAGTATTATTATTTAAAAAATCACCTTCAAAATGAGATATAGAAATAGTAAAAGTTGCAGGATTAGTAATAGATGTATAAATACCTAGTGGGATAACTTCATCTATAGTTAAACTCTCTGGCGCTTTACCTTGAATGGCATAATTAAGGTTACTGTTTTCTATAATTGAATAAAAGAAGGTTTGATTTCCTGTAGATCTATTTCTTATGGCATCAAAATTAGCTCCATCTAGTGCATTAGTTGCGCCTTGTTTATAACCAACTAATAATTGGCTAAACACACCAGTATCTGTAGTTAAATTAAGCCATAATTTATTAGTTTCAATAGGTTGGTTAGCGTTTCTATAAAATAAATCATTGTTACCACTTACACGCATAGCATTTCTAAAAGTAACCTCATTTTCCATTATTATAGCACCACTATCTAACGATGTTGTAGCCGATGCGGTTCCTGGAGCTAAATCATTATAAGTAACAAAAAAGCCTTGTCCAGATGGTATAAATTCATCTGGTGTATCGTTAGCGTCAATAACACCATCACCATTATGGTCGCCAGCAATAGTTCCTCCTAACTCGTTAACCATAACATAATCAGACTGGCTAAAGTTATTTTGAGAGTTACCATTGTTAGAATTTAAAGGTGGGTTTTCATGTGACCAATAATAAATTACGCCATCAATAGTTCCAGTTGTGTTACTTGAACTATACATATTCTCTGCAAAAAACTCAGGAATAGAAATAGCACTAGCATACGGATTTCCTATTAAATTCCAGTTTTTATCTCCGCTTACACTAGTAATTGTATTTATGTTATCATTTCTATATATGGTTACTGGTATGACGCCATTATTTAATTCGCCAATAAATTCATGATTAATCCTAACTGGAGGCGCTGGACCACCACCAGGAGGCGGAGAAAATGCTGTTGTAGATAAAGTTGCCGCATAACCCGTTCCTGGTATCATAGTATCGGCAGCATTCATTAATTGCCATACATTACCATTATCGTCCTCATCATCTTGCATATCTATTACAGGATTATTATTATTTGTTTCGGCATAGTTGTCTTCAAAATTCTCAGCATTAAATCCAAACCTTCTATTTGGACTTGAAGGAGAAAGCGCATTACCTATAGTTTCTCCAGAAACGGGTGAACTCCAATAGGTGTATTCTAACCAATCACTAGCAAAGGCACTTAGTTTTGAAACGCTTGAGGTTCCTCCTGTATTTTGAAATATTGCAGAGTCATTGTTTTGAACAAATGAACCATTAGTTTGAACAATTATAGTTCCACTATTTGTAACATTATTTTTTACTTCTACGGTATAATCATTCTCAACAGTTAATGTTACTCCTGTGTTAACAGATAAACTACAAGCCGTAAAACCAGGTGTTAACATACTGGCATTATAATCTCCAGTTAAAATTACTGCTGTACTGCTGTCTGGTGCAAATGGAGTCCATGATGTACCATCCCAAGTAACTGTTGTTGAACATTCACAATCACTTACATGAGAGCCTAAAAGAGTAATACTGTTTGATGGATTTGAAGACCAGTCTGTAATATTATATGTTGGTGTTGGTGTTTGAACATTAGAGTTTCTTACTAGATTTACGTTTTGGCCAAAGTTGTTGTTTACATTTAATACGCCTACAACATCTATATTTACACCATTGCTATTTTGAAGCGCGATAACATCGTTTCCATCAAAATTTAATGCACCGCTTCCTGTACAGTAATCAGCAATACCGTTGTTACATAATTCAGAGTTGTTTCTGGCTATTAAAAATGTTGAATATGGAGCAATAAAACCTTGTGCAGCAGGAATTGTTCTAATTGCTGGATTATAATTAACTCTTCCATTTATAAATCTTGCTATTTGATAGTTTGATAAATCTATAGCAGTATTTGTAGGATTGTATAATTCTATATATTGTTCATTTGCTGTTCCAGCTGCAGCTTCATGATATTCAGAAATTAATAATTCTCCACAGTTTGCGGCAGGTGTATGTGCTATTACAGTTCCAGAACCTGAAACTAATTCGTTTGTAGCTCCAGTACTAGAAACAGTAATTGTATTACTATAAGTATTTGGAGTTAAACCAAAGGCTAGTTTTGTATATATAGTTGTTGGATTTATTGTTCCGCCAGTTTGTGTTAAGGTAATAGTATTTAAATAAGGGCCATTTGCATTTTCTGAAATAACAAATTCTGCAGGAGCAGTAATAATTATATCATTTGTTAAAGATGAACCTTGAACAGAGAATGTTTCCTCGGTTAATGACACATTGTTTTCAACAACACTTAATGCAGGAATAGTGTTAGTATTTGGATTAATAGTTATTGTTGGAGTTATTGGCGCTATACCTTGTACTAAAACATTGTCAATACGCATGCGCTCACCATTTCCATCATTTGTAATTAAAACTCTTAACTCTAAAGTGTTACCATTTAATAATGTGTTGTGAGATACTACGGTGTTAGTATAATCATTTTGTATAAAACCATTATTTCCTGCTTGTGTCCATGCGCCACCATCTATACGAAATTCTGTAATAAAGGTATCTGCATCTTCAAGGTTATCGCCAGCAGGAGAACTTTCTGTAGCGTCTAAAGAAAACTGAATATCTGTAAAAGAACTAATATTTATTGATGGAGAATACCATATCGCTTGTCCGTCTAGATCTCGGGCCTCAAGAAATCTATTTCCGTTTACAACTTTAAACCTATCTCCATTGTCGAATGTTGTTGAAGATACATCTATGGTCCAGTTTACTCCAGATAAGTCAATATCTGTGGTTCCGGTTGTATTATTATATGAAGCTCCTTTGTTTAATTGACCTGAAAAATCTTCGTTGTAAATTGTGGTTTGTGCATATGCGTAATTAAAAATTACGAAGCATGTTATTAATAGCGAGTAACATTTTTTCATAAGAGGGACTTTTTTTTGATGTTTATTTTAATAGCGTATTTTTGACATATGTTTAAAAACAATAAAACGTTTACAGTAGATGAAGCAACTAAAAAGTTGGAACACTATTGTGCTTATCAAGAAAGATGTCATCACGAAGTGAGACAAAAATTAAAAAGTATGAATATGATACCTGAGGTTGCAGATATTATAATTGTTCATCTTTTAAAGCATAACTTTCTTAATGAAGAACGTTTTGCCAAAACATTTGTACGTGGTAAGTTCAATATAAAAAAATGGGGGCGTCGTCGTTTAGCTTTAGAATTAAAGAAAAAAGACATATCCAAATTTAATATAAATGCTGCGTTTGCAGAAATTTCTGAGGATGAGTATATCGGTGTTTTCAATGATTTAGCCGAAAAAAAAGCTAATTCAATACTTGAAACCAATAAACTAAAGAAAAAAAAGAAACTTATTGATTACTTGTTATATAGAGGTTGGGAGTCGCATTTGGTATACGATAAAGTAAATAAATTAATAAACTAAAATTAAAAAAGCCGTTAATTTATTAAAACTAACGGCTTTTTTAAACTTAAATTTTTAATTATAAATTAAAAACTGCTCCTATATTTCCAACAAATTGGTTGTGAATTTTTTGATCTAATGTAAGGGTGTCACTTTCGTATTTAGCTAAAGGTGTTCCTATTTCTGCATAAATACCAAATCCTGAAGAGAAAAAATAACGTGCTCCAAGATGACCACCAAAGTTTTTAAGCCCAAGACTTAAACCAGGATAAATATCAAAATTATCACTTACGTTTAAAACGTTTCCTAGATTTGCATTAAATCTTGCTTTAATGTCAAAACGGTCTCCAAAACTTGCCGAACTAATATCTGTATTTAAAGCATAAGCAGTAGCAATTCCTACAGAAATATTTTCGCCTAAACCATAATCGTAGTTTAAATTAATACCTGTTGCGTTATCTTGTAAATTAGCTCCAACAGATAGTTTTTGGTCTCCTTTACCGCTATAGGCTTGACCAAAACTAGCAACAGTTGAGACTAGTGTAATTAAAAGTAATATTTTTTTCATTTTTTATGTGTTTGTATTAGTAATTGCTTTTTTGTTTTTCCAGTCAATCCATTTTTGGCCTTTTAAGCGTCTCATAACGTTGTCAAAACTACGCATTATTGTAATATTATATATAGCTTTTCCTAAATTTTTAGGGTTTCTTGCAATGGCTCTAAGGCTCATTGAAAAACCAGGTGTTATATAACGCATATAATGCCAATATCCTTCTGGCATATATAAAACTTCACCATGGTTTAGCTCACACTCCCAACCTTTTGCATTTTGCAATGCTGGCCATTTTTTAAAGTCTGGATTAGAAAAATCAATATCTTCTCTAACTATTAACGAATGAGGGATTTTATATAAATGCTTATTTTGATTTTGATCGAATAAAATACATTGTTTTTTGCCTTCAAAATGAAAATGAAATATGTTAGCTAAATCAATATCATAATGCATAAACGTATGAGAGTTTGTGCCTCCAAAAAACAGCATTGGTAACCCTTTCATTAAGCGTAAACCAAAATCTGGAAATTTAAAATCTTTTTGAAGTTCTGGTACTTCTTTTAAAATATTCCAAAGAAAAATTCTAAATTTAGTTGGTTCTTTTTTCAACAAATCTATATACTCTCGCATTTTCATTTTTGCGTGAGGTTCATTAAAACCATCTTTGTAATCTACAGGTCTGTCGTCATATAGAGGTACAATTTTTTCGCCAGCAATTTCTTTAATGTATTCTAAATTCCATTTTGTATAGGCAGGCCAATCTTCAATAAAACGCTCAATAACCACTGGTTTTTGAGGTTTATAATAAAGTTTTAAAAAATCCTCTTTTGTAATTGTCTTTACTCGAGGAATATGTTGAAGATTTAGTTTCAAAAAAAGCAAAATAATTAGTCGTCAAAGTTAAGAAAACGTAATTAAATTGAAAATCTTATATGAATACTTTAACTATTTTGATGCTTTTGCTTTTTGTTTAGCCTCTTCATTACGCTCAATTTTATGGTCTGGTCTTGACCATTTTGGCTTTTCACCTAAAGCTTCAAATTTAGATTCTGATGCTTCTATAGTTTCAGGCTGCATTTTTTTTATAAATGGTTTTTGTGGGTTTAAACCTAACATTTCAAACATTTTCATGTCTTCATTAACATCTGGATTTGGAGTTGTTAATAGTTTGTCTCCAGCAAAAATAGAATTTGCTCCAGCAAAGAAACACATGGCTTGACCTTCGCGACTCATTTCTGTTCTACCAGCACTTAAACGTACTTGGGTTTCTGGCATAACAATTCTTGTTGTTGCTACCATTCTAATCATGTCCCAAATAGCAACTGGTTTTTCTTCTGCTAAAGGCGTTCCTTCTACAGCAACAAGTGCATTAATTGGTACAGATTCTGGTTGTGGATTTAGCGTGGCTAATGCTACTAACATTCCTGCTCTATCTTCTATGGCTTCTCCCATTCCAATAATACCACCAGAGCAAACCGTTACATTTGTTTTACGAACGTTATCGATAGTTTCTAAACGGTCTTCAAAACCACGAGTAGAAATTACTTCTTTATAATAATCTTCAGACGAATCTAAGTTGTGGTTATAAGCATATAAACCAGCTTCTGCTAAACGTTGTGCTTGGTTTTCTGTTATCATACCAAGTGTACAACAAACTTCCATATCTAGTTTGTTAATGGTACGTACCATTTCTAAAACTTGGTCAAACTCTTCGCCATCTTTTACATTACGCCATGCAGCTCCCATACATACTCGAGAACTTCCAGATGATTTTGCACGTAATGCTTGTGCTTTTACTTGTTGAACAGACATTAAATCGTTGCCTTCAATATCTGTATGATATCTTGCTGCTTGTGGGCAATACCCACAATCTTCTGGGCAACCACCCGTTTTTATAGATAATAAAGTACTTACTTGAACGGTATTTGGATCATGGTGTAAACGATGCACTGTTGCAGCTTCGTAAAGTAACTCCATTAATGGTTTGTTATAGATCTCTAATATTTGTTCTGTTGTCCAGTTGTGTTTAATCTCGCTCATAAAATCGTATCTGTTTCAGGTTTCAAAAATAGTTTATTTCTATTTTATAAAAGCATCAAAAATGCGGTAAAATTTTTTTGGTTCTTCTAAATATGGGTTGTGGCCACTATTTTCAAACATTTCAAATTGTGCTTGTGGCATAAATTTTTTGTATTGAACAGCAAATTCTGGAGTTGATACACCATCATATCGTCCTGCTATAACTAGTGTTTTAGCTTTTATGGTTTTTAAATCTTTTCTATAGTCTTGTGTAATCATACTTCCAGACACATCAAAATCACCATCTTTTCCTATTATAGAAACATAAACAGCATTATCCCAGCTTTTATGTTTAGTATTAGGCGTATTTTGTTTTAAACTTGTATTGTGATAATAAATATATTTGGTAGGGAAGCTACCGTAAACTTTCATAAACTCTGGATCACTTGAAACATAACCTAATGCACGTAAAGAGTCTACTTTTTTCCATTTTTCTGGAAAATGTGTTTTTGCATAGTGGTTATAACTGTCGCAATTGGCTTGCCACATAGCGCCGCTATGGAAACCATTTATTAAAACCATTTTTTTGACATTTTCTTTATATTTAATAGCATAGGCTTGTGCTGGTACAGTACCATAACTATGTCCTACTAAAGAGATTTTATCGAATTTTAATACTATTCTTAATTTTTCTATTAATTCTACATCTGCTTCTACAGAGTATTCTTTAGGGTCTTTAGCATTATCACTTTTTCCACGGCCCAACCAATCGAAAAAAACCACTGTATTAGATTTATAATAATGCCCAAAATTGCCTTGCATATAGTCATGCGAGTTTCCTGGTCCACCTGGTAAAAAGAATATTGGATCACCAGTACCTTTAGTTTCTACATTAATTTTATAACCATCAATATTATAAAACTTAGATTCAAATTTCTCGAATATTTTAGAATCTTGTTGAGCATTATTACAAGATGTAATAAAGAAAAGTGATACACAAAGAAATTTTAAAATTGAATGCATAATTAAAATGGATTAATTGTAAATATAATTATTTTGAGATTAATATACTTACAGCATTACCACCAAATCCAACGGCATTTACCAAAACATTTTTGAGTCTTTTAGGTTTTTGAGTGTCTAAATATGGAACAGCTATAAATTCTTGATTTACTAACATTAAAACAGCCATTTCAAGACTTAATAGCCCAGATGCACCAAGTGTATGCCCAATTTTCCATTTATTATTAGTTAATGCTGGTACTTTGTTTTTAAATACTTTATTTATTGCATTAACCTCTGCAGCATCGCCTTTAATTGTTCCTGGTGTGTGTGTAACGATTACATCTATTTCATCTGGATTTAAATCGCCTAGAGCCATTGCCATAGAGTCTTGAAAACAATCTGCATTTGTAGATAGTGATGCGTTGTGTTTTAAAACCTCTGTAGCGTAACCAATACCTTTAACTGTTGCTAGTGCATTTTCTTTAATTCCAGATTCTAAACAAGCCATTGCTGCACCTTCGCCCAAAATCATGGTGTTTTGCTTTTTTTGTAAGTCTAATGCTTGACAAGGATAGGCCACATTGTTTCTGGCATAGATTTTTAAAGCTTGCATTTGCGCTATTGTAAATGCTGTTAAAGGAGCTTCGCTACCGCCAACTAAAAACTTAGATGTTAAGCCAGATTGTAACCAAGCGACACCGTTTAGCATGGCATGTAAAGCGGTAGAGCAGGTTATAGAATGTGATATTTCTGGACCTTTAGTTTGTAAATCGTGAGCAATCCAAGATGAAATGTTTCCTAAGGTTGTAGTTGGAGAACTTAAGGTTTCGGTTTTATTTCTCTTTAAAAAATCTTCATGATAATTTTCAAATAATTTGGTAGCTCCTCTTGATGAACCAATGTTTATACCAAAATTATTATTTTTATCCCATTGGGCAGCTTCTGAGGCTTTTCTTGCTGAAAAGATTCCGAATAAAACAGAGTCGTCTAAAGACTTGTATTTTTGGTCTGAAGCACGAAGCTCTAATATTTCTGCTTTTAAATTTTTAGATAAAGCAGAAACTAAATGACCATCTTGTAAAGTTATACAATGGTTATTTGTTTTATAATTATTCCAGACTTCTTCAGAGGTTTTTCCGAGAGGAGAATAAGAAGAAATTGCAGTTATAGAAATTGGTTTTAGCACAAAAACTTAATTTTCTTGCAAAAATAAGCCTTATCGGTTTTAACTCCTATTCGATTTAGTATAATATGTGTAACATATAATAGAAATTGAATACCTATATTTAATACATTAATTAAAAGTAATTATGGAAACAATAAGACAAAAAAGTTGGGCAAGAAGAAATTGGGGTTGGTTGCTTGGTGGTGGTTGCTTAGGTGTAATAATTTTGTTTGGTATTGGTATTGCAGGACTTATTTATAAAGTTTCTGATGCAGTAACAGGTTCTGAGCCTTATGTTCATGCTTATAATAAAGCAGTAGAGAACGAAAGAGTAATTGCTTTACTAGGAGAGCCTATTGAAAAAAATGGTTTAGGAAGCACAAGTTATAGTTATAAAAACGGAACGAGTACTGCAGAATTAACCATACCAATTAAAGGACCAAATGACGAAAGTGAAATAATTGTTGAAGCCGAAAAAATAAATGACGAATGGGCTTATTACGAAATTTATGTAAAAATTGATGGCGAAAGAGACCTTATAGATTTACGGGATGATGAACCTAGTTTAAACGATTTCTAAAGCATTTTCTATTACAGTATAAATTTTATCTAATTGTACATTAGTAATAGTGTATGGTGCCTGAATGTAAATTGTTTCTCCAAGCGGTCTTAAAAACACACCATTTGCCATAAAAAAGTTAAATAGTTTATAACGTAAATCGCCATAACGTTCCATTTCTACATTTAGATCTAAAGCAAAAATAATACCTTGTTGTCTAATAGATTTTACTTTACTATGTGTTTTAATATGCTCTCCAAATGCTTTATGTTTAGCTGTAATTCTTGAAATATTATTTTGTATTTCTACAGATTGTAGCAACTCTAAACCAGCTAAAGCAGCTGCGCAAGCAATAGGATTTGCAGAATAGGTATGGCAATGAAATAAACCTTTGCCTATATCATCGCTATAGAAAGCATTGTAAATTTTTTGAGTACATGCTGTAATAGACATTGGTACTAAACCAGCTGTTAATGCTTTACTCATACAAATTACATCTGGTTTTGTTTCCATAAAATCTGAAGCAAAGTTGCTACCTGTTTTACCAAATCCAGTCATAACTTCATCTGCTACAGTTACAATATTATTTTCTTTACAGAACTTTAAAATTTGATCTAGACCTTTAGGATCATGCATTTTCATTGCAGCAGCACCTTGTACTAAAGGTTCGTATATAAAACCAGCGACAGCATTGTTTTTTACAATTTCTTTTAGAGTTTCTAATATTTGTTCGTGGTTCTTTCCATTTGGTGTTGGAATGCGTTTAACATCTAAAAAGAAATCTTCAAAAGGACCGTTGTATACAGATAACCCAGAAACACTCATAGCACCAAAGGTATCACCATGAAAACTTTCTTGAAAAGCAATTAAAGTATTGCGTTTGTTTCCTTTATTAAAATGGTATTGTAATGCCATTTTAATTCCTATTTCTACACTAGTAGAACCATTGTCTCCAAAAAATATTTTTTCTTGATTTTCTGGTAGAATTTTAATTAACTCTTCAGATAGTTTTACTGCTGGTTCATGTGTGAAGCCAGCAAATACAACGTGATCTAATTGCTGCATTTGTTTATAAACGCGACTGGTAACAAAATCATTACAATGTCCGTACATACTAGAGTACCAAGAGGCAATAGCGTCTATATATTCGTTTCCATCTTCATCGTATAGCATGCAGTCTTTAGCTTTTGTAATAGCCATAGTTTCTGGATGTAATTTGTGTTGAGTTAATGGATGCCAAATGTGGTTTTTGTCTCTTTGTTTGATACTCATAATTTGCTAATGTTGATTTTAACTATAGTTTTAATAGTTGTGGTTTTAATGTTTCGGCATATTCTTTAATCACATTTTTATCAAAATAAGGCTCTTCATTTATTCTTCCTATTATTGGTACATTAGTCATTTTAGTAATAATATCTTCTGTCGTTTTATGTTCGTTTCCGCTAAATAAAATAGAAACATCAAACCCTTTTTCTTTTAAAAGGTTTATGGTTAGTAAAGTATGGTTTATGCTGCCTAAATAATGTCTAGAAACTACAATTACTTTATAGTTAGGTTTTATAAGATTTACTATAGTATTAGTATTATTTAATGGTACTAATAATCCGCCAGCACCTTCAATTACTAAATTATTTTTTGTTTTGGGAGCAATTATTTTTTTTAAATCTATAGTTATATTATCAATTTCTGCTGCTGCATGCGGGCTCATTGGAGACTTTAAAGCATAGCTGTTATCGTGAAATTGCGATGTTTTGTTTGTGATATAGTTTTCTACTTTTTTTGTGTCACTATTATCTAATTCTCCTGCTTGAATAGGTTTCCAGTAATCTGCTTCTAATGCTTCGGTTATAATTGCAGATGCTATTGTTTTTCCAACCTCGGTAGAGATTCCTGTTACAAAGTATATTTTGTTTTTCATGATTTTATTGTTTTAAAACAAGCGACTATTTTAAATCAAATTCGGTTTTACAGTTTTCACACTTATATTTATGTTTTGCATGAAAAGGTAAAGTGCCCATTATAAAGCCAAAGATAAATGCAAAAAAGGATTTGAAGTTTGTAATAGTAGAAAACAACTCAATTTTCTCACTGTTGCAATTTGGGCAATTAATAGCGTTACCTTCATCATCTAAAGAGTATTTACTAATAGACTCTAAAATATGTTGTGCTTTTAATGCATCTTGACTTAGTACTTTCATTTTAATTCCACCAATAGCGTTACTTACCAATGGATCTGTTTCTATAGTAAAATTATCACTTAAAAAAACTTGAATGCCTTCAGCTTCTATTCTGCCTTTTATTATTTGGGCTTCTGTAGAATATTGAAATCTAGCTATGGTTTTAAATTTGTTGCTCATTTTATTCTCACATTTGTGGGAATTAATTTAGTATAAACTAAGTTGCAAAGTTAGCTAACAATTGCAAGACTTCTGTTATCTCGCCTTGAGTATTATAACTATGAATACAAAAACGAAGTCTTTCTTCTCCTTTTTTTACTGTAGGGGATAAAATGGGTTTTACATTATAGTTTTTTTCCTGAAGCGCTTTTGCTACAAGTTTTACATTTTTATTTCCTGAAATTATACAACAATGTATTGCAGACTCACTTTCTATAAATTTACTTTCAAGGTTTAGCCTTTTAATTTCTGATTTAAAAAAGATTATGTTTTGCTTTAACGTTTCTATTTCTTTTGCTTTTAAAAGTATAGTAGAAGCAGATAGTATGGTTGCTAAACTATGCGGTGGCATTGCGGTAGTGTAAATAAAGGGTCTAGAAAAATTTATTAAAAATTCTTTTAAACTTATACTGCATAATATAGCAGCTCCATGGCATCCCATTGCCTTGCCAAAGGTTATAATTTTAGCAAAAGGTTTAATGTGTTGTGTTAAGCCTAAAGCTTTTTCTCCTAATACACCTATAGCATGTGCTTCATCTATAATTATATGGGCATTATGTGTTTGGCTAATTTTAGATAATAACATTAAGTCTGGTGTATCTCCATCCATTGAAAATACAGACTCTGTAACAATATAAATTTCGTTATTATTTAATGGTTTTATTCGAAGTAATTTTGCTTTTAAATCGTTTAAATTATTATGTTTAAACTTATAAGCTTTAGCGTTACTCATAGATATACCATCTCGAATAGAAGCATGACTATATTCATCATAAAATATATAATCTCCTTTTTGAGGTACAGAAGAGAAGAAACCAAGATTCGCATTATAACCAGAATTAAATATTAATGCAGCCTCGCTATTGTATATTTCGCAAAGTTGTTTTTCTACTACGGTATATAATTCGTAATTTCCAGATAGTAAACGGGAACCTGTAGCGCCGTTTTGTGAAATGTTATAATTATTTAAATACTTATAAGTGTTTTTAAATATAGTTTTATTTTTTGAAAACCCTAAATAGTCATTAGAAGAAAAATCTACTAATTTGTTAGGTTCGCCCAAACTTCGTAATGCGTTTTCCTCTTTACGTTTATCTATTTTTATTTTTAATTTTTCAGGTATCACAAATCAAAGGTACAAATAGCTATTTATTTTTAAATAAAAAAAGTAAAACTTCCGTATCTTTAAACAAATTACAAAACCTAGTTTTTAGTTATGAGAATTTTACATAAAACTTCTAGTTTAACATTATATATTCCAGAACCAATTGAAGATTCTGCAGCACAATTATTTGATACAGGTATTTCTGCTGGTTTTCCTTCTCCTACAGAAGATTTTAGCCAAGAACGATTATCGTTAGATGAAGAGCTTGTTAAAAATAAAGAAACTACATTTTATGCAAGAGTTAGTGGTCAATCTATGATAGGAGCAGGACTAGATGATAATGATTTATTAGTTATTGATAGAAGTCTAGAACCAGAAAATAATAAAATTGCCGTATGTTTTTTGGATGGTGAGTTTACTGTGAAACGTTTACGGGTTACTAAAGATGAAACTTGGTTGCAACCAGAAAATCCTAATTACCCAATTATAAATATAACCGAGGATAATAACTTTTTAATTTGGGGAATAGTAACAAATGTTATAAAAAAAGTATAAATAAAAATATAAAAAAACGCGAAGCTTAGCTTCGCGTTTTTTTATAAAATAGAGTT
>NZ_MPCX01000021.1 GCF_001874145.1 Lacinutrix sp. MedPE-SW | reverse complement strand
GTGGAGGTAATACCAATACAGGACTTGGCTCAATAAATAATTCAAATAACAATACAGTTTCAACTACATCAACACCAACTATTTCAACCACTCAAACAACTACAACAACAGTTACAAGTGTAAATAACCCTTTTTCTATAAGTGATATCTCTGGTATGAAATCTAAAGCAGCATATGTAACTTTAGAGCAAAATGGCTACGCTAATAGCAAAACATTTCAAGAAGGAAATGTAACTTATAAGTTATGGTATAATAGCAAAACGGGTGAATGTTTAAAAACATTTAGTAGAAATTTTTACATTGTTAAAACAGAAAACTCTAATAATTGTAATAATACTAATGTTTACAATAGTAAATATAAAGGCTTAAAGTCTAAAGCAGTATATACAAGTATAGAACAAAGAGGTTTTGGTAATACTAAAACATTCCAAGACGGGAATGTTACTTATAAATTGTGGTATAATAGTAAAACAGACGAATGTATAAAAACGTTTAGTAAAAATTACTATATAGCTAAAGTTGAAATCTCTAACAGTTGCAAATAATAATTTTTAAATTTAAATATTAAAAGTGAAACATTAGTTTCACTTTTTTATATATAAATATCCCGATCTATAAATAGCTAATCTCATATAAATTAATTTTGTAATTTTCATTTTATTAAAAAAACGAAAAATTCATAATTAACTAGAAGCGCTAACTTATCAATAATTAAAAAGTAAAATTACATCAATACCAAAAATGTATTATTAATTAGAAAGATAAAACAGAAAACATTTTGTTAAAGATTAAAGCATAATAAGCTAAAATTTATAATAATAACTAACTTAATATCTATTAAATACACTAAAAAAACATGAAATTTTTTTTATTATTAATTTTTATTTGTGCGTGTAGTTGTAAAACTGTGGAACAAAAAACAGTTAAACAAAAGTTATCTTTATCTGGTAAAGAATATAAAAGCATAAAAAATGACAATGAAATTATAAGCGGATTAAATTTATTAATAAATGACTCTGTGGATATAAAAAAAATAGATAAAGCTTTAAATGAATATTTTAATGAACATTATAAAAGGAAACATTTAATAAGAGCGATTGAATTTTATAGTGTTTTTGGAAATAGTGCTACTATAACTGATACTAAAATAGATTCAACTCATAAAGGTATTCTTGAAATAAGAAATAAAGAAGAACTTGAAGCATTCAAAAATGATTTTTTTAAGGAAATTAAGTTAACAGTAAAAAAGAAAGATTCTCTTTAACTTTTAAAAGCATTGTAAAAAAAACTCAAATCTTAATTATAAGATTTGAGTTTTTTTATGCTTGAATATTATAATTACTTTTGCAGCACAATATATCACATGCAAAAAATAACAATAGCTATAGACGGTTTTTCGTCAACAGGAAAAAGTACAGTCGCTAAACAATTAGCAAAACACTTAGGATACATTTATGTAGATACAGGAGCCATGTATCGCGCAGTAACTTTATTTACTATGCGCAACGGTTATATTTCAAAAGAAGATTTTAATGTTAACGGTTTAGTAGAAAAATTAGGAGCTATAAATATTACTTTTAAATTTAATAAGGACTTAGGTTTTGCCGAGGTATACTTAAATGGTGAAAACATAGAAAGAGAAATAAGAACTTTAGAAGTGTCTAGTTTTGTAAGTAAAGTAGCAGCAATACCAGAAGTACGTTATCAATTAGTTAAACAACAACAACAAATGGGTAAAGACAAAGGTGTTGTTATGGATGGTAGAGATATTGGTACAGTGGTATTCCCTTATGCAGAACTAAAATTATTTATGATAGCTTCTGCCGAAAAAAGAGCAACACGTCGTTACAATGAGTTAATAGAAAGAGGTGATGATGTTAAATATGAAGACGTATTAAGAAACGTACAAGAACGTGATTATATAGATTCGCATCGCGAAGATTCACCATTACGTAAAGCAGACGACGCTATAGAAATAGATAATAGCGATTTATCTTTAGATGAGCAGTTTAAAAAAGTTTTACAATTAGTAGAAATGACTTTTGAGGATTTAGAGTAGCTTTAAAAACAAAAAGCGAGTCAACCAAAGTTAACCCGCTTTTAAAAAAGAAATTCGCTATTAATCCCTACAAATTCGGGATTACTAATTCTTGATCTGGGTGTATAACATCTGGGTTCTTTAAAATATTAGTATTCGCTTCAAAAATAGCATTGTATTTACTAGCATTACCGTAATACTGTTTAGCAATACCACCTAAAGTTTCACCACTTTTTACTGTATGTCTAGCAAAAACGCTAGTATCTTCAACTTTTATATCTGCAACAATATCGCTTGGGTTTTCACCACCAGCTGCTTTAATTTCATCCCAAAGTAAATTCTTTTCATATTGTGTAGCAGCAGTACCTTTAACTGTTAATACACCATTAGTTTCAGAAACGTCACCGTTTTGAATGTTTAATTTTTCGCCTAAATCAAGTACACCTTGATATTTTGCTTTTACCATAATTGTTTTGTTTTTAATGTTAATCTTACTGTATTAAAGATAGTAATTTATCACTTGAAACCTGTGGTTTTTAAAAATGATTATCCATTAAATACAAATAAAATAGATAAAGTGTGTGTAAAGCTCGATTAAACGCATTTTTTAATGTTTTTTAAAACCTTAAATTAAGACTATCTTTTTGTTTTTAGAGCTCTGATTTACAGTAAGTTTATTTTTTTTAAAAGCATTAGGTAATATAATCAAAAAGTAGTATTTTTGCACTCCTTTTTAGCGCAAGTAAGAAACAAAAGGGATTAAACAATTTTATTTATAACACTTCTGTGTGTTAGCGCATTAATTTCTTATAAACACAACAGAATACAAATTATTATCTGCAATGGCTGAAAAAGCAAAACAAGCAGAAGTTGAAGCTCAAGACGCTGCAACAGCAAAAAAAGAAGCTCCAGTAGTATCTGAAGCACAAGCAAACCCTGAAAAATTCTTAGCAGACTTTAACTGGCACAATTACCAAGAAGGTATTGATGAAGTTGAAGACTCTCAATTAAAAGAATTTGAAAAGTTAGTATCTGAAAATTTCGTAGATACATTAGATGACGAAGTAGTAGAAGGAGAAGTAGTACACATGACAGATCGTGATGCTATTATCGACATCAACGCAAAATCTGAAGGTGTAATTTCTTTAAACGAATTTCGTTACAATCCAGATTTAAAAGTTGGAGACAAAGTAGAAGTATTAATTGATGTGCGTGAAGATGCAACAGGACAATTAGTATTATCTCACAGAAAAGCACGTGTTATTAAAGCTTGGGATCGTGTAAATAATGCACACGATACTGGTGAAATCGTTAATGGTTTCGTTAAGTGTAGAACAAAAGGTGGTATGATTGTAGATGTTTTTGGAATTGAAGCATTCTTACCAGGTTCTCAAATTGATGTTAAACCAATTAGAGATTACGATCAATACGT
The DNA here is from genome assembly GCF_001874145.1 of Lacinutrix sp. MedPE-SW. Taxonomy (GTDB): domain Bacteria; phylum Bacteroidota; class Bacteroidia; order Flavobacteriales; family Flavobacteriaceae; genus Lacinutrix. Next base: position 12,338 of record NZ_MPCX01000021.1, on the reverse strand, counting down.
AAACAAAACTATGGAATTTAAAGTTGTGAAAATCAACCACGAATTCAAAAACGTAGTAGTTTCTCATAAAGCTCTTATTGAGGCTGATATCGAAGAGCAAAAGAAAGAAATCATTGGTCAATTAGAAAAAGGTCAAGTATTAGAAGGTGTAGTTAAAAACATTACTTCTTACGGTGTATTTATCGATCTTGGTGGCGTTGATGGTTTAGTTCATATTACAGATTTATCTTGGTCAAGAATTAACCATCCAAACGAGATTGTTGAGTTAGACCAGAAATTAAATGTTGTAATCCTTGATTTTGATGAAAACAAATCAAGAATCCAATTAGGTCTTAAACAATTATCTAAACATCCTTGGGATGCTTTAGGAGAAGAAGTTTCTGTTGGAGACAAAGTAAAAGGTAAAGTAGTTGTAATCGCAGATTACGGTGCATTTATCGAAGTTGCAGAAGGTGTTGAAGGTTTAGTTCACGTTTCTGAAATGTCTTGGTCTACTCACTTACGTTCTGCTAACGATTTTGTTAACGTTGGTGACGAAATAGAAGCACAAATCTTAACTTTAGATAGAGAAGATAGAAAAATGTCTCTTGGTATCAAGCAATTATCGCAAGATCCATGGACAGATATTACAACTAAATACCCAGTAGGTTCTAAGCACACTGGTATTGTACGTAACTTTACAAACTTTGGAGTTTTTGTTGAATTAGAAGAAGGTATTGATGGATTAATTTACATCTCAGATTTATCTTGGACTAAGAAAATTAAACACCCATCAGAGTTCTGTAACGTAGGAGATAAGTTAGATGTAGTAGTACTTGAGTTAGATGTTGAAGGACGTAAATTATCTTTAGGTCACAAACAAACAACTGAAAATCCTTGGGATAAGTACGAAACTGAGTTTGCTTTAGGAACTACACATACAGCAGAAATTGCTGAAGTTGTAGACAAAGGAGCAACTATTGAATTTAATGAAGACATCGTAGCATTTGTTCCTTCTCGTCACCTTGAACAAGAAGACGGAAAGAAATTAAAGAAAGGTGATACTGCAGAATTCAAAATTATTGAATTTAACAAAGAGTTTAAGAGAGTAGTAGCTTCGCATACTGCAATCTTTAGAGAAGAAGAAATGGCAAACGTTAAAGCTGCGCAAGCTAAGCAAGCATCTCAAGCTGCTGAAGCTAAACCAACTTTAGGTGATGCTAACGACGCTTTACAAGCTCTTAAAGATAAAATGGACGGGAAAAAGTAATAACTTACTCCTTAATATAAGGAATCCTATTCTATAGAAATAAAAGCCTCACAATTTGTGAGGCTTTTTTTGTACCTAATTAACATCGAACAATTGTTTTTCTGTTTGTATTTAAACCATAAATTAAGCATTTAATAACCTTGTAGTAACTTGTTTTTAATGGTTTTTGCAATTTGTTTTTAACTAAAAATCATAAAAAAGCGATTAAAAGTTACTTTAATCGATTATTGCATGAAATTTTGTATCAATTGAATATTTTAATATATTTTTAAGATATAAACCAAAACACATTATTCATGAGAAAAAAATTATTTTTACTACTATTTGTATTGTCAACTTACTATAGCTTTTCTCAAGCAGGTAATACAAGAACAACTGCTATCGAGACATTAGACAATACATCAATTACATTAACCAATGCATTTAATGGTTTAACACCATCATTACAACAACCATATTGTTTTGGTGATAATTTAAACCAAAAAACAGATTTGTTCTATTTTAATACTATAGACCCAAATCATGATTCTATAACCATTAATTTAGATTCGCAAATAGGCGTAGTAGCTAGAATATATTTTCAAATACTTCGTGCCGCTGGAGGAAGTTCAGGAACATTAACAGAAGTGTTATGTTCTTTTTATGATATTAATGTAGTGCCAGTAGGAGGAAGTGCAACAATAGAAATTCCTTCAGGTGCATTACCTAATGGAATTGTAAATAATAATGATGTATACTATTTAAGAATTTTTACTCCAACAGATCAATTAGGAGTAGATTTAGATCAAACTACAGTAGATGCTATTCTATCTAACACTACAATAAGTATGACTAGTTTTGATTCTACAACACTTTCTACAGAAACATTTAATACAAATACTGTAAAGTATTCTATAGCTAATAATATAATCGCTATTTCAAATAATAATACCTATAATAATTACGAAATTTATAATCTTGAAGGAAAGAGAATAGTTTCACAAAAACAACTTAATACTATAAAAAGTATAGATATAAAAAATTTAAATAAAGGCTTATATTTTTTAAAGTTATCAGGAAACGGACAAACACATAAAACCATAAAGTTTATAAAATAATATAAGTTTTAAATTAAAAAAAAACACTTTCAAACACTTGAAAGTGTTTTTTTTTGGCTTATACTCAACTAAATAGATTGTAAGAATAAACTTACAATGTATATGTTAATAAATGTGCTTTATCCGTTAAAGATATATTAATATCCGATTTTATTGTTAAAATATATCGGAGTATATCGAAAATATTTTGAATCACAGGATATAAATTTTAAATTAAATTAACATTAGATAAGATTATGTTGTTTTTATCAAACGCGCGTTTATATACAATTTAATTCTCCCAAGAATTATTTAATAGTTTTTTATTAACCAAAATCTACATTCTATGAAAAATTTTACTCTTTTTGTGGCATTCTTTATGCTACTAACACTTAGTGCCCAAAGTGGCGACACCATTAACAATGCAATAGATGTTGATGGAACAATATCAAGTATTGATGTTGTAGACTTTAATAACGCAACAGACTCTCAATTAGTACCTTCCTGTGTCTCATCTGAAGATATATTTTATAAACACACAACAGGTGTTGGTGATAATAAAATGACAATTGGTATGGCAAGTGGTGCTGTATTAGTAAATACAGATGTTGAATATCAAATTTTTGTAGCTCCACAAGGCGATATGAATCAATTACAGGAGTTAGAGTGCGATGCTTACACCGTATTTGTAATTGTTGGTGGTAGTTTTCAATATGTTATAGACGATATAGATTCTTCAAGTAACTACTATTTAAGAGTTTATAAATCTACAGATAGTTTAATAAATCTTCAAGATTTATTAAACGGTACATCAATAACAATGCGCAGCGATTTCGATGCAACCTTATCTACAACAGATGAGGAATTAGAAGAATTTCAATTTACAGTATCAAACCAAGATATTACATTTAGTAACCAAAATAATACACCTTTAAACTATGAGATTTATAGTATAGAAGGTAAAAAAGTATTATTTAATAAAAGTAATTTTAAAGGTAACGCTATAGATATAGCTTCATTAAGTAGTGGTATTTATATTTTACAACTAAGTGACCAAGAAAAACAGAAAGCATACAAATTTGTTAAACAATAATTTTAATTATAAATAAATCCAAAAAAGGAGATAATCAATGAGATTGTCTCCTTTTTTTATTTAATGTCTTTTCTAACTGCATTTGCAATTGCAAACCCTAATTTTTTAGCTTAACTTTGTTCATCGAATCCGTTAGGAAACCCATATGAGTCAAAAAGTATTACTTAATGCTAAAGCCATAAACATCATTCTTCATAGATTGGCTTGCCAATTAATTGAAAATCATAAAGATTTTTCAAATACAGTATTAATAGGTATACAGCCAAGAGGAAAATTTCTTGCCAACCGTTTAGCCGAAATGCTTAGAACCGAATATAAAATTAAAGACTTAAAAATAGGGTACTTAGACATTACATTTTATAGAGACGATTTTAGACGTGGAGATAAAATTCATGAAGCTAATACTACCAATATAGATTTTGTAGTAGAAAATAAAAAAGTAGTTTTTATAGATGATGTATTATATACCGGAAGAAGTATACGAGCAGCTTTAACAGCAATTCAATCTTTTGGAAGACCAACAGAAATAGAATTATTAACGTTAATAGATAGAAGGTTTAGTAGACATTTACCAATACAACCAAATTATAGAGGTAGACAAGTTGATGCTATAAATAAAGAAAAGGTAAAAGTTAACTGGAAAGAAAACGATAAAGAAGACGCTGTTTATTTAATTAGTAATTAATAACATATAAAAACAAGTAGCATTTAGCTACTAATAGAATATATAAATATGAGCGAGTTAAGTGTCGATCACTTATTAGGAATAAAATATCTTCAAGAAAAAGATATTCAACTTATTTTTGAAACTGCAGATCATTTTAAAGAAGTTATTAATCGTCCTATTAAAAAGGTACCATCACTTCGCGATATTACTATTGCAAATTTATTTTTCGAAAACTCTACGAGAACAAAATTATCTTTCGAACTCGCCGAGAAAAGACTATCTGCAGACGTAATAAATTTTTCAGCAGGACAATCATCTGTTAAAAAAGGAGAAACTTTAATAGATACAGTAAACAATATATTATCCATGAAAGTGGATATGGTAGTTATGCGCCATCCAAATCCTGGAGCAGGTGTGTTTTTATCTAAACATGTAAAAGCAAATATTATAAATGCTGGAGATGGCGCGCACGAGCACCCAACACAAGCATTATTAGATTCTTACTCAATAAGAGAAAAATTAGGAGATGTAGCAGGAAAAAATGTAGTAATAGTAGGCGATATTTTGCATAGTCGCGTAGCATTATCAAATATCTATGCTTTAAAACTACAAGGAGCTAATGTTATGGTTTGTGGCCCTAAAACACTTTTACCTAAGTATATTGCAGATTTAGGAGTTAAAGTAGAAACAAACTTGCGTAAAGCTTTACAATGGTGTGATGTAGCAAATATGCTTCGCGTGCAAAATGAACGCATGGATATAAGTTACTTTCCATCAACTCGAGAATATACTCAACAATTTGGAGTTAATAAAGAATTACTAAATTCTTTAAATAAAGAAATTACAATCATGCATCCAGGACCTATAAACCGTGGTGTAGAAATTACAAGTGATGTAGCAGACTCTAAACAAGCTATCATTTTAGACCAAGTTGAAAATGGAGTAGCAGTAAGAATGGCTGTAATTTATTTATTAGCATCAAAAATAAAACAATAGATTATGATAATAGATCAAGAGGAAAATATTTCCATTATAACACAAGAAAAAGCTACTGTTGTTGAATTAGTTAAAAAAATTGAAGCCTTATATCCAAAGTTTGAGAAACATAATATAATTGTAAAACTTTCCGCTTTAGGTAAAATAACTTTAGAAGATATTATAGAGTTTTTAAGACTTTCAAATAAACATCGAGTTGCAAAACATTCTTTTGTAATAGTAACAGATGCAATAAATACAAATGAAACACCTTATGAAATTATAGTCGTTCCAACTTTAAAAGAAGCGCACGATATAATTGAAATGGAAGAAATGGAACGCGATTTAGGTTTTTAATGAAATTAAATATTCTTGGCTGCTATAGTGCCACTCCTCGTACATTTACTAACCCAACCTCACAAGTATTAGAAATAAATAATCATTTGTTTTTAATAGATTGTGGAGAAGGTACTCAAGTACAATTACGTAAGCATAAAATTAAATTTAATCGTATTAAGCATATTTTTATTTCTCACTTACATGGTGATCACTTTTTTGGCTTAGTAGGTTTAATTTCTACATTTAGACTTCTTACTAGAGAAGCAGATCTTCACATATATGCTCCAAAAGGATTAAAAGAAGTTATTATACTTCAAATGAAATTAGCAAAGTCTTGGACAAATTATAACCTAATTTTTCATGAATTAACAAGTACAGAATCTCAAGTAATTTTTGAAGATGATAAGGTAGAAGTAAGCACAATACCATTAGACCATAGAGTATATACTAATGGGTTTTTGTTTAAAGAAAAGCCTGGAGATAGAAAATTAGATATGAATGCTGTATTAAATGAAGATATTGAAATAGCGTATTATAGAAAACTAAAACAAGGTTTTGATGTAGAAAATAAAAATGGAGATTTAGTAAAAAATGAAACAGTAACTTTTCCTCCAGAGAAACCTAAGAGTTATGCATTTTGTAGTGATACAGCATATAATGAAGCAATTGTACCATTAATAAAAAATGCAGATGTAATTTACCACGAATCTACTTTTTTAGAGCAGCATGCACATTTAGCACCTAAAACAAAGCATAGTACCGCTAAAGAAGCAGCAAAAATTGCAAAATTGGCAAATGTAGGCAAGCTTATATTAGGGCATTACTCCACTAGATACGACGATATAAATATGTTTAAAACAGAAGCAAACGAGTTTTTTGAAAATGTAGAATTAGCAGATGATGGAAAAGTGTTTGAACTTTAATTTTTAAACTTCTTATTAGTATTAACGTAAACTAATGCAATTATTACCGTTACAACTATTATTAAAGAATTAATAGAGATAATACGCTCTATAGAAATACCAAAAGCTTCTAATATAAAATAGCTTATTATAGAAAACACTCCCAAACCAACTAAAAGCCATTGTAAAAATAATTGTAAATTTTTTATATTAACTTTTTGTTTTTCTTTTTTAGACATTGTATTGTAACCAGCAATTAAATTAGGATATTTACTAACCAAATACCCAGTTATAATAAGAATACTACTTAAAATCACTTGACTTATAAACATTACTATAAAATTTAATACGATTAAATATAATAATAATGATTAAAAATAAAACATATTAATATAGAACTTAGATACTTAATACTATGAATAAAGACTTGTCAAATTATAGAAAATCGTATGAAAAAGGTGAGTTACTTTTAAAAGATACACCAGACGATGCTATAGCACTTTTTGCAAAATGGTTTAAAGAAATTGATACTAGTTTTCCAGAAATAGAAGCAAATGCCATGACGCTTTCTACTATTGGTTTAGATGGTTTTCCTAAAAATAGAGTAGTACTATTAAAAAGCTTTAATAAAGATGGTTTTGTATTTTACTCAAATTATGAAAGTGAAAAAGGAAAAGCCATCTTAAAAAATCCAAATGTATGTTTATCTTTTTTTTGGCCAGAAGGAGAAAGACAAGTTATTATAAAAGGCATTGCAACTAAAGTTAGTGAAGATGTTAGTGATAATTATTTTAATTCTAGACCAAGAGGAAGTAGATTAGGTGCAATAGCATCAAACCAAAGTGATACTATTTTAAGTAGAGATGTGTTAGAAAAAGAATTAAAACTTTTAGAAATTAAATATGAAAATAAGAGCATTCCAAGACCTAAATATTGGGGTGGCTTTAATATTTCTCCAGTTTCAATAGAATTTTGGCAAGGGAGAGCTAATAGATTGCATGATAGAATTTTATATAAAAAAGATGAAAATAAGAGTTGGAAAAAATACCGCTTAGCTCCATAGGATAACATCCGATTAAAAGCACTTTATTTCGTCGAAGTGTATTTTTATTCATTCATAAACATGTATTTCACCGATTAAAGACATAAGATTCCGATGAAATGCATGTTTTTCATCGATTTTAACATTTCTTTAACATTCGGTTTCTTTTTCTCTGGTTATATTTACTTGCCCATTAAAATTTAACCTTATGAAAACTGTACTTAACCTACTTTTAACTTGCTTTCTTTTAGTTGCATTTACATCATGTTCTAGTGATTCATCAGATGAAATAACTTCGACTAATGAATACGTAGTTATTCCAGAATCTAAATTAATTGAAATAGAAATTTTAGAGCTTATTAATGAGTATAGAATTAGTAAAGGCTTAAATGTTTTAGAGCCATTAGATGCTATTAAAGGTCAAGCATATTCACATTCAGATTATATGGTTGAAACAAATAATGTTTCTCACGACAATTTTTATACTAGAAAAGCTTATTTAGTAAATAATGCTGGTGCACAAACGGTTACAGAAAATGTAGCTTATGGTTTTACTAATGCAGAATCTGTTGTAAACGCTTGGTTAAATAGTGAAGGTCATAAGGCAAATATTGAAGGTGACTTTACAAATTTTGAGGTTTCTGCAGAGCAGAATGAAGATGGCAAGTGGTATTACACAAATATTTTTATTAAGAAATAAATTTACCTAAGTTTATACATAAAAAAAGCGCATCTCAATTAGATGCGCTTTTTTTTATTGATGTTATATACTATACTTTAGTTTATAAATTAAATTTATAATTAGAGTAATTTTAATACCTATTTAAATTTATATGTAGCTAAAGAGGTTAAATGCTCTTAAAGCGAAGTAAATTCATTTAAATAGATATCTCACTTACTTACTTATTTAGCATAGCCACTAGTAATAATAAATTTAGATCGTCTATTTTTTTGGTGTTCTGCTTCACTACATCTTACACCATTTCTACAGCGATTTAAAAGTTGAGATTCTCCATAACCAATGGCACTTTCAACTCTCTCTTGTGCTATACCTCTTGAAAATAAATAGTCTCTAGTAGATTTTGCTCTTCTGTCTGATAGTTTTTTATTGTATTTATCTCTTCCTCGACTGTCTGTATGCGATTCTATTTTAATAACCATATTTGGATGCTCTCGCATTACTGCTACAATATTTTCTAATTCGTAAGCAGCATCTGGTCTAATATTAGATTTATCATAATCAAAGAAAATAGGATTTATAACTATTTCACTATCTATAATTAGAGGAGTTAAAAATAAATCTAACTTTGTTTCATCTCCATTTATATCTGTAGTTTCTATATCCTTTTGGTCTGGTCTATAAATTACTTTAACTGCTAAAACGGTGTATTTTGAGTTACATGCAACATCTAAAAATTCGTAATATCCATTTTCATCAGATGTTGCTCTTTCTAAAACTTTTCCGTTATCATCAATTAGTTTTACAACGACTTCTGGTAAAGGTTCATTAGATATTTTATCTCTTGTAATTCCAGAAATTGTTTGTTTACATTCGTATTTTCCAAAAGCATAAATATCATCACTACCTTTACCACCATCTCTATTAGACGAAAAGTAGCCTGTATTGGTATTTGAATCTATAAAAAATGCAAAATCATCAAAACCACTATTATATGGAGCTCCTAAGTTTTTTATATAAACCTCTGTAGAATCATTTTTTAAAAAATTAGATTCAAAAATATCTAAAAGACCTAAATTTATATGTGCATCAGAAGAGAAATATAAGGTAGAATCTTTTGCTATAAAAGGAAAGTTTTCACGTCCTTCAGTATTTATTTCAGGACCTAAATTTTGTGGTGTACCAAACGAGCCATCTCTTTTTATATTTATCTTATAAATATCTGTTTGTCCGTAACCATTTTCACGATCTGAAACAAAGTACAACGTTTTATTATCAGGGCTCAAAGCGGGCGATCCATTAGAAAATTCATCACTATTAAAAGGTAAATCTTCTGGTTTACTCCATTTTTCGTTTTCTAATTTAGATCTAAATATTCTTAAATTAGAAGTTCCCTTTTTATCATAAGTAGCTTTTTTAGCTTTTTTATTTAAATTATCTCTAGTAAAATATATGGTTTTCCCATCGTTTGTAATTGTTACAGAAGCTTCATGAAAAGCAGAGTTTAAATGGTTTGAAGAAATTTCCTTAGTGTCTGTAAACGTTTTTTTGTTCTCCTTAAACTCTATACTTGATTGATAAATATTTAGAAAAGGCTCTTGATTCCATTGATAAATTAATTTTTTATCTAAAATTGTATCTCTTACTCTAGTAGAGGCGAAGTATAATATGTTGTCAATTTCAAAGCTTCCAAAATCTGAATATTCAGTATTAATATCTAAGTTTTCAAAATCAACATAAACACGTTCTGTATTTTCTAAAGCTTCAAATTTTTCAATATCAAAACTTTCATCTTGTTTAACGCGTTTATCATTTTTTTTACGTTCTTTAAAAATAGTAGTCCATTTCTTAGATTCTTCAAATTGATTTAAACTTCTAAGAGTTTGAATATATTTGTATATATATTCTGGATTTATATCATTATATTTTGTTACTGCTTTTTCATACCAAAAGCTTGCTGTTTTAACATTAGAGTTATTGTAATAACAATCTCCTAATCTTGTTAAAACATGTGCTGTAGTATCACCTTTTTTTAAAACTTCTAAATATAATTCTGTCGCTTGATAATACGCATAATCTCTAAAAAAATTATCTGCAACTTTCACTTGAGCATTACAGATTGATGATAGAGATATTAGAGTTAATATGAATAGTATTTTTTTCATTTAAAAATATCTTGGAGATTTTATACGTTTTTGAGGTTTAAATAATTCATACATAAGAAGTATCTCGTGTGTTCCACTAGTATACGGTCTTAAATCTGAAAGAAAATATTCGTAAGTATAACCAATACGTAATTGCTTGTCTATTTGGAAATCTACCAGCGCTCCTAGTGTTGTTGTATCTTGATTATATCTATAACCGCCGCCAACCCAAAGCTTTTCGAAAAATAAAAGGTTAGCATTAATATCAAATGATATTGGAGCTCCATTAACTACTTTTGCCAAAACTGCTGGTTTTAGTTTTGTGTTTTCACTTAAATTAAAAACATATCCTCCAGTTAAATAATAACCTACACGTTCTAAGGCTACATAATCTACAGTGTCTACACGATTTGCTAAATTATAATCTGTTCTTAAAATTCTTGGTGCAGATAAGCCAACGTACCATTTGTTAGTATGCCAAAATAAACCTACACCTATGTTTGGATTCCAACGACTACTAATATCACTAAAAAATGGATCTGAATACACTTGCTCATCATCCAGAAATCCAATTGTATCTAAGTTATAATGAGTAAATCCAGCTTTTAAACCAAAAGCAAGTTTTGTTTTTTCTCCTGTTTGAATTGTATATGAAAAATCGCCATAAACGAAAACAAAGTTTTCAAAACCCAATTGATCGTTAATAATAGAAAGACCTAAACCAACTTTTTCATCTTTTAATGGAGAATGTATAGATAGTGTTTGTGTACTAGGTCCTCCTTCAAGTCCAACCCATTGACTTCTGTGTAAACCAACAACACTTAAAGTTTCTCTACTTCCAGCATATGCTGGGTTTATAGATATAGTATTAAACATGTACTGAGAAAACTGAGGCAGTTGTTGTGCAAAAGTAAACCCGAAACTAAATATTAATGTAGTTAATATATAAACTGTTTTTTTTCTCATTAAAAAAATTATTTAGTACCTAAATACAGAGGTCCTGTTATTGGATCTAAACCACTATCTTGAATAATTACAACATAATAATAAGTACCATTTGGTAATTTATCTGCTTCTCCAATAGAAGATCTAATAGAAGAACCATTCCAATCATTCTGATAATTCTTAGTTTCAAAAATTATGCCACCGTATCTATTAAATATTTGTAACTCTATAATGAATCCACATTTTTTAACACCACTAATTTCAAAGAAATCATTAAATCCATCGCCATTAGGTGTTACTGCTTTTGAAATTTTAAAAGAATCTACACCGCAAGGTAACTCTATACACTCATCGTTAATTTCAATTGTAACCTCTGTAGTTTTTAAACAGTTACCTTCAGGCATAGTATAAGCAAAAGTATAATCTCCTAATTCTACTTCTAGAGGATCAAATATTCCGTCTTCAATAGTAGTATTACCAGAAACAACTGTCCAAGTTCCTGAAGTGTCTGCAGTGTCATCTAAATAATCAAATAAATCTATTAAACCATCATTAAAACACTTTGCGTCTTCCTCTTCGACAACAAAGTCTTCACTAATAACATTTAATGTTTGTATAATTTCTTTTATATTTCCACAAGCATCTGTAGCTGTCCAAGTCCAAATTATTTGGTAATCTTCTCCTGTTCCGTTACTATTATCAGTTTCAGTAAAATCTACAATGACATCAAGATTAGAACAATCGTCTGTAAACTCTAAAGTTGGAGGTTCTGGAATGTTAGAACATGTTACATATATTGTTGCATCAATATCTGTTAATAAAATAGGAGCAATGCTATCTTCAAGAGTTAAAGTTGCAGTAAGGGTAGTTGAATTACCACAATCATCTGTAACAATATAATTTACTGTAAGTGTTCCTCCAACACCACATGTCGTTGATAAATTATTAAAATCATAATCTGATGTTACTTCATTTGTAATTTCTAAATCACAATCATCGACACCACAACTTGTAAGAGTTGCTATATTATTTGCATTCCAGTTATCTGCAACTGTTTCATTGTCTGAACCAGAACATTCTATTGTCTCGTCCGTAACTGTACAACCTGAAAGATCAGGTCCTGTAGTGTCTTCAAGAGTAAGAGTAGCTGTGGTTGTCGTTGTGTTACCACAATCGTCTGCCACAGTATAAGTTACAAGTAAGCTACCACCAGCACCACAAGCATTA
>NZ_MPCX01000020.1 GCF_001874145.1 Lacinutrix sp. MedPE-SW | reverse complement strand
GTAATGGGTTTATTGTTATTTCAACTGTTACTAACTCATCATCACATGACCCTATTGCATCAACATCAAAAGTATAACTATATGTTCCTGGAGTTAATACTGATGCATCAATTGGATTTGTAATTGCTGTTCCTGTATTATCAGTTCCTGAGTACCAAGTTCCTATTTGATCTTCATTATCTAATAAATCAAATAAATCTAAAGCTGCTGGTGCTTCTCCTTCACAAAATTCTGGAAAAGTTGCTATTGGTGTTCCTGACTCTGGTGCTTCTTCTACAGTTATTGTAATAACTTCAGAATCACTACACGTTCCGTTATCTATAGTATAAGTAAATTGATAAGGACTGTTTGCTACAGTTAAACTAGTAATATCTATTGGATTTGAAACCACTGTATTAGTATCATCTGTCCAAACACCATTATTATTATCTTGAGAACCATCTAAAGCATCAAATAAATTGTAAGGTGAATTTGTTGCTAAATCATTTTCACAGAAAACAGCGTTAATCGCCATTCCTGCATCAGGATCTTGTAAAATAACCACTTGTACAGTAGTAGATTCTTCAGGACAAGGGTTTGGTGCTACATTTTGAGTATAAGTAAAATTGTATGTTCCAGGAGTAGTACCTGTTAAATCTATAGGATTTGTAATTATAGCATTAGTATTGTCTGTCCATTGTCCATTTGGATCTTCATTATCCAATAATGTTTCTAAATCAAATGAAGTTGGTAAACTCGCTTCACAAAATGTTGCTGGATTATTTACTGATACTGTGCCAGATGTAAACGTTTCATAGATAGTAATTGTAACTGTTGCACTGTCTTCTGGACAAGCACCATTTGCAGGAACTGTATATGTAAATACTGAAGCCCCAATTGGTAATAATGAAACATCAACTGTTCCAGTATTTCCATTTGTGGTAGCTATGGGACCGGACCATACACCATTTGTATCTGCTGTATTTCCAAGCTGAGGAAATAAGTCTTCAAACTGTGGACTTGAAATATCTGTTTGGCAAAAATCTAGAGCACCATCATTTCCAGCTTCAAAAGGATCAGATATAATTACTGTTACAGGAGCTGCATTACTTTCGCAAAAGAAATCTTGAGCTTGAACATAATAGGTAACACCATTAATTAGCGCTGTACTACTATTTAATGCTGGAGGAATACCGTCACCATTAGCATCAACGTTTAAATACCAATTAAAAGCACTTGTTGTACCTGGATCTAAATCTGCTATAGTTGGATTGGTATTTGAGCAAAATTCTTGAATTGCTAATGGAGTTGGGTCATCAGGAGCATCGAATACTGCTGTTGTACCGCCTTCAATTTGACTTCTACAATTTGATGCATCTACAAATACTATAAAATAATTTGTACCTCCATCTTGTAAAACATCTGTACCATTAGCTTGCATAGAAAGTTGTAAATCATAGTAAACTTCTACGCTACCACCAACGGGAGCATTAGATTGTAACTCATCGTTAATATAAGTTTGTATTGTTGCGTTTTCGTTAGAACAATAAATTCCTTCTAAATTTTGATTTGTAGCGGCAACCACAAAGTTTATAGTTATAGGTTGGCGTGTACCACAATTTCCTGTACTAGAATCTGCATAATAAGTGCCTTCTGCAACTAGTTGATTGTTATTAAAAAAGTTACCACCTGTAGGTGAATCATACCAAAGTATTCCTCCGCCATTATCTATAGCAAATGTATTTAAGTCTGAAAAGGTGTAGCCTGCAGCGTCACAAATAGCTGGTGGACTGGAATTTGAAACGGTAGGACATTGAGCAAATGCTGTTAAAATTGTAGCAAAGAATACCATAATAAAGCATGAAACCTTAAGTTCCATCCTGAATAAGGATTTTGTTTTCATAAGTAGGGTTAGTTTAGTTAATAGCTTATTAAAAAAATAAAGTTAATCAATGTAATTGTCAAACATCGAAAAATTGAATATTTTAAAAACCAGGCGTAATTTAACAGAAATTTTTGTTTTTTATCGGCTTTTTTAACTTTATTTTAATATTTAATAAGAAATATTTTATAATTGGGCATAAAAAAAGGCTTATACAAAATTGAATAAGCCGTTTTATATATATAATTAAATAGTTAATGTTGTAGTTCTTCTTCACCATCTTTTAATGGAACGATTTGAGATACAAAATCTTCATCATGACCTGGCTTACTATAATCATAAGCCCAACGGTGTACTTCTGGAATTGCTCCTGGCCAGTTACCGTGAACATGTTCTACTGGCGTAGTCCATTCCATTGTAGTAGATCTCCAAGGGTTTTGTGTAGCTTTCTTTCCATAAAACATGCTACTGAAAAAGTTATATAAGAATACTAGTTGGAAAACTCCTCCAATTAATGCAAATAATGTTATAACAACATTTACGTCTTGTAAGTCGTCAAATAATGGAAAAGCACTATTAGTATAATATCTTCTTGGTAATCCTGCCATTCCAATAAAATGCATTGGGAAGAAAACACCGTATGCACAGATTGCAGTTACCCAAAAATGAACATACCCTAAATTTTTATTTAACATACGGCCAAACATTTTAGGGAACCAGTGATAGATTCCTGCAAACATACCATATAGAGCTGAGATACCCATTACTAAGTGGAAGTGTGCAACTACAAAGTATGTGTCGTGCACGTTAATATCTAATGCACTATCTCCTAAAATAATTCCTGTTAATCCTCCAGTTATAAATGTTGACACTAGTCCTATTGAGAATAACATTGCTGGATTCATTTGAAGGTTACCTTTCCACAGTGTGGTAATATAATTAAATGCTTTTACAGCAGATGGTATTGCTATTAAAAGTGTAGTAAATGTAAATACAGATCCTAAAAATGGATTCATACCAGAAATAAACATATGGTGTCCCCAAACAATTGTTGATAAGAAAGCAATTGCTAATATCGAGGCAATCATGGCACGGTAACCAAAAATAGGTTTACGTGAGTTTGTTGCAATAATTTCTGAAGTTATACCTAATGCAGGTAATAATACAATATATACCTCTGGGTGTCCTAAGAACCAGAATAAGTGTTCAAATAATACTGGAGAACCACCTTGGTAATGTAATACTTCACCTTGAATAAATATATCTGATAAGAAGAATGATGTACCAAAACTTCTATCCATTATTAATAATAATGCTGCAGATAATAATACTGGGAATGAAATAATTCCAATAATAGCTGTAACGAAAAATGCCCAGATAGTTAATGGTAATCTAGTCATAGACATTCCCTTAGTTCTTAGGTTAATTACTGTTACTACATAGTTTAAAGAGCCTAAAAGTGATGAAGCAATAAATATTGCCATAGATACTAACCACATTGTCATACCAGTACCAGAGCCTCCTTGGGCTAAAGGTAAAGCACTTAAAGGCGGATAAATTGTCCATCCTGCTGCAGCTGGTCCAGCTTCAACAAAAAATGATAAAACCATAATTACACTAGATATAAAGAATAACCAGTATGAAACCATGTTTAAAAATCCAGAAGCCATATCTCGTGCTCCAATTTGTAATGGAATAAGAAGGTTACTAAATGTACCACTTAAACCTGCAGTAAGTACAAAAAACACCATTATTGTACCGTGAATTGTTACTAATGCTAAGTAAATATCTGCATCCATAACACCTTCTGGTGCCCATTTACCTAGTAAAGCCTTAAAAATTACGTTTGGCTCTTCTGGCCATGCAATTTGCATACGCATCATTAAAGACATCATTACACCAATAACTCCCATAATAGTACCAGTAATAAGGTACTGTTTAGCAATCATTTTGTGGTCTTGACTAAAAATATATTTAGTTATAAACGTTTCTTTATGGTGGTGATCGTCGTGAGCGTCGTGAGTATCTGCGTGTGCTGACATAATCTATATATCTTTTATAATCTTTTAATTAATTATTTTCAACTAGAGAGTTTTTGAATACTTTTTGAGTTTTTAACCAAGCCTCATATTCTTCTTGAGTTTCTACTATTATTTTCATTTGCATATTGTAGTGAGATTTACCACAAATTTTATTACATAATAATAGATAATCAAATTCGTAACGCTCTAAACCTTCTTCGCCTTTGGCTATTAAAGCTTTACTTTTTTCAACTCTTATTTTATTTATGTTAGAAACTTTATCAATCATTTCAGGTGTTTCACGCATTTCAGCTGTAGTTACAGTTGGAGTAAAACCAAATTGAGTAATCATTCCAGGAACACAGTTCATTTGAGCTCTAAAGTGAGGCATATATGCTGAATGTAAAACATCTTGAGAACGCATTTTAAATAATACAGGACGACCTACTGGTAAGTGAAGTTCTGTTGTAATAATATCATCCTGAGCATATGGATCTGATTCGTCAAGACCTAATATATTAGCGCGATCAATATCAATTAATCTTACATTAGCTTTACCTAATGCGTTATCTTCTCCTGCATATCTAGCTTTCCAGTTAAATTGTTGTGCATAAAGTTCTATAACTAATGGATCATTTTCTGTACTAACATTCATTATAGTAGTCCATGTAAATAACCCTTTAATTATTAAACCTGCTAAAACAATTACAGGTATAATAGTCCAAATTGCTTCTAATTTGTTGTTATCTGCATAAAACAAAGCTTTTTTTCCTTTTTCACCTTTATATTTAAAAGCAAAATAGTGTAATAAAAACTGAGTTATTGTTTGTACAAAAAAGATAACTATCATAGAGATAATCATTAAACTATCTATATCTGGTCCATGTTCTGAAGCAGAATTAGACATTAATGGTAAATCACCATACATAGCAAAACACATAATAGTAATTACATAAATGAAGATTAAAAAACCTAACATTAAGTAACCGTTAATTTTATTGTCTTTATCGTTTGCTATTTGATTATTACCACCAGCAGAAACTGATTGAGTTAAATCAAATATTTTAACCATTTGCCAAATTGCAACTAGTATGAATACTAAAACTAAAATTGATAATAAAGCCGTCATTGTTGTCGTTCTTCTTTATTGAATGTGTTATTAATAATGGAAATGTTCGCTTTCTTTTACAAAAGGATTTCTTGTTGGCTCTAGTGGCGCTTTTGTAAGTGCTGTAAAGACAATAAAGATAAATAATCCTGCAAAGAATAACATTGATCCAATTTCTGGGATACCAATATACCATTGGTCACCAACTGTTGCTGGCATAATCATATTAAATACATCGATATAATGACCTGCTAATATCATTACACCTGTCATTACTACAAACCAAGGCATACGCTTATAATCACTATTCATTAATAATAGTAATGGGAATATAAAGTTCATAGCAATCATACCAAAAAATGGTAATTTATAATCTTCAATTCTTGTTATAAAATATGTTACTTCTTCTGGTATATTAGAATACCAAATTAACATGAATTGAGAAAACCATAAGTACGTCCAGAAAATACTGAAACCAAACATGAATTTAGCTAAATCATGTAAGTGACTATCATTTACTTTTGGTAATAATCCTTTACCTTTTAAATACAATGTTATTAATGCTATTGTAGTTACACCACAAACCATCATTCCTGCAAAGACATACCAACCAAATAAAGTTGAGAACCAGTGTGGGTCTACACTCATAATCCAATCCCAAGACATCATAGATTCTGTATAAATAAAGAATACTAAAAATGCTGCTGAAATTCTGAAAGTTTTCTTAAAATTTTTATTGTCATCTGCCTTATCTTGAGCTATAGAGAATTTTCTAGAAAAATGTCTATATGCAGCCCAACCAGCAATGAAAACTAATCCTCTAATTAGAAATCCGTACTTGTTTAACCAACCTACTTTTCCTTGTATTAATTTGTCATGAGCAACAACTTCTGGGTCCATCCAAACAAAAATATTATAGTGGCCAATTGTACCAGAAGCAAAAGCTATTAATAATACAATTAAAGCTCCTGGAAGTAAATAAGCTGTAATACCTTCCATTACTCTTAATAATAAAGGAGACCAACCTGCTTGTGCAGCATATTGTATTGCATAAAAAGCTAATACACCTAATGATATCATCATGAAAAAGAAT
The DNA here is from genome assembly GCF_001874145.1 of Lacinutrix sp. MedPE-SW. GTDB lineage: Bacteria > Bacteroidota > Bacteroidia > Flavobacteriales > Flavobacteriaceae > Lacinutrix. Next base: position 9,787 of record NZ_MPCX01000020.1, on the reverse strand, counting down.
GCTGCAATATAAAATGCAGACCATGGTCTGTTATGCATTGCATGCATTACGTGATTTACATGTTTAGTGTGCTCATCAACATTTTCATGACTACCTGAATGCTCATCTGTTTTATGTGTATCATGAGTGCCTTCTGCTATTTCATGTGTTTCTTTTACAGTATGATCTGTAGTAGTTTCACCATGTCCATCTCCGTGATGAGACTCGTTTGCTAACATTGTTTCAACTTCCTCAAATGTTACGTGAGATGTTAGAAAACTATAACCTACACCTAATGCTCCAACAACCATTAGTATAATTGCAGTTAATCTTAGTCTATTTGAAATTTTGTATTCCATTATATAATCTTTAACTAAATCTTATTTTTCTAATTCTGCTTTCAACTTCATTACATATGCAACAACCTGCCAACGCTCTTCTTCGTTAAGTTGATTTGCATAAGAACCCATTGTATTTTTACCATAGTAAATGGTATGATAAATTGAACCTGGTGTTATTGCTCTTCCTGCATCGTCATAACTAGGTACTCCAAGAATTTTTTCTCTTTGTACTAATTTTCCTTGACCATTACCTTTATTACCATGACAAATTGCACAGTATACAGCGTATAAAGGACCACCTTTTTCGTAATCTACTTGTGTAGAATCAAGTTTCATTAGTAATGAATCTTTGGCAAGGTTATAACCTTCTGTAGTATTTTCTATATCAAAAGGCGTATATCCTCTAGGGATTGTTCCTTCTGCAGGAATTTGTGCTTCAACTCCGTTTGCGAAAGCATCAGATTCTTGATATGTTTCGTATGCTAGTGATTCGTACATATTAGGCATATACTCATAGTTAGGTCTAGAGTCTTTTTTACAAGCTACAATAGACATTACTACTAATGCTAATATTGTTATTTTAATAATGCTCTTCATTTTATAAAATTAATGCGCGTTATCTATTATGTTTATTTCTACTGCACCAGTTTGTGATAATAAATCGTGCAATTCTTTTTCGTTTCCATGAACAGGTATTTCCATTAAAAAATGGTCATCTGTTGTTCTTGGATCTGGATTTTCAGCTTTTTTAAATGGCCACATTCTACTTCTTAAATAAAATGTAATTACCATTAAGTGAGCTGCAAAGAATACTGTTAATTCGAACATAATTGGAACGAATGCTGGCATATTCTCTAAATAACTAAAGCTTGGTTTACCACCAATATTTTGTGGCCAATCTTCAATCATAATAAAATTCATCATGATTGTTGCTACTGTTAAACCTACACAACCGTATAAAAATGATGCGATTGCTATTCTTGTTGGCGCTAATCCCATAGCCTTGTCTAGTCCGTGAACAGGAAAAGGCGTATATATTTCTTCAATGTGATGTTTTTCGGCTTTTACTGATTTTACAGCTGCCATTAAAACATCATCATCGTTATAAATAGCGTGAATTACTTTTGAAGTTTCCATATGCTACTTTTAGTTTATTAATTTTTTAGCTTGTCCAGACCAATCATCACGTTCTGCTCTTCCTGGGAAAGAACCAGTAATTTCGTCTAACAATGTATATTCTCTATTTGTCATTTTACTTACTTGCGCGAAAGTAAAAATACCGATACTATTTAATGTTTGCTCCATTTTTGGACCAATACCATTAATTACTTTTAAATCGTCTGCTGTTTGAGTTGCTGGATCAAATGTTCCTATACCTTCAAGTAAGTTATTTACTTTAGTGTCGTCTTTAGCAAACGTAGGCGTAAGTGTTGTTTCTTCTTTTAATTCATATACAGAAGTTCTTTTATCTGAACCTGTACCCATTAAACTATCTCCTCTTTCTCTTATATTTTTATAACGTTGTCCAGAAGATTTTAATATTGTTTTCACCTCGGCTTGAGCAATTACTGGGAATGTTCTAGAGTATAATAAGAATAGTACAAAGAAGAATCCTATTGTACCAATAAATATTCCAATATCTACAAATGTTGGAGAGAACATTGTCCAAGAAGATGGTAAGTAATCTCTATGTAAAGATGTTACAATAATTACAAAACGCTCAAACCACATTCCTATGTTTACAACTATAGAAATTATAAAAGAGAACATAATACTTGTACGTAATTTTTTAAACCACATAAACTGTGGAGAGAATACGTTACAAGACATCATTGCCCAATATGCCCACCAGTAAGGTCCTGTTGCTCTGTTTAAGAATGCATACTGCTCAAATTCTACTCCAGAGTACCAAGCTACAAACAACTCAGTAATATAAGCTACACCAACTATAGAACCTGTAATCATGATTACAATATTCATTAATTCTATATGTTGTACTGTAATATAATCTTCTAGGTTACACACTTTTCTCATTATTATAAGAAGCGTATTTACCATAGCAAAACCTGAGAAAATCGCACCTGCAACGAAGTAAGGTGGGAAAATTGTAGTGTGCCATCCTGGTATAACCGATGTTGCAAAGTCAAAAGATACAATGGTGTGTACCGAAAGTACTAATGGTGTTGCTAAACCTGCTAATACAAGTGAAACTTCTTCAAAACGTTGCCAATCTTTAGCACGACCAGTCCAACCAAAACTTAATAATGAATAAATTTTCTTTTGAAATGGTTTTATTGCTCTATCTCTAAGCATTGCAAAATCTGGTAATAAACCTGTCCACCAGAAAACTAATGATACAGATAAATATGTTGAAATTGCAAATACATCCCAAAGTAGCGGAGAGTTAAAGTTTACCCATAATGAACCAAATTGGTTTGGTATAGGTAATACCCAATATGCTAACCATGGACGTCCCATGTGAATAATTGGGAATAATCCTGCTTGAACTACTGAGAAAATTGTCATTGCCTCTGCAGAACGGTTAATTGCCATTCTCCATTTTTGACGGAAAAGTAAGAGTACTGCAGAAATTAATGTTCCTGCGTGACCAATACCAACCCACCAAACAAAGTTAGTAATATCCCAAGCCCATCCAACGGTCTTGTTTAATCCCCAAGTTCCAATACCTGTTGATACTGTATAAATAATACAACCAATTCCCCAAAGAAAAGCTACTAATGCAATTGAAAAAACAATCCACCATTGTTTGTTAGCTTTTCCTTCTACAGGAGCTGCGATATCTACAGTTACATCGTGATACGATTTTTCGCCTGTAACTAAAGGTCTTCTAATAGGTGCTTCGTAATGAGACGCCATAATCCTTTTATAATTGTTCGTTAATTAATTCTTTTTATGCTTTCGTGTTTCTCACTTTAGTATGATACTGAACATTAGGTTTAGTACCAACACTTTCTAATAAGTGATACATACGATCGTCTTTTAAAAGTTTTGCAACTTTACTATTTTTATCGTTAATATCTCCAAATACCATTGCTCCATTGCTACAAGCAGAAGAACAAGCTGTTTGGAATTCACCATCCTTAATCTCACGGCCATCGCGTTTTGCATCAAGAATTGTTTTTTGTGTTTTTTGAATACACATAGAACATTTCTCCATAACACCACGAGAACGTACAGTTACATCTGGATTAATAACCATTCTTCCTAGGTCATCATTCATAAAGTAATCAAACTCATCGTTACCATTGTATAAGAACCAGTTGAATCTACGCACTTTATATGGGCAGTTATTTGCACAATATCTAGTACCTACACAACGGTTATATGCCATGTGGTTTTGACCTTGACGACCATGTGAGGTAGCCGCTACAGGACATACAGTTTCACAAGGCGCATGATTACAATGTTGACACATTACTGGTTGGAATGCTACTTGTGGATTGTCTGATGCTGCTTCAAGCTCACCAAACCCTCCTAAAGAACCATTATCTCCAAATAACCCTGAGAATCCTTCTTTTTTAGCATCATCCTGCTCGAAAGTTTCTTCTGAAGAATAGTATCTATCGATACGTAACCAATGCATATCACGGCTACGACGAATTTCTTCTTTACCTACTACTGGTACATTATTTTCTGCGTGACATGCTATTACACATGCTCCACAACCTGTACAAGCATTTAAGTCAATAGATAAATTAAAATGATGACCTACTGAACGATCAAACTCATCCCATAAATCTACATCTGGAGAAGTTACTGGAGTTTCTTCATGATTTAAAGATACCATTGGTACAGCGTTCCAAGCGCTTTTGTCCTTAGTATTAAAAATCTCTAAAGTGGTTTCTTTAATAATGTCTCCACGACCCATTAAAGTATTTTGTAACTGTACACATGCAAATTCATGCATACCAGCTGCTTTTTTAACTGTAACTTCTTGAATGTTATTAAAATTCTGGTATAATGCGTAAGCATTTTTACCAGTTTGCATTTCTTCTTTTAAACCAGCAGTTCTACCATAACCAAATGCTAGACCTACAGAACCTGTAGCTTGACCTGGTTGAATAATTACTGGCACGGTTAACTTGGTTCCATTTACAGTAACGTCTGCATAACTACCATTTAAGGCTCCTGTTGCATCATTTTCATTAACTATTTCTAATCTTTTAGCATCTTTTGCAGAAATTGTTAAATAGTTATCCCAAGATGTTCTTGTAATAGGATCTGGAAACTCTTGTAACCATGGGTTATTTGCTTGTTGACCATCACCCATACCTGTTTTGGTATACAATGTCAACTCCATACCTTTAGAAGTTGCACTAGCTGCTAAAGCTCTAGCTGCATTTCCAGCTGGTGTTTCCATATTATCTTCAGAAACTTCAGCAGTTTCTTCAACTACATCTCCAGATACTTTAGAAATAAAAGACCCATCGTGTAATGCTTGATTAAATGAAGCTCCACCTAATATTGAGCTATTCCAAACATTTTTTACGTAATCGCTATACTTTTCAGTATTACTATTCCATAATAATAAAACATCCTGAAATTGTTTAGTATCAAATAAAGGACGAATAGTAGGTTGTATTAAACCAAAATGACCTTTCTTTAATTCTACATCTCCCCAACTTTCTAAATAGTGAGGTGCAGCAGCAATATATTGTGACACTGAAGCTGTTTCGTCTGCTTTCACTGAAAAAGCAACAGATAGTTCAGTGTTTTTTAATCCTTCAGCAAAATCTGAAGCATTAGGTAATGTATATAATGGATTTACACCACTCATGATAATAGCACCAACTTTACCTGCTTTCATATCTGCAACTAAAGCCATTACTGCTTTATCGTTTCCTTGTCTTGTTTTAATAGGTTTTTTAGGATTGAAAGCTTTACTACTTAAAGCTTCATTAATCTCTAAAACTACTGTTTGAGCGTTTACATCTTGTAAACCTGTAACAACAACACCAGCACTCTCTGCAACTCTTAATTCGTTTGCTGCACTTGTAACTGCTTTTTCAATGTTAGCTGGTAAACTTCCAGAGAAAGTACTACCCGAAACTATTAAACTATGTAATTTAGCTAAAGCAAGTTTTTGTTGATTTGGTGTTAAAGGAATACGCTCGTCTGCATTTGCTCCTGCAAGAGACATGTTAGATTCAAACTGAATATGACGTGACATTTTTCCATTTGTTGGAATGCGTCCTTGAGAGTATCCAGTATCAAAACCTCCACCTTGCCAATCTCCTAAGAAATCTGCTCCAAAACCAACAATTGTTGATGCTAAAGAAAAATCGTAATCAGCTAAGCCTCTTTCGTTATATTTTGCTTGAAACGCATCTAAAGCGGCAGATTCTGACACAGCATCATAAACCACATGATTTACATTTCCATATTTTTCTTTAAATTCAGAAATCAACTTAGACGTTGATGGACTTGCAAAAGTTTGTGTTAATAATACTATTTGTTTTCCACTATCTCTTAAAGCGTTTAATTTTTGAGTTGTTTCAGAAGTAAAAGTAGACCAAGAAATAGCTGCATCGCCTTTCATTGGGTTCTTTACTCTTAAACTATCATACAATCCTAAAACTGATGCATTAACTCTTGCATTTGCGCCACCATCTGTAGCTCCAAGATTATTGTTTTCAATTTTAATTGGACGACCTTCTCGAGTTTTAACTAAAACACTTGCAAAATCAAAACCATCTGCAATTGTAGTTGCATAATAATTAGCTACACCAGGAATTATAGAATCTGGCTGTACTACATAAGGGATTGATTTAATTACTGGTCCTTCACAAGCAGCTAAAGAAGCTGCAGCTGTACTAAAACCAACATATTTTAAGAAATCACGACGCGTTGTAGATGAAGATTCTAATGTTTCCTTGTCTCCAAGAAACTCATCAGTAGGGATTTCATTTACAAATTCGTTTTGTTTTAGCGTCTCAACAATAGAGCTATCTTTTAGCTCCTCAACACTTTTCCAGTATTTCTTGTTTGATGACATATTATATAATTGAATTACTTCTTAATTTATTTCTTATTTCGTTTAAAACACATCGACTCGCTCTGTGTAACAACTATTCTCTCTAATAAGAGACTCCCAGTGTTATAGGATTTATTAAAAATTAAATTTTAATAATGACATTTTCCACACTCTAAACCACCCATTTGTGCTGCAGTTAATTCTTCAACACCATATTTTTTAGATAATTGCTCGTGAATTTTAGTATAATATTCGTTGTCTTTAACTTTTACATTTGTCTCTCTGTGACAGTTAATACACCAACCCATTGTTAATGGAGCGTATTGGTACATAATTTCCATTTCTTCAACTGGACCGTGACATGTTTGACATTCTACTCCTGCTACAGAAACGTGCTGAGAGTGATTAAAATATGCAAAATCTGGCAAGTTATGAATTCTTGTCCATTTTACAGGTTTAGTTTCGCCTGTATATTTTTGATTTGCATCATCCCAACCTACGGCTGCATATAATTTTTTAATTTCACCATCGTAAAACGCTTTACTGTATTCTTCTGTCGCTGTAGTCTCTGCTACTTCATAAATTGATTTATGACAGTTCATACAGATATTTAACGAAGGAATGCCCGAATGTTTAGACACTCTTGCTGAAGAGTGACAGTATTTACAATCAATACCATTGTCACCTGCGTGAATTCTATGCGAATAGTGTATTTCTTGTACCGGCTCGTAACCTTGATTAACACCTACTTGCATAAAGTAACCGTAAACAAAATAACCTGCAGCTAATAAAAAGAAAATAGCTGTAACTAAAACTAAAAATTGATTTTCAACAAAAGCTTTCCAAAGTGGTTTTCTTGAAGACTTAGCTTCCAGCTCTACTCCTTTTTCATTTGCAAAACGACGTAACGTTTTATTAACTAAAACTAACGCTATTGCCAATAAAGCAAACAACAATGCTAAAGCACCTAAAATTAAAGTGTTTGATGCAGTATCGCTTGACGGGTTAGAATCACCTCCTCCAACTACACCAGGTGTAACTGCCGGAGCCGCTTTTTCTTCAGCTGTGTAAGCTAATATATTGTCAATATCTGAATCTGATAATTGAGGAAAAGCAGTCATTGCAGTACCGTTGTACTCTTTATAAATCTTGTTAGCATAAGCATCACCAGATTTAATCATGCCTGCACTATTTTTTATCCAAGCATAAAGCCATGCTCTATCTAAACCTTCTTCTTCTGCTAAACGCGCTTCTACATTTCTTAATGCAGGACCTGTCATTTTCTTATCCAACTTGTGACATGATGCACAATTTGCATTAAACAATGCTTTTCCTGCTGCAGCATCTCCATCTTGAGCTGAAAGGGAAGTAGAAAACGCTAGTATAAAAATTAAGCTTAAATGAAGAATATTAACGCCTAATTTGCGGTGAATCACCTGTTTCATATTGTTGATTGAATTTACTTCTAAACTTTGGTATGATTTTTTCATCTATACTTTAAAAATACAGTTATAAAAAACTTAGGCAAAAGTAATACTTAAAGTCCATTTTAGAAATCTTAAAGAAGTCTTAATTCCTAATTTAGAGGAATTCTAAATAAGAAAATCGATTTGATTTCGTTTATAACATTTACATTTGTAACAAATAGAATATAAAAAATGAAGATTATTTCGACAAAAAAAATTAGCTTATTTATACTTTTAACTGCTGGCTTTTATTCTTTTAGCAATGCACAAGAAGGTTCTGTAAAAATTTCTCAAAATGAAGAAATAACTAGTTTATTAGAACTAAAAAAGCAAATTAACACTGAAGACAAAGATTCTGATCGATATAAAATTCAAATATTTTCCGGGAGTCGAGAACGTGCTGAAAGTATGGAAAACAGTTTTGACAGCTCTTTTAACTCTTGGCCATCAAGTTTAGTTTATGAAACACCTAATTATAAAGTATGGGTTGGAAGTTTTAGAACTCGTCTTGAAGCCGATCGCGCTTTAATGAAAATTAAAAAGAAATTCCCAACCGGTTCTTTTATATTCAAACCTAAAAAAAAGGATTAATTTAGAGCAAAGAATTAAAATTAAAAAGCCGTTTTCAAATCAATTGAAAACGGCTTTTTTATTATTTAATAAGTGCTTTTTACGACACCTTATTTAAGTTTCTTTTTTACTTCTACTTCATGGAATGCTTCTATAACATCACCTTCTTTAATGTCGTTATAGTTTTTAATTTGCATACCACAATCGTAACCTTTACCTACTTCTTTAACATCATCTTTAAAACGTTTTAATGATGCTAATTCACCAGTGTAAACTACAACTCCATCACGTATTAAACGTATTTTAGAGTTACGGTAAATTTTACCATTCATTACCATACAACCTGCAATTGTACCAACCTTTGATACTTTAAACATTTCTCTAATTTCTGCTGTACCTGTAACTTCTTCTTTAACTTCTGGAGATAACATACCTTCCATCGCGTCTTTAAGATCGTTAATAGCATCGTAGATAATAGAGTAAGTTCTAATATCGATTTCTTCGGTATCTGCAACTTGTCTAGCATTTCCAACAGGACGTACGTTAAATCCTATAATAATAGCATCTGACGCTGTTGCTAATAATACATCACTTTCTGTAATAGCTCCTACGCCTTTATGTATGATATTTACATGAATTTCTTCAGTAGATAATTTTTGGAAAGAGTCTGTTAACGCTTCTACCGAACCATCAACATCACCTTTTAATATAATATTAAGCTCTTGGAAATCTCCTAAAGCAATACGACGACCAATCTCATCTAATGTAATATGACGTTGCGTTCTAACAGATTGCTCTCGTTGTAATTGCGCTCTTTTAGTAGCAATTTGCTTAGCTTCACGCTCATCTGCAAAGACATTAAATTTATCTCCTGCTTGTGGTGCGCCATCTAAACCTAAAATAGATACTGGTGTAGAAGGTCCTGCTTGTGCAACATCGTTTCCACGCTCATCATGCATGGCTTTAATTTTACCACTGTTTTTACCTGCTAATACGTAATCACCTATTTTTAATGTTCCGGCTTGTACTAATATTGTAGAGACATAACCACGACCTTTATCAAGGAATGCTTCTACTACAGTACCAACAGCTGGTTTATTAGGGTTTGCTTTTAACTCTAATAATTCTGCTTCAAGCAATACTTTTTCAAGTAAATCTTTTACACCAGTTCCCATTTTTGCTGATATATCGTGTGATTGTATTTTACCACCCCAATCTTCAACTAATAAGTTCATGTTTGCTAATCCTTCTTTAATTTTTTCTGGGTTAGCATCTGGCTTATCTATTTTATTTATAGCAAAAACAATTGGTACTCCTGCAGCTTGTGCGTGAGAAATTGCTTCTTTTGTTTGCGGCATGATATCATCATCTGCTGCTGCAACAATAATTGCTATATCTGTTACTTGAGCACCACGTGCACGCATGGCTGTAAAGGC
>NZ_MPCX01000002.1 GCF_001874145.1 Lacinutrix sp. MedPE-SW | reverse complement strand
GTTGTTAGCTCCTCCAACTTGTCCGGACATCCATGAATCTCCAGTTGCAGCTCCAGCATCATCGATAGTCCATGTTGCAGGAATACTCGTGTCGAAATTTTCACTCAAATAAGTTTGTGCACTTATTGATATACTTATTAAAAGTAACATCAATAATAAAGTAGTCTTTTTCATTATGGTATTTTCATTAGTTTAAAGTTATCTAAACTAAAAAAAATTATTACGGCAATATCAACAAAATTTGCTTAATAGATAAAGTACATGTTTTACCGACAAAGTGGCTGTGGGTTTAAACTGATTCAGTTTAATAACAAGTTTATCGGGTCTATTGAACACCCATTCAAAAAAAACTATGGAGCTGGATTTGGAATTGCAGAATGTATATTATTAATTTCTTCTAATATAGCTGTTGATATATTAATTTCTACACTCTTAATGTTTTCTTTAAGTTGCTCTAAGTTTGTTGCTCCTATTATATTGCTTGTTATAAATGGTTGCTGATTAACGAAAGCTAAAGCCATTTGTGCTAAAGACATATTATTTTTTTCGGCTAAGGCTAAATATTGCTTTGTGGCTTCTGTTGATTGTTCGCTACTGTAACGTGCAAATCTTGGAAAAAGCTTTAGTCTTGAATTTTCTGTTGCTTGTTTTTTTATGTATTTACCAGAAAGTACTCCAAATGCCATTGGTGAATATGCTAGAAGTCCAATATTTTCTCTTATTGCTATCTCTGCCATATCTCCTTCAAATACTCTATTTAATAATGAATAGGCATTTTGTATGGTTATTGGTCTTGGCAGGTTGTTTTGTTTTGCTTCTTGAAGATAACGCATAGTTCCCCAGGCTTTTTCATTTGAAATACCAACGTGTCTTATTTTTCCAGATTTTACAACCTCGTCTAAGCTTTGTAAGACTTCTTTAAAATTGTCATTCCATGCATCATTTGGATTGTGCTTGTAGTCTCTGCTGCCAAATGTATTTGTTTCTCTTTCTGGCCAATGTAATTGAAAAAGGTCTATATAATCTGTTTGTAATCTTTGTAACTCGTTATTTACTGCGTCTTTTATGCTTTGTTTGCTAAATCCCGTGGTTCTAATATGCGCTGTATATTCTCCTGTTCCTGCTATTTTTGACCCTATTACTACTTTATCTCTTTTTCCTGATTTTTTTAACCATGTTCCTATAATTTCACTTGTTCTACCTTGTGTTTTTGCTTCGGCTGGTACTGGATAAAGTTCTGCTGTGTCTATAAAATTTACACCTTGGTCTATTGCATAATCTAATTGTTTGTGTCCTTCTGCTTCGGTGTTTTGGTTTCCCCAAGTCATTGAGCCTAAACAAATTTTACTAACTTTTATATTTGTAGTTGGTAGTGTTGTGTATTTCATAATTTATAGTTTCTTTTTACTAAAAGGCTTTACTAAAGTAATTTACCAAAAATTAAATTACTTATAATTTGGTTTAAATGTTTGTTAATATGCCCGCGTTAGAGATGGAGCAATTGTTGGAGCTCCTCGCAGAGAGCGACTTGCGAGAGCGCGACCAAGACATAGCTTTGCTTGGCTTGGTAACGCCCTGAAATTAAATGTCTAGCTCTAATAATATTGGACAGTGATCGCTGTGCACGGCTTGTGTTAATATTACTGCTCTTTTTATTTTTTGCTTTAATGGTTGTGTTACCATGGCATAGTCTAATCGCCAGCCTTTATTGTTTGCTCTGGCATTGGCACGGTAACTCCACCAACTGTATTCTACTTTTTCTGGATTTAGATAGCGGTAAGAATCTACCAAACCACTGTCTATAAAGTTGCCTATCCATTCGCGTTCTACCGGTAGGAAACCTGAAACGTTTTTCATTTTTGGGTTATGTATATCTATGGCTTCGTGACATATGTTATAATCGCCACATATTACTAGGTTTGGTATGGTTTCTCTAAGCTTGTTTACATAGTCTTGAATTTGGTCCATATAATTTAGCTTGAATTCTAAACGGTCCATATTTGTGCCTGATGGTAAATACATGCTCATGACTGATACTCCATCAAAATCTGCACGTATATTACGGCCTTCGAAATCCATTGTTTCTATTCCGGTTCCAAATTCTACATGGTTTGGTTTTATTTTACTTAAAATTGCCACACCACTATACCCTTTTTTATTAGCACTAAACCAATAATGATATTTATAACCAAGTGCCTCGAAAGCTTCTACATCTACTTGGTCTTGCATGGCTTTAATTTCTTGCAAACATAAAACATCTGGATTGGCTCCTTCTAGCCATTCTATAAATCCTTTTTTTAATGCTGCACGTATACCGTTTACGTTGTAAGAAATGATTTTCATATTATTTTTTTAGGTTTTAGCTAAAATAATATAATGCATTACTTTTACAGCTTTATTAGTTATTGAAATATTGAAAAACTATTAACAAAATATATTTACTTGTTTTTAGTTTAACTATTGTATGAAATTTACGCTAACTTTTTTTGCTTTCCTTTTTATAGGCTTTGCCTTTGCTCAAAATGCAAACGGAAACTATAAACAAAAAACAGTTGCTGTAACTCAAGAAATTTTAATTGACTCTGTAAGTATTAATGCTAAAGATTTTAAAGTTACTTTAAAAGATAGCACCATTATAGATACTACATATTATAATGTAGATTTTTCTAAAGCTCTTTTAAAGTTAAAAAAACCTATTGCTGCAGACTCTATACATATTAGCTATTTAAAGTATCCTGATTTTTTAACAAAAACGTACAAACAATTTGATGATGCTGTTATTGTTGAAAATAACAATAAACTAAATAAAATATACCGTATTTCTCAACCTAATACTACTAACACATTTACGCCTTTTGATGGCTTAACTACTAGCGGAAGTATTTCTCGTGGTATTACTATTGGCAACAACCAAAACTCGGTTTTAAATAGCGAGTTAGACTTACAGATTACTGGTAAATTAAGTGAAACCGTTTCGCTACGCGCCTCTATACAAGATGCTAATATACCTTTACAAGAAAGTGGTTACTCACAAAGACTAGATGAGTTTGACCAAGTTTTTGTTGAGATTTTTAGCGATAGATGGAATGTTCGTGCAGGAGATATAGATTTAGAAAACTCAAATTCTTATTTCTCGGCTTTTTCAAAACGTGTTCAAGGTCTATCTCTTAAAGCCAATTTAGGCAAAGAATCTCAAACCAATTTATTTGCTGCTGGTGCAATTGTTCGTGGCCAATTTACTACTAGCCAATTTACTGCGCAAGAAGGTAATCAAGGTCCTTATAAATTACAAGGTCCCAATGGTGAATTATTTGTACTAATTGTTTCTGGTAGCGAAACCGTTTATGTTAATGGTATTGCCATAAAACGTGGCGAAAGCGAAGATTATATTATAGATTATAATGCTGGAGAAATTATTTTTAATTCTACATTTCCAATAACTAGCGAAATGAGAATTACTGTAGACTACCAATTTAGCGACCGTAATTACTCTAGAATTGTGACTTATGGTGGTGGTAATTATACTAGCGAGAAATTTAGTATTGGAGCTTCGGTTTACTCTGAAAATGATTCTAAAAACAATCCATTACAACAAAACCTATCTCCAGAGCAAGTAGAAATATTAAGCGAAGCTGGTGATGACAGGTCACAAATGGTTGCACCTTCAAGCGTAGAAGAAGCTTATAACGAAAACCGAATTTTATACAGAAAAATAATTATTGGTGGTGAAGAGGTTTTTGAATATTCTAACAACCCAGACGATACGCTATTTAACGTACGCTTTACCAATGTTGGCGAGTCTCAAGGTAATTACACTATTAGTAGTATTAATGCCATAAATACCATTTATGAATATGTTGCACCAGTTTTAGGTGTACCACAAGGTAATTTTGAACCTATAGTACAATTAGTCGCGCCTGTAAAACTACAAGTCGCCGTTGTAAACGGAACGTATACTCCTACCGAGAAAACCCAACTTAATTTTGAACTTGCCGGTAGTAAAAACGATTTAAATTTATTCTCAAATTTAGATGATAATAATAACGACGGATTTGCTGCTAAACTTAATATTAAACAAAATATTATTAAACAAGACAGCCTTTGGAATGTAAATGCTTTTGTAGATACAGATTTTATACAACAAGAATTTAGAAACATTGAAGGTTTATATAATGTAGAATTTAATAGAGATTGGAATATTGATGCCAATACAACAACTGGTTTAAATAGTAATTTTGGCGATCAATTATTATTCTCTGCTGGTACTAATGCTTTTCATGACAAAAAAGGAAATACTAATTATTTGTACGAGCATCTTAATTTTTCACAAGACTTCACAGGAAACAGACATTCTATAAATGCTAATTTATTTTTAAATGAAAAGCTTTGGATTAATACAAATTCAAGCATTTTAAAAGCTGAAGCTACTTTGAGTAATTCAACTTTTTTTAGAACTTACAATACTTTAAGATACAGTTTTGGCAAACCATGGATTGGTGGAAGGTTTAGTGCCGAAAACAATAAACAAACCGATAATGCCACCCAACAACTTACAGATTTAAGTCAAAAATTTACTGCATACGAAGCTTTTACAGGTATTGGAGATAGCACCAATGTTTTTGTAGAAGTTGGTTATAAATATCGTGTAAACGATAGCATAAGAAATAATGAACTTAAACGTGTTAACAACTCAAACACTTATTATTTAGATTCTCGTTTAATTAAAAATGCAAAAACCAATTTATCGTTATTTGTAAACTATAGAAAATTAAATAGTAAAGACGAAAGCATAGAAAACGAACAATCTTTAAATTCTAGGTTGGTTTATAATCAACAACTATTTAAAAACTTTGTACAATGGAATACGGTTTTCGAAACCAATTCTGGTTCCTTACCGCAACAAGATTTTACATACGTAGAAGTAGAACCTGGTCAAGGTGCTTATACCTGGAACGATTATAATAATAATGGCATACAAGAAATTGAAGAATTTGAAATAGCCCAATTTCAAGATCAAGGTCAATACATAAGAGTGCTTTTACCAAATCAAATTTTTATAAAAACACATCAAAATAGGTTAAGCCAATCTATTACTGTAAATCCAGGAGAATGGCAAAATAGCGACAATAAAACAAAAAAATTCTGGTCTCATTTTTATAACCAGAGTAGTTATTTAGTAGATAGAAAATTAAAACGTGATGGTAATAATTTTAATCTTAATCCATTTGAAAACGATGAAGTTAACCAACTTGGGCTTCAGTTAAATTTTAGAAATGTTTTGTTTTTTAACCGCGGAAAACAGCATTATACAACATCTTATACGTATTTAAACAATGAGTCTAGAAACGTTTTAAGCTTTCTCTCTAACACAGGAAATCCTGAAGACGTAAGTTTTGTTGTTAATACCTTAAAGAGTCATCAGTTTAATTTTAACCATAAATTTGCTGAAAGCTGGCTAATAAATTTTTTAAGTAGTTTTGATACAAATGAAACGTTTAGTAATAATTTTGTGTCTAGAAATTTTAAAATAGACGAAGAGCGCTTTAACCCAAAACTCTCATATTTACTAAACGATAAAATTAGATTTGATGTGTTCTACCAATACAGTAACAAAGCAAATACTATTGGTGGATTAGAAACTTTGGAGCAACAAAAATATGGGTTATCTTTTTCTATAAACGCCAATGTAAAATCTGCAATCTCTGGAGAATTTAATGTGTTTTCTAATACGTTTGAAGGTAACGCTAACTCACCTGTTGGCTACCAAATGCTAGAAGGTTTACAACCTGGTAAAAACCTAACTTGGACTTTACTTGCACAACAAAAAATAACAAAGTATCTAGATTTAAATCTTAATTATTTTGGACGTAAAACCGAAACTAGTAATACCATACATACTGGTACTGTACAATTGAAGGCTTATTTTTAGAGCTAAAAAAAACTCCCAAACAGATATATGTTTGAGAGTTCTTTTTTTGAGATTAGCTATGCTGAATCTTAGATTTCCTACCTACGCAGGAATTTATTACTTCATTTTCATTAACCACGTTTTAACGTCAACTTCTTTTTTAATAATACTTTTTAAATCTTCAATTTTAACACGAGATTGTTCCATTGTGTCTCTATGTCTTATGGTTACAGTATTGTCTTCTAAAGTATCGTGATCTACAGTAATACAAAACGGTGTTCCGTTGGCATCTTGCCTTCTGTAACGTCTTCCTACGGCATCTTTCTCGTCGTAAGTAACATTAAAGTCCCATTTTAAATCTTCAACTATTTTTTTAGCCACATCTGGCAATCCATCCTTTTTTACTAATGGTAAAATAGCTGCTTTAAATGGTGCTAATACTGCTGGTAATTTTAAAACAGTTCTGGTTGTATTATTTTCTAATTCTTCTTCTACTAAAGCGTTAGAGAATACTGCTAAAAACATACGGTCTAAACCTATAGATGTTTCTAAAACGTACGGTGTATAACTTGCATTATCTTCGTGATCGAAATATTGTAATTTTTTCCCAGAGTGTTCTTCGTGAGCTTTTAAATCGAAATCTGTTCGTGAGTGAATACCTTCTAATTCTTTAAAGCCAAACGGAAATTTAAACTCAATATCTGCTGCGGCATCTGCATAGTGTGCTAATTTTTCATGGTCATGAAAACGGTAGTTTTCTGCTCCCATACCAAGAGATAAATGCCATTTCATTCTGGTTTCTTTCCAGTGCTCATACCATTCGCCTTGAGTTCCTGGTTTTATAAAAAATTGCATTTCCATTTGCTCAAACTCACGCATTCTAAAAATAAATTGTCTTGCTACAATTTCGTTTCTAAAGGCTTTTCCTGTTTGTGCAATACCAAAAGGAATTTTCATGCGCCCAGTTTTTTGTACGTTTAAAAAGTTTACAAAAATACCTTGTGCTGTTTCTGGTCTTAAATACAAATCCATTGCACTTTCTGCGCTGGCTCCAAGTTTAGTACCAAACATTAAATTAAATTGCTTAACATCTGTCCAGTTTCTACTACCGCTAACTGGGCAATTAATTTCTAATTCTTCAATTAGCAACTTAACATCTGCTAAATCTTCTTTTTCTAAAGATTTTCCTAAACGGGATAATATGCTATCTATTTTTTCTTGGTATCCTAAAACACGTGGATTAGTGCTTAAAAACTCTTCTTTATTAAAGGCGTCGCCAAAGCGTTTGCTTGCTTTTTTTACTTCCTTTTCTATTTTGTTTTCAATTTTAAGGCAATAATCTTCTACTAAAACATCTGCTCTGTAACGTTTTTTAGAGTCTTTATTATCTATTAATGGATCGCTAAAGGCATCTACGTGACCAGAGGCTTTCCATGTGGTTGGATGCATAAATATTGCTGCATCTATACCAACAATATTATCATGCATTTGTACCATGGCTTTCCACCAATAGTCGCGAATGTTCTTTTTTAACTCTACTCCGTTTTGTGCGTAATCGTAAACAGCACTTAGGCCGTCGTAAATTTCACTGCTTTGAAATACGTAACCGTATTCTTTTGCGTGAGAGATTACTTTTTTAAATTGATCGTCTTGATTTGCCATAGCTACAAAAATAAAAAACCGCTCCATATTTGGAACGGTTTTTACAAAAATATTGAGGGTAATATTTATTTTAATTCTACTAAAGTACTCGAAACTACATCTCCTTGATAAATTATAGACACATTATAATTACCTGGCTTTAGTTTTTCTATATCGTCTTTCTCAACTATACAAGAAACTTTAGTTTCTTTTCCCGTATAATTTGCAGTTGTTTTTCCAGAGTAGATTAATGATTTTTTACCAAACTCTACAGTGCCTTTATTTGCAACTACGTTCATTTTATTATCTAAAATTTGAATGTAAAATGTTTTGCTTCCTTTACTTAAGGTTTTGTTTTTTACAATTGTAAATTCTACATGAAATTTTTTTGTTCTACGTGCAAATCTAGTATCTATTACGCGTTGTTTTGAGTTTACTCGTTTGGCGCCTTGTACTTTTAAGTTACTAACAAATAAACTTCTTATATTTAATGGTGGTTGTTCTTCTTTTTTATTAAGTAAATGGTTATACTTTTTTTCTATTAAGGCGTTTAGTGAATCTCTTGTTTTTATAGCTGTTACATAATCTAATTGTTCGGTTTTAAGCAATTGATTTTCTGCTTCTAAACTTTGTACAACATGAATCATGTTATCTCTATCATTTTTTAAATTTTTTAATTGGGTTCTAAATCTTGATATTAAATCTCTATCAAATTTTAGTTCTCTAACGGAATCTCTTGTGGCTATTAATCTATCTTTAGATAATTTTAACTGCAAAGACAAAGAGTCGTTTAAAACATTAATAGTATCGTAACTATCAATCATTTCAGATAACTCATAGAGAATTAATTTTTTCTCTTGAGCTAATAATTTACTTTTTTCTTGTACTTCTAAATAACTAGAAATAGCAAAAAAGCTAAATAGAAAAACTAAGCAACCACCAATAGCAATTACTATTCTAAAATTGGAAATTTGGGGAATTACCATCATTTAATTTAAGTTTTCGAATTTTTATTAAAGCTTCTAGTGTTTTAATTAATTTTATAATACGTATGTTTTTTTGGGCTAAAAGTTGTTTTTAAATCTTACAAGTAAAAGTGTTTTGTTGAAAGATTTTAAACAGAATCTAGTATTTTAAAATGTATTGTTTTGAGGCCGGCAATTGCTTTAAAATATATTTGTTTTCTACATTAATATTGTGATATGATACTACCCTATCAAAAGTTTTGTAGCAATTATCTTGTTTTCTTCTTCTAAAAAAAGCCTCGTATTCTTCTATAGAAAAATAACTACTAATGCTGTAATATCCCAGAAAACTAAGAAGCGCTATAAAAGGCACAATTATTATTCTAAGATTATTAATTTGGGGATAAATAATCATTATAACAGTGATTTATGGTACAAATTTAAATTTAAAAACTTAAATTTAGTCTAAAGCAAAGGGCTTTTCGTTTAAGTGGTAAAATCCCGTGCTTAATAGTTTAATTATTTCGACAAAGTGCTAAAACCTATTATAAATCTCTTTTTCCCAGAAGTTTGTAACGCATGCAAAAACACACTGCATGATAACGAAAAATATATTTGCACCATTTGCAGGCACAATTTACCTGTTACTAATTACCATAAAACAAATGATGACTTTGTAAAAAAAGTATTTTATGGCCGAGCAAAATTAGAACAAGCAACAGCATTACTCCGCTTTGAGAAAAAAGGTATTGTACAACAGCTTTTACATGATTTAAAATATAGAGAGCAACAACAAATAGGAACATTTTTAGGTAAATGGCTTGGTATAGAATTAAAAGAAACAAATAATTATAACGCTATAGATATGGTTATTCCGGTACCACTTCACAAAACCAAATTACGAAGTAGAGGCTATAACCAAGTAGAAAAATTTGGAAAAGAGATTGCTCTAGCTCTAAATACAGAATACCAAGATAAAATTTTACAAAAAATTACAAATACAAGCTCACAGGTTAACAAAAAACGTTTTGCACGTTGGCAAAACAACACAGAGCTTTTTGCAGTTACCAATACACAAAAACTTAATAATAAACACATTTTACTGGTAGACGACATTATAACAACTGGCGCTACTTTAGAGGCTTGCATAGCAGAACTTAACAAAGCTAACAATATAAAAATAAGTATTGCTACAATGGCAATAGCCTAGTTTACGTTAAATTCTTTATAAACCTTTAAGGTTAACACAAATCTATTTATGTTAGTTTATAAATAAGTTGTTAATTTGCCTATTAATAGATATTAAATATGCGTAACAAACTTTTAAATTTATTACTTTTTATTGTTATACTAGCTGTATTTGCTAATTGCGCAAATAGAGGAAATCCTACAGGAGGCGAAAAAGATCTTACGCCACCAAGTATCACTAAGTCTATTCCAGAAAATTACTCTACTAACTTTACAGGTAATGAAATTAAAATTTATTTTGATGAATATGTTAAAATGAAAGACATTAGTAAACAACTTATTGTTTCTCCACCAATGTCTACTCCTGCAGAAATTACGCCGCTTGGTACTGCAAGTAAATATATTACCATTAAAATTTTCGATACTTTAAAGCCTAATACAACTTATGCTTTTAATTTTGGAAACAGTATCGTGGACAATAATGAAGAAAACCCATTTATTTATTATCGTTATGTTTTTTCTACTGGAAATTATATAGATTCTCTTTCTGTAAAAGGAAATATTAAAAATGCGTTAGAGCTAAAAACTGACGAATTTGTATCTGTAATGTTATATGAAAAAGATTCTACATACAACGATTCTACTATATACAAACAGTCACCAAGTTACATTACAAATACATTAGATAGCACAACAAACTTTACTATTGAAAACGTAAAGGCTGGCACCTATATGCTTCGCGCTTTAAAAGATGGTAATAGCGATAATAAGTTTCAACAAGGTCTTGATAAAATTGCTTTTTATGAAAAGCCAATAGTTGTACCAACAGACTCTGCTTTTTATGAATTAGAATTATTTACAGAAACTTTAGACTACAAAGCAACAAGACCAAAATTAGTTGCCGGAGAAAAAATAGCTTTTGGTTTTGAAGGCGATTATAAAGATGTAAAATTCGAAGTCCTTTCTCAAGTTCCAGAAGATTATAAATCACGAGTTATTAAAGATGCTAAAACCGATACTTTAAATTACTTCTACTCTCCAAAACTAGATGTAGATTCTCTTATATTTAAGGTTACAAATAATAAAACAATAGATACGTTTACGGTAAAAATTAAAGATAATTTAAAAGATTCACTTTTAGTTAAATCGCAACCTAGTAATGGTATTAAATTTAATGAAGATTTTAAACTTTCTGGCAACATTCCGTTTAAATCTATAGATAAAAGTAAAATTACTATCATGCAACAGGATTCTACTTTAGTTCCTTACACCACTGTTTATGATAGTCTTTCAAACACCTATAGTTTTAAATTTGAAAAAACCGAAGAA
The DNA here is from genome assembly GCF_001874145.1 of Lacinutrix sp. MedPE-SW. GTDB lineage: Bacteria > Bacteroidota > Bacteroidia > Flavobacteriales > Flavobacteriaceae > Lacinutrix. Next base: position 306,516 of record NZ_MPCX01000002.1, on the reverse strand, counting down.
AACAATTACAAAATTCAAGCTTTGCCAAATGCATTAGTGGACTTTTTTGAAAACACTAACGATACTTTAAACTTTAGCCTAAGAACAAAAACAAAGTACAGTTATTATAACGCACAAGTAAATATTAAAAACGGAAAATTTCCATTAATAGTTGAACTAACAAATAAAGAAGGAGATGTTTTAGACTCTAAATATTTAACTGAAGCTAAGCCTTTAAACTTTTTATTTTTAGACCCTAAGGAGTACTATTTACGAGTTATTTATGATACTAATGGCAATGGTGTTTACGATTCAGGAAACTACTTAAAAGGTATACAACCAGAGCGCGTAAGCTATTACAGTGATGTCATTAAAGGTACTGCTGGGTTTGATGAAATTATTACGTTTACATTATTAGATTAAAACTATCTTTATCGTTTAAAAACCCTAAATGTTTTCGGTTTTTTTCAATGTGATTTTTAGTAATTTCTACTATTTCGATACCTTCTTTTTCAACAGGTAAACTTGTGATTTTTTCACCTAAAACATCGTACACAGCAGAATGTCCAGAATAGTCGTAATTATTTGCGTCTAAGCCTACTCTATTTACGCCTATGCAATAACTCATGTTTTCTATGGCTCTTGCTTTTAAAAGCGCATCCCAAGCAGCTACACGACGTTTTGGCCAATTAGCAACATATAATATAACATCATAGTCCTGAGTGTTTCTTGCCCAAACAGGAAAACGCAAATCATAGCAAATTAATGTAGCTAATTTCCAACCCTTATATTCTATTACTTTTTGTTTTTGACCTGCAGTATATATTTTATGCTCACCTGCTAAAGTAAACGTATGGCGTTTATTATAATACTCTATATCTCCATTAGGTTTAGCAAAAAGTAATCTATTATAATAATTATTATTTTCTTTAATAACCACACTACCGGTTATAGCTGCGTTTTTTTTTGCTGCTAAATTTTTCATCCAGCTTACTGTTTCGCCTTGCATAGACTCGGCAACTACACTAGCATTCATAGTAAAACCAGTTGTAAACATTTCTGGTAAAACAATTACATCTACGGCATGATTTATATTTTCAATTTTATCACCAAAATTAATACGGTTTTGCACTGGGTTTTCCCATACTAAATTAGATTGTATTATTGCGACATTTAAATTCGTACTCATAAATTATAAGCGTTTTAAACGTCTTTGCGCTTTGGTTACTTTTTCTTTTAACTTAAGTAGCTTCTCATCCCACTTAGATAAATCATCAAGTTCTATTTTTCCTTTTTCTTTTTGTTTTGTGAATTTAACTTGCTCCTTCTTTAACTTAGCCTCTGCTTTAGCTAGATTTGCTCTAGCTTTAGCTATTTTTTTTGCTTTGGCTTTCTCTTTTTTTAGCTCCTTTTCTACTTTTTTTTGTTTTCGTTTAGCTTTTTCTTCTTCTCTTTCTGCTTTTTTTACAGCTTTCTCTTGTTCTTTAATCCTGTTAAAACGGGTAATAATTTCTTCTTTTGCAGCATTGGTTAACTGCTCGGTTTGCTCTTCTCCTGCTTTATAAACCTTATTGTTTTTTACGGTATAAATTTCGTTATTATAATCTACTTCTTGAGCGGTTACAAAACTAATTCCAAGGCATAATAATAAGCCTGTAATTTTTAATATTCTCATTAATTAATTATTATAAAATTCTATTTCTAATATACTAATTTATATTTTATTTAAAATTTCTGCTGCTTGTTTTAATGTGTCTTCGGTTTTAGCAAAACAAAAACGCAATACTTTATCATCTCTATTATTATCGTTAAATACAGATAATGGAATAGATGCTATTTTATTTTCAATTGTTAATCTTTTAGCAAAGTCTACATCATACGCTGTAGTAATATTAGAAAAATCTAACACTTGAAAATACGTTCCTTTTGCAGGAACAAATTTAAATCTTGATGCTGCAATTAAATTTAAAAACAAATCGCGTTTGTCTTGATAAAACTGTGAGAGTTCTAAATAACGATTAGGTGTTTTTAAATATTCTGCTAATGCTTTTTGCATTGGGTGGTTTACGCTAAACACATTAAATTGATGTACTTTTCTAAACTCATCCATAAGCACTTTTGGCGCACAACAATATCCAAGTTTCCAACCTGTATTGTGAAATGTTTTACCAAAAGATGCGGTTATAAAACTTCTAGATTTTAAATTAGGAAACTTACAAATACTTTGGTGTTGTAGACCATCAAAAATAATATGCTCATATACTTCGTCACTTAAAATTATACAGTTAGAGTTTTTTGTTATACGCTCTAGTGCTTCCATATCTTTTTCAGAAAAAATAGAACCGCTTGGATTTTGAGGTGTATTTATTATTATAAGTTTTGTTTTGTTTGTAAAAACAGACTCTACTGTCTTCCAATTAATATTATAATGTGGTGCCTCTAATTGTATAGAAACTGTTTTACCTCCATTAATTTTAACTGCTGGCTCATAACAATCATATGCAGGACGAAATATTATAACTTCATCATCTTGTTTAACAAAAGCAGAAATTATAGTATAAATAGCCTGTGTTGCACCTGCTGTAACTGTAATTTCGGTATCTGGTTTGTAACTTGTACCATACAATAAATCAAATTTATTTGCTATCGCTTCACGTAAGTCTAAATTACCAGGCATTGGTGCGTATTGGTTATAACCAGAATGCATTGCTTTTGTTACTAATTCTTTTAATTTATTATCGCTATTAAAATTAGGAAAACCTTGCGATAAATTTATTGCATCATGTTTATTAGCTAAAGCACTCATTACAGAAAAAATAGTGGTGCCTACATTTGGGAGTTTAGATTGGTGTTTCATATAAATTAAATATAGTTAAATATTGTAATTTCATTATTCATTTAACTAATTTTTATATTTTAGACCATCATAAAAAATTTGCTATATGAAATTCTTAAAACTCTTAATTGTATTACTAACTATCAACGTTTCTGCCCAACAAGGAGGCATGTGGATACCTTCACTTTTAGAAGGTATGAATGAAGATGAAATGACCAATCTTGGAAGTAAATTAACTGCAAAAGACATTTACGATGTTAATAATTCCAGCCTAAAAGATGCTATTGGACATTTTAATGGCGGTTGTACTAGTGAAGTAATTAGTGATCAAGGTTTAATATTAACAAATCACCACTGTGGGTTTAGCCAAATACAATCACATTCTTCTTTAGAAAATGACTATTTAAAAGATGGTTTTTGGGCAATGAATTTAGAAGACGAATTACCAAATAAAGGATTATACATTGAGTTCATTGTAAGTATTGAAGATGTTACTTCTAAAGTTTTAGCCGGTATAACAGAGACTATGTCTGAAAAAGAAAAGCAATCTACAATAGATAAAAATAGTAATGCAGTACAAAGTGCTACTGCAAAAGAAGATTGGCAAGACACAAAAGTAAAATCGTTTTATAAAGGCAATCAATACTTTTTATTTATTACCGAACGTTTTGAAGATATTCGTCTAGTTGGTGCTCCGCCAACAAGTATTGGTAAATTTGGTAGCGATACAGACAACTGGGTTTTCCCAAGACATACTGGTGATTTTTCTATGTTTCGTATTTATGCCGATGAAAATAACAGACCTGCAAAATATAGTAAAAATAATAAGCCATATAAACCAAAACACTTTTTACCAATCTCTTTAGATGGTATTGAAGAAGGTGATTTTACATTAGTTTTTGGTTTTCCTGGCCGTACCAATGAATATTTACCTGCTGTAGCTATAGAGCATATTACAAAAGAATTTAACCCAAGTAATATTGCTATTCGTGAAGCCGCTTTAAAAGTGATTGATGCAGGAATGAAAGCCAGTGATAATGTGCGTATAAAATACGCCTCTAAACAAGCCAGAATTGCAAATGCATGGAAAAAATGGATTGGCGAAAACTTAGGAATCGAAAAAAGTAACGCCGTAGCCGAAAGACGAAAGTTTGAAGCTCAATTTACAGAAGCTTTAAAACAAAAAGCTTTAACTGGAAAATACGGAAACATTTTACCAGAGTTTGATGCACTTTATAAAGATTTTTCTACAGTAAACATTAAGCGTAGAAACTTTATAGAAGTTTTTATTGTTACTAACGAACTAATGCAAATGACTTTTAGAGCATACCAACTTGAAGCTGCTACAGAAGCAGACGAAGCTAACTTTGAACGTGCAAAAAAAGCTTTAGTAGCAAGATTAAAAGGTATTCACAAAAATTACGATGTAAATATAGACAAAGGTGTTTTTGAAGCTGTAATGCCATACTATACCAAAAATGTAAACGCTTTAATTTATGAAGAAACAGCATTTACAAACTTAGACGCTGCCTTAAAGTTATTAGAAGGTAAACCAAAAGACGTTTTAAAGAAACTAAATAAGGATGCTGCTTACAAATATGCTAAGCCAATGATAGAAGATTACTACACTAATATAGATAGTGAGTTTAAACAAAAAAACGAAGTAATTACTGCTTTACAAACTAAGTACATGACAGCTTTAATGGAAGCATTACCAGGTGAGCGTTATTTTCCAGACGCCAACAGTACACTACGTGTAACCTATGGCCAAGTTAGAGGTTATTCTCCTAGAGATGCTGTTTACTATAAACCTGTAAGTTATCTAGATGGTGTTATAGAAAAATATGTGCCTGGAGATTACGAATTTGATGTACCAAAAAAACTAATTGATTTATACGAAGCAAAAGATTATGGACAATATGCAGATGCTAATGGAAAAGTGCCGGTTTGCTTTTTAGGAACCAATCATACAACAGGAGGAAACTCTGGAAGTCCTGCTATTGATGCTCATGGAAATTTAATTGGACTAAATTTTGATCGTGTTTGGGAAGGTACAATGAGTGATATGAACTACGATCCAGAAATTTGTAGAAACATTATGGTTGATGCTCGTTATGTACTATTTATTGTAGATAAGTTTGCTGGCGCTACACGATTAATTGATGAGATGAAATTAGTACACCCGAAAAAATAACTTAGAATATTAAATTACAAAAAAGCCTTATAAAGATATTTTATAAGGCTTTTTTATTTTATATAATTTCCATTTTCTTCAAAAGGAAACTTGCATTCATATTTTCGCAAATGCCTTTTTTAAATGTATAATCAAAATACAACTCGTTATTAATAATTTGTGCATCAAAATAATAATTTTTCACTTCACTAAGTTCTTTTTCAATTTCACATAAACTTAAATCATGCGTAGCTATAATACCAGTTGCATAACTTGCTACAAGTTTTTCTACAAATTTTTTAGAACCTATTGCCTTATCTGTACTGTTTGTACCTTTTAAAATTTCGTCTAATATTATAAAATATTTATCTGTTTTAATGGCGTCTACAATGTATTTTAATCGCGTTAATTCTGAGAAAAAATAAGAACTATCATCTGTTAAAGAATCGCTAGTTCGCATACTTGTAATTAGTTTAACAGGCACATACTCACTAGAAGTGGCACATACAGGCAAGCCAACATTTGCCATTACAATATGTAGCGAAACCGTACGCAGAAAAGTACTTTTTCCTGCCATATTAGCACCCGTAATTATAAAAAACTGTTCTAATTCTATATTAAAATTGTTATCTACTCGTTTTTCTGTTTTTAATAATGGATGACCTAAATTTGCAACCTTAGTCTGTTTACCTGTTTCTAAAATTTTTGGGTATACATAATTCTCATGATTAAAAGCGTAATTTCCCAAGCTATTGTATGCATCAAAAAAAGTAACGACGTTAAACCATTGTTCTACTTTAGCACTATATGTTTTTACCCATTGTTCTATTGCATAACTATTTCTAATATCTGTTAAAAAAAATCCATTACCAAAAATTGCAGAAATAAGGTTGTTTCTATTATCTAAACTATCCATAGCTTTAGAAAATTCTGCTAATATTACAGAGGCTTTTTTGTCTTTTAATTGAATTTCCTTTTGCTTTTCTTGTAACAGAGTTGAAGAAAATGATGTGTTTTCAATGGTATGTAATAATTGAGCATATTGTCTAAATGTGTCACGAATTTTACTTGTATATGTTGCTAAATCATTTATTTTTTTTAAATATTTTCCTGTTATAGCCAATCCAATTAACAACCAATAACCTACAAAAGCTACAGGTATTAATTTTGCTATACTAAGACCCACAATTACTACAGTTGCTATTGAAAATAATAGTGGTAAACGTTTTAATATATTTGGCAAAAAGGCATTATACTTTTTTAACCAATTAATAATATGGTGTGGCTTAGATTCTACTACAATTAATCCTGCGATAGCTTCAAAATTTTGTCTCCACTCAGGCATTTTAGAAAGCTCCTTAATAGCATTTTGTCTTTTTTCTATTTCAGTAATATTATTTGCTTTTAAAATTGCAGATAATGTTTGTGCACCAACCTTAGTTGCTGTTCTATTTATAAACTGAAAAAAAGAACCACGACCAAATAAATCTATATCTAAAGCGTAATTATGATTTGCATCTTGAAATTCTAAACCTTCATCTCTATGGTGAAATTTCCCTGAAGCAATTTTTAATTCTTCTTCATTGATGTTTAATAAGGCTTTTTTTAGTTTATATGTTGCTTTTAAGCTACTATGTTTAGACAAGAAATATATAAACAATACTATACCTATTAACCCAAAAATTGTTGCTATTTGCCAATTATTAAACGTGAAGTAAATTACAACCGTTGTTGCTATAAAAATCACTAATCTTATAGTGCTTAAAACAGTAAGCTTTTTATATGTTTTTGAAACTTCAGCTTTAAATGTATTAAGTTGTTGTTGATAATATGAAATTGAATTTTGCATTATAATTTTAATTACAGATAAAACAAACTAAAAAAACCCAAGCCTAATGCTTGGGTTTCTATATATTAAAGATTACACACGTAAATGTGTTTTAAAAATCTTATCCTTTTAAACTTGCTGCTAAATACTCACGATTCATACGTGCAATATTTTCAAGAGAAATTCCTTTAGGACATTCTACTTCACAAGCTCCAGTATTAGTACAGTTACCAAAACCTTCGGCATCCATTTGGTTTACCATATTTAATACACGGTCTGTAGCTTCTACTCTACCTTGTGGTAGTAAAGCAAATTGAGATACTTTTGCTCCAACAAATAACATTGCCGAAGAGTTTTTACAACTTGCTACACAAGCACCACAACCTATACAAGTCGCTGCACTAAAAGCATCATCTGCATTTTCTTTATTTACTGGTATTGCGTTGGCATCAATAGTATTACCAGAAGTATTTACTGAAATAAATCCTCCTGCATGTTGAATACGATCGAAAGCTGTTCTATCTACCACTAAATCTTTTATTACAGGAAATGCTTTTGCTCTAAATGGCTCTATAAAAATAGTATCTCCATCTTTAAACATTCGCATGTGTAATTGACATGTTGTAACACCACGATCTGGACCGTGTGCTTCTCCATTTATATATAATGAACAAGAACCGCATATACCTTCACGACAGTCGTGATCGAATGCTACTGGCTCTTCTCCTTTTTCTATTAGTTCGTTATTTAAAACATCTAACATTTCAAGAAAAGACATATCTGGTGACACATCGCTGATTTTATAATCAACCATTTTCCCTTTATCGTTAGCGTTTGCTTGACGCCATATTTTTAACGTTAAATTCATAGCTTTTCTTTATTTATAACTTCTTTCTTTTACTTGAATATTCTCGTATTCTAATTCTTCTTTGTGAAGCACTGCATCTTTTGGTTCTCCTTTATATTCCCAAGCAGATACATATTGAAATTCTTTACGACGCATCGCTTCTCCTTCAGAAGTTTGATATTCTTCTCTAAAGTGTCCTCCTGCAGATTCTTCACGTTGTAAAGCATCTTTAGCAAATAATTCTCCTAATTCTAAAAAGTCTGCTACACGACCTGCTTTTGCTAATTCTTCATTAAATTCATTTGCAGTTCCTGGTACTTTAACATCTTTCCAAAATTCTGCTCTAAGCTCAGAAATTTCTGTAATTGCAGATTTTAAATCTTCTGCGTTTCTAGCCATACCACATTTATTCCACATGATTTTTCCTAAACGCTTATGGAAATAATCTACAGAATGTGTTCCATTATTATTAATTAAATGGTCTATGTTTTTTCTTACTTCAGCTTCTGCTTCGTCGAACTCTTTAGTATCTGTAGGAATTGGACCCGTACGAATATCGTTAGATAAGTAATCACCAATTGTATAAGGTAATACAAAGTAACCATCTGCTAAACCTTGCATTAATGCAGATGCTCCTAAACGGTTAGCACCATGATCTGAGAAATTAGCCTCACCAATAGCGTATAATCCAGGAACAGTAGTCATTAAATTATAGTCTACCCAAATTCCACCCATTGTATAGTGTACTGCTGGATAAATCATCATTGGAGTATTGTATGGATCTTCATCTACAATTTTCTCATACATTTGGAATAAGTTTCCATACTTATTCTTAACAACTTCTTGACCTAATTTTTTTACTAATGCAGCATCATTTAAGTTTAATCCCTTAATTGTTGCTTGTTCTTTTCCGTAGCGAGTAATTGCAGATGCAAAATCTAAGTAAACAGCTTCTCCTGTTGCATTTACACCATAACCAGCATCACATCGCTCTTTTGCTGCACGTGAAGCAACATCTCTTGGTACTAAATTACCAAAGGCTGGATAACGACGCTCTAAGTAGTAGTCTCTATCCTCTTCTGCTATTTCTGTTGGCTTTAAGGTTTTATTTCTTATTGCCTTTACATCTTCCATTTTCTTTGGTACCCAAATTCTTCCATCGTTACGTAAAGACTCAGACATTAACGTTAGTTTAGACTGGTGATCTCCAGAAACTGGAATACAAGTTGGGTGAATTTGCGTGTAACAAGGGTTTGCAAAGTAGGCACCACGTTTGTGTGCTTTCCATGCCGCAGTTACATTACTTCCCATCGCGTTTGTAGATAGGAAGAAAACGTTACCATAACCACCAGTTCCTAAAACTACAGCGTGAGCTGAGTGTCTTTCAATTTCTCCAGTAATTAGATTACGAGTTATAATGCCTCGAGCTTTTCCATCAACTTTTACAACGTCAAGCATTTCATGACGGTTGTACATTTTAATTTTACCACGACCTATTTGACGGTTCATAGCAGAATAAGCTCCTAATAATAATTGTTGTCCTGTTTGTCCTGCTGCGTAAAAAGTACGAGATACTAATACACCACCAAACGAACGGTTGTCTAATAATCCACCATATTCACGTGCAAAAGGAACACCTTGAGCAACACATTGGTCGATAATATTTGCTGAAACCTCAGCTAGACGATATACATTAGCTTCACGAGAACGGTAATCTCCACCTTTTACAGTATCGTAAAATAATCTGTAAGTTGAATCTCCATCTCCTTGATAGTTTTTTGCTGCATTAATTCCTCCTTGTGCTGCAATAGAGTGCGCACGTCTTGGAGAATCTTGGAAGCAAAATGCTTTTACGTTATAACCAAGCTCTGCTAAAGTTGCAGCAGCAGATCCACCAGCTAATCCTGTACCAACAACAATAACATCAATGTTACGTTTGTTAGCAGGGTTTACTAAATCGATATGATTTTTATAATTAGTCCATTTGTCTGCAATTGGACCTTGAGGTATTTTAGAATCTAAAGCCATATTTAGATGTGTTTTTTAGTGAGTAAAGTGATGAAATAATGCAATGAAAACAAATCCTAATGGAATGATGATTGCATATGCTTTTCCAAAACCTTGTAAACTTTTAGTATATTTATTATTCATTCCTGTAGATTGGAATGCAGAACTAAACCCATGTAAAAGGTGAAGTGACAGGAAAATAAATGCGATACAGTATAAAACCACTCTCCATATATCTACAAATTTATGGTGTAGCTCTTCCCAATATCTAAACCCGCTATTTACGTTATCTGGGTCTATAAGACCACTCATATCTCCTTTAAAGTATTTTACGTTAATTTCTGGAGCCCAAAAATCGTAAAAGTGTAAACCTATAAATGCTAATATTGCTAATCCACTCCAAATCATGTTTCTACTCATCCACGATGAATTTGCAGAACCATTGTTTTTAGCGTAGCTAATTTGTCTAGCATTTCTGTTTCTAATTTCTAGCACAAAACCCATTACAAAGTGAAAAATCACTCCTAATATTAACACAGGTTGCAACACGTATTGAATTAACCAAAACGTTCCCATAAAATGAGAGACATTATTAAATGTGTCTTCACTAAAAACAGAAAGCAAATTGATTGTAAAGTGTTGTAATAAGAAAATCATAAGAAAGAGTGCTGAAAGTGCCATAGCAAACTTTCTTCCTATTGAAGAATTTAAAATTCCGCTCATTATTTTTGTCGTTAAAGTATAGTTACTACAAAGATACAACGCAAACGCTTTCGCAACAAATTTTAAAACTTTTTTGTACTATTTAGAATGGGTTTAATTAACGAAGGTTTTTATAGCCAAAACTATATAACAGGTCGTTTATAATACACGCATTTTACTCTATTGAAAGACTTGGTATAATTCCTCGAAGTCCCATATCTACAACTTGCTCTCCTGCACTAGGTTCGTATTTACCATCTATATTAACTTCGGCCCACTCAAAGCTATTGTTAGTTGAAAATGAAAACGTAACTACAACATCACTTGTTTCATTACCAGTAATCGTTAATCCATTTTCAAAAGATCCTGTGACGACACATGAACCTTGAGGAACTGGCGAAGAATTAAATAATGGGTTTGGAACTGTTGTTGCACCTTCTGGTGCTTGGCCTTGAGTTGTTAACCCTAAAGTTTCAAAAGCCCAAAAACCTTGTAATTTATTTTCGTTTACTATTATATTGCTTCCGTTTAAGTTAAAACTTGAGATATAATTATTATAACCAACAAAACTGGCTAGCGTGCCTTGATACTCGTTACCATTTTCAGCTAAAAAATTTATAACTCCTTCTTGATAAGCTAAAGATACTCTAACCCATTCGTAATGCCCTTGGCCAACTTGACTTAAAGGAATACTTAAAAATGTCTCATTATCGCCTGCAAATTTTGCATTTTGAAAATCTATAGCAACTTCGCCGCCTTGAGTTGTTTCATTTCCGGTAAAAATAATTTCACCTTCTCCTAAAAGTGTATTTTCCGTTGGTGCAAATTCAATATAATTAGCACTCATTTTTTCAAAATTTGGTGATTGCGCAGCATTTCCTGCTGGAATGACAGCTGGTTCCCCAAAGTTATTTAAACGTTCTTGAGTTGGATTAAATTTAAATTTTATTATAAGATTAGGCTCTGTAGTATTATTAATTATTTCTTGATTATTGTCACTGCTACAAGAATAAAACAATGTAACTATTACTACTAAAACTGATAAATTTCTCATTATTGATTGGTTTATATATAAAACTCAATTTTAAAAGAAATAGTATCTATTCTATTTCAAAACCTTTAGTTACACCATTAATTGAAATTATATATTTTCCTTTAGGCAAGTAATATTTACCATTTTTTGCTTTTTCAATATCTATTGTTGTGTTTTCTTTTAATAATTTTTTACGTCCTTTTTCGGTTAAAGTAAGATCGTATTCTACATAATTAAAACCTTTATTAACGTCTACATCTATTGTTTGCAATACTGAATTTTTATCGCTTCTAATTTCGATAGTTTTTTTAGCTTCTTCATTAGAATAAAACGTTAAAGTATTTGAAGGTTCGTAAGGTTGCATCCATTTACTCCAGCTATTTCCCCAACGGCGACTACTTCTAATTTTTTCAATATTAAAAATAGTTAACGACTGGTTTTTTACCGATGCGTTCATTTCCTGAAGCGGCTCTACATTAGTTTTGTAAATGCTTCTACCGTGAGTTCCCAATAACAAATCATTAGACTTTTCATGTAATACTATATCGTGTACTGCTACTGCTGGTAAGTTTTTTGAAAATGCTTCCCAAATTTCTCCTTTATTAAAGGATACATAAGCACCATTATCTGTACCTAAATACAATATGTTTTCGTTTTTAAAATCTTCGCGAACAACATTTACTGCAGAAGCTGGAATATTTGAAGCTATAGACGACCATGTTTTTCCATAATCTTCAGACTTATAAACGTAGCTTGTAAAGTCGTCCCAACGGTAACCGTTTAGTGTTAAGTAAACACGTTCTTTTTTGTGTTTTGATGCTACTACTCTACTTACCCACAAATCTTTTGGTAATCCCTCAGAAATATTTGCCCAACTGCCGCCTCCATTTTTAGTAACATGCACCAAACCATCATCACTACCAACATAAATTAAACCAAATTCAAAAGGCGATTCGCTAATAGAAGTCAATGTTCCATAAGCTACGTTTCCTTTTTTACCACCATTAGTTAAATCTTTAGAAATTGCTTTCCAATGCTCTCCTTTATCTAGAGACCTCATTAATTTGTTACCACCTAAATATAATATATCTTGGTTATGACGCGATAAATGTATTGGTGTTTGCCAGTTAAACCTATAAGGACTTTCGCCCAACTCATGTTTTGGTTGTATGTATTTTTGTTCTCCTGTTTCTCTATTAATTCTATAATAGTTACCAAATTGATAACCTGTGTAAACAATATTTGCATTACGGTTATCTATTTCTATTTGCATACCGTCGCCACCCATTATTGACTCCCAAGGATATTGTCCGTTTTGATGCCAAGCTCTATTTTGAGGCGCATTGTGTGCACCAACCCAAACACCGTTATCTTGCAAACCACCGTACACGCGATATAGCTCTTGGTTGTCTACATTAATTGCATAAAACTGCCCAACACTATTTACGTTTAGTTTTTCCCATGTTTCACCATCATCGTAAGACATGTTTAAACCGCCATCGTTACCGTTTATTAAATGCCCAGATACTTTTGGGTTTACCCATAATGCTTGATGATCTGCATGCACGTTTTCTTTACTAATAGATGTAAAAGATTTCCCGCCATCTTTAGATTTTAAAATTGGAACTCCCATTATATAGATACCGTTTTCATCTTGAGGATCGACTCTAATTTCTCCAAAATAGTAACCATACGAATAGTATACATCGTCTAAATAATCGTCGTGTGTTTTACTCCATGTTTTTCCACCATTTGTACTTTTATAAACTTCGGCTCCAATTACAGGCGTATCAAATAACATAGAATTAGCATCTTCAAGATAGTTGGCTAAATCTACAGGTTTTACATTACCACTACGTACCATTTGCTTTACATTTTCAGCGCGATACTTTTCCTGAAAATTATTCATTTTTAAAAATCCGTTTAACTTTTTATCATCTAAAGCTAAAAAGGTTTCTGTACTCATGGTTTTAAACTCTTCTTTTTTAAGTCCGCGAGTTTCTTCTTTTTTATTATTTTCTTTTCTTCTAAATTGACTATCATGAAAAGCATATAATACATTATCGTTTGAAACTGCCAAACCTATTCGCCCAACACCATTTCCTGTTGGAAAACCACTTTCTTTAGTTGATATTCTCTGCCAAGTTTCACCAGCATCTATACTTTTAAATATTGCTGAATTATTTCCGCTACCATCAAAATTCCAAGCTTTTCTATCACGTGTCCATGATGAAGCATAAAGAGTATTAAAGTTATTTGGCGACTGTTGCACATCTATAATTCCACTATTTTCATCTACAAACAAAGTTTGCTGCCATGTTTTACCACCATCTTTTGTTTTATAAATGCCGCGTTCTTTATTTGGAGAATATAAATGACCCGTTACACCAACCACAACTTCATTTACATTATTTGGGTTTATTAAAATACGCCCAATATGGTGAGAATCTGGCAAGCCAACATGTTCCCAAGTTTCACCATGATTTGTAGATTTTAAAATACCTATTCCTGCGTAAGATGAACGCGAGCTGTTATTTTCTCCTGTACCAACCCAAATAGTTCCAGACTGCCAATCTACTACAATATCACCTACATTTTGAGTTTGAGCATTATCTAAAACAGGAGTAAAAGAAGATCCGTTATTTTTTGTATACCACAAACCTCCAGAAGCATAACCTACATAAAACTCTGAAGTATTATTTGGGTTAACATCTATATCTACCACACGACCACTCATTACTGTTGGCCCAATATTTTTAAAGGCTACATTTTTAACCAATGACGATTCTGCCATTAGCTTCTTTTTGGCAAGCGCTTGTTTTACAGTATTAGAATTTGTTGCTGGTTGTTGCGCTTGCGCTTTTAAAAAGAAAGCAAGCAAGACAGTTAAAAATAATTTAAGTTTCATATTGATGTTTTTTTAAGACCTTGAAGGTAATCATTCTGTTAAATATGAACAAAACCGAAACTCTTTTTGGTAATAAAATGTTATTTTTGACACTCCGGCAAGCTTAATTCAAGCTTCTTAGTTTTTCCGCTTGACGGAGAAAAATTAAAACACTAATTAAATTCCCGGTTTCAAGGGAATGAAAACTATTTTTTCATGAAATACCACAAAATAGACAGTAGCCTTTTTATTAAAAATCGTAAAAACTTTGCGCAACAAATGCAGCCTAATAGTCTTGCTATTTTTAACTCTAACGACATATATCCTGTAAGCGCAGATAGTACTTTACCTTTTGCACAACATAGAGATATATTTTATTTAAGTGGCGTTGACCAAGAAGAAAGTATTTTAGTAATTTTTCCAGATTGTCCAAATCCTAAAAACCGTGAAATTTTATTTTTAAAAGAAACAAATGAGCATATTGCTGTTTGGGAAGGCGAAAAGTTAACTAAAGATGCTGCTTTTTCTACTAGCGGAATAAAAACAGTTTACTGGCTACAAGATTTACATAAAGTTTTAGCCGAAATAATGTCTCAGGCAGACACTGTATATATAAATACAAACGAACATTATAGAGCTAATGTAGAAACTGAAACTCGCGAAGCCCGTTTTACTAAATGGCTTAAAGATAGATATCCTGCACACCGCGTAGCCAAAAGCAACCCAATATTACAGCGTTTACGCTCTGTTAAAGATCAAATTGAATTAGATTTAATGCAACAAGCCTGTGATATCACAGAAAAAGGCTTTAGAAGAATATTAAATTTTGTAAAACCAGATGTTTGGGAGTATAATCTTGAAGCTGAGTTTATGCATGAGTTTTTAAATAACCGATCTAAAGGTTTTGCCTACACACCCATAATTGGCTCTGGTAATAACGCTAATGTTTTACATTATATAGAAAACAACCAACAGTGTAAAGCTGGTGATTTAATTTTAATTGATGCTGGCGCAGAATATGCAAATTACGCTAGTGATATGACACGTACCATACCTGTTTCAGGAAAATTTACAGACAGACAAAAGGCTGTTTATAATGCCGTTAATCGTGTAAAAAATGACGCAACTAAAATGCTAGTCCCTGGAACTTTATGGGCAGAATACCATATTGAAGTTGGTAAATTAATGACTAGCGAATTATTAGGGTTAGGTTTACTTGATAAAGCTGATGTTAAAAACGAAAATCCAGACTGGCCTGCTTATAAAAAATACTTTATGCACGGTACAAGTCACCACATTGGTTTAGACACGCATGATTATGGCATTTTAACAGAGCCTATGCAAGAAAACATGGTTTTTACTGTTGAACCAGGTATCTATATTCCAGATGAAGGTTTTGGTATTAGATTAGAAGATGACGTTGTAATACAAAAAAGTGGAGAACCTTTTAATTTGATGAGAAATATTCCAATTGAAGCAGATGAAATTGAAGAGCTTATGAATAAATAAAGCCTAACTTATTTAAAAAAACCTCTTTTTAGAGGTTTTTTTGTGCTTTATATTAGCTACAAAATATATAAAACCTCAAATACAAATGTAAATGAGGTTTTATATATTATATGTCGTTTTCTATTTTAATACAAGTTTAAACTAAAACGCCTTCGTTTTCAAAAACGTAACGCTGTAATTTTTGAAGCGTTTCAATTTTATCACTAGTTTTAATTAATAGTGAAATATTGTTATTACTACCTCCATAAGAAATCATTCTCACGTTAACATCTTGTAATACTTGAAATAAATTTGGTGTATCTGGATGGTAAATAATAGCATTCCCTACTAAACACACAATACTCATATAATCGTCTACCTCAACTGTTGCAAAATGATCTAACTCTTCTACTATTGCAGACAAATGCGTAGTATTATCTACTGTTAAAGATACAGCTATTTCAGACGTTGTAATCATATCTATAGCTGTTTCGTAGCGTTCAAAGATCTCGAATACTTTCTTTAAAAAACCGTGTGCCAGTAACATTCTAGCAGATTTTATTTTTATCGCTGTAATACCATCTTTTGCTGCTATTGCTTTTATGCCTTCTCCATGAATTTGATTTGTAATTAATGTACCATGTGCTTTAGGAGACATTGTGTTTTTTAAACGTACAGGAATATCTAAAGCTCTAACAGGCATTACGGTTTGTGGGTGTAATATTTTTGCTCCAAAATATGCTAACTCTGCAGACTCATCAAAAGATAAATTAGAAATGGCATTTGTATTTTCTACAAATCGCGGATCGTTATTATGAAACCCATCAATATCTGTCCAGATTTGCACTTCTTTTGCATTAAGTACAGCACCAATTATTGTTGCCGTATAATCACTACCTCCTCGTTGTAAGTTACTTATATCACCTTCTGCATTTCGGCAAATAAATCCTTGCGTAATATAAATATCTGCATTTGGAGTTTCGCCCATTATTCTACTTAAATTTTGCTGGATATAAAAGTTGTCTGGCTCATTGGTTTTATCAATTCTCATAAAATCTAAAGCAGGCAATAATGCTGTTTTTATGCCTTCTTGCATTAAATATCTACTAAATATATAGGTAGACAATAATTCGCCTTGAGCTACAATTTGATTATATAATAAATTAGTAAATTCACTATTTACCAATGCCTCTAACGTATTAAATACATCGTTTACATAAACAAAAACTGTTTTATAAAGTTTTTGGTTTGTTATTAGGTTTTTAATAGTTGTATTATAATTATTTCTAAGATTGTTAACAACAATTAAAGCCTCGTCTTTATTTTTGTTTTTTATATGCTCTGAAATTTTTACTAATGAATTAGTAGTACCAGACATTGCAGATAATACTACTATTTTTTTTTGCTCATTATTAATTATTTCTTTTACATGAATCATGTTCTCTATAGACCCAACAGACGTTCCTCCAAATTTTAATACTAACATTTCTCTCTATTTTATGTTACGAAACTACTGTGCTAGCGTGAATTAAAAATAAAAATGAAAAATATATACTACATTTTTACAATTTGTTAAATAATTAACATAATTAAAGCAATTACTACTTATTCTATAGAAATAATAGTAAAGTTACATGCATTAACAGAAGATACACAAGCACCTATTAACGTATGAAAATCTAAATTTTAAATAAAAAAAGCGAGACTCTACGAGCTCGCTTTTTTACTTAAAAACTATATGTTTAATTACTCCACAACTAAAGTGTATTGTGGTGTGTTATTATAAGGACAAAAGTATTTATACTTACCTTTTGTTAAAGTTACTGGTTGTGAAGATTCTGTTTTACCATGTTTTACTAATTGGGATACATATGCTTCTTTTATATGGTTTTCTGGGTTTGTACCATCTTTTCCATCTTGAATTAAAACTAGTCCTACTTCTGGAGATGCATTATTATTTGTTACTTTAAAAACATACGTTCCTTCACTTAAGGTTAAACTTTTTTGAGTAAATGCTCCTGCTGTTTCTTCTAAGTTTACAGTTTTTACTGCTTGTTTATTACTCATTGTATCTTGCGCATTTACATTAAATGCTGCTACTATTGTAAATACTAAAATGGTTACTACTTTTTTCATTGTTTTTGGTTTTAATTTATAATTTTCTTGTTTATACTAAAGCTTCTGCTTGTGGAAAATCTACAGGTACCTCTGTTGTTTTATGCAAGTAATTAGTGATTGTTATTTCTCCTACTAATGTTATTGCATCTACTAAATTCTCTTTTGTATATCCTGCATTAAAAAAAGAATTTACAATTACCGCTTCTGTAGCTCCTCTATTTTCTGCTATGTTTTTAGATAGTTTTGCTAAACTTTCTAGTTTCGAATCGAAACTTGCTTTTCCTTGACGAAGTTCTATTATTTCACTATCTGAAAAGCCATTCATTTTTCCTATTGCTGTATGTGCTGCTAGACAGTATTCGCATTGATTTACTTGACTAACTGCAAGGTTTATAACCTCTTTTTCTTTAACTGAAAAGGATGTTTTTGAATTTGAAAAATTCAAGAAATTACTTAGCGCGTTTTCACTATACGCCATTGTTGCATATAGGTTTGGTACAAATCCTAATCCTTTTTCTAATTGATTAAATATCTCCTGATTTTTTTGAGAGACTTCGTTTTTTGTTGGTACATTAAATGTGCTCATAATTTTATTTATTTTATTGATTTATTTATTTGTTGTTGGTAATTGTATTACAGTAAAAGTCATGTAATTGTTGAGATTGACAGTGTTCTTTTTTTGTTACAAATTTTGATATGGTTTGCTTTGCTTTTGTAAAGGTTGCTATTAAACTAAATAGCGATGTATGTGGTTTCATTTTTACATTGTTTTTTGTTACACTACAAAGGTGCGACACAAACAGGCTTGTTAAAATGGACAAAAGTTCCTTATGCTTGGACAGTGATTATTATTTACGTTTTACTAGAGTTTGGTACCGGTAATTTTGCGTGAAGGATGGCAGTGGCATCCTTTTTTTGCTTGCCTATATGGCAAAAAAAGATATAACGTACAGCCTGACCTAAATGATGCTTCTGCTCATTTTGGACACGCCATTATAAATTAATAGTCTTTTCTAAATTGTAATGGTGATTTTGATGTGGCTTTACTAAAGTACCTGCTAAAGTAGGCAGAGTCGTTAAAACCTAAACTATAAGCTATTTCTTTTACAGATTGCTTAGTGTATATTAATTGACGTTTTGCTTCTATTATTATTCGGTTTTTTATAATATCGCTTGGTGTTTGAGCGCCAATTTTTTGAAAATTTTTGGTGAGTGATTTTGGTGATATTCCTAGGCGTTTTGCATATTCTGTTACAGAGTGTATTGTTTTATAATTTTGTTCTAAGATTGTACTAAAATCTTTAAAAAGCCTGGTTTCTATATTTTTATCTACTGGATAGTTTTCACTTTGTATGCGAACTGAATGGATAATGAATTGCTTTAAATAGCTTTGCAGCATATCATGTTGAGCAGTGTTAACGTTTTTAAATTCTTCTATTAAACTATCGAGTATAAAACTTAGTTTTTGAGTATCGCTTTTACATGGTTTAATAAAAGGCACCTTATATACATTGTTAAAAAGTACACCATTACATGATACTTCTTTATCATGTGTTTGTATGCAATAAAAATCTTTTATAAAGGTAATTTTATAGGCTTCTTTTATACTTTCGTTTTCTACAGAAAACACTTGTCCTGGAGACAGAAAAAACAGTACATTTTCACTAAACTCAAAACTTTTAAAATCTATATTATAAAGTCCTTTTCCTTTTTTTATCCAATAAATACTATAAACATCTACTTGTTCTGGTTTATTTACAACACAAGCTTTATCAAACTGGACCACACTTAATGAAAAAATATCTTTAAATGTATATGTTTCTATATCTTGTAATGCCACTTGACTTTTAATTAGTTAGTGACTTAGTCGAAAAATTTTTAATATTTAACACTAAAAATATAATTACTGCAGGCATAACCCAACCCAAGCTATATTTCGCCATAGGTATTAGGTTTGTTATTTGTTCTAATTTTTGCGGAGATGATACAATAAACTTTAAAAAGTCTGGTATAGAGAATAAAAAAGTTACCAAAACAACACCTCTAAATACTAGCTTAGATGTATATTTTACTGATAGAACATTTAATAAAATTAAAATTATAGTTATTGGGTATATAAACATTAATGCAGGAAGAGCAATATCAATTATAAAACCAACATTAAATTTACCAACAATAACACCAAGAATACAACCTAAAAAGGCTGTAATATAATATGCTGTTTGAGATTCTTTAAATAAGCTTTTAACATAATCTGCAGTTCCTGTTACAATACCTATTGCAGTAGTAAAACATGCTAAAGACACTAAAACACTTAAAAATATAGTACCTACATGACCCAGTGTTTGAGTGCTTAAACTAGACAATATTTGTGTTCTTGAAGATGCCTCAGCAAATGTAGTATTATATAGTGAGCCGCATAAAATTAGTCCTGTATATATTATAAATAAACCTAATCCTGCCACAAATCCGGACTTTTTAATGAGTTCTTTTTTCGCCTCGAAAGCACTATAACCTTTTAATTTTAAAGAAATAACAACAACACTCCCAATAACTACAGCACCAATAGCATCGAATGTTTGGTAACCTTCTAACAAACCACTAATTATTGGTGTTTTAAAAGATGATGGGTTTACAACTACTGGAGCAGAAACAACACCTACTACAATAATAGATAGTAAAATTATTATTATTAATGGCGTTAAAAATTTACCTAATAAATTTATAACTTTTGAGCGATTAATTACAAATAAGAATACCAACGAAAAATAAAGACCACTGGTAAGCAAAGTACTGGTATTAAAAAAAGGAGCTATCGCCATTTCATGAACAACAGAAGCTGTACGTGGCGCTGGTAAAGAAATAGATATTGCGTAAACAATAATACAGTATACAGTACTAAAAACTGGAGATACTTTTTTACCAAAATCGTACATTGTACCTTGCAATCTCGCATGTGCAAGTATACCAAATATTGGGATTATAACTGCCGTAATTACAAAACCCAAAGCAACAAGTAGCCACTGCTCTCCTGCCTGTACTCCTAAAAAAGGAGGCAAAATAAGGTTACCTGCTCCAAAAAACATTGAAAATAAGGCAAAACCAACAACTAATATTTCTTTCGTTTTATTCAAAAGTTAACATGTATTTTTGTCGAATATAGTTAATTATGATTTTAGAATATAAAGGCATTAATATTTTTTATACGGATACAGGTAATGGACCTGCAGTAATATTACTTCACGGTTTTTTGGAAGACCTCACTATGTGGAACGACTTAACACCACAACTCTCTAAAAAAAATAGAGTTATTTCAATAGATCTTTTAGGACACGGAAACACAAATTCTTTAGGTTACATACATACTATGGAAGATATGGCAGTAGCTGTTCATGCGGTTATAAAATATTTAAACCTAAAAAAATTAATATTTATTGGGCACTCTATGGGCGGCTATGTCGCGCTTTCATTTTCTAAGCTATTTCCAAAACATGTAACAGGACTATGCTTGCTTAATTCTACTTTTAAAAGTGATACTAACGAAAGAAAAGAACTAAGATTAAGAGCCAACAAAATGGCACAAAATAATTTTGAAAATTTAGTGAAAATGAGTTTTGCCAACTTATTTAGTGCCCAAAGTAAAATTAAATATAAAGAAGACTACATTAAAGCATTAGACATTGCATTAAAAACATCTTTACAAGGTTATATGGCTGCTAATGAAGGCATGAGACAACGAGAAGATTTTTCAGATTTCTTTGCAAATGCATCGTTTAAAAAATTAATTTTATTAGGAAAAAAAGATACATTAATTGATATTAATTCAATTGCTAAATATGCTGAAAATCAAAATATTGAATTACACCTATTTTCTGAAGGACATATGAGCTATATCGAGAATAAAGTAGATTTTATCAAACAATTAGTGCATTTCGTCGAAAAAAAATAGCTATTGGTCGGATATATCGGTTTTTTTATTTAAGTTTAAACATCAGAATTTAAAATGATGAAACAAACAAACCAAAAAACAGCGATTATTCCTCATTTTCTTTGCAGTGTATTAGGACACAAATATGAGGTTTCAAGACAAGTTACCTACCACGTAAAGGAGTACAAATGTAAAAAATGCAGCAAAGAGCTTACTACAGATTGTAATGGAGATTTAATAGAATTAACACCTAAGTATAGAGAAATCAATTCTATTTTATCAAGAATTCATTTAAAGCGACAAGCAAGAATTAGAAGAGAAGAATTACTTACTGCTTATAAAATGAGTTCTTAACTATCAAAATTTTTCCAACCTTGAGCAGTTATAGGAATTTTTGTTTCTGCTCTTGTCACTAAATTAGCACCTATATTTTCTTCTGTCATAAAACCTATAACAGTAAGATTTGGATTTGCTTTAATTTTAGGGAAATCTTTTTGAGAAATAGTCATTAATAACTCATAATCTTCTCCTCCATTTAAAGCTACGGTAGTACTATCTATGTTAAATTCTTCGCAAGTAGAAATTACTTGTGGATCTAAAGGTATTTTATCTTCATATAAATCGCAACCTACTTTACTGGCTTTACATATATGTAAAATTTCAGAGGATAAACCATCACTTAAATCAATCATAGAAGTTGGTTTAACATCTAAATCTTTTAAAAGCTTAATAATATCTTTTCTCGCTTCAGGTTTTAATTGACGCTCCATTATATAAGTATAAGCATCTAAATCTGGTTGATTATTTGGGTTAACTTTAAAAACCTCTTTCTCTCTTTCAAGAATTTGAAGTCCCATATAAGCACCTCCTAAATCTCCCGAAACTACAAGTAAATCATTTGGTTTTGCACCACTTCTATATACTACATCTTCTGGTTTAACTTCACCAATTGCTGTAACAGAAATTAACAAACCAGAGGTTGAAGACGTAGTATCTCCGCCAACAACATCTACATTATAAATTTTTGCAGCTAAAGCTATTCCTTCATATAATTCTTCTAATGCCTCCAAAGGAAATCTATTAGAAACCGCAACAGATACAGTAACTTGTTTTGCTTCTGCATTCATAGCAAAAACATCAGATAGATTAACAACAATAGCCTTGTAACCTAAATGCTTTAATGGTACATAACTCAAATCGAAATGTACACCTTCCACCAACATATCTGTTGTAACAACAGTTTGTTTATTCTTAGCATCTAATACAGCGGCATCATCTCCAATACCTTTTATTGTGGAATTATGTTTAATTTCAAATTGTTGAGTTAAATGTTCAATTAATTTAAACTCACCTAATTCGCTTAAAGGTGTTAGCTGTTGATTTTTATCTTCTATCATAATGCAAAAATATAAAAAGAAGTAGTGAAAAACGATAGATTTTAAAGTTTATAAAAATCAATTTTAAAACTTAAAAACTATTATATACACTTGACACACATGCTATTTAACACTCAAAAAGTGCGTTTTATCGTTTTTTTATACTAATTTCGCTTAGCAAATTTAAAAAAATTCTAATGCAAAAAAGCTACATTTTAACACTATTGTTTATTAGTTTCCATTCTCTTTTTTTAGCCCAAACTCCATGCGATGCTACAACAGGAATGGCTGGCATTTATCCTTGTGATAATTATGATTTAATGTCTAATATTCCTATTTCCATTTTAGCTACTACAGACGGCACTCCAGAAGGAAGTGATATTTGGGGCTGGACAGATCCATTAAACAATAATGAGTATGCTATTATGGCAACAACAAATAGTACAGCTTTTGTTGATATAACCAACCCTGTTAACCCTATTTTTTTAGGCAGAATAGAATCTACTAATAACGCTAATAATTTTTGGAGGGATGTAAAAGTTTACGACAACCATGCATTTATTGTTGCAGATGGCGTTGGCAACCATGGTATGCAAATATTTGATTTAACTATACTAAGAGATGGACCAAATCCCGATTTAACCTACACCTCAGATCCTTTAGATGGTAATGTAATAACCTATACAGGTGATAATGGTGGATTAAACATTGGTAGTTGTCATAATATTGTTATTAATGAAACTGCTGCTACAGCATATTTAGTAGGTTGTGGTGCTGCAAATGGCGGACCAATTTTTATAGATATTTCAAATCCGCTATCACCAATAACTACAGGAAGTTATTCTGCTAGCGGTTATACTCACGACGCTCAAGTAATTACTTATAATGGTCAAGATACCAATGCAGAAATTGCAGGAGTAAGCAGCTATGTAGGTCGAGAAATATTAGTTGCTGCAAACGGTGCAACCGGTGGAGGAACAGATAAAATTGTTTTAATAGATGTAACAGATAAAAACGACCCTAAATTTATACAAGAAGTAGTGTATCCACAAGCAGGATATGCTCATCAAGGCTGGTTTACAGATGACCATAGATATTTTATAATGGGAGATGAATTAGACGAATCTGGTTTAGGATCTAATACAACTACTTTTGTTTTTGATATGCTAGATCTAGACAATCCTGTTTTATCTTCTACCTATGTCGCTCCATTTGATGCTATAGATCATAATGGCTATGTTAAAGGAAACGAATTTTATTTAGCAAACTATCGTGCAGGCATGAGAGTTTTTGATATTACTAACATCTCAAACACTAACGATGCAAATCCATCGACTACAGCAGACAACAATAATTCTATGACAGAGATTGGGTATTTTGACACATACCCAAGTAGCAACAGCACAGCTTTTAATGGCGCTTGGAGTATTTACCCTTATTTTCAAAGTGGAAATATTATTATAAGTGACATTGAAAGTGGACTTTTTGTAGTTAGAGAAAGTAATACTTTAAGCAACCCAAACTTTCAACTGGCTAACAACTTTACAATTTCTCCAAACCCAACAACCTCAAATTCAATAATTAAAGGAACCAAAAAAAACATAATCAACAGTGTAGAGATCTACAATATACTAGGTCAAAAAGTATTTAATAAGAACAATATTAATAATGAAACATTCGTTCTACCAGTAAAAAACTACCGTTCTGGAGTTTATTTAATTAAAATAAATAGTAGAATAACAAAAAAACTTATTGTAAAATAAGCCTTGTTGTTTTATAAAAAAAATTATCTGTTATCAACAACTATGAAAAAACAAATAAATTACATTTCAAAACTTGCCATACTATGTTTTACACTAACTTTTTTTATAGCAATAGCATCAAGTTGCTCTAGTGATGATGATAATACTACACAAGCATTTAGTGACCAAGACGGCGATGGAGTTAGTGACACATTAGACAATTGTCCAGAAACAAGTAATCCAAACCAACTAGATAGTGATGATAATGGTATAGGTGATGTTTGTGATGACCGTGATGGCGATGGTATTGTAGACAGTGAAGATAATTGCCCAAACGAGCCTAATCCAGATCAATTAGACAGTAATAATAATGGAATTGGTGACGCTTGTGAAGATAATATACAACCATTATTTCCATGTATTAATGGTATGGCAGGAGAGTTTCCATGTAATGATTACGATTTAATGGCAACCCTTTCTATTGCTGAAATGGGAGCTGCAGGTTCTGGAAACGATTCTTGGGGATGGACAGATCCATTAAACGGAAAAGAATATGCTTTAGTTGGCACCTCTTCAGGCTCTGTTTTTGTAGACATTTCAAACACTTCTCAATTAACAGTTGTAGGCATATTACCAACAGCTACAAGTAATAGTAGCTGGAGAGATATTAAAGTTTATAATAATCATGCTTTTATAGTTAGCGAAGCTTCAAATCATGGAATGCAAGTTTTTGATTTAACACGCTTACGCAATGTAACTAATGCTCCAGAAACTTTTACACCAGATGCTCATTATACCGGTTTTGGTAGCGCACACAACATTGTAATTAACGAAGATAGTGGTTATGCCTATGGTGTTGGTACAACAACATTTAACGGCGGACCACACTTTGTAAATATTCAAAATCCAACAAATCCAGTCGCTGCTGGTGGATATGCAAATGGAGGCTATTCGCACGATGCACAAGTAGTTACTTATAATGGCCCAGATAATAACGCCGAAATTCCAGGTGTTAGTTCTTACATAGGTAGAGAAATTTTAATTGGCAGTAATGAAACAGAAATTGTTTTAGTAGATATAACAGATAAAGCAAACCCAATAGAAATATCTACTATAAGTTATAATAACGTAGGGTACACGCATCAAGGTTGGTTTACAGAAAATCAGCAATATTTTATTTTAGGAGATGAGTTAGATGAACAAAATTTTGGAGGAAACACTAGGTCTTTAGTATTTGATTTTTCAGACTTAGACAACCCAACTTTTCAAATGGAATATTTTGGCCCAACCTTAGCCATAGACCACAATGGTTATGTAAAAGATAATATTTACTACCAGGCAAATTATCGAGCTGGTGTTCGTATGATAGATATTACAAACATAGGCTCTAACACTATGACAGAAGTTGGTTTTTTTGATACTTATCCAGGTAGCAATAGCGCTAATTTTAATGGTGCGTGGAATGTGTACCCATATTTTGAAAGTGGCAATATACTTATTAGTGATATTGATAGAGGTTTATTTATTATTAAAAAGAGCAACTAATTATGAATTTTAAATTCATCAAAACATCTTTAATATTAGTACTTACTATCACTTTTTTTAATTGCAAAAATGACGACGACAACGCAATTCCAACAAGTACTAATACCATTACTGGAGAAATAGATTTTATTAAAAATTACGGAGGTTCTAAAAATGAAAGCGCCCAATCTGTTACTAACACCTTAGATGGTGGTTATGCAATATTAGGCTATACACAAAGTACAGATGGCGATATTATAGATAAAACTGATGATAATTTTGATTTCTGGGTGTTAAAATTTGATAGCGAAAGCCAAATACAATGGAACAAAACTTACGGCGGTTCACAAGACGATAGAGGAAAAAGTATCATTCAAACCCAAGATGGTGGTTTTGCCATTTTAGGCTCTAGCTTTAGTAGTGATTTAGATGTAACTCAAAACGCAGGTCAGGAAGATTATTGGTTAGCAAAACTTGATAACTCTGGAAATATAATCTGGCAAAAATCTTTTGGTTTTTCTGGAACAGACTCTGGTATAACCTTAATTCAAACAAACGACAACGGTTATTTAATTTCTGGTGTTTTAGACGTAACAGCCTCTAATGGCGAAGGAAACACATCAAGGAACAATAACAGACATGCAGGTGGAGATTACTGGACAATAAAACTTAACGCTTTAGGAGAATTACAATGGAGCAAATATTTTGGAGGCCTATTTACAGACACTCCAGAAGGAATTGTAGAAACTAATGACAATGCATATATTATTGCGGGAGGTTCAGATAGTGATGACACAGACATTTCAAACAACAAAGGTTCTTATGATTTTTGGGTTATTAAAATCTCAAATACAGGAGATTTAATATGGGAAAAATCTTTTGGAGGCAGCGAAATAGATGAAGCTAGAGCAATAACAACATCTAATGACGGCAATTATATTATAGCTGGAGATACCAGAAGTAGTGATATTGATGTAACTAACAATAACGGAGCCGCAGATTTATGGTTAATCAAAATTTCTCCAGAAGGTCAATTACTTTGGGAAAAAACCTTAGGAGGCACAAGCTTTGATGTTGCTAGAGATATAGTAAAAACTCAAGATAATGGCTTTTTACTTTCTGGAAGTTCGCGAAGCTCAGATGGCGACGTTACAATCAACCAAGGTCAAAATGATGCTTGGGTTGTAAAAGTAGATAGTGAAGGCAATATAGAATGGCAACAAACCGTTGGAGGTTCTAACATAGATTTCTCGTATGGTGTAGCCCAATTAAACGACAAAACAATTGTAGCAGTTGGAGACACAACAAGTGACGATGGCGACATTACAGAAAACAAAGGGTTTTCAGACCTACTTTTAATTAAAATAAAATAATGAAAAAAATCTTTTCTTTACTAGCAATAATAGCTGCTTTAACATTCTCATCTTGTAGTGATGATAACGATGATAATATCACATTAAATACCGAAGCACAAACAACATTTAGTTTTAAGCACACCTGGAATGATACCGAAGTTACAAGTGCAGATTTCAACACGATTCAATATACAAATGAAAATGGCGAAATGTTAAGTATAGAAAGACTTCGATACGTAATATCAGACATTACATTTTCTCGAGATGGTCAAGATGATATTGTTTTTGATATCTATAATCTAGTAGATGTTACAAACAATAATAATACGACATTAAGTTTAGATGAAAATATTCCTACCGGTGTGTATACCAATGTTTCATTTACGTTTGGTTTAGATAATGAAGATAACGCCGAAAATTATATAGATTTAAATACCGAAAATTTTAATGTACCAGAAATGCTTGGTGGTGGCTATCATTATATGCAATTTGATGGTAAGTTTATAAACTCAAGCGACGCAGAACAAGGATTTAATTACCACGCTATTCGTGCAGTAGATAATCCAGGAATGAACCCAACATTTCCTCAAGACACTTTTTTTGAAGTCAACCTAGGTGCAGTAACAATTACAAACAATGCCACTTTTCAAGTCCAAATGAATATTGCCGAATGGTTTAAAAGCCCAAACTTATGGGATTTAAACCAATACAACCAAATGCTAATGCCAAATTCTACAGCACAAATAATGATGTATGAAAATGGAGCTTCAGTATTTAGTTTAGAAAACATAATACAATAAGCAAAAATGAAAAATTGGCTCCTATTTTTAATTTTAGTTCTTGTCTTTGCTTGTTCAAGTGACGACAAAACCGAAACTTATGAGCCAACACCATTAGCTTTAAATATTCCCGAAATTTTTGAGCAAAACATTATTTCTCCAGTAATACCTAACAATAATCCACAAACAGTTGAAGGTGTTGCCTTAGGTAAAAAATTATTTTTCGACAACAAACTCTCTGGAGACGAAACCATGTCTTGTGCTTCATGCCACTCACCACAATTAGCATTTACAGATAACACAGCAACTAGCGATGGTATAGATGGTATTTTTGGAACCAGAAACGCCATGCCTTTATTTAATTTAGCATGGAATTATGGTGAACGTTTCAATTGGGATGGCCAAGCATTAAGTTTAGAAAGACAAGCATTAGAACCAGTACAAAACCCAATAGAAATGCATGCTAATTGGGAAGATGTTGTTTTAAAACTTCAAAACGACCCAGACTACCCAGAGCTTTTTCGTCTAGCCTTTAAAACTTCAACAATTACAAAAGAACTTGTAACAATGGCTATTGCACAATTTGAACGTACATTAATTTCTGCCAATTCAAAGTTTGATAAATTCTTATTAGGTCAAGCAACACTTACACCTCAAGAACAAAATGGTTTAAATGTGTTTATGGACGAAACTCGTGGCGATTGTTTTCATTGTCATGGCAGCCCTAACAATCCATTATGGACAGATAATATTTTCCATAACAATGGCTTAGATGCTAACTTTACAGACCTTGGTTTGGGAGCAGTAACTGGAGACTCAAATGATAATGGTAAATTTAGAAGTCCATCTCTAAGAAATTTAGCCTACACAGCACCTTATATGCATGATGGTAGATTTAACACATTAGATGAGGTCATAGAATTTTACAGTACAGGCTTGCAAGATTCTCCAACAGTAGATTCATTAATGAAAAAACTTGATCAAGGTGGCGTAAATTTAACCACACAAGATAAGGCAGATTTAAAAGCTTTTTTACTATCACTTTCAGACCCATCTTTTCTTACCAACACAGATTTTCAGGACTAATTTTTTTAAAAAAAAACTGCAATAAAAAATTACTATAAAACCATATGCTAATATAATGTTAGGTTATATGGTAAAAAGGGACTTAAATTGTATATTTGCAACCTATTTAGATAAAGTCTATATACGAATATGATAAAAGTTTCTGATACAGCTAAAAAGAAAGTCGTTGAGCTAATGAGCGACGAGGGCTACAATGCAACCACAGACTTTGTACGCGTTGGCGTAAAAAGTGGCGGCTGCTCTGGTTTATCTTATGATTTAAAGTTTGATAAAGCACAAGAACAAGACGATAAAGTTTTTGAAGATAATGGTGTAAAAATCATAGTTGATAAAAAAAGTTTCTTGTACCTAATTGGTACAACACTAGAATATTCTGGTGGATTAAACGGCACTGGTTTTGTGTTTAATAACCCTAATGCAAACCGAACTTGCGGTTGTGGAGAAAGTTTCTCATTATAAAATTGAAAGAGCGAATTATGTCGAAGTACACAGAAGACGATTTAAGAGAAGAACTTAAAACCAAAGAATACGAATACGGTTTTTATACAGATATAGAATCTGAAACATTTCCTGTTGGTTTAAACGAAGATATTGTTAGAGCAATTTCTAAGAAAAAAGAAGAACCAGAATGGATGACAGAATGGAGACTAGAAGCCTTCAAGGTTTGGAAAGAAATGGAAGAACCAGATTGGGCTAATGTAAACTACCAAAAACCAGATTTTCAAGCAATTTCTTATTACTCTGCTCCCAACAGTAAACCTAAATACGATAGTTTAGATGAGGTTGATCCAGAATTACTAGCAACTTTTGAAAAGCTTGGAATTTCTATAGACGAACAAAAAAAGCTAGCCAATGTAGCAATGGATGTTGTTGTAGACTCAGTTTCTGTAGCAACAACCTTTAAAAAAACATTAGGTGAAAAAGGTATAATTTTTATGAGTATTTCTGAAGCCATTAAAGAGCATCCAGAACTTGTAAGAAAACACTTAGGAACAGTTGTACCAACTAAAGACAACTTTTATGCAGCATTAAACTCTGCAGTATTTAGTGACGGTTCTTTCTGTTACATACCTAAAGGTGTACGTTGCCCAATGGAACTATCT
Organism: Lacinutrix sp. MedPE-SW; assembly: GCF_001874145.1. GTDB lineage: Bacteria > Bacteroidota > Bacteroidia > Flavobacteriales > Flavobacteriaceae > Lacinutrix. The sequence continues at coordinate 275,725 of NZ_MPCX01000002.1, read as the reverse complement.
ACATACTTTAGAATTAATCAAGCAGGAACAGGACAGTTTGAAAGAACACTTGTAGTTGCAGACGAAGGTAGTTATGTATCATATTTAGAAGGTTGTACAGCACCAAGCCGTGATGAAAACCAATTACACGCAGCGGTTGTAGAGCTTATTGCTCTTGACGATGCAGAAATTAAATACAGTACAGTACAAAACTGGTATCCTGGAAATGCAGAAGGAAAAGGTGGTGTTTTTAACTTTGTTACAAAAAGAGGTTTATGTGAGAAAAACGCAAAAATTTCTTGGACTCAAGTTGAAACTGGAAGTGCAGTAACCTGGAAATATCCTTCATGCGTATTAAAAGGTGATAACTCTGTAGGTGAATTTTACTCTATAGCAGTAACAAACAATTACCAACAAGCAGATACAGGTACTAAAATGATTCATTTAGGTAAAAACACTAAATCAACCATTATATCAAAAGGTATTTCTGCAGGTAAATCACAAAACTCATACCGTGGATTAGTACAAGTAAGTTCTCGCGCAGAAAATGCACGTAACTTTTCACAATGTGATAGTTTACTTATGGGTAACGAGTGTGGCGCACATACGTTTCCATATATAGAAGCAAAAAATAAAAGCGCCATGATAGAGCACGAAGCTACTACAAGTAAAATTGGTGAAGACCAAATATTTTACTGTAACCAACGTGGTATAGACACAGAAAAAGCTATTGCATTAATAGTAAATGGTTTTAGTAAAGAAGTGTTAAATAAATTACCAATGGAATTTGCAGTAGAAGCACAAAAGCTTTTAGAAATTAGCTTAGAAGGTTCTGTAGGATAATTAAAAACTAACCAGATTTATTATTTTTTAAATATGAAAAAAGTTTTAATACTCCTTTTATGTGTTACAGTGTTTACAAACTGTAAAACAGATGCAAAACAAGTTGAAACAACAACTATAGATGCAGATGGTGTAGATAGATCTCAAGCAAAAGACGGCTTAACAACTCTAAGTGGAGAGTTTTCATTTTATGGAGATGCCGCTGTTTTACAAGTAGGAAATAGCTCTATTTACGGCGTAGTTATTAATAATAAATCAAAGGAACTAAACAAAATGAGCGAACCTTTTAAAGAAGAAGCTACAGATGGTGTTTTAGTACAAGTTAGAGGTAAGTTAATACCTAAAAAAGAAGGCGAAGAAGCTTGGCCATACAGTATAGATATTAAAGAAATTATTAGCGTTAAAAAACAAGACGCTAAAAAAGAAGTGATTAAAATAGGAAAATAAGACTATGTTACAAATAAAAGATTTGCACGCAAGTGTTGAAGACAAATCGATTTTAAAAGGCATTAACCTTGAAGTAAAACCAGGAGAAGTACATGCTATAATGGGACCAAATGGTTCAGGAAAAAGTACCTTAGCTTCAGTTATTGCTGGAAAAGAAGAATACGAAGTTGAAAAAGGTGAAATTTTACTAGATGGTGAAGACCTTGAAGATTTAGCTGCCGAAGAGCGTGCACATAAAGGTATTTTCTTATCGTTTCAGTATCCTGTAGAAATTCCAGGTGTTTCTGTTACAAATTTCATGAAGACTGCAATTAACGAAACACGTAAAGCAAAAGGTTTAGAAGACATGCCTGCTAAAGACATGCTTAAAATGATTCGTGAAAAATCTGAATTATTAGAAATAGACCGTAAGTTTTTATCACGTTCTTTAAACGAAGGATTTTCTGGAGGAGAAAAGAAACGTAATGAAATTTTTCAAATGGCAATGCTAGAACCAAAACTAGCAATCTTAGATGAAACAGATTCTGGTTTAGATATTGATGCTTTACGTATTGTAGCAAATGGTGTTAATAAACTAAAATCTAAAGATAATGCTGTTGTTGTTATAACACATTACCAACGTTTATTAGATTATATCGTACCAGATTTTGTACATGTTTTATACAATGGGCGTATAGTTAAATCTGGTGGTAAAGAATTAGCACACGAATTAGAAGAAAAAGGATACGACTGGATCAAAGAAGAAGTGAACTCGTAAAATTAGTAACCAGTTAATAGTTACACTAAGCAGTTGTTTAACTGTAATAAAAAACTAAAAACTGAAGACTTAACAACATGGATTTAAAAGAAAAATTAGTATCATCTTTTTTAGCATTCGAAAACACAATCGATGTAGACTCACCTGTTCATGATATAAGAACAGAGGCAATAAAAACTTTTGAGACTACAGGCTTTCCTTCAAAAAAAGATGAAGCTTGGAAATACACATCTTTAAAAAGTATTTTAAAAGAAGACTATAGTGTTTTTCCTAAACAGCAAAATGCATTAGACTATAAAGAAATACAAAAATACTTTATACACGATATAGATACTTATAAAATTATTTTTATTGATGGTAAATATTCATCTCACCTATCTCATGTAACACATGATGGTATAGATGTTTGCTTAATGTCTTCGGCTTTAAATAAGCCAAAATATAGACCTGTAATAGAAAATTATTTTAATAAAATTGCACCTAAAGAAAGTTTAACCTCTTTAAACACTGCATTTTCAAACGAAGGAGCATACATACACATTCCAAAAAATAAATTGGTAGAAAAACCAATACAAATTATACATTTCTCTACAGGAAATGAAGCAGCATTAATGCTTCAGCCTAGAAACTTAATTGTTGTAGACGAAAACTCACATGTGCAAATTATAGAACGTCACCAAAGTTTAACAGAAAACCCTGTATTTACTAATAGCGTTACAGAAATTTATGGTAATAAACGAGCAATAGTAGATTATTATAAAATTCAAAACGATAATAAAAATGCCTCATTAATAGATAATACTTACGTAGACCAAAAAGAGCAAAGTCATTGTTTAGTTCATACTTTTAGTTTTGGTGGAAAAATTACACGTAATAATCTAAATTTTTATCAAAACGGTGAGCGTATAGATTCTACAATGAAAGGTATTACTATTATTGGAGATAAACAACATGTAGACCATAACACATTAGTACACCATATCGAGCCAAACTGTGAAAGTCATCAAGATTATAAAGGTATTTTTAGTGATAATGCAATAGGTGTTTTTAATGGAAAAGTAGTTGTAAATAAAGAAGCACAAAAAACAAATGCATTTCAAGCTAATAACAACATATTATTAAGCGACAAAGCTACCATAAATACAAAACCACAACTTGAGATTTTTGCAGACGATGTTAAATGTTCTCATGGTTGTACTATTGGACAATTAGATGATAGTGCATTGTTTTACATGAAACAACGTGGTATTCCAGAAAAAGAAGCTAGAGCATTATTAATGTTTGCCTTTAGTAATAATGTATTAGACTCAGTAAAAATTCCAGAACTTAAACAACGTATAACTAAATTAATTGCCAATAAATTAGGTGTTAATATTGGTTTTGATTTATAAAATTCTGAAAAACAGAAATTATATAATTCTGAAAATAATTAAAAACTGTTTCTAATATTTAGAAACAGTTTTTTTATGCCTTTCACTCAATCAAAGAGCATATTTACTCATTAATGCTTTTAAAATGATTAATTTGTTATAGTTTTAAATTATAATTTAAAACCAGCTATTATGAAAAAAGTACAGTTACTTTATTTTATTCTAATTCCATTTTTATTAATAGCACAAGACAGTATTCCTTCAATAAAATTCGAAGCTTTAAAAACCAATTATAAAGATTTTATAATTATTGATAATGAAATTTATTCAATTACAAAAGGTGATAGTTTAGTTATTTGGGATATTAAAACAAACACGATAAATGGAATAAAATCAAATATTAATACAATTGCAAAGTCACATAAAAACAGATTAGTAGCTACTACAACAAAAGGTCAAGTTCTTGAATTTATAAATGACAATAATTGGAAACAAAAAGACACTTTTAAAGGAGAAGCGTTTTCAACTTTTATTACTTCGAAAAATAAAACATTAATACTATCCAATAGAGGAATTTATTTAGACAAAAAACTATTTTATCCAAAAGGAAGAAATAGAATATATAATTCTAGACACAGAAGTACTGATACCATAACTAAATACTTAAGAAAACCTAGTCTTTCATATTTAGATAAAGAAAATAGACTTTGGTTAACATACGACAGAGGCGAATTTGGTCAATACACATGGTTTTTTGACATTAATAAAAAAACATTTTTTGAAGAAGAATATTTAGATATTAATTCTCATTTAACTTATAAAGAGGAAAAGAAATGGAACAAAGAGCATGACTATAAAAAAGCAGTTATTGATACTTTTCCAACCAAAATTAAACTAATACATAACGAGTTGATTTATAAATTCCCTGCACAAATACCAATACATAATGGAGTTAAAGGTATAGCTGAAGATAAAAATGGAAAAATTTTCATCTCCCAAAGCACGCATCACTTTTTTATTAGCGGAGGCATATCAATTTATTCTAAAACAAAATTTTTAGATTTTTACAACAGTATATCAATAGATTATATTTTAGAACACACTGAAAGAGAAATAGTTAGAAACAATAAAAAGGTAACAGTTAAAAAATTAGTTGAATACTTAGGACCAGTAACCTATAACCCATATAATGATTCAATGTATTATTATTCTAACAAAGGTTTTTTCAAGATAATTGAAAAAGGTAAAAAGTTTTCAAAAGAATTAATTTTTAAACCAATATTATTCTGGAAAGGTGGCTTGCCTCATTCAGTTGGTTCACAAATGGCAGTTAAAAAATTTGAGTTTATAGATGAAAAACGTTTCGTATTTTTGACAAACTTAAATGGTCTTGGTTATTATAATGGTCATAAAATAAAATATTACAGATAACAGATGTTAGACATAGATAAAATAAGAAAAGATTTTCCAATACTTAACCGCAAAGTAAACGGCAAACCTTTGGTGTATTTTGATAACGCAGCAACATCGCAAACACCACAACAGGTTATAGATGTTATTGTAGATTACTACAGTAATTATAATGCAAATATACATAGAGGCGTTCATGCATTAAGCCAAGAAGCTACAGATAAATACGAGGCTGCTAGACTAACCATACAAAACCATTTTAACGCAAAACATGCTTACGAGATTATATATACTTCAGGAACAACAGAAAGTATAAATCTAGTAGCACATGGTTTTGCTGCATTACTTAATAAAAGTGATGAGGTTATAGTTTCTGCATTAGAGCATCACAGTAACATTGTACCTTGGCAAATGTTATGTGAAAAAACAGGAGCTACTTTAAAAGTCATACCTATGAACCAAGAAGGTGAATTAGATATGGTTGTTTATGCTCAATTACTTTCTAATAAAACAAAACTGGTATTTGTAAACCATATATCAAATGCATTAGGGACTATAAACCCTATAGAATCTATTATAAAACAAGCGCATAATGTTGGCGCAGCTGTATTAATAGATGGCGCACAAGCTTGTCCGCATGTAAAACCAGATGTTCAAGCATTAAACGTAGATTTTTATGTAACATCTGCACACAAAATGTGTGGACCAACAGGCGTTGGAATGTTATATGGAAAACAAGAATGGTTAGAAAAACTTCCTCCATATCAAGGTGGTGGCGAAATGATAGATCAAGTATCTTTCGAAAAAACAACTTACGCAGGATTACCTCATAAATTTGAAGCAGGAACACCAAATATTTGTGGCGGTATTGCTTTTGGTGCAGCCATAGATTATATGAATACTGTAGGTTTTGAAACTATAGCTAATTACGAAAACGAATTATTAAAATACGGTACAGAAAAACTATTAGAAATAGACGGTTTAAAAATTTATGGTACTGCCAAAAATAAAACATCTGTTATTTCTTTTAATTTAGATGGTATTCATCCTTACGATGTTGGTACATTATTAGACAAAATGGGAATCGCTGTTAGAACAGGTCACCATTGCGCTCAACCAATAATGGATTACTTTAAAATCCCAGGAACTATTCGTGCATCATTCGCATTTTATAATACAAAACAAGAGATTGATGCTTTAGTAGAAGGCATAAAAAAAGCAAAAATGATGTTATCGTAAAACTTTGGCTTCTTTTTTGTAATATTATATCACAACAAACAACTATTACAAAATGAAAACAATTACAATGCTTTTTTTTACTGTTATTTTAAACGCTTGTGGCGCCAATCAAGCAGCTTCAAATCTTACAAACGATAATAATACTACTTCTCAAAATACACCAAGTGGTGAGTTTTTTATTTCATCTATTGATACTAATAATATTGATCAAAAACTTACACTTAATTTTGATAGCAAAAGTAATATAGTATCAGGTTTTTCTGGATGTAATAATTTTTCTGGAAGCTTTTCAACACTAAATAATACCATTGAGTTCAGTAAACTTGCATCTACAAAAAAAATGTGTGCAGATAATGCTGTAAATTCTATTGAAAGACAATTACTAAATCATTTAAGTAAAGCTAATAGTTATAAAATTGAAAAGGGAAAGTTAACGCTAAGCTATAATGATAGTACATTACTAACTGCAACAAATACTATAAATCAAAAAGTTTCTCAAGAGACTTTTAAAATTGAATATAAAACACAGTCTAGAGGAAGTTTTAATAAAATTGTACTAGATAACAAAGCGGTAAGTATTCAAAAAGGTCATGGCGCAGAACCAGTTGCTAAAGTTTGTTCTAACGAAAATTGGTCGACAGCTAAAAACTTAGTTGAGAATTTAAACCTTAAAGCACTTTCAAACTTACAGCCACCAACAAAAGCACATCAATACGATGGTGCAGCCATGGCAAATTTTTCTATAACCAAAAACGGAGAAACATTTAATGTTCCGGTTTTTGATGCTGGAAAACCAAATAAAGAAATAGAGCCTTTAGTCACTTTACTTTTAAAGATTGCAAACCAAAGTGAAGAAAAGAATTAAAGATTTGCGTAATTTTGCAATAGAAAATTAAAATTAAAAATGCAAAGTATTCAAGAAATACAAGACGAAATAATAGACGAGTTTTCAATGTTTGAAGATTGGGAAGAACGCTATCAATACATGATAGATTTAGGTAAAGAATTACCACTTATAGACGACCAATTTAAAACCGATAATAATATTATAAAAGGCTGCCAAAGTAAGGTTTGGGTTCATGCAGAAATGAACGACGATAAAGTTGCTTTTACAGCAGATAGTGATGCTATAATTACAAAAGGTATAATTGCTATTTTAATTAGAGCATTCTCTAACCAGCACCCAAAAGATATAATTGATGCTAATACAGATTTTATAGATAAAATTGGTTTAAAAGAACATTTATCGCCAACAAGAGCAAATGGTTTAGTAAGCATGATTAAGCAACTTAAAATGTATGCTATTGCCTACCAAACGCAATTAAAATAATACCTTTCTTTTTTAAAAAGAAAAACAAAATATATTTTCCATGAGCGAAACAACAATAGACACTACAGAATTAGGCGAAAAAATAGTAGCTGTATTAAAAACAATTTACGATCCAGAAATTCCTGTTGATATATATGAATTAGGATTAATTTACGACGTTTTTGTAAATGAAGACTACGACGTTAAAATTTTAATGACTTTAACAACTCCTAATTGTCCTGTAGCCGAAACATTGCCTTTAGAGGTTGAAGAAAAAGTAAAATCTCTTAAAGCAGTTAAAGATGCCGAAGTAGAAATTACTTTCGATCCGCCTTGGACTCAAGACTTAATGAGTGAAGAAGCTAAGCTGGAACTTGGTATGTTATAAATACTATTGAATGCCAAGACGTAAACTAACATCACTTAAAGACAATAAAAAAACCAGTTTAAAACAGTCTTTTAGTGCACTGGTTTTCATTCCTAGGTTTTTTAAAGAAATTTGGAAAACCAATAAAAAACTGTTTTTACTTTCTGCTTTTTGTAGGCTTGTTGGTGCAGTTTTACCTGTAGTAATACTTTGGATTGGTAAAATAATTATAGATGAAATTATTTTACAAACTAAAGCAGATGTTTCAGATTTAACACAACTCTGGACCTATGTTGCCATAGAGTTTGGGTTAATAATACTTTCAGATTTAATAAGTAGAGCCATATCATTAACAGATGGTTTATTAGGCGATTCTTATTCTATAGGTTCTTCTGTAAGAATCATAAAAAAAACAAATCAAATAAACATAAGTCTGTTAGAAAACTCAGAGTTTTATGATAAATTAGAGCGCGCCAGAACACAAACAACTGGCCGCGTTGGATTAATGTCTAACGCTTTAGGAGAAGTACAAAGCCTTATATCTATACTAACTTTAGTTGCCGGTTTAGTTTATTTTGAACCTTACTTAATTATCCTTTTAGTATTAAGCATTATACCATCGTTTATAAACGAAATTTGGTTTAGCCAACAGCAATACTCTTTAGCTAGAGGTTGGACTGCAGAGCGCAGAGAACTCGATTATTTGCGTTTTATTGGTGCTAACGATAAAACAGCAAAAGAAATAAAACTTTTTGGGCTAACAGATTTTGTGGTTAACAGGTTTAAAAACCTTTCTCATGAGTATTATGATTTAAATAAAAAGCTAGCAGTAAAACGATCAGCTTTAGGCTTCCTATTTAATGTTTTAGGTACATTAAGCTATTATGGCGCTTATGTATTTATAATTTACAGAGTAATTTCTGGAGCCATTACTTTAGGTGAACTAACTTTTCTCTCAGGATCGTTTAACAGGCTTACTAAAAATTTACAAGACTTCTTCTCAAAATTTACTAGAATTACAGAAAGTGCCTTGTACTTAAAAGATTATTTCGATTTTTTAGACATTTCTATAGAACCTAACCATAAGGAAGACACGCCACTTCCTAAAACCATTAAAAAAGGATTCGAATTTAAAAACGTTCGTTTTGCTTATCCAGGATCCGATAATGAAATATTAAAAGGCATTAGTTTTACCATGAAAGCTGGCGAAAAGCTTGCTTTTGTAGGACAAAATGGAGCAGGAAAAACAACCTTAACCAAACTTATATTACGGTTTTACGAGCCAACATCTGGTGAAATATTACTAGATGGCATTAATATTAATAGGTTTAATAAAGCAAACTATCAAGAATATTTTGGCGTTATTTTTCAAGATTTCTTTAAATACGAATTTACCGTTAAAGAAAACATTGCCATTGGCGATATAGAAGAAATAGATAACCAAATTAAAATTGAAAACGCAGCACAATTAAGTTTAGCTAACGAAGTCGTGCAAGATTTAAAGTTTGGTTATAACCAACAGCTAGGAAAACGTTTTGCTAAAGGACAAGAACTCTCTGGAGGTCAATGGCAAAAAGTAGCATTAGCAAGAGCTTACATGAAAGATGCAAAGGTTATGATATTAGATGAGCCAACCTCAGCATTAGACGCCAAAGCAGAAAGTGAAGTTTTTGAGCGTTTTATTGGCTTAACACAAGGAAAAACAAGTATTATTATTTCTCATAGATTTAGTACCGTTAGGCAAGCAGATAGAATTTTAGTTTTAGAAGAAGGTCGTGTTTTAGAAATAGGAACACATGAAGAGTTAATGGAAAACAAATTATTATATGCCGATTTATTTACACTACAGGCAGAAGGATACCAATAAATATTTAAATTTGTATTATGGCAGAAGAAATTATAAATCGCGTTGCAAATAGTAAATTAGTTGTTTTTGATCTTGAGGATTTTTATCCTGAAGGAAAACGTGTCGTTTTTGATATTAAAGACTGGTTGTACGAAGGTTTTGTTTTACGTGAGAAAGACTTCCGCGAAAGCGTAAAAAACTATAATTGGTCACAACATGAAAACCAATACGTTGCACTTACCTGCTCTACCGATGCTATTGTACCAGCTTGGGCATTTATGTTAATTACGTTACAGCTTCAACCATATACTAAAAAAACAGTTTTAGGGAGTTTAGAAGCGTTAGAAACAGAAATATATCAAGAAATAATCGCTAATTTAGACACTAGTACTTACAAAGATAAACCTGTTATTATAAAAGGATGCTCTAAAAAGCCAGTACCAAATAGTGCATTAATTATGTTAAGTAACAAATTAAAGCCAGTAGTAAAATCTATATTATTTGGTGAAGCCTGTTCTTCTGTGCCACTTTATAAGCGCTAATAATCGTTTAAAAAGCACACTTAATCTATATTTTATACTAAATAGCTACAGTAATTTTAGCTATTATTTCTATTTCTACTACTTTTACAACATAAAATTTTTAAGATTTAAAATGAAAAAACTTTTATTATTACTAGCGTTATCAATTGGAACATTTACAATTAACGCACAGACTAAAGAAGAGCTTCAAGCTCAAAAAGCAGAAAAACAAGCCGAAGCAGATAAATTTCAAGCTGAAGCAAATGCATTACAAGCTCAAATAGACGCACTTCCAGGATGGAGAAAAGGTCTTTTTGGTACTATAGGTGGAACCATTTCTAACTTTAGCAATTGGTATGCTCAAGGTACACCAGATAACTCTTCTGGTAACATTGGTGTTTCTATTAATGGTTTTGCTAATTTAATTGAAGAAAAGTTTTTCTGGAGAAACGCGTTAACAACTAATTTAAACTGGGTTAAGTTAGATGATAAAAACGATCCAACTGATGATGATAGTTTTAACCCAACTACAGATGTTTTTAACATTTCTTCTTTATACGGAAGAAACCTTACTAAAAACTTTGCTGTTTCTGGTTTAGCAGAATACAGAACTACTTTACTAGACAACTTTAATGATCCAGGATACTTAGATGTTGGTGTTGGTGGTACTTGGACACCTTTAGAAAACTTAATAGTTGTTGTGCACCCATTAAACTACAATTTTGTATTTGCTGATGGTGATTCTGTTTTTGAATCGTCTTTAGGTGCTAAAATTGTTGCAGATTACACAAGACAAATTGGAGCTGTTAGCTTTAAATCTAACTTATCTACTTTTCAAAGCTATAAAAGTGGAGATTTATCTAACATAACTTGGACAAACTCTTTTAGCTACACATTATGGAAAATGATTGGTGTTGGTTTCGATTTTGGTTTAAGAAGCAACAAACAAGAAGCGCTTAACTATGCTTTAGGGCAACACGATCCTTTAGCTACACCGCTTCAAGCAATTCCTACATTTGATAATGTAGATAACAAATTACAATCTTACTGGTTAATAGGTTTAAGCTATAACCTATAAACCTTTAAAATACTTAAATATAAAACGCGTTTCTTTTTAGAGACGCGTTTTTTTGTACCTTACTGTTTTATAGGCGTTTAAAATGAAAAAATTATCGCTACTATGTTTAATTCTAGTTTTTATTTCTTGTAAAAAAGAAGAAAAACAAGCAGAAATATCAAAAAAGAATTACGAAAAAATTGAACAACTACAATGGTTAGTTGGAAGTTGGACAAATATTACTGAAGAAAAACAATCTTTTGAAAATTGGCACAAAACAAACGATAGTACTTTAAAAGCGCACAGCTATACTATTGTAGAAAACGATACCGTTTTTGCCGAGCGTGTAACACTACAACAAGTTGATAACGCTGTAACATTTACAGTTGTAGCGTATAACCAAAATGATAACAAACCTGTAACTTTTAGGCTGAAACCTACTAATAATGGTGTTTTTACTTTCGAGAATTTAAAACATGATTTTCCTTCAAAAATATCTTACTCAAATCCTGTAAAAGATTCTATACATGCTTGGATTGAAGGTAAAATGGATAAAGAACCTATAACCGTAGATTTTTATTACAAAAGAGCGAAATAAAGTTTATAAATAATAAAATTAATCTCTTTTATTAAATTTTCGTTCGTTTTTCTTTTTACCAAATAAACGTTTTAAGAAACCATCACGTTTTTCATCTTCACAGTTTAAAGCATCAATAACATCTGGTGAAGGATTTTCAAAATTACTTTTTGTTATTGAATTATAATTTGAATCTAAATTTAATTTCTGATAAAATTTAGCAAAAATTGGCAATGCTGAATTTGCACCTTGCCCTAATCCTGTGGTTTTAAAACCAATATTATAATTATCGTTACCAACCCAATTTACAGTAATCAAATTTGGTGTTATACCTACAAACCAACCATCTTTATTATCTTGAGTAGTTCCTGTTTTACCTGCAATATTATTTTTTAAGTTATATGTGGAACGAAGTCTTGCTGCTGTTCCTGAGTTTACAGTAGATTTCATTATTTGTAACATAACTTGCCTTGTATTATCACTATAAGCTTTTGTTGTGTTTTCTTCTGGTTTAAAAGACACAATTTCTACTCCGTTTTTATCTTCAATTTTAGTAATAAAATAAGGCTTAACCGGTTTACTATTGTTTACATAACTGGCATAAGCGCCGGCAAGTTCTTTTATATTAATTTCTGCTACACCCAAAGCTAAAGATGGTTCTTTAGGTAAGTCTTTTGTAATACCTAATTTTTTAGCTTGCTGCAAAACATTATCTATTCCTACTTCATTTAAAACCTTAACTGCAATGGTATTCATAGACTGGCTTAAGGCAGTTTCTAAGTTGTAGTTAATATGTGGATCTTCGGCTTTACTTCCAGAATTGGTTGGTGTCCAGTTTTTATAATCTGTATAAGTAATGGCTTTTGGCGAAAAATAAGTACACGGTTTCATACCGTTTTCTATAGCTGCAGTGTATACAAATGGCTTAAAGGTTGAACCTACTTGACGTTCACTTTGCGACACATGATCGTATTTAAAAAATCTATAATCTGTACCACCAACATAGGTTCTTACTGCTCCAGTTTTAGGGTCTAAAGCAATCATACCTGTATTTAAAAATTTTAAATAATGTTGTAAACTATCTATTGTAGATACTTGTTTTTTTGTAACACCATCCCAACTAAATAATTCTACTTCATGTTTTACAGAAAGTGAGTCTATAATTTGATTTTTTTCTAAACCTAATGCTTCATATTTTTTATATTCTGGCAACGTTTTTAAAGCGCTCTCAATTATTGTTTTATTTGTTTTCCAAGGTGCATTATTACCGTATGAAGCTTCGTAAGCTTTTTGCAGTTTTGTTAAGTGAGATTGCATAGCTTCTTCCGCATACTTTTGCATTTGTTGGTCTAATGTTGTGTGCACTATTAAACCATCGTTATACAAATCGTAAGGTTCGCCATTTGGCTTTTTATAATTGGCTAAAATTATGCTTAATTCTTTTTTTAATTGTGCTCTAAAATAAGGTGCTAAACCTAAATCGTGATTAAAAGACTGATAGTCTAAAATTAAAGAATCTTGCTTTGCTTTGTTTAATTCTGCTTCTTTTAAAAAATTGTATTTAAACATTTGATGTAGTACTACATCACGCCGTTTTTGGCTATTTTCTAAATTTCGCCTGGGATTATAATAGCTGTTTGCTTTTAAACTACCTACTAATGTTGCCGCTTGCGACACTGTTAAATTACTTGTAGATACATTAAAAAATTTGCGCGATGCGCTTTCTATTCCATATGTGTTGTCTGGAAATGGTACAGTATTAAGATACAGTGTAAGTATTTCTTTTTTAGAGTAAATTTCTTCTATTCGTTTTGCAACAATAGATTCTTTTATTTTATTAATTACTGTACTAAATACAAAGTGATTATCTCTTCCAAATAGATTTTTTGCTAATTGTAAAGTTATTGTACTACCGCCACCTGAGGATTGGTCTTGAAATAATATTGTTTTAAAAAATACGCGTAATAAACTAACATTATCTACACCATCATGCTCATAAAATCTTACATCTTCTGTTGCTATTAAGGCATTTAGAAGGTGTTTAGGGAATTCTTGGTATGTTAGTGGCTGCCTATCGTAAATATAATATTTACCAATAAGTGTGCTGTCTTTATCTAAAACTTGGGTTGCTTCGGCTTGCTTTAAATTTGTTAGCGCTGCTGTATTTGGTAATTTTCCAAAGGCTCCAAAATAGATGCTTAGGTAAAAAATAATAGCTAAAATTAAGGCTATTACACCTGCTGCTAAGCATTTTTTTACCCATTTATTTTTTAGTACTGAATTTATTTTTTGTTTTATCATGAATATTTATAACGTGAAAATATCTTGCTTTATTTAGATACGGTATTATATATAATGTTGGTTCTAATTATATTAAAAAAAGCACTTCTAATAAAAGAAGTGCTTTTTTTGCGTTAAGGATAGTAGTGGCATCCTTTTTTTTGCTGCCATATATGGCAAAAAAAAGATATAACGTATAGCCTGACCTTTAGGTAACGCCCTTATTAATTTATTCTTCTTCTCCCATGTTTTCATAATCGTAATCTGGATATAGAAAATGATTATATGGGAAACGTGTAATGTGTATTTGTCTTACCTCATCGTAAACACGTTTTTTAAAGTCTTCTAAGTTTTTCTTGTTTAATGCCGAAATAAATAATGCATTATCCTCACCAACTCGATTCATCCAAGTTCTTTTCCACTCGGCAAGACTGTAATGTTCTTCGGTTCTTTCTGCAATTAAATCGGTTTCATCGTATGGTTTGGCTTGATAAGCATCAATTTTATTAAAAACCATTATTGTTGGCTTATTGCTACTATCTATTTCACCAAGAATTTTGTTTACAGATGCTATATGGTCTTCAAAATTAGGGTGAGAAATATCTACAACATGTAGTAATAAATCTGCCTCACGAACCTCGTCTAATGTACTTTTAAAACTCTCTACTAATTGCGTAGGTAGTTTACGTATAAAACCTACTGTATCGCTTAATAAAAATGGTAGGTTTTGTATTACTACTTTTCTAACTGTAGTATCTAAAGTTGCAAAAAGCTTGTTTTCTGCAAATACTTTACTTTTACTAATGGTATTCATTAAGGTAGATTTACCTACGTTGGTATACCCAACTAAAGCGACACGAACCATTTTACCTCGATTACCGCGTTGCACAGACATTTGTTTGTCTATTGTTTTAATTTTTGCTTTTAATAATGCAATACGGTCACGAACTATACGTCTATCTGTTTCAATTTCTGTTTCTCCAGGTCCACGCATACCTATACCACCTTTTTGTCTTTCAAGGTGTGTCCACATTCCTTTTAGTCGCGGTAATAAATATTCAAATTGTGCTAATTCTACTTGTGTTCTTGCCGCACTGGTTTGTGCTCGTTGTGCAAAAATATCTAATATTAAATTTGTTCTGTCTAATACTTTACAGTTTAATATTTTAGAGATATTACGTTCTTGAGCTGCAGACAACTCATCATCAAAAATTGCAGTACTAATATTATTAGCTTCAATATACTGGCGAACATCTTCCATTTTTCCTGTACCAATAAAGGTTTTAGGATTAGGCATATCCATTTTTTGTGTAAAACGCTTTTTTACATCTCCACCGGCTGTGTAAGTTAAAAACTCCAACTCATCTAAATATTCTTTAGAGCGTTCTTCGTCCTGATCTTTAGTAATAATTCCTATTAGAACAGCACTTTCTAATTCTACATCTTTCTTTTCTAACATAAATTTATTTTAAAACACAAAGTTAATCAATTGAAAGCAGATTAAATTTGCTATTTTTAACTCTATCAAATCTAAAAAAATTGAAATTAAACTTCTTTAAATCTAAAAGAAAAAGACACTGTATCGCTTTTTATAATATTGAAAACCTATTTGATGTTTATGATGATGAATTAACACGAGACAGTGATATGACTCCTAATTCTGAAAAAAAATGGAGTATAAAACGTTACAATAATAAACTACGAAAAATTGGTTACGTTATTTCTAATATTGGAAAAAAAGATGTTAATAGACATCCTGCAATTGTTGGTTTAGCTGAAATTGAAAACGAAGCTGTTTTAAAAGATTTAGTAAACTCTAAACACCTTAAGGAATATAACTACGATTTTGTACATTATGATTCTCCAGATGAGCGAGGCATTGATGTTGCTTTACTTTACGATGAGTCTGTGTTTAAAGTTGCCTATTCTAAATCTTATACTCTAGATTTAGTAGACGATTTGGGTGTAGTAGATTTAACAAGAGATATATTATTAGTTAGTGGTTTATTTGAAGGCTTAGAGCTACATGTGCTTGTTAACCATTGGCCATCTCGACGATCTGGTGATGTGGAAACTGAATATAAACGTATGAAAGCTTCGCAAAAAGTAACCGAAATAATAACAGAATTAAAAGAAAAAAACAGTGAAGCTAAAATAATTGTAATGGGTGATTTTAACGATGATCCTTTTAGTAAAAGTATAAAATCTCTAGAGCTTAGTCATGGCTTGTTTAACCCAATGCGAACACTTTTGTCTCGAGATCGCGGTACAACTAGCCATAACCAAAGATGGAATTTATTTGATCAAGTTTTAATTACTCACAATTTTTTTGAACGTAAAAAAAATGCCTTAAGATTTGTGAATGCTAATATTTTTGATGAAGATTTTTTAAAAGAACGCGACGGCAAATATAAAGGTTCTCCTTATAGAACGTATGTTGGCAAACGCTACAAAGGTGGTTATAGTGACCATTTCCCTGTGTATTTAATACTCTCTAAAAAATAAAAAAAGGCTCACTTAAGTGAGCCTTTTTTTATTATGTTTTATATGCTTATTTATTTCCAAGCATTAATAGCTCGTTACATACAACCTCTGTTATGTAGCGTTTCATTCCATCTTTATCTTCCCAACTTCTTGTTGTAAGTTTTCCTTCTATAGCAACTTCTTTTCCTTTTGTTACATACTTCTCTATAATTTGTGCTGTTTTTCCCCAAGCAACAACATTGTGCCATTGCGTATCGGTGATTTTTTCACCATTAGCATTTTTATAGCTATCGTTTGTTGCGATAGAAAATTTAGCTAACATTTTTCCTGATTCTAAATTGATAATTTCTGGATCTTGACCTAAGTTACCAATTAACTGTACTTTGTTTTTAAGCGTGTTCATAATTTTTAATTTTTCGTGTTAAACAGTTAATACCATCGAGTTCTTATGTTTCGACACTGCAAAGATCTTGTAGAAGTAAAAAGTTATTCGGTATTTACGTATTTAATGTCGATTGTAAGCGTTTGTTGTCGTTTGTAAACGATTAATTAGTATCTTACACTACTGATTTTCAAAACACTGTTTAAACAAACACAAATAAAATGAGTACACACATAGAAACCCAAAGGCTAATTTTAAGAGAAATAAGAGCTACAGATTTAGATGGTATGTTTGAGTTGGACTCCAACCCAAATGTACATGTATACTTAGGTAAAAAACCTATTAAAACTAAAGCAGAGGCACAAGAAAATATAAATAAAATTATAAATCAATATCAAACTCGTGGTATTGGAAGATTTGCTGTTATAGAAAAAGCTTCAAATGAATTTATTGGTTGGTCTGGATTAAAATTTAATACAGGAGAGCAAGAAACATTAGGTGATAAAAGAGACTTTTACGATGTTGGCTATAGATTAATAGAACGTTTCTGGAACAAAGGTTATGCCTTTGAAACTGCAATCGCATCATTAGAATATGGATTCAACACAATGAATTTAGACACCATAGTAGGTGCTGCAGAAACAGGAAATATAGCATCTAATAAAATACTAAAAAAAATAGGCTTAAATTATATTGAGCAATTTCCTTTTGAAAACGAGATGATTAATTGGTACGAACTAAATAAAAACAATTATGCAAAAAAAATGCCCTGAATGTGGTGACAAAATTGTTGGCAGAATCGATAAAAAATTCTGTAGTGATGGCTGTCGAAATGCATTTAATAATAAAATTAATAAAGATGGAAAAAACTTAATAAGAAATATTAATAACCGTTTAAGAAAAAACTGGAGAATATTAGAAAACTTGAATCCAGAGCAAAAAACCAAAACCACAAAAACGAAACTTATAGAAAAAGGGTTCGATTTTAATTACTTTACAAGTATTTATACTACCAAAGCTGGTACTGTTTACTACTTTGTTTATGATCAAGGTTATTTACCATTAGAAAACGATTTTTTTGCTTTAGTAAAACGAAAATAACTCATGAAAAATACTCTAATATTATTATGTTTTTTAATTACAGTTTTTAGCTGTGATAAAGCAAAAAACAAACCAATAAAAACGAAACCTGTTAGTACTAAAAATATAACAACCAAAGCTATAAATTTTACAGAGGACAAAGCTAATTATCTCTATCACTTTGCCTATAATTGCATTGACCAGGAATACCCAAATAAACTAAACCAAGTAATTGGTGATGCTTCTTATTTAAAAACACCTCGAGAGTTACATCCTGCTTTTTATGGTTGTTTTGATTGGCACTCGTCTGTACATGGCCATTGGACTTTAGTAAACTTATTAATTGAGTTTCCCGAATTTAAACATAAAGAAGCCATTTTAAAAAAACTAAACGCTAATATTACTAAAGAAAACATTGAAAAAGAAGTCGCTTATTTTAACGATATACATAATAAAACTTTTGAACGTACTTACGGTTGGGCCTGGTTATTAAAACTTGCCGAAAGCTTAAACGAGTATGAAACTGAAAACGGTAAAAAAATGGCGAAAGATTTAGCGCCATTAACAAAACTTATTGAAGATAAATTTATTATTTTTTTAGAAAAACTTAATTACCCTATAAGAGTTGGAGAACATCCAAATACAGCATTTGGGATGTCTTTTGCTTTAGATTATGCAAAAAAATATAATAAAACCTTAGAAACAGTTATTAAAAAGAAAGCAAAAGATTTTTATTATACAGATGAAAATTGCCCGCTAAGTTGGGAGCCTGGTGGTTTTGACTTTTTATCTCCTTGTTTGCAAGAAGCTGCTTTAATGCTAAATGTTTTACCTGAAGAAGAATATAATATTTGGCTAAGTAAATTTATGCCTGGATTCACTACAAATCCTTCGCAGCATATATTTCCTGTTGAAGTTGTAGATAAAACCGATGGTAAAATGGCACATCTTGATGGTTTAAATTTTAGTCGTGCTTGGTGTTTATTCGAAATAGGAAAAGCACTAAATAATAATAAAATGATTGCGCTTGCAAACACACATTTTAATGCAAGTTATAATAAAATGGATTCTGGAGCTTATGCTGGCTCACATTGGTTAGCCTCATTTGCTGCTTACGCTTTAAAAGCAGGAAAAGAGTAAGTGTAACTTATTATAAAAAAACACTACATATAAATAAAACCTTAACCAAATGCACCAACTTATACTAATTGGAATAGGTATTAGCATTGTAGCTGCAATTATTTATTTAATTTACTATTATAGCGCTAGTACTATTATTTTAAGAACGCTAAAAAAACTACCATACCAGCGCGTTGGTAGTTTAAGAACGCATAGTTTTTCTAAAATTGAAGGAAAAGCTTTAAATATAGAATCGCCTTTAATTGCTCCACTAAGCAAACGTCCTTGTGTTTTTTATAAAATGAAAATTGAAAAAAAGGTAAAAAGAGGAAAGTCTTCACATTGGAAAACTTTAGTTTACGAAGAAGAAATTCAAGATTTTTTTATTGAACAAAATGGTGAACGTGTAGTTGTATTTCCTAAAAAAGTACCACAGAATTATAACGAATATTTAATTACAGATAAAACGGTACGTATTGGCACTTTTGGCACATCGAGCCCGGAGTTTATAGAGCTATTAAATGCTTATAATATAGAAGCTAAAGGCGTATTTGGTTTTACAAAAAGCTTTCGATATACTGAAGCCATTGTAGAAGTAGGAGAAAGAATTGTAGTTGCTGGAAATATTAAATGGATGGATTTAGAAAACCCTATAGCAGATTATAATTATTCTAGTATAGCCTCAATAATTGGAAATGCAAAAAGTAAAATTATTATTACAGATACTCCTGAGGCACATAAACCAAAACGTAAATTATAAACTATTTCCAGTTTTGCTGTTTTAATTGCATAGCTGCTTTTAATATGTCTTTTTGGCTTATTTGACCTACCAGTTTACCATCTTCAACTATTGGAAAACGCCTTCTTTTAGAATCTAAAAACTGTTTTGCTGCATCAAAAACATTTAAATTACCATCTATGGTTTCAACATTAGTTACCATGTGTTTTTCTATAGAATCATTTTCCATAGGCATATTATAATATCTACTATCGCTTATTTGTTTAATACAATCTCCTTCAGAAATTATACCTATTAATTCATTATTCTCGTTAACAACAGGACCACCAGAAATTTTATGCTTAATTAATGTATTAACAACATCTTCTACAGATTGTGTTGCTTTAAATGTTATTAAATCACGTGTCATAAAATCACTAACTTTAAAGTTAGATTGAATGCTATTATTGTTTTGCTGTGTGGCTTTTCTAGCTCCTTGAAAACTTTTTATTCCCATGATATAATTATTTAAGTTTTAACTAAAGTTACTTATTTTAAGGCATTTATCCTAAAAATATAGAAAATTAACAAACAACTAAATTTGTTTAAAACTTGGTTTAATAAAAAAAAGGACAACTTGATTGTTGTCCTTTTTTTTTAAAATAATTGTTTTACTACCAAATTCTCACACGATCCTCTGGTGCTATATACATTTTATCTCCTTCTTTAATATCAAATGCTTTATAAAATGCATCAATATTTAATAAAGGTTGAACAGCTCTATTCATTCCTGGTGAATGAGGATCTGTTTTAATTTTTGTTTTTAATGCGTCATCTCTCATTTTAGTTCTCCATACAGTAGCCCAACTCATAAAGAAACGTTGTTCTGGTGTGAAACCATCTATAGGTTCTGGTCTTCCGTTTTCTTTGTAACTTAATTGTAATGCATCGTAAGCTGCTAAAACACCTCCTAAATCGCCAATGTTTTCTCCTAAAGTAAATTTACCATTAATGTTTGTTTCTGGTAATACTTCTATTGCGCTGTATTGGTTAGCTAAAGCTTCTCCTAAATCCTCAAATTGTTTTAAATCTTCGTCTGTCCACCAATTGTTTAAGTTTCCGTCTTTGTCATAACGAGAACCAGAATCATCAAAACTATGCGATATTTCATGTCCAATTACAGCTCCAATTCCTCCATAATTTACAGCATCGTCTGCAGTATAATTATAAAATGGTGGTTGTAATATGGCTGCTGGAAATACGATTTCGTTATAAGCTGGATTAAAGTAGGCATTAACAATTTGTGGTGCCATAAACCATTCGCTTTTATCTACAGGCTTACCTAATTTGTCTATATTTTTTTTAAAATTCCAGGCTCTTGCATTTAAAGCGTTTTGAAGGTATGAACCTCCATCTTCTACACTTTTAATTTCTAAAGCGCTATAATCTTTCCATTTGTCTGGATATGCAATTTTAATTTTAGTTGCTTTTAATTTTTCAATAGCTTTTTTCTTAGTTTCATCGCTCATCCAATCCAAGTTATTAATTCTACCTTCGAAAGCAAGAATTACATTTTGAATCATTTTTTCGGCCTTTTCTTTTGCTTCTGGCGGGAATTTTTTATCTACATAAAGTTTTCCTAACGCTTCACCAATAGTTCTATTTAAAGAACCTAAAGCTCTTTCATCTCTAGCTCTTTGTTTTTTAGATCCGTTTAAATCTCTACCATAAAACTCCCAATTAGCAGTTTCTAAGTCTGTAGTTAAAAATCCTGCTGCACTATTAAATGTGTTCCATTTTAAATACGATTTCCAATTTTCTACATTATTTTTTGCTAATACTTCTTGTAATCTATTAAAGTATCCTAAATCACCAACAATTACTGTATCAAGATCTTTAACACCAATTCCTTCTAAAAAGTTTTTCCAATTTACAGCTGGCACCATTTTTTGTACTTGCTCAATTGATCTCGGGTTATACCTTTTACGTGCATCACGTCTATCTACTTTATCCATTTTAGCTTCTTCAAGTTGTGTTTCGAACACTAAAATTCTTTCTGCTTCTTCCTTAGCTTCTGCTTCTGTACTACCTAATTCTTGTAACATTCTTGTAATGTGCGCTACATATAATGCTCTTTTTTCTTTTGAGTCTTCATCGTCTTTTACGTAGTAATCTCTATCTGGTAAACCTGTGCTTCCTCCTCCTAAATATGCAACATTTCTGTTACTATCTTTAGGATCTGGACGTACACCAAACCCATACAATCCGCCGCCACCTTGAGGCTCCATTTCTATCATGTAGGCTTGAAGGTCTTCAATGTTTTTAATAGCGTCAATTTTTGCTAAATATGGTTTTAATGGCTCGATACCTTGTTTATCTCTACCAATAGTATCCATTATTGTTTGAAAATAATGTACTGCTTTTTCTTGATCTGATCCTGGTAAGACTTGAATTTTTTCTAAGTCTTTATTGTCTGACATTGCAGCTTTTAAAATACTTAGTGCATCTGCATCTGTATTTTTTCTTAATTCTTGAAAACTTCCCCAAGTAGATTGATCGTCTGGTATTTCATTATTCTCTAACCATTTTCCATTTACATACTTAAAGAAATCCTCATTAGGATTTACATTAGTATCCATGTAATCAAGGTTGATACCTGGTGTTACTTCTAGTTGTGCTGTTTCTTTTTTTGCATCATCTTTACATGCAAAAACACATAATAGAGCAAAAGCACCTATTGCTGTTATTTTTTTCATTGTATTGGTGTTATTTTGGTTATAAACGACTAAGTTAATTAGATATTTGTTAGCTAAAAAATAATTAACACTACTGAGGTATTAATTTCGCAAAAAAAATGGTGTTTTTGTATAAAAACACCATTGTATCATCTTATTTATAAGTCTTTATTTAAGAATTAATTTTTTTACAACAGTATTACTTCCACTTTTTAAATGAAGAAAATAAACTCCTGTAGCATACCCTTCTAAATTAATTTCATATTCTTTATTAACAGGTTTTACATTTTGTTTTTGAAGAATTAGTTTTCCTGTTACATCGAAAATATTAAAGTTAAATACATTGGCTGTATTTGTATTTATTTTAAAAACACCTTTCGATGGATTTGGGTAAACACTAAAAGTACTTGCCTTAAATGTATCTACACTTAAAACGCTTCCTGTAATTAAAAAATTATCTATTATTACACCTTCTTGAGTTACAGCTTGGTCTGAATGGAATACAAACCTAAACATAATATTTTGCTCGCTCGCAAATGCAGCTAAGTCATAACTGTACTGGGATAATGTTGTGTTTTGTCCTGTCCATTGCGCACCAGGACAATTGTAACAGTTTGTACTTGGTAAAGTATCACTATTGTACCAATTAGTGTTTGTTGCAGAACCTAAAATATTCCAGTTTAATCCTTGATTTGTTGAATACTCCATATATACAATATCCCAATCTGTTTCTAAATCGAAAGCCATATCAAATTTTAATTCTGGGTTTTCTAATTGTGATAAATCATAGCATTCACTAATAAGGTAGCTTTTAACATTATTTGCGTATTCACCATTTAAATTAGTAGCATAAACTTGATTTGATGGGTTTGCACTATCGTTTAGTAATAGTCCATTAGGGATGCCTCTTTGCCAGTATTGAGTTGCAGATGCTTCATCTTGTACTAATAAATTTTCAGATTCAGTTGTAAAAGTATTGGTAACATTAACGGTACCTAAACCGTTAGTGTAAATTGTTTTTTGTTCTGAATCATTATTTACGTCATATGCATCGTTAGTTGTAGTTACGGTGCTTTTAAAAGTATGTGTTCCTTTTGTTAGATTAATAGAAGGAATATTTATTATTGTACTACTTTCAGTATTTAAAGTTCCTGTCCAAGTGTAGACAGAATCAACACCATCTACTGTATATGTAACATCTACAGATGTAATGGTAGAAAGTCCATTATTTGCAATTGTAACTTGTGGCGAAATTGTAGAATTACAATCTATAGCATCACTTATACCGCTTACAGATAATAATTTAACATCTGTTGGAGCTAATTCTACAGGAATAGGTGATTGCCAAATACCTCTTCCATAAGTTGCTGCTGTAATTTTATTATCTATTACATTAATTTCTATATCTCTAACAGTTACATTAGGTAGCCCAATATTAAATAATTCCCAAGTTAAAGTATCATCATCGTATCTATAAACCCCAAGGCTTGTGCCTAAATATAAAGGGTTTTTTGAATGTAAGTTTTGATGTTTAATACTATTTTTGGTTACATTTGGCAAACCTGAAGATATATTTGTAAAAGTAACTCCAGCATCAATAGATTTTAAAACCTGACCGCTTAAACCAGAGGTTGTAACGTATACAATATCGCTATTAGCTTCATTTATTTCAACAGATGTTATTGCAGAGTTAAAAACTTGCATAGTATTAAAAGTAACACCTCTATCTGTACTTTTTCTTAATGTTCCTTGATTAGTACCGTTATTTGTAACAATATAAATTAAGTCTGGATTTATTTTATCGATTTCAACAACATTAATGTTATTAGTAAAAGTTTGAGATATCTGATTAAATGCGCCGTTTTCTAATTTATATAACGCTGAATATCCTGCAAAAAGTTCACTATCACTATTCATTGTAAGTGGTGTTATCCAATTTCCGCTTTCTGGACCTGCCACACTGCTACTGGCTGTAGCTCCCGCAGAATTTGAAATATATAATCCACTTCCATTTTGTATAAAACCATAATATAGATTTGAATTATTTGGATCTATTGCTGTATCCATTCCATCTGCTCCATAATAATTATACCATTGATTGTTACTAAAAGCATGACCTCCATTATCTTGCAAACCTCCAACCATTTTGTTTGAAGAGTTTTTAGACACAGAAATACGATAAAATTGGCTTATTTGCATACCTGCAGTTAAGTCTGTAAAACTAACAGCATTATTGGTAGATTTATAAAAACCTCCATCTGATCCAACAAGTAATTCGCCATTAAAATATCTCAAGTAATGAATATCTGCATGAGTGTATGTTGAACTAAATGGCGAACTCCAATTATTAATTTTAGTAAAACTTGCTTGGTTATTATTTACTAAACCTTTCCAAATATTTAATACTCCTGTGTAAATTTCATTTTCATTAGTGTCTGATATTGCTAATGCCATATCAAACCATGTTTGTGTAGATTCAAAAATATCACCTACAGTTGCTGGAGACGCAACTGTAGTAAAGTTATTTCCAGAATCTGAAGATTTATAAACACCTTTAAAAGTATACGAGCCTGTTGCCGCTAATACATAAACAACATTAGGGTTTGCTGGTGTTACATCTATTACTAATCTTGAAATATCTGATAGCGGAAAGCCTTGAGTATTTGTTAAAATTGCTCCAAATACGTCTCCTCCATTTGAAGATTTAAAAAATCTATTTGATGAAACTGCATAAACTACACTTGGGTCGTTGGGTTTAACTTTTAAATCTTTTATATTTAAATTTTGTGTTCCATTTGCATTAGACCAAGTAGCACCAGCATCTAAAGATTTATATACGCCACTACTAGTTGCTACCCAAAGTATATTACTATTTGTTGGATGTATATAAATTTCGTTCATTGAGTTTGGCGAATTTGTAGCGTTTAAACCTGTAGTATTCCAAGTTTCTCCACCATCAATAGATTTTAAAACACCAATGCTATAAGAATCTCCGCCATCGTCATCTCCTGTAGCGATATAAATTGTTCCAGGATTATTATAATCTATAGCAATTCCAGAAACTCCAATTTGAGGTAAAAAATCTGTAGATGTTTCCCATGTTGTTCCATTATCTATAGATTTCCAAAAACCACCTGCTGGTGCTCCTGCGTAGTATGTATTTGCTAATGCAGTATCTTTAACAATAATATTAACTCTTCCTTGTCCAGAAGACCAACTACCAGTATTTGTATGCGAAAATGGACCAACGGGTTGCCAATCGCTTAAATCTGTTAAAAAGTTTTTTTGAGATGATATATTTTTAGTACTTAAGTAAGACTGCCACAACTCTTTTTGCGTAGGTAATGTTCCGTCTTCTTTTACAAAATTTTCCCAATATGTTTCCCATCTTTTAAAAGGTTTATAACCACTTCCTTTTACATTGGCATTATTAGATTTCCAATAATTATTAAAGGCATCTACTACTTCTTGAAAGGTTACAGGATTGCTGGATGCTGCTCTAGATTTAACATCTATGTTCTTCATCCAAGGAGTATTCTCGATATATTGTGCTTGAGATAGCACGCAGGTGAAAAAACTTAAAATTACAAGTAATTTTTTCATATTCATTTTATTTGGGTGTGCTAAAATAAAGCAAAAAGTTGTTACTATAAAAAAATTAACGCTTCTAACAACTGATAGAGAACATTTTATAGCTTGTTTTTAAGTTCTCTTGTATATATACTATCTGTGGCAGATTTTAACTTAACAACTTCACCTACGTTTTTATTTGGTATGGTTATAGACAATACATAATGTGCAATTTTCCATTTTCCACCTTCTAATTTCATAACTCCAGAGCCTCGACATAATTTCATTTGAGTATCTAACAACTCATCAAACCAAGCTATTTTATTATCCTTATAAAGATAAATATTTCTTTCTACACTTGTAAAACTCCATGCTTTACCATTATCAAAATAGGGTTTTGAAAATGCTCTAAATGCTTCATTTTGCCAATTCTCTGTCGCATCGGTTCCTAAAAAAACGCCTTTTTTAGTCATTAAATCAAAATACTCGTTAAAATTTGCTTCTGCTGCTGCTTTATGCCAATTGTCTAAAGACTTGTTTATTAGATTTTTTATTTCTTCTGGATTTACAATTTGTGCTTCGGCTAAATTTTTAGATTCATTTTTAGAAGCATCATTACAAGAGACTAAAACAAATAATATAACAATGTACTTAACTAGTTTCATATTTCGTTTGGTTTTATAATGTTTTGAGCTTCCTTTTCAAACTTTTTATTAATCTGTAAAGTTACGTTTGAAAAAGCCTCAAACACTTCTTTAATCACTAACAATTGCTCTTTTTTTTCTGTAGTAGATAAATTTAAAACTTCTTCTAATTTTAAGAGTTTAGTTCTTAAAATTAACAATCGTGCTTGAATTGGTTCTGTATTAATGTTTTCTGGTATAGTAGTTTCTAAGTCATTTACACTCGAAACAAATACTGTATTATCTTCTTTAAAAAAGCTAAAATCTGCAGATTTTAACCTACTAATTGCCATTGCAATAGTGTTGTAAGATTGCCAAGAATCTAAAGTATTTTTAGCTTTTTTATCGACACCATAATCTATATAGTTTATTTTATCGATGTCTTTTTTTGTTAGTAGTGTGGTATCTTTTTTTACAACAGTCTCTACTGTTTGAGCATTTTGATTGTTATTACATGACGATAAAAAAAATAATAATGTAATGGCAAGAAATAATTTTTTCATGTTATTGTAAGCTATAGAAACACAAATATATTGTATTAATAATTTTGGTTTAATAATTATATCATAAAAGTAGTTGATTTACTTATAAATCTTGAAAATCTTAATTATTTTTGATTCCCTTATTTAATACAAAATTTATGTCTTCAAAAATATTAATTATTGGCGCTTGTGGCCAAATTGGATCTGAACTTACTTATAAACTTAGAGCACTTCATGGTGATGATAATGTTATTGCCAGTGATATTAGCTACAATAATTTAGATATTGTTAACTCTGGTATTTTTGAAATTGTTGATGCTATGGATTACAAATCTGTTAAAGTTTGTATTGAAAAGCACAATGTAGATACCGTTTATTTAATGGCTGCAATGTTAAGTGCTACTGGAGAAAAGTACCCAATGAAAGCTTGGGACTTAAATATGACGTCTTTATTTCACGTTTTAGATCTTGCAAAAGCTAAGTTTATTAAAAAAGTGTTTTGGCCTTCTAGTATTGCTGTTTTTGGCCCAACAACACCAAAGGAAAATACACCACAATATACAACCATGGAACCATCTACTGTTTACGGTATTACAAAACAAGTTGGCGAACGTTGGTGTGAATATTATAACGAAAAGTATGATGTAGATGTGCGTTCTATTAGATATCCTGGTATAATTAGCTGGAAAACATTACCTGGTGGCGGTACTACAGATTATGCTGTAGAAATATATCATGAGGCCTTAAAAAATAAAGAATACGATTGTTTTTTATCTAAAGACACCGCTTTACCAATGCTTTATATGGACGACGCCATTAAAGCTACTGTAGATATTATGAGTGCAGATGCAGATGCTGTAAAAATAAGATCTTCTTACAATCTTGCAGGAATATCTTTTACTCCAGAAGAAATTGCTGCTTCAATTAAAAAACATATTCCTGAATTTAAAATTTCCTACACTCCAGATTTTAGACAGCAAATTGCAAATTCTTGGCCACAAAGTATAGATGATACAATGGCGCAAAATCACTGGAATTGGAAACATAGTTTTGATTTAGAAGCTATAACCGAAGAAATGCTAAAGCAATTAAAGCCTAAATATTAATATATAAAACAATTAATTATTGTTTTAAAACCTAAGAGAACCCATTGCAAATCATGCATTTGGGTTCTTTTTTTTGTGCATAAAAAAAGCCACTATTTCTAGTGGCTTATTCAAACTTGCTCCTCTTCTTAGGCTCGAACTAAGGACCCTCTGATTAACAGTCAGATGCTCTAACCAACTGAGCTAAAGAGGAGTGTTTTTCGCTGTTGCGAGCGCAAATATAAAATGTTTTTTAGATACTGCAAAATATTTTTTAATTTTTTTTAGTTAAAAATTGCTTTGAAGATATCATTTCCGTTTGCAAAGAGTACTAAACCTATTAAAATAAAGAATCCAACTGTTTGTGCGTACTCCATAAATTTATCGCTAGGCTTACGTCCAGAAATCATTTCGTAAAGTAAAAACATAACATGTCCACCATCTAAAGCAGGAATTGGTAATAAATTAAGTACACCTAACATAATTGATAAAAATGCTGTAATACTCCAAAAGTTTTGCCAGCTCCAAAAATCTGGAAAAACATTTAATATGGCATAAAAACCACCAACACCTTTATAAGCTCCTGTTTTTACATTTCCTATTTCTTTAAGCTGCCCAAAGTACTTCCCTATTTGTCCTGTAAACTTGTTGTAACCTGCTCCAAAACTCTCTCCAAAAGTATATTCTTTGGTTTTCATTTTATAGTAACCTAACTTTTCCATTGATATGCTACCAATTCTAGCAAATGGCACTACTTCCATTTTTCCTTCGTCACTTACTTTTATGCTTTCAGTTAATTTTTTATCCTCTCTTAAAATTTCTACTTCAACCTGTTGCCCTTTATAGCGTTTTAAAATAGATTCTGTTTGGTCAAAATACTTAACCGTATCGTTTCCTATTTTAGTTAAAACATCACCTTGTTTTAGGTTAACAGATTTGTTTAAAGAAGAGTCTGGAACTTCGGCAACAATAAATGGATATCGCATTTCAAACAAATCTCTATTTTTACTACTAGATAATTGTCCTAAAAAGTCTTCTGGAAGTGTAATAGTTTGCTCTGCTCCATTACGTTTAAAAGTAACTGTTTTTGCTCCTATAAAATTTCCTTTGATGTCTGATACGTTTTCAACATCATAATCTCCAACTTTTATAATGTTATCTCCTGTTTTAAAACCTAAATCTGTTAATAAAGGGTTTTCAATTAAATAACCATCGTTAATTGTAGAGGCATCAATAAACCTATCTCCATAAACAAAAGATAAAAACACATATATAATATATGCTAATAAAAAGTTTACAAAAACACCACCAAGCATTATTATTAAGCGCTGCCATGCTGGTTTAGATCTAAACTCCCAAGGTTTTGGCTCTTCGGCCATAGCATCGGTATCCATACTCTCGTCAATCATACCAGAGATTTTTACATAACCACCAAGTGGCAACCAGCCAATACCATAAACTGTTTCGCCAATTTTCTTTTTAAATAGTGAAAATTTAATATCAAAAAACAGATAAAACTTTTCTACGCGTGTTTTAAATAATTTTGCTGGTATAAAATGTCCAAGCTCGTGAAGTATAATTAGTAAAGACAAACTCAGTAAAAACTGAGATATTTGTATAGTAATTCCCATTTAATTTAATTGTTCTTTTTTATAACGCCCAAAAGTAAGTATTTAGACTTAGTTTAAAAAGCTATTATTCGTTTGCTTTCTGTTTTATAGCAATTTGTGAGCCAAAAAAATGGTTTATGAATACTTTGCGTTGTATTTTTGTAGCATAGCGATTCAAATCTTACTTTATGCTTTCATTTTTTAAAGGTTATAAAAAATTTGCCATAGGTTTTTTTATACTTTCAGTAATTATAATTTCTATTATCTATTCGGTTTTAAATGTCGAAAAACCCTTACCTATTTACAATCCTGATACTATTGATGCTACTTTGGTAGACAGTACAATACAACACGTAAAGAAATACCATAAAATTGCAGATTTTAGTTTAACCAACCAAAACGGAAAAACAATCACTCAAAATGATTATAAAGGTAAAATTTATGTTGCTGATTTTTTCTTTACAACCTGTCAAACTATTTGTCCTATAATGACAGACCATATGCGAGACATACAAAAAGAGATTATTAACGATGATGATATTATGCTGTTATCGCACTCTGTAACACCTGTAATAGATAGTGTTGCACAATTAAAAAAATACGCAAAACTAAAAGGTGTTAACGATGCCAAATGGAATTTAGTTACTGGCGATAAAAAACAAATTTATGAGCTAGCAAGAAAAAGTTATTTAGCAGTAAAATCTGCAGGTAACGGCGATAAATACGATATGATACATACCGAAAATTTTATGCTTATAGATAAAAAAAGACAAATTCGTGGCTTCTACGATGGTACAGATCCTGAGGCTATTTCTCAATTACTTGATGATATCGAAAAGTTAAAACGTATGGAAAAATAGCGGTTTATTAGACTACAATTTTTTAGCCTTATTTTTTTCTCTTACTTTTGCTTCTTTAAAATCAATCTAAATAAGCTTGAAGTACTCTTTAGCACAATTAAAACGCGGTGAAAAAGGCATTATAACAGATGTGTCTTCAAATTCCATTCCACTTAAACTCCTAGAAATGGGTTGTTTGCCAGGAAACTTTGTTGAATTAGTACAAGTTGCTCCCTTCTCGGACCCAATGTATTTAAATATTAACGGAAGCCATCTTGCTATTAGAAAAGAGACAGCTATTCATATTTTAATAGATAAAATTAATGAGTAAGCAAATTAACGTTGCCTTAATAGGAAATCCTAATACAGGAAAAACATCAGTTTTTAACGCTTTAACAGGCTTAAACCAGCAAGTAGGAAACTACCCAGGTATTACTGTTGAAAAAAAAGAAGGGATTTGTAAATTACCTCGTGGCGTAAAAGCTCACATAATAGATTTACCTGGTACATATAGTTTAAACGCATCATCTTTAGATGAGAATGTTGTAATAGAATTGCTTTTAAATAAAAACGATAAAGATTTTCCAGACGTAGCCGTTGTGGTTAGTGATGTAGAAAATTTAAAACGAAACCTACTTCTTTTTACACAAATTAAAGATCTTGAAATTCCTTGCCTGCTTGTAATTAACATGGCAGACAGAATGCGTAGAAAAGGCATCTCGCTAGATGTTGGTTATTTAGAACAGCAATTAGAAACAAAAATTGCCGTAATAAGCACACGTAAAAACGAAGGTATTGCCAATTTAAAACAACAAATTAGCAACTATAAAGAACTCTCGGTTAAACCATGTTTAAATGCATCAGAAATTGACCCAAACTATTTTAATAGTCTTCGTAAAGCATTTCCAAATCAATTATTATACAAACTTTGGCTTGTAATTACACAAGATGTAAACTTTGGAAAAACCAATAGAAAAGAGATTGATGCTATTGCAAGTTTTAAAACAAAATCTGAAAGTGACTTAAAAAGGCTTCAACAAAAAGAAACCATAAAACGCTACCAGTTTATAAATAACGTTTTAAAAAAAGGACAAACCATAGATGTTTCTCAAGCCAAAGATTTACGCACAAAATTAGACCGTATACTTACCCATAAAGTTTGGGGCTATTTAATATTTTTTCTCATCCTTTTATTAATTTTTCAAGCCATTTACGATTGGTCTAGCATACCAATGGACTGGATTGACTCTACATTTGCCTCATTAAGTAATTGGATAAAAGACACTTTTCCTGGCGGCGGAAAAGTAACCGATTTAATTGCCGAAGGTATTATTGCCGGTTTAGGTGGTATTGTTATTTTTATACCTCAAATAGCCTTTTTATTCCTTTTTATAGCAGTACTAGAAGAAAGTGGCTATATGAGCCGCGTCGTATTTTTAATGGATAGAATTATGCGTCGTTTTGGATTAAGCGGCAAAAGTATTGTACCATTAATTTCTGGGACAGCTTGTGCAATTCCAGCCATTATGGCAACCAGAAATATAGAAAGCTGGAAAGAGCGATTAATTACCATATTAGTAACACCATTTACAACCTGTTCTGCGCGTTTACCAGTATATTTAATTATTATCTCCTTAGTAATCCCAGAAGGCAGAATACTTGGTTTAAGCTACCAAGCACTTACATTAATGCTATTATATTTAATAGGTTTTGGTGCTGCAGTAGGCTCTGCATGGATTTTAAATAAAGTTTTAAATATTAAAAGCAAAACCTTTTTTGTAGTAGAAATGCCAAACTACAAAGTGCCGTTATTTAAAAACGTTGCACTTACCGTATTAGAAAAAACAAAAGCTTTTATTTTTGGTGCCGGAAAAATAATATTAGCCATCTCAATTGTACTATGGGTATTAGCATCTTACGGTCCAGGAGAACAATTTAATAATGCCGAAACTATTATTACAGAGCAATATGCTACTCAAAATTTAAGCCAAGACCAATTACAACAAAAAATAGCTTCTCATAAACTCGAGCACTCATTTATAGGGCTTACAGGACGCGCAATAGAACCAGCAATTAGACCACTAGGTTACGACTGGAAAATAGGTATTGCCATAATAAGTAGTTTTGCAGCTCGAGAAGTTTTTGTAGGTACCTTAGCAACAATTTACAGCGTAGGTAGTGACGACGAGGAAACTATAAAAAACCGAATGGCAGGAGAAGTAAACCCAATACTTGGTGGTCCACTATTTAACTTTGCATCTGGTATATCACTATTACTATTTTATGCCTTTGCTATGCAATGTATGAGTACGCTTGCCATAGTAAAAAAAGAAACCAATAGCTGGAAATGGCCAACATACCAATTCGTTATCATGACAGCTATTGCATATATTGTAGCTTTATTATCATTTCAATTTTTAAAATAATGCATATTATACTCCAAAATATAATTGTTTTAGCCATTTTAGCTTTTGCTTTAAGTTTTTTATTCAAAAAATACATTTGGAAAAAGAAAGCAAAAAAAGCATGTGGTACAGACGATTGCGGCTGCCACTAAACGCAGTAAAAAAATAATCTTGGCGTTACCAAAAAATGCTAAAAGGCATTCTTTTGGTCAGGCTATCACTACTCGCTCTCTGCGAGGAGCTCAAACATGCCGTTCTATCCTTAACGCAAAAATACTCTTATAAAGCTTAGTTTTTAACGGCAAGTTGTATATAATAATCTTCTATTTTTATTTTACTACCACTTTCTGGATAAGGCACAATATTTAAACCAGAAACCTTTAGACTTTCCGAAGAAAATAAATTTCCTAAAGCATTTTGCAATTGGCTAGTAGGAGAAAAAACCAATCGTTTTTGCTCTAATTTGTTTCCGTTTTTAAAAACATCAACCAAAACAATTGCCTCTCCAGCCCAAACACATTGTACACCTTTTGGACAGCGCGAATCACTTTCTACCGCAACAAATTTAAACTCTAAATCTTCAACTTTAAGAGTATTACCATACATTAATTTAGATACAATTTTTGGCGCTTCTGCTTTAACGGCTGTAGAATCTTGAGCAGATACTATACTTGTTATTACGAGTGTAAAAATTAAAAGTAGATTTTTCATATTCATTAACGTCTTAGACAATAAATATAACTTAAATCATACCAAATTTACAATAATTAAAAATTTTAGTTACATTTGTAAAAAATTTAAGTAAGCTTAAAAATTAATTAAAGCAATTAAAAATGTCTGTAGCAATAGAGAATTTTGTAAAAGCCATTTACAAAAACAACAATAACGATGTTAATGATACTAAACCCGGTAACATTGCAAAAAAGCTTGGCATATCTAACGCAGCAGCAACAGATATGGCAAAAAAATTAGCTGCAAAAGACATACTTAATTACGAAAAATACCAAGCCTTACAACTCACTAATAAAGGTGAGAAAATGGCACTAAACGTTATTAGAAAACATAGATTATGGGAAGCATTTCTTCATAAAACCTTCGACATGACATTGCATGAAATACATAGAGAAGCAGAGTTTCTTGAACATGAAACGTCAAATTTTTTAGCAAATAAAATAAGCGACTATTTAGGTAATCCAAAATTCGATCCGCATGGTGATCCAATTCCAAATGAAAATGGAGAGATTACCACAATAGACACCTCAATAAGCCTATCTAACACTCAAGAAGGAAAACAATATATTATTTCACGCTTAATGAGTGATGATAAAGAGTTCTTTGATTTTTGTGCACTTAATGGACTTAAGTATGGTAATTCTATTTTGGTTACAAAACAGTTTAGCAAAAATAAAATGACACAAATTTCAATTAATAATAACACCATTCTTTTAAACGAAGATTTCACTAATATAATTTACGTAAATGACACCAACTAAGTACTTAAAAACAATTACAGCAGGATGTCTATTTTCTGTTTCAATATTTTCTTTTGCACAAGAAAATAGCACATTAGAGCCATTAATTACAGACAGACCAGACGCTACAGAATCTCCTACAGCTTTACCAAAAGGATTTCTACAAGTAGAAACAGGAGCATTTTACGAAAGTTTTGAAGAAAACAATATTAAAACCGAAGACTTTACATACAATACTATGTTAGTACGTTATGGTTTATTAAATAATTTAGAATTACGCTTAGGCTACAATTATACAAATAGTAAAGTAAAGTTTAATGGTAATGAAATTGCTTCAACTAATAGTTTTTCTCCTTTACTGCTAGGTTTTAAAACAACTATTGCACAAGAAAATGGTTGGATGCCAGAAATTGGTTTTTTAGGTCATTTAAACTTGCCTTTTTCAGTAAAAAAAGGACTTAGACCAGAAAACACTGGAGTAGACTTTAGGTTTTCATTTGCACATACTTTAAGCGAAAAATCAAGTTTATCATATAATTTAGGCGCTGCTTGGGAAAACGACAATCCTGAAGCCGCTTACCTTTATACAATTGCATACGGTTATAGCTTAACAAGCAAACTTGGCGCTTATGTAGAATTATATGGTGATTTTCCAGAAAACAATAAAGCAAATCACCTTTGGGATGCTGGTTTTACTTACTTAATATCCAACAACTTACAGTTAGATGCCACTGTAGGTTCTAGTATAACAGATGGACAAGACATTTTAATAAGTGGTGGATTTAGTTTTAGAATTCCAAAATCATAACAAATTAAAAATTAGTATTTAAATACCTTAATAATGAAAAAAATAATACTATTTCTAGCAATAACACTATCACTTTTTAATTGCAAAAATGATAGCAACAAAGACAACGGCAAACTAAATATTGTTACCACTACAACCATGATTACAGATTTGGTTAAAAATATAGGTGGCGATTTAGTTAATGTAAATGGCTTAATGGGTTCTGGAGTCGATCCGCATTTATATAAAGCCAGCGAAGGCGATGTAACTAAATTAGTAAATGCAGATGTTATTTTTTACAACGGTTTACATTTAGAAGGAAAATTAGTAGAGGTTTTCGAAAAAATGAACACACAATCTCCTGTTGCATTGGCAGATGATTTAGATAAATCTAGCTTAATTGGTTCAGATTATTTTGCTTCTAATTACGATCCGCATGTATGGTTTAATATTTCTTATTTTAAACAATTTGCTAAAAAAGTAACTCTGGTATTAATTGAAAAAGATCCTGAAAATGCTGCACGTTTTTCTGAAAATGAAAAAAAATACCTTCAGCAATTAGAAGATTTACAAACAAAGATTTCTTCAACAATAGAAACACTTCCAAAAGAAAAAAGAATATTAGTAACTGCTCATGATGCTTTTAATTACTTCGGAAAAAACTACGGTTTTAATGTTGTAGGTTTACAAGGTTTAAGTACAGCGACAGAAGCTGGTGTACAAGACGTACAAAAATTAGCTACTTTTATAATAGAAAATAAAGTTAAAGCCATTTTTGTTGAAAGTTCTGTGCCAAAACGTACCATTAAAGCATTACAAGCTGCAGTGAAATCTAAAGGTCACGATGTAGTAATTGGAGGCACTTTATATTCTGATGCACTTGGAAATGCAGGAACTGTTGAAGGCACGTACATTGGTATGTTTGAGTATAATGTAAATACAATTGTTAACGCTTTAAAATAATGAGTAAAAAAATAGCCGTAAAAGTAGACGACCTTACAGTAGCTTACAACTACAAACCTGTACTTTGGGATATCGATTTAGAAATTCCAGAAGGTGTTTTAATGGCTATTGTTGGACCTAATGGCGCTGGAAAATCTACACTTATTAAGTCTATTTTAGGCATATTAAAACCTATAGCAGGAAGCGTTGCTATTTACGGTAAACCTTATGAAAAACAACGCAGACTAGTTGCTTATGTTCCACAAAAAGGAAGTGTAGATTGGGATTTCCCAACAACAGCACTAGATGTTGTAATGATGGGAACTTATGGCAGTTTGGGTTGGATTAAAAGACCTAGACAAAAAGAGAAAAAAGCAGCTCTTGAAGCTTTAGAAAAAGTGGGTATGTTAGCCTTTAAAGGCAGGCAAATTAGCCAGCTTTCTGGCGGACAACAACAACGTATTTTTTTAGCTCGTGCTCTAGTACAAAACGCTTCTATCTATTTTATGGATGAACCGTTTCAAGGTGTTGATGCTACTACCGAAATTGCAATAATTAATATTTTAAAAGAATTACGAAAAGCAGGTAAAACGGTTATTGTTGTGCATCACGATTTACAAACCGTACCAGAATATTTTGATTGGGTAACCTTTTTAAATGTAAAAAAGATTGCCACAGGTCCAGTTAAAGACATTTTTAATGATGACAACTTAACTAAAACCTATGGTATTAACTACAAAGTAAGTATTCAAGAATAATGGATATTCAAGACTATTTTTCATTAGTTTTTAGCGACTACACACTTCGTACCATAACACTTGGTACAGCCATTTTAGGCGCAGTAACAGGTATGCTTGGTAGTTTTGCTGTGCTTAGAAAACAAAGTTTACTTGGTGATGCAATATCGCATGCTGCATTACCAGGAATAGCCATTGCTTTTTTAATTACTGGAGCAAAAGATTCTAACACTTTACTTTTAGGTGCTTTAGTTAGTGGATTAATTGGAACTTTCTGGATTCGAGGAATTGTTAAGAAAACACATTTAAAAAGTGATACTGCATTAGGGCTAATTTTATCTTTATTTTTTGGTTTTGGTATGTTACTCCTAACCTTTATTCAAAAACAACCAAATGCAAATCAAGCAGGTTTAGATAAGTATTTATTTGGTCAAGCAGCAACTTTAGTAGAAAGCGATGTTTGGTTAATGGCAATTGTTACTGGCTTATGTTTGTTCGTTTTACTATTATTTTGGAAAGAATTTAAAATTTTACTTTTTGATGCAGACTACACAAAAACACTTGGCTTTAACACTAAAATTATAGATATTTTAATTACTAGTTTTATTGTTTTGGCCATTGTATTAGGCCTACAAACTGTTGGCGTTGTGTTAATGAGTGCTATGCTTTTAGCTCCTGCTGCAGCTGCAAGACAATGGACTAACAGTTTATCTACTATGGTATTTTTGGCAGCTGTTTTTGGTGCCTTTTCTGGTGTTTTTGGCACAGCAATAAGTGCCAGCCAAACGAATTTATCTACTGGACCAGTTATTGTTTTAGTGGCTTCAGTATTTGTGTTTTTTTCTTTTGTGTTTTCACCAAGTCGTGGCTTACTGTTTAAACACATTAGAGTTATAAAAAATCGTCGTGATTTAGAGCTTCATAAAACATTGTCTTTTATGTATCATATTGCAGAAACGCACGATAATATCTCACATCCACACGCTATTAAACTTTTAAACAATTTTCAAGGTTATACAAAATCTACGTTGCAAAAATTAGTAGAAAAAGATTATGTGAAATTAGAAGGAAAAATGTGGAGATTAACCGAAACAGGATTTAATACCGCAGCAAATTTATATACTAAACAATCTACAGACGATGAATAGCGCTCAAATTGAAATACAACTTATTGCAAGTCTTGTAGCAATTGCTTGTACTATACCTGGTACATTTTTAGTACTTAGAAAAATGGCTATGATAAGTGATGCTATTAGTCACTCTATTTTACCTGGTATTGTAATTGGTTTCTTTATAACACACAACCTCAACTCTCCTTTATTAATTTTATTTGCTGCTTTTACAGGTATTATTACTGTGATTTTGGTAGAATATATTCAAAAAACAGGTTTAGTAAAAGAAGATACTGCCATTGGTTTAGTGTTTCCTGCTCTATTTAGTATTGGTGTAATTTTAATTGCTAAAAATGCAAACGATGTTCATTTAGACGTTGATGCCGTTTTATTAGGTGAATTAGCTTTTGCGCCTTTTGATAGGTTATTAATTTCTGGTGTTGATGTTGGACCAAAAGCATTATGGATTATTGGTGTTATTCTATTAATTACCATAACATTATTAATCGCTTTTTTCAAAGAATTAAAAGTAAGCACTTTTGATGCTGGTTTAGCCGCATCACTTGGTTTTTCTCCTGCAATTATTCATTATGGGTTAATGAGTGTCGCATCTGTTACCACTGTTGGTGCTTTTGATGCTGTTGGCGCTATTTTAGTTGTTGCGTTAATGATTGCGCCTGCTGCAATTGCCTATTTACTAACCACAGATTTAAAAAGAATGCTTGCACTTGCTATTAGTTTTGGTGTTTTAAGCGCAATTTCTGGTTATTGGTTTGCGCATTGGTTAGATGCTTCTATAGCTGGATCTATAACCACTATGTTAGGTTTAATATTTTTATTGGTATATCTATTTGCTCCAAGCAAAGGTATTATTGCTGTAATGTACCGCGAAAAACAACAACGTACAGAGGTTTCTTTACTTACTTTTTTATTGCATTTAAAAAACCATAATGAATTTGAAGAAAGACACGTAAACCATTTAAGAGAACACATTAATTGGCAAAAAGTTAGAGCTAAAACGGTATTAGAGCTAGCAACAAAAAACAATATGATTATTGTTGAAAATAACATTGTATCTCTAACAAAAAAAGGTGATAAATTTACCTCTAAAGCTATCGATTATATTATAACAAACGAAGACGCACAGATTGAAGACATGAAAGATGATTTCTTTTTATTTAGAGGTTAGTTTTTATTATATCTGTTATAAAATTTTTCCATTACAGTTTCTAAACCTAAACCATACCAAAACCCTATAGATTTTTGCGAAAAAACATCTTTAGTTCTTAAGTTTCCGCTACAAATTAAATTATCAATTTCTGTATCTTTAAAAAGCACTTCTCCTCTTTGGTAAATATGTCTAAGTAAAACATCTGAGCGATAATCTATAACTCTATTTTGTCCTTGAATATACAAATAACCGATTTGTTTTTCATGAGGAAAACCAAAGGTCTCAACAATAGTTTTTAACTCTGTAGAAATGTCTGAAGCTTCTGCAATAAGTTCTTCTAATGTTATTTTAATTTTTCCTTCTCTATGTGCATGATATCTATTTAAATTAAAGTATCTATCTTTTAAAATAAGCGCAATCCATCTATTTTTTAAAACTTGATTATACTGTGATTTATAATATAAATTAAATGCTTTAAAATTGGCTTTGAAGTCTTTATACCAATTCATTTTATAAAGTTTTGTAAAGTATCTAATTGGTACGCCACCTTTTGCTAGCTTAACAGCTATCTCTTTTGCCCAAGACTCATCGTTAGTTTTATTAGCAACAGATAATGCATTGCCTAAATCTTGACCTAATGGAAAATTTACAGAACTAAAAGCCTTTTTAAAAGTCGAATTTGCTAATTTATATTCCTTGTTTTTAGATTGTTTATTTGCTAAACTTACTAACTCATTATAATCCTTATAACCACATTCTTGCGCAAAAATATTTGTAAACAAAAAAAGACTTATAAATAAAAAAATAAACTTCATACATGCAATGTGATTGTGACTCATATTTACAAATCAAAAATTTTAAAACCCACGTTCCTTCTGCAATTGCTCGTATGCTTTTTGTACTTGTTTAAATTTATCTTCGGCTCCTTTTTTGTGTTCTTCGCCTAAGTGTTCTACTTTATCTGGATGGTATTTTTTAGCCATTTTACGGTAGGCTTTTTTAATCTCGTCGTTGGTTGCAGATTTTGTTATTTCTAATATTTTATAGGCATTATCACTGCTATTATAAAACATTGCTTTAATACTATTATAATCTCGCGAATTTATACCTAAGTAACCTGCTATAGTAAAGACTTGGCGCTCTTCGTCTTCTGTTACCATGCCATCTGCTTTTGCTATACCAAATAGAAAATGTATAAGTTGTAAGCGAGATGGATGATCCATCATTTGTTGTATTTGCACACAAACACGACGTAATGGCACCGATTGTTGACTTACTTTTTTAAATAACTGAAATGCTTTGTTGGCTCTATCTTTACCATACATGCTTACAAACTGTTCACGCACATAGTCTAATTCTCGCTGGTCTTGTTTACCATCTGCCTTAATTACAACAGTTGCTAGTATTAGTAAACTTACTTCAAAATCTCCCGATGTTGTTTGTGCACGACGTTGTTGTTGTGTTCTATAATTAGGTTGGCGTTGCCTGCCTTGTGACTGGTTTTGATCACCTTGACCTAAGAAAAAATCGCCTTTTCCTGCAAATGCATCACCAATACTACCTATTGCTAAACCAATTATTGCTCCTATTGGCCCGCCAAAAGACCAACCTAATGTAGCACCAATCCATTTTAATCCGCTCATGTAATTGTTTTATTTTTTAGAACTGTAAATATAATACTTTGTTAGTTGTCAAGAACTCTGTTCTGTTACGACTCTTAACTTACATGTGCGTTAAGGATGGTAGCGGCATCCTTTTTTGTGTGCGCTTATGCACAAAAAAGATATAGCGAACAGCCTGACCTTATGGCACCAAAGTGACATAAGGTAACGCCCAAAACTAGTTTAGCATTATTTTTGATTAACTTTGCATGAGCTTAATAATAATATAAAATTTTAAAATATATGTATCCAGCAGAATTAGTAAAACCTATGAGCGAAGATTTAACGAACGCAGGTTTTGAAGCATTACATACTGCAGAAGCAGTTGATGCAGCAGTTAAAAAGGAAGGAACTACTTTAGTGGTTGTAAATTCGGTTTGTGGTTGTGCGGCAGCAAATGCACGTCCAGGTGCAAAAATGAGTTTAAATAATGATAAAAAACCTAGCAACATCGTTACTGTTTTTGCTGGTGTAGATAAAGAGGCTACAGATAGAGCTCGTGCTCACATGGTACCTTTTCCTCCAAGTTCGCCTAGTATGGCTTTATTTAAAAATGGAGAATTAGTACACATGCTAGAGCGTCACCATATTG
This sequence comes from Lacinutrix sp. MedPE-SW, assembly GCF_001874145.1. Classification (GTDB taxonomy): domain Bacteria; phylum Bacteroidota; class Bacteroidia; order Flavobacteriales; family Flavobacteriaceae; genus Lacinutrix. The sequence goes on along the minus strand of NZ_MPCX01000002.1, from coordinate 234,057 downwards.
AAGGTCGTCCTGCAGAGTTAATTGCAGAAAACCTTATGGATGCTTACAATGAGCACTGCTAATAAAATATAGAATTTTAAAAAAAACCACGTTTTTTAAACGTGGTTTTTTTATTTTTGGTTGTTGATACTTTACAACACATGAGAAAATTAATTGCTTATCCTTTAACGTGCATTTACTTCCTGTTTTTCGGGTTTTTTTTATTGGTTTTTCATCCAATACAATGGCTTTGTTTTAATGTTTTTGGTTATCAAGCACATAAAAAAAGTGTAGATTATCTCAACTTTTTTTTAACTCGCTGTCTACATCTTTTAGGTATTAGATTTGATATTAAGGGTCGCGAGCACTTACCTAAAAATGTACCAACTATTATTGTTGCCAATCACCAAAGCATGAACGACATACCGCCAATAATTTGGTTTTTAAGAAAATGTCACACTAAATTTATTAGTAAAAAAGAATTAGGAAAAGGCATACCTAGTGTGAGTTATAATTTACGTCACGGCGGATCGGTTTTAATTGACAGAAAAGACCCAATGCAAGCTGTTAATGCTATTAAAAAAATGGCTGCTTATATTGAAAAACATAATCGAGGTGTAGTTATTTTTCCTGAAGGTACTCGTAGCCGTGATGGAAAACCTAAACCGTTTCAAACTCGTGGTTTAAGAACTTTGTTTGCCGAGGCTCCAAATGCTTATGTTATTCCTATTAGTATTAACAATTCTTGGAAAACATTAATATATGGCAAGTTCCCTTATGGTATTGGTATTACTATGAAATATAAAATACACAAGCCTTTAAAAATTAGTGATTATAATTCTGATGATTTACTAGCACTTATTGAAGCTACCATTAAAAAAGACATTGTAATTAATGAGTAATATACAACTTATAGAAGACACTAAATTATTTGTAAAAAACACTTTAAAAGATGCTGAAGGCGGCCACGACTGGTTTCATATAGAAAGAGTGTACAATAATAGTTTACTTATTGCTAAACAAGAACCTGTTGATGATTTAGTTGTTGCTCTTGGTGCTTTGTTACATGATATTGCAGATAGCAAATTTCATAATGGAGATGATACTATTGGGCCTAAAATGGCGCGAACATTTTTGTTTAAAAACAACGTAGACTCTAGTGTTATTGAGCATGTTGTAAAAATTATTGAAAATATCTCTTACAGCTCTAACATTGACAAAACCAATACTTTTAATTCTATTGAGTTACAAGTTGTACAAGATGCAGACCGTTTAGATGCTATTGGCGCTATTGGTATTGCCCGTACATTTAATTATGGTGGTTTTAAAAATAGGTCTCTTTATAATCCAGATATTAAACCAAACTTAAATTTAAGTAAGGCTGAATATAAAGCTTCTAACGCGCCAACTATTAACCATTTTTACGAAAAGCTTTTGCTGTTAAAAGATAAAATGAACACTAAAACTGGTAAGAAAATTGCGACAGAACGCCATAATTATATGCTTGGTTTTCTTGAACAGTTTTATGCAGAATGGAATGGTAAAAAATAAACTTATTGTATAATTTGTTTCATCTCACCTCTATATTTTGAAGCATTTTTACCTGTTATTTCTTTAAATAGCTTATTAAAGTGTGAGAAGTTATTAAAGCCACACTCAAAACAAACATCTGTTATACTTAATTGGCTTTCTACCAATAATTTTGTTGCATGCACTACTCTATATTCGTTTACTAGTTTTGTAAATGTTTTTCCTGTTGCTCTTTTAAAGTATCTACAAAAGGCTGGAACTGTCATGCTCACCTGCTCTGCAATAGTATCTAAACTTATATGGTTTTTAAAATTGCTATATACATATTTATATATAATGTCAATTTTTGCATTGTCTTGTGGTTGTGCCTCAAATGCATAACCATCTGCATTTAAAAACTCGTAGTCTTGGGCTTCTGCTAAAATATGAAGTATTTCAAGTAGCTTAATAACACGTTTAAATCCTTCGTATTTGGTTAATTTAGTTATTTTCTCTCCTACTCTTTTTTTTGTGTCTGTATGAAAAAGAACTCCTTTTTTTCCTCTTTCTAATAGAGCAGCAATACTTTTCATTTGAGGCAAACTAAAAAAGTCTTTTCCTAAAAAATCTGGATGAAACTGTATTAGTGTTTCTTTTCCTTTAGCAGTTAGTCTATTTTCAAAACCGTTATGCGGTAAGTTTGAACCTACAAGAATAAGTTGGCTATTATTAAAGTAAGACATGTGATTACCAATATGCCTTCTCCCTTTTCCTTTATTAACATAAACCAATTCTATTTCTGGATGAAAATGCCAAAATGCTTGATCTCGCCTTCTCTTCTTAAGTTTATTTACTGCAAGAATAGAATTCCCGAAACCAGGTGAAATTTTCTCTAATATTGGCTTATTATTCAAAACTATCTATTTGTTTGTAAAATTAAAATAATATAAAAATATAAATCTATGCTAAATTAACCCTTTTGTTGCTTATTTTAACTTTATAAGCGTGTTGAGTTTATTTAAAGGTTAATATAGCATATAAATATGCTAAAATAGGCGTTTTATACAAGCGTGTTTGCATATACCTTTGTAGTGTTAATTATAAACAAATAACATTATGAAAAAAGCAGTAAAAAATCATTTAGTATTAGTTGCTTTATTAGTAACTATGGTAAACTATGCAGCCAATATTACTACGTTAAATAAGGACGATGACAGCAAGAAAACCGTTTTAACTTTAGAGAACGTTAAGGAAGGACAACAATTGTTAATTAAAGATTATAACCAAATTATTTTATATAAAGAAAACATCTCTAAATCTGGAGATTATAAAAAAGGGTTTGATTTAACAGCCTTACCAGATGGAAAGTACTTTTTTGAATTAAATAAAGATACAGTTATTGAGGTTATTCCTTTTAGTGTATTAAATAACGTTGTAGATTTTAAAAAGAGTGAAAAATCTAAAATTTTTAAACCACATGTAGATGCTAAAAATAATACTGTATATGTTACAGCTTTATCTTTAAATGCATCACCAGTAACCATTTCAATTTACTATGACAATGCTGGTTCTAAAGAAGTTATCTATAATGAAAAAATTAAAGATACTATGGATATTCAAAAAGCATTTACTTTAGATAGTACAAAAAAAGGAACATATCTATTTCAGTTTGAAACTCAAAACAGAACTTTTACAAAATATATAAATCTTTAAACTTTAGACACGAAGTTTAATTTAGTTAGTTAGTTAAAGTGAGCCTTGTGCTCACTTTTTTTATTTTTAAAACAATTTGAATTGACCATTTTTACATTGCTCATGAAGTGTATTATTTAGTACAGGCATTGTTTTGTTTTTAAAGTATTTTATTTTAGCAAGCCTTACCATATCGTTAATTTGCTTTGCAATATTACCTTCACCTCGCATACGGGTTCCAAACCTACTATCGTTTAAACTTCCTCCATGACAGTTTTCTATTTGGCGTAATACTTTACCTGCTCTATCTGGTAAGGTTTTATTTATCCAGTTTGTAAAAATTTCTCCTATAGAACCATTTAACCTTACAATAGTATGTGCTATACTTAACGCTCCTGCATTAGATACTGCTTTTGCCAATGGTAATATCTCATGACTGTTTATAGATGGAATTATTGGTGCTAACATAACATTTACAGGAATACCATTATCACTTAAAATCTTTACAGTTTCTATGCGTTTTTTTATAGTTGCTGTTCTTGGCTCTAAAATGCGCCTTGTTTTTTCTGATAACGATGTTATTGAAATATTTACACTAATTAAACCATATCTATTTAGGCTTTTTAAAATCTCAAGATCTCTAAGAATAAGTGCATTTTTAGTAATTATCGCGACAGGATGTTTGTATTTTAAAAAAAGCTCTAGACATTTTTTTGTGATTTCAAACTCTTTTTCTGCTGGTTGATAACAGTCTGTATTTCCAGATAACACGATGGTTTGCGCTTTCCACGTTTTCTTTTTTAATAGTGCTTCTAATAATTCTGGTGCATTTTTTTTTACTAAAATGCGCCGCTCGAAATCTAAACCTGCACTAAATCCCCAAAACTCATGACTATTTCTTGCATAACAGTAAATACAACCATGCTCGCAACCTTGATAAGCATTCATTGAGTATGACATACCTATATCTGGGCTTTTTACTTTATTAACTATTGTTTTTGGAAAGGTTTCAAGGTAAAGCGTTTTATTATCATCTGCTTTTTCGCCTTCTTTTTCACAAAACTCTAAAAAGTCGTTTCTAATTTCATGAGACAACTCAAAAAATTTATTGTGAGGATTGTGTTGCGCACCACGACCTTTTAATATTTCTTTTTTAAACATATTGTTTATTTTTTTGTAAAATTACAAAATATAATATGCCTTATCTAAAATAAAATTTAAAAAAAAGCCTCAAAAATTGAGGCTTTTAAAAATTGCAATTATTTTTAGTTTAATACCGGTGTTACTTTATAACCTGCTTTTTTAAGTAAATTAATAACACCTTGTTCGCCGCCTAAATGCGCTGCTCCTACACCATAAAAAACAGAATGCTCTCTAGAAAATTCTCCAATTTTAGGAATCCATTTAATATTTCTATCGTCTAAAAAGCGTTTCTTAGACTCAATGTCTCCATTCATAAACTCATCTGTATAATCGTAAATTCCGTCTACATCTTCTGCTAAATATAATTTTAGCATTTTATTATATATAGCATCCGTTTCTTCTGCCTCCGAAATCATTTTTATATAAGTGTCTATTTGTTCATCGTAAGGTTGAGAGTCAATTGCTGCTAATTGATCTTGATATGTCTCTAAACCATCCATATCTTTTTTTGCTGTTTTAGACATTTCTATAAAAGTCATCTCGTAACTAGCAAGTGGTTCGTCTTTAAATTTCGCCATCATTATTACAGACATTAATGTTATGGGTTTAAGTTTATTAAATGCAGTTAACCCAACTTTTACGTTTTCTTTTAAATAATCATCTAATAACTTATACTCGCTTGCATCCATATATGATGATAATTCTTCGTCTTTTTCTAACATAGAGAGTTTCATGGCATCTGCCATAAAACTTGGATCTGCCATATCAAGCTCTAAAGTAACTCTATCGCAAGAATCGAATGCTTTTTTTACTTTCTCACTAATTTTAAAACTACTTTTTGGGAGTATGTGTATTGTTCCAAAAAGGTATGATGTTTTAATATTATCACCTTCAATTTTCCAAAGGTTTGTTTTTTTATTGCTTTGTGCTGTAACACTAATTATTGCTGCTATTGTTAGCAATATGCTTAATGTGATTTTTTTTAAATTTTTCATAATTATAAGTTTTTAGAATATTAATTTTTAAATTAAAATGGTTGCTACTATTTCTATTAAGAATTTTGAAAGGGTTATCATGGTAAATTTTTTAGAAAAAAAGTTCTTGTATTAGGTATATTGATACTCCTGCAACCAAGCCTATACAAAATTTTATTAGCTTGATTTTATTTGAAGATTTTTTATAGTTAGGTATCATAAGCAGTTGTTTTTAATTGTAACTGTTTTGCGCTTATTATTGTTTACAAAGTTTAAAGTAATTAGATCTAGTAGCTCGATACCATTAATTTTTTCACGTAAAGTATTATCTATACATTTTACTTCCTGATTAAAATTATTAAAGTCACAATCTGTTAATTGGTAAGTAACGGTTTCTGCCGTAACTCCATTTTTTTTACTGTATTGTACACCTTTTAAATAAGACGTTTTAACAACCGCTTTACAGTTGCAATTATCTTTTAAAACTGTAAGAATTTCTTTTGTTATTGCCTCACTTTTTTTAACACTTTTATAAAAACCTTTAGCGACACCAACAGAAAATACTACAATAAGGATTGTAAAAAATATTGTTTTTGAATTTTTCATGTTACTGAGAATTAAATTGATTATTGTTTCTGAAATCAAATTACTCTCAATAAAAAGGGTTTTACAAGAAATGCATCCCTGATTTTAGGAAATTAGGGTGCAAGACAAATGTTTAAAGTGATGATTAGCAGGTGTTTACAATGGTTAAAAAGAAAATTTAAAGAGAAGAAATAACACATACCTAAATTTATAAATTTAGGGTTAAAAGCATCTTTTTAATCTATATTTTTTATATTCTTAATATAAAATGAAGGATTTAAACCAGTATCTTTTTTAAAGTATTTTGTAAAAGAATCTGCACTTTTATAACCTAACTCTTCGGCTATTGATTGTATGGAATACGACCTAAAAAATACATCGTTTTTTAAACGCACTATGGCATAATTTATTCTTAAGTCGTTTATATATGTATTAAAGTTTTTACCGTAGTGTGCGTTAATTACTTTAGACAAATAAGAGGTGTTGGTGTTAATTTTTTTTGCAACATTATACGAGCTGCATTCTTGTTTTAAAAAATACTGTTGCGCTTCCAGCTTTTTAAGACCTTTTAAAATATTTTGCTTAGTTTCCAACGGTAAATCTGGTGTGTTTTTTTCCTCTAAATCCTTATCTTTTGTATTTATAATTTCTTCTGGTTTTTGGGCCTTTTCAATTTTATTTAAAAGTGCTTCAAACTTAATTTCGTTTTCTTTTTTTGTTTTATAAAATTTAAATAAGAAAAATAAAAGTCCTAAAACTAAAACACAGGCGACTAATGCAATATATTTAAAAACACTTTTTTGGGTATTTATTGCATTAAGTTCTTTTTTAAAATCTTTTATTTCTTGGGTTTTAATTCTGGTTGCAATCGTGTCTTTTATTTTACCGAAATCTTCATTAGCCTTTATAAACTTTTCGAAATAAATGTTAGACATCTCTATGTTTCCTGCATGTTTATAGGCTTTTGCCATTAGTTTAATATAGTCTGAAGCAAAAGCTTCTTGCCCATCTAAACTAAAAGCTTCTAAGCCTTGATTTAATACTACAACTGCCTTTTCGTATTTTTTTTGTGCTAAATATATTTTAGCATATTCTGAAGCGATAATAAAGTCATATATTGATTTTGGTGTATAACAAATAGTTTTACATTCTTCCAAAAGTTTTGTTGCCTTATCATAAGACTTTTGCTGAATACTAATTTGTGCCTTTTGCAGTTTAAACCTTATTAAAACACAGCTATCTGCTTCTTTTAAACCAAAGTTTAATGCTTTATTATTGTAAACTTGAGCAGAGTCTGTTTTTTCTGCAAAAATATATGTTCGCGTTAATAGCTCTAAGGCGGCAAGTTTTAATCTTCGTTTAGAATTAACAGCTAATGTATCTTGTTCTTGAGTTGGTTTATCTAATAGATTTATAGCAAACTTTTGTTGTTTTGCAGAACTTTCAAGACTACCAGAAAAATAATTTAAATATCCTATTTGCCTTAAATTAAGATGCTCATACATTAAATTATTTTGTTCTTTAGCTATACTTAAAGACTTATAATACGTTTCTATTGCTTTACCAAATAAACCATTATAGAAAAAAGAATCTGCAAGTGAGAAGTAGGTTTTCATTAACGCCTCACTATCATTATTTGCATTTGCTAATTCTACTAATTCCTGTTCTTTTTCATTAAAAACACTATAATTTTTATTCCAGATATTTATATCAATAAATAAGGCTAAACCATTAAAATGCTCCTTTGCTTTATTTTCTTTTATTGCTTTATTTATATAATACTCACTAACTGCTATACTCGCGTTTTTATCTTTTACGTAAGCCGTATATACTAATGTTTTTAGTGCTTCGTAATTTTTACTTAGCAAGGTATCTTTAGTTTGAGATAGAGCTGTTTTGCTCACAAAAACCATAAATAACATAAAAAGTACACGTTTTTTCATTTTGCTAGTAGTAAAGTGTGAATATAAAAAAACCTCACAATAAAAGCTATTATGAGGTTTTTTAATGTGTATCAAATTTTACTTTCCTGGAAAATCTGCTTTTCTTTTTTCTAGAAAGGCTGTTGTGCCTTCTTTAAAATCTTCGGTTCCAAAACAGTTTCCAAATTCTTTAATTTCGGTTTCAAAACCATTTACTCCATCTTTATAATTAGCATTTACGGCTTTAATTGCCTTACTAATTGCTACTGATGAGTTTCTCATTATTTTACTTGCAATTTTTTCAGCTAATGGCAATAATTCTTCTTGAGAAACAACATGATTAACTAAACCATAATCTTTTGCTGTGTTTGCATCAATCATACCAGCAGTCATTACCATTTCCATTGCGCGACCTTTTCCAACTAATTGAGGTAAACGTTGCGTACCACCATAACCTGGTATTACACCTAAAGACACTTCTGGTAATCCCATTTTTGCATTATCACTTGCTAATCTAAAATGTGCTGACATTGCTAGCTCTAATCCTCCACCAAGTGCAAAACCGTTTACAGCTGCAATAACAGGTGTGCTTAAATTTTCGACAAAATCAAATAACATCTCTTGACCTTTTGCGGCTAATTTACCACCGTTTTCTACACTAAAATTAGCAAACTCACTAATATCTGCTCCTGCTACAAAAGCTTTTTCACCAGTACCTGTTACTATAATAACTTTAATGTTACTATCTTGATTTGCTTGCTTAAATGCGTTATGAAGCTCTTCTATTGTTGCTTTGTTTAAAGCATTTAATTTTGAAGGCCTATTAATTGTTATTGTTGCAACACCATTTTGGTTTGAAGAAAGAATGTTCTTGTAAGTCATTTAAAAATATTTTAGTTTGTAATTACTCAACTTGCAGTAATACTGTTTATTATTTTATTTTTTTGGGAAGGTTACTGTAAATGTAGTGCCTTCGTTCTTTTGTGTTACAAAGGTAATTGTTCCTTTGTAAGTTTCCACAATATTTTTTACCATGGCTAAACCTAATCCCATACCACTAGATTTTGTGGTAAATTTTGGTTCAAAGATTTTGAGTTTATTTTCTTCAGAAATACCAATTCCGTTGTCTGAAACCATAATTTTAACAACTTCTTCTTCATCTATAACGGTTACTATTATTTGCGGCGTTTTACCTTCTGGCATTGCCTGAATACTATTTTTAATTAAATTAGTAACAACTCTTATTAACTGTGTTCTATCTAAAGTTGCTATAATTTCATCTTTTTCAGACTGAAATGTTATGTAATCTTCGCTAAAAATATCTAAGGCGAGGTTTACAATTTTTACAACATTTAATGTTTCTTTTTTTTGTGCTGGCATTTTAGCAAAATTTGAAAAAGCCGAAGCTATAGAGCTCATGGTATCTATTTGCTGGATTAATGTGTTTGAATACTCTTCTACTTTTTGAAAAATATTCTCATCTTTAGGATCAAACTTTCTTTGAAAACTTTGCACACTTAATCGCATTGGAGTTAATGGGTTTTTAATTTCGTGTGCTACTTGTTTTGCCATTTCACGCCAAGCTTGCTCTCTTTCGCTTGTTGCTAGTTTTACTGCACTTTCTTCCAACTCGTCAATCATGTTATTATACGAGGTTACTAGTGCTGTTATCTCTTCACTATTATCTGTAACATCTATTTTAGAATTTCGCTTTTCTAATCTAGTCGCCTGCATTTTATCACTTATGGTTTTAAGTGATTTGGTAATATATTTAGATAAGAAAAACGCCAGAGCTACCGCTGCCAGCATAACTAATATTGATGTGTACGCTAAACGCCTTAAAAACTCGTTGAGCTCTTTTGAAAGAAAATCGTCGTTTTCTAGATACGGAAGATTTAATATTGCCAAAGGCTTAAATTTCGCATCTGTAATGTAGTTATAGGACGATCTATACGTTGCATCTTCATCGTCTCTTTTTATTACCACACGATGCTCTGCTGTATTTAGTAAATTATTTAATACCTCAGCATCTATACATTTGCTAGTAACTTCGGGTTTTAAATCGCTTTTAGATGAAATTAATAAAGAACCTTCTAAATCGTATAAGTTTATTTGAATATTATGAACCTCTGCTACTTCGTAAATTTTCGATTTAAAAATTAGAGGTACTTTTTCTGTTATTACTTCAAACGATGTTTGTTTAATTACATAATCAAGACTTGTAATTATTGCTTTTTCCTTTCTTATTAATCGTTCTCTATGGTAATCTTGGGTTTCTTCGTTATACTGGTAGATTACAACTACACCTATTAATATTGATGATAATAATACTAACAGAATCATCGCTATAAAAATTCTGGTTCGTAAAGACAGTTTTTTTAGTTTCATTATTTCTTGCTGTTTTTACGTTCTAGTTTTTTTGCTTTTCGAGCTACGGCTTTTAAATATTTATGGTGCGCTTTAATAGTTTGGTCTGTTAGCATACCTGTTACTTCTAATTTATACCCTAAACCCTTTAGTTTCTCTTGATACTTCGTTAGTTTTAATTGCCTTTTTACCAATTCTCTTTTACTTGGTAAAATAGAATCTTTATGTTTTGTTTTGTTTCGTTTTATAGAGTCGCAATTAACTTTTTTCCATACATAAGGTTTATTATAGTCAAACTTTCTGCTGTAGCATTCGCCTGCTTTTGGGTTTTTAGGCAAGTTGATAGTTTGAGCAAACAGTATGGTATTAAAAAAGAATGTAATTAAAAATAAAAATCGCATGTTAGAACTTTATGTTCTAAATATAGCAATAATCAAACCAAAAACAGTATCTAAAATTTATGCTTCTGGATTTTTGTTTCGTATGTGTTTATATAATTTAAAACCTAACATTAATAACACACCTAAAACAAGAATGCCAACCACACCAAACACCCAGTTAAACGCATTTTTTAGTATTACCAAAAATACTACTGCAAACAAAATAAAGGTTGCGCCTTCATTCCATAAGCGCATAAAGTTAGAAGACTTTTTTACTATATCTTGTTGTAATTGTTTATAAAAAACATGTGTTTTTATGTGATAAATAATTAATAAAACTACAAACGCTAATTTTACATGCATCCACGATTGCTCTAACCAACTTGGTATTAACAGTAATAACCAAATTGCAAAAAACACTGCTAAAATTGCAGATGGCCAAGTGATTATTGTCCATAACCGTTTTGCCATTAATTTTAATTGTTTGCCTAAAATTTCTTTTTCTGGTGAAGGTTTGTGAAATGCTTCAATTTGATACACAAATAGTCTTGGTATATAAAATAATCCTGCAAACCAGGTAATTACAAATATTAAGTGAAGTGATTTTATGTAATTATAATATTCCATACTAAATGATATTTTCGTGAACTAAATTAGTTTTTACTTCACGATTTAAAAAATACGCAGTAATAATTGTTGATAACACATCTGAAATTGGAAATGCTAACCACACACCTAATTCTCCATAAATTGGCATTAATATATAAAGTAAAGGAATATATATTAAACCTTGCCTAGTTAAAGTTAATAGTAATGCTGGTAAAGCTTTGCCTATAGCTTGAAAATATGCTGAACCTATTAATTGAATAGCTACTATTGGTGTTGCTGCAAATACCAAACGCATTGCCATTGGTGTTTGCGATATAACTTCTGGATTAAAAGTAAATAATTTAGCTATAGTTTCTGGAAAAGCCATTAATACTACAAATACCAAAAACCCTAAACCAACAGCATATTTCATAGCTGTTAATATACTTTCTTTTACACGATGGTATTGCTTTGAGCCATAATTATAACCTGCTATTGGTAAAAAACCTTGTGTAATACCAAATACTGGAAATAAAGCAAACATTAACATTCTACCAACTATTGCATAAACAGTAACAGAGGTTTCGCCTCCTAATGTAAATAATGCGTTATTAATTAAAAGAAAGCTTACACTCGCCATGGCTTGTCTTGCTAAAGTTACAGCGCCTAAACTTGATATTTCTTTTACAATAAAAAAATCTAAACCAAAATGAGATAGGTCTATTTTTAATTCTGAATGTTTTGAAAAGAAAAACCAAAGAATAAATAAAAAACATAGTAAATATGAACCTGTAGTTGCCCAAGCTGCTCCAGCCATACCCAAATCTAGTATGTAGATAAAAATATAGTCTAAAATTATATTTCCTACCGAAGGAAATAACATAGCATACATTGCAAACTTTGGTTTCCCAATGGCACGAATTACATTATTTCCCATCATACTTAAAGCTAAAAAAGGAACACCATAAAGTATAATATTGTAGTATATTTTAGCCGAATCGAAAATATTTCCTTTTCCTCCAAATAAAGGAATTAAATAATCTACAAAATAAAGTCCTGTTGCTACAAAACTTATAGTAAGTACTAAGGTTAAAGTAATTTGGTTTCCAAAAACCTTAAGTGCCTTTTCATGTTTATTAGCACCTAATGCTCTAGAAATTATTGATGAACCACCAACGCCAATAGACATACCTAAAGCTGCAATAAAAAAGGATACGGGAAGTACAACATTAATTGCCGCGATAGCAATAGAGCCAATCCATTGTCCTACAAAAATAGTATCAACAAGAATATTTAGAGACATTACTAAAATACCAATAGATGCTGGTACAGCTTGTTTTACAAGTAATTTACTAATAGACTCTTTGCCTAATGCTTCAGAATTTTTTTGTTGCATATTTTTTACGCAATATTTAAATTGCTTTTATAAAAATTTAAGCAACTACGTTTGCTTTAGACCATTCGTTAATCCATTTCCCTAATAAAGCAACCCAATTTTTATCTGTATTTAAACAAGGTATTGTTGTAAATTTCTCACCTCCAACTTCGTGAAAAATTTCTTCACCTTCCATAGCAATTTCTTCAAGAGTTTCTAAACAATCACTAACAAATGCAGGTGTTGCAATTGCCATAGTTTTAATTCCTTTTTTCCCTAAACGCTCTATAGTTCTATCTGTATATGGCTGTAACCATGGATCGAAACCTAATCGAGATTGAAACGATGTAGAAAAAGTACCTGGTTCTAAATTAAGTTTTTCTCCTACTAATCTTGTAACTTCTAAACATTGGTGCCTGTAACAAAACTCATGTGCTTTGCTTGGTGTTGCACAACAAGAACCATCTATTTTACAATGCGAATTTGTAATATCACTTTTTTTAATGTGACGCTCTGGCACACCATGATACGAGAATAATAAATGCTCAAAATCTTTACCTTCTAAAGATTGTTTTATAGAGTTTGATAATACATCAATATAATCTGGCTTATTATAAAAAGCAGGTAAAGAGTCCATTTTTAAATTAGGAAAATGTGCTTGTCTAATTTCTTCAGCTAAAACTAAAATAGTCTCTGTTGTAGCCATTGCAAACTGTGGGTACAATGGTATTAAAAAAACGTCATCACAGCCTTTATTTACCAACTCTTGCAAACCTTCTTTTATAGTCATGCTTCCGTAACGCATAGCTAAGGCTATTGGTAAATCTGTATGTTCTTGCACGCCATCTTTTAATCTTTCTGATAATACAATTAAAGGCGATCCTTCTTCCCACCAAATTTTTTTATATGCCGCTGCAGATGCTTTGGGTCTTGTATTTAAAATAATACCTTTTACAAGCAATGTTCTTGCCCATAACGGTACATCTATTACACGTTCGTCCATTAAAAATTCACCTAAATATTTTTTTACATCTTTAGGTTCTGGGCTATCTGGTGAGCCTAAGTTAACTAGTAATACGCCTTTCATATTATATTTTTGTAAAAAGAATAAACTCTTTTTTTTATTCTGCCAAAACAGAAATTTATTTAAAAATTTCTACAAAAATACAACACAAAATTGATATTCTACTGTAATTCTAAACGTTGCATATGTTATAAGCACGTTAAAGTTTATAAAATTTAAAAAAGTACAGACTAAATAAATATATTTATAATTATTTAATTGTTTTTTTATGCTAAAGTACCTTGTAATAATTGTTTCTTTTTGTTGTCTTTTTAGTTTCTCGCAAGAAAAAGAACAAAGTTTACTATGGGAGATTACTGGTAACGGACTAAATAAAGCTTCTTATATATACGGCACCATGCATGTAAGTAAAAAAGTAGCATTTAGACTCGACGATATTTTTTTTGATGCTTTAGAAAAAAGTGAAACTATTGCTTTAGAAAGCGACCCAAGTAACTGGTTAGAACACAACTACCAAAATACAATAATCTCTCCTCAAAATTTTTCTTATGCTTATAGAAAAGGATTTTATACCGCGTTATTTAACTTTGAAGCACCAGAAGAACTTTTAATTAGAAATGCCATAAAATCTGACAACCGAATGATTAATGGGTATTTATACCGAAAAAACCTAAATACCGATAATTTTGAAGAAGAAACCTACCTTGATATGTTTATTTATCAAGCTGGTAAGAAAAAAAACAAGCCAATTATAAGCTTAGAAGATTTAGATGAGGCTGAATATTTAACCTCTAAAGCTAGAAGTAACGCATATAAAAAAAAACCAGATCCTTGGTTAGCTCAAATTTACGAAAAAGAAAGCCCATATTTACTTCAAGAAAACACGTATCGTGAACGTAATTTAAAACTCTTAGATTCTATAGGAGAAGCATCTAACACTAGCTTTTTTAGAGAAAACATGCTTTTTATTCGTAATGAAAATATGGTAAAAGTACTGGACTCTGTAATGCAGTATCAGTCTGTTTTTTCTGGTGTTGGTGCAGCACATTTACCCGGTGAAAAAGGCATGTTAAATTTGCTTAGAAAAAAGGGATACAAAATAAAAGCACTAACTTCTAACCAAAGTAAAAAAGCACATTATGCAAAACAAAGTATTGAGAATTATATCGCTACGCCACAACTTAAAAAAGTAAGTACAGAAGATGGTTTTATATCTCTTAATAGTTTTACTAATTTAAAAACCTTTTTCTACAATAGAAATAAGTTTACTGTATCTCCAGATATGACAAATGGTGCTTATCTAACTATTAGCAGGTTTAATATTTTTAATTATTTCCCTCAAGATAAAAAAGATATTACTATAAATAGTATAGATAATTTTCTTTTTGAAGACATTCCAGGAGACATTATAGAAAAAGAAAAAATCGATAAACCTTTTCCTGGATTAAGCGTTTTAAACAAAACAAAAAAAGGCGACTACCAAAAGTATCATATTTACAAAACACCATTAGAAGTTATCATTATTAAGTTTGGCGGGCCAAAAAATTATGTTTTAAACTTTGAAAAAGAGATTTTTAATTCTATTCGTTTTAAAAAACCATCAAAAACAATAGAAACTTTTAATTCGCCATACAATAAATACGAAGTTAATTTTCCAGAATTTAGAATAACAGACAACCTAATTAATAGTGGCAACAAACTTATTCAAGGCACTACAGGAACAGACTTTTATTTTTTAAAAGAATCTGTAAATCAAGACATTAATTATATCGAAGAAGATGCTTTTGAAGCAAAATATAGTATTGAAAATTTATTTAAAGAACTTGAAATAGATGATACTATGGAAGGTTATTTTGAAAATGACCAATATAAAAGTTATGTTGCATCTGCAAGGAAAGAGGCATCATCTAAAACGAGAATTTATTTAAAAAGCATAGTAAAAGATGGCAGCTATTTTCTATTAGGTTATTCTGGTTTAAATAAAAACAAAGCAGAATCTTTTTTTAATTCTTTTAAACTTAAAGAAATAAACTATAAAGATTTTGAAACAACAGTAGATACCGCGTTACATTTTAAAGTAAAAACTAATGTAAAACCTATTGTAACCAATAGCAGAGCGTATTCTACAAAAAATAAAAAACCTTACGAATCACAAACCAAAACCACCGTATATTTTTCTAAAGCAAACGAACGCGTTTTTGTTAGCCGAACAAAATTTCACGATTTACAAATGTTTAAAAACATAGACAGTTTATGGCATGAAGTAGAACATTATAGAGAGAAAACTAGAGGTTATAACAAAACAAAACCATTTATAATTACCAACAGAAAAAAAGACTATAAAGATTCTGTTTACACCTATACTTTTAAGTATAAAGATTCTTTAAGTTCTAAAGCTATTTTAGTAAAAAACATTTTAAAAAAGGGAACATTATTTCAGCTTAAAACCTTAGTCGATACTATTGCTAAACCATCAACTTTTGTTACGCAATTTTACAATACATTTACTCCTTTAGATACCTTATTAGGCAAACCTGTATTAACAGATAAAACAGGTATTTTCTTTTCTGCTTTACAAGCTAATGATAGTATTGTAATGAGTAATCGAGATCTAATAAAATTTAACAATAGCCACGTTAACAAACTTATTAGTACCATTAAAAATTTCGATTTTCCTGAAAACAAAACATTTATAAAATTAGATTTAATTAGAGACTTAATAGCATTAGACAACCCTAAAACTATTCCGTTTTTAAAATCTTTATATAAAGAATCTTATTCAAATCCAGAAGTTCAAACAACAATTTTAAAAGGTCTACTAAATAAAAAAACAAAGCAAACGTATCAAGACTTTTTAGAGTTATTAAATATAGATTTACCTCTAGAAAAATATGCTATAAAATCTCTATTCCTTGACTATAGAGACTCACTAAAACTTAAAAAAACACTATTTCCAGAGCTATTAGAATATATAACTGTTCCTGAATATAAAGAACCTATTTACGCACTTTTAGCGAAGCTAAAAGATAGTGGTTTAATAAAGCCTAAACTTTATAAAAAATACAAGAAAATTATTATAAACGATGGAAAAACCGAAATAAAACGCAGTTTAAGTGAAACCTCTGGGTATGCTTCTAGAAAAAGTAAACTATACAACTATGTTAAACTCATATTCCCATTTAGAAAAGAAAAAACAGCACAAAACTTTTTTAATAAATTATTAAATAGTGATAATGCTAGAGCTTTAACTACTTACTATGTATTACTTGAAAAAACTAATGAGCCAATACCAAAAAGTTTGAAAAATAAAACGCTAAATAATTACAAAAATCAAGCACAGTTAATTACAAAATTGTATTACAATAATTTAAAAAAGCAGTATTCAAATAAAGTAATTTCACAGCAGCAATTTGCAAAATCATATTTATTCTCTGATGTAGAAATTGAAAAAGAAAGAGACTCTATCGCTTTTTTAGAAACCATTCCATTTGTAACCGATAATGGAAAAAAAGGAAAAATGTATTTTTATATTCTACATCGTAAAAATGATTATGGAGACTCAAAAAAATTATATTATGTCGCTTTTTTAAATCCAAAAAATGCAAACGATATACAAACTAAAGCGTATTACGAATCTGGTTATACCGGTAATTTTATAAGAGAGCAAGAAGATGAATTAATAAAAGAAGCTTTAGAATTAGCAAAACACAAAACTAGAAAACGAATAAATAGAAAATAACTGAAACCATTTAAAACATATTTAAAAGGCAAATCGGTTTTTGTTGTCTCGCTAATTGTAATACTTATTACAATTATTTCTGTTTATATTAATGGAGAGCATCACGCACGCACGGTTACTGCCAATTTTTATTATTCTTTAACAATTATTGGCTGCGCATTATTTCTTTTTATGGCATATGGGCTATACTATGGCGTAAAGTTAATAGACAATTTTCCAGATTTTAAAAATTTTAAAATAGGTCGTTATATAAATTCATCTGGCGAAGCTCCAAATGTACCTTTTATAGATGCTAGTGATGGTATTGGTGGCTTAGTAATATCTATAATTGCCTGGATAGGCATGACAATACTAGCTTTTGTTTTTTTAATACTACTAGAGTTTGCCTTTTGGCTTTCAATATTTATAATTATTATGCTTTTATATTGGCTATTTTTTAGAGCATTAAAATTAGTTTTTAGTAAGGCGCCAAAAACAAAAGGGAATATAGGTTTATCGCTTTCTTACGCTTTGGCTTATACAAGTTTATATTTAGGCTGGTTGTTTTTAACTGTGTACTTAGCACAAAAATTTTAACCTACAGATTGTACATATTTTTTAGGTGTTGTGCCGTATTTCTTTTTAAAAGCTGCTATAAAGTGGCTAGAAGTACTGTAACCTACTTTTAACCCAACCTCATTAACGTTATGCTCACCAGATTCTAAAAGTTTTCGAGCAACCTCAAGCTTGTAATCAAGCAAAAAACTAAAAACACTATCACCATAAATTTGTTTAAAGCCTTCTTTTAATTTTTTAAGAGTCAAGCCAATTTCATCTGCTAATTCTTGTAAACTTGGCGGCTCTGCCATTCTAGAGATTACAATATCTTTAGCTTTTCTAATTTTTAAAACATTAGTCTCATCAACCAAAAAAGGACATTGCTCTATATCTGCATCTTCACTTCTATTAAAATACAAACTTAACACCTCATAAGCTTTAGCCTTAAAATAAATATTTTTAATAGAAGCATTTAAGTTATAATTCACCAATTGGTTTAAAGCGATAGCCATAGACGGTGAAATATTACCGTCTTTGTAGTATTTTTTATCCTTATTATCTTCACTTAAAAAAGTAATATAATCTGCTTCCTGAGAAAATAAACCATGAAATTTTTTAATAGAAATTAAAACCGACACTAACCATGTATTAGGCTGTACTTCTAAATGTAATGGCAAATCTCTTTGCGGGTTGTAAAGTAGCAAAGAAGTTTCAGAAGCTACATTTAATTTATAATTACCATTATTAAATAAAAATAAGCTCTCACCTTTTAAGCAAAAATGGAATTGAATAAAGCTGCTATCAATTTCGCGCTCTATAAGCTTAACTCCCTGTGTATCATTTTGGTGAGTTAAAATAAAAACACCATCGTCTGCACGTGTTTCTATAAAAAAACCTTTAGCGATACTTTTCTCAATTTTGTTTTCTAAATCCATGATTTTATTATTTAGATTTGTTCTAAATTAAAAATTAAGAACAACTGTAAAGCATAACAAAAATAGTACTTTTAAGCAATTTAGTCAAAAAACCACGCTAAAAAACCCGAATCGATATTAATTGTTCTTACAGCGTTATTTTTTACATAAAACACAACTTACTTTTGTTGCGTACTATTTTTATGAAACAATATAATATTTCAAAAGGCTCCACTTTCTACGCTATTGGCTTAAGCTACAAAAAAGCCGATGCCGAAATTCGTGGTCATTTTAGTTTAAGTGAAGAAGCAAAATTAAATTTGCTAAATCAAGCTAATACTAATGGTATAGAAAGCCTAATCGTAACATCTACCTGTAACAGAACCGAGATTTTTGGTTTTGCCGAACATCCTTTTCAACTTATTAAACTTCTTTGCGACAATACAAAAGGTACGGTAGAAGAGTTTCAAAAAGTTGCATATGTATATAAAAACAACGATGCTATTTCACATATGTTTCGTGTTGGCTCTGGATTAGACAGCCAGATTTTAGGTGATTTCGAAATTATTAGCCAATTAAAAACAGCCGCAAGAATTTCAAAAAAACACAATTTATTAAATCACTTTATAGAGCGTTTAATAAATGCTGTTATTCAAGCAAGCAAGCGTATAAAAAATGAAACCGATATTTCAACAGGTGCAACATCTGTGTCTTTTGCATCGGTTCAATATATAATGAAACACGTAGAAAACGTTTCAAACAAAAATATTTTACTTTTTGGAACAGGAAAAATAGGAAGAAACACCTGCGAAAACCTAGTAAAGCATACCAAAAACGAACATATTACTTTAATTAATAGAACTAAAGATAAAGCTGAAGCTATTGCAGGAAAATTTAATTTAATTGTAAAAGAATATGCTAATCTTCAAGAAGAAATTAATGCTTCAGATATTTTAATTGTTGCAACAGGTGCTCAAAACCCAACAATAGACAAACACATTATTCAGTCTAAAAAAGACTTGTTAATTCTAGATTTATCAATTCCTAAAAACGTAAATAATAACGTTCAAGAATTAGATAATGTTAAGCTTATTCATTTAGACGATTTATCTCAAATCACAGATGAAACTTTAGAAAACAGAAAACAACATATTCCTCTGGCCGAAACTATAATTGAAGAAGTAAAAGCCGAATTTAATAGCTGGTTAGAAACAAGAAAATTTGCACCAACAATAAAGGCTTTAAAAAGTAAATTACAAGATTTTAAAAATGCCGAGTTAGACACACAGCGAAAAAAAGTTGCTAATTTTAACGAGGAACAAGCCGAGCTTATTACCAATAAACTCATTCAAAAAATAACTAACCACTTTGCTCACCATTTAAAAGACGAAGCGGTTTCTACAAACGATAGCCTGGAACTTATTCAAAAAGTTTTTCAGTTAGAACCAGTAAAAAATGTCTAAAACTATAAGAATTGGTACTCGTGATAGCGAGTTAGCACTCTACCAAGCCAATGCCGTAAAATCACAATTAGAACACTTAGGACACAAAACTGTTCTTGTTCCTGTAAAATCTACAGGAGATATTGTTTTAGATAAACCACTTTACGAGCTTGGTATTACAGGAATATTTACTCGAACATTAGATATCGCAATGCTTAATGGTGATATTGATATTGCCGTACACTCTTTAAAAGATGTACCAACAATTTTACCAAAAGGTATTGTACAAGCAGCAGTTTTAAAGCGCGGTAATGTTCGTGATACATTAGTTTACAAAACTACCGAAGAATTTCTAGGAGCACGAGAAGCTGTAATTGCAACAAGTAGTTTACGTAGAAAAGCACAATGGTTAAACCGTTATCCAACACACACTATAGAAGATATTCGTGGTAATGTAAACACACGATTAGAAAAACTAAAAAACACTAGCCTTTTTAATGCTGCTATTTTTGCAGCAGCAGGTATTGGCCGTTTAGGTTTACGTCCAGAAACAGCAGTTAATTTAGAATGGATGATTCCTGCACCAGCACAAGGTGCAATTATGGTCGCTGCTTTAGAAAAAGACGAAGAAACAAGAGCTATTTTAGCTGAAATAAACCACGAAGAAACTCAAATTTGCACACAAATTGAACGTGAGTTTTTAAATAAATTAGAAGGTGGATGTACTGCTCCAATTGGTGCATTATGCTATATAAAAGACGAAGAGGTTAATTTTGAAGGTGTTTTATTAAGCCCAAACGGAACAAAAAAAATAACCGTACAACGTGTAAAAAAATTAGGAGAACATACAGATATCGCCACTTGGTGCGCAGATTATGTAATAGACAAAGGTGGAAAACACCTAATGGATAGCATAAAAGAGTCTACTAAAATTACTAATGTTTACTCTACAAAATCGCTTACAGAAGATCAACGTTTATTATTTCACGAAAAAGTAGTTGCACAAAGTAGCGACTTTATTAAAATAAGTCTTAACCGTATTGCACCAAGACTACTAAAAAATGAAATTGAAAACGTTGTTATTACAAGTAAAAATGCTGTAGAAGCATTACTAACAAACTTCTCTGCAATAGAATTACAATTTAAAAACATTTATTGTGTAGGGCGCAGAACAAAACGTTTAGTAGAAAACCGCATAGGTAAAGTAAAACATAGCGAAAAAAACGCGAAAAAATTAGCAGAACATCTTGTAGAATATATGGATGGTAATCAAGTAACTTATTTTTGTAGTGACTTAAGGCTAGACGACCTACCTACCATTTTAGAAGAAAACAATATAAACGTAAAACAAATTGAAGCTTACCAAACAAAATTTGATAGCTTAGAAATACCAAACACTGTTGAAGGAGTGATGTTTTACAGCCCATCAACCGTTAAAAGTTTTAAACAAGAAAATACTGTAACAAATACCATGATTGCTTTTTGTATAGGCGAAACTACAGCAAAAGAAGCAAGACATTACTTTAACGATGTAAGAGTTGCAAAAGTACCAACAGTAGAAAGTGTTATAGAATTAGTGAATAAACACTATGTATAATTTCTTTTAAAAAAAGGAATTTTAAATTAAAACATTACCGTTTTCACGGCAAAAAATTATGATTAAAAACGATTTATTTTTAAGAGCTTTAAAAGGAGAAACAGTAGAGCGTCCACCAGTTTGGATGATGCGTCAAGCAGGTCGCTATCTTCCAGAATTTATGGAGATTAAAGCTAAATACGATTTCTTTACACGCTGCCAAACGCCAGAACTGGCAAGCGAAATAACGGTACAACCTATACGCCGTTACGGTATGGATGCTGCAATACTATTTTGCGATATTTTAGTAATACCACAAGCAATGAATATCGAGGTGCAAATGAAACCTAATTTTGGTCCTTATTTACCAAACCCAATTCGCACTCAAAAAGACGTAGATAATGTAATAGTACCAGACGTAAAAGATAGCTTAAGCTACGTTTACGATGCAATAAAAATGACTAAAGAAAAACTAAATAACGACATTCCGTTAATTGGTTTTGCAGGTTCACCATGGACCATTTTATGCTACTGCGTACAAGGACAAGGCAGTAAAAACTTTGATAAAGCCAAAGAATTTTGTTTTACAAATCCCGTTGCCGCACACCAATTATTACAAAAAATTACAGATACAACGATTGCTTATTTAAAAGAAAAAGTAAAAGCAGGTGTTAATGCCGTACAAGTATTCGACTCTTGGGGAGGCATGTTATCTCCAGTAGATTATCAAGAATTCTCTTGGAAATATATACAACAAATAATAGATGCCTTAAAAGACGAAACACCAGTAATTGCCTTTGGTAAAGGCTGTTGGTTCGCACTTGGCGAAATGGCAAAATCTGGAGCTTCGGCATTAGGTGTAGACTGGACTTGCTCTGCAAGAAACGCACGTTATTTAACAGGCGGAAACATTACACTACAAGGTAATTTTGACCCAACACGATTATTTTCACCACCAGCAGAAATTAAAAAAATGGTTCACCAAATGATTAATGATTTTGGTAAAGACAAATACATAGTAAATCTTGGTCACGGTATTTTACCAAACATTCCGTTAGAAAATGCCAAAGCCTTTATAGACGCTGTAAAAGAATACAAAGCGTAAAATATTTTGGGCGTAACCTACTTTTTTATGTAACAATAAGTACAATATTTCAACTTATAGTTATAAAAAAGTAGGTCGCGTCTTCCGCTATATCTTTTTAACTAAATAAACGTCACAAGCTTCGTTTATTTAATAAAAAAGGATGCCGCTGCAACCGCTTACGCAAACTAACATATAGATTCAAATAAAAAACAGTATTATAAAATTATAAACAGTTTAAAAGAGAATTCTAATATCGTAGAAAACTATGATAAAAAATATACTAAAAGGAATAAAAGCCTACACAGGCACTTTCGCATTAATTTCTAAATTAAACCTTTGGAAATACTTTTTAGTACCAATCATAATAAGCATTGTAACAGCAACTGTAGTTGCACTTTCAGCCTATAAACTATCAGATAATATTGGCAGATTTATAGCCAAAATTTGGCCTTGGGAAAAAGGCATAGAAACCTTTACAACCATATCAAGTTTTATTGGTGGAGCCGTAATAATACTATTAGGCTTTATACTTTACAAGCATATAGTAATGGCTCTATCTGCACCATTTATGAGTCCAGTGTCCGAAAAAATTGAAACACACCTTACAGGCAAACATAAACACGAACATAGAATAACATCCTTTAAAGAGCAACTTTGGCGAGGAATTAGAATAAATGTTAGAAATCTTTTAAAAGAAATTCTATTTACAATACCATTAATACTACTTGGCTTTATACCTATTTTAGGTATAATATCAACAATCCTCATTTTTTTAGTACAAGCCTATTATGCAGGTTTTGGTAATATAGATTATACACTAGAACGCCATTTTAAATACAAAGAAAGTATTGCTTTTGTAAATAAAAATCGCGGCATTGCCATTGGTAACGGTATTGTATTTATGTTATTTTTATTAATTCCAGTAATTGGAATTATAATAGTATTACCGCTTTCGGTCACTGCCGCTACCACAAAAACAGTAGAGCTTATTCACAATGAAAATGACCTTGTAAAAGCAGAAAACGTGTAATATGATTCAATCATTTAATGGTTTCGAAATAAATCCAATTCACGAAGGTGATGCTTGGAAAATTTGTGATTTTATGATTACGAATTCAGAACGTTTTAAGCGCTATTTCCCAAAAACCTTGGAACAAAATTTAAATCCAACATTGTCTCAACTATTTGTTGAAACTAAAGTGAAACAATTCAATAAAAAAGAAGAGTTTTTATTCACTTTAAAGCATACAGAAAGCCGAAAACTAGCAGCAATTATTTATATTAAAGAATTAGATTGGATAAAAAAACAAGGTGAATTTGCTTATTGCATAGATTATAACTTTGAAGGTCACGGCTTAACTTCTAAAGCTATTGGATTCTTATCTAATTATGCCTTTAATTCTTTAGATTTAAAAACACTTCAAATAATAGCGTATAAAGACAATAAATCTAGTATTAGAGTAGCTTTAAAAAACGGATTTACTTGGCAAAAAACATTACCCAAAGAATATACTCCTATAGGCGAAAAACCATTAGACATGGAGTTGTTTGAATTATATAAAATATAATATGAAAGATAAATTTTTTAAATACATACACGAACTACAAGACACAATTACAGCTGCTTTTGAAGCTATCGATGGCAAAGCTAAATTTCAAGAAGACATCTGGAAACGTCCTGAAGGCGGCGGCGGAAGAACACGTGTAATTGAAAACGGAAATGTTATAGAAAAAGGTGGTGTAAATATCTCTGGCGTACATGGTAAACTACCAGACTCTATGCAAAAATATTTTGGAGTAGAAGACGCCGATTTTTTTGCCTGCGGACTAAGCTTAGTTATTCACCCAAAAAACCCAATGGTACCAACTGTACATGCAAATTGGCGTTATTTTGAAATGTATGATAAAGATGGAAACATTGTAGACCAATGGTTTGGTGGCGGACAAGATTTAACGCCATATTACTTGTTTGATGAAGATGCAACACATTTTCACCAAACCTGTAAAACAGCTTGCGATAAACATAATTCAGAATTTTACCCTAAATACAAAGCACGATGCGATGAGTATTTTTACAATGCACATAGAAATGAAGGTCGTGGTGTTGGCGGTTTGTTTTTCGATTATTGCAAAGCATCAAACGAAATGACTATGCAAAATTGGTACGATTTTGTAACAGAAGTTGGCGATAGTTTTGTCTCGGCCTATCTTCCTATTATGGAAAAAAGAAAAGATTTAGAATATACTAAAGCACAACGCGATTGGCAAGAAATACGTCGTGGTCGTTATGTCGAATTTAATTTGGTACACGATAAAGGCACGCTTTTCGGTTTAAAAACAAACGGAAGAATAGAAAGTATTTTAATGAGTTTACCACCGCATGTACAATGGGTTTACGATCATAATCCAGAACCTGGTAGTGACGAAGAAAAACTCATTAACGTGTTAAAAAATCCAGTAAATTGGGTATAAAATGAATTGCTACTGCGGAAACAATAAAACCTATAAAACATGCTGCGAAGTGTTTCATTTAAACAATGGAAAAACAGAAACAGCAGAGCAATTAATGCGTTCTCGTTATAGTGCTTTTGTCTTGGCAGATGGTAATTATTTAATGCAAACGCATCATGCATCTACCCGACCAATTTCAGAAAAGAAAGCCATTGTAAAGTGGGCAAAATCTGTAGAATGGATTAAATTAGAGGTTTTAGAATCTAATAAAGGTTTAAAAAATAATACCGAAGGTACAGTTACCTTTAATGCTTATTTTTTTGAAAACGGAAAAGTAGATGTCATCCATGAAAAATCTGCTTTTATAAAAGAAAACAACACTTGGTACTACTTAGGTTATGCCAAAAATTAAATAAAAATTATTGCAGTTTAACAACTGTTTATTCAAGATTTATAATATGTACCCACTAAAAAGAAATAGAAGATTAAGAGCCAACAAAGCCATTAGAAGTTTAGTTAGAGAAACTATTATTTCTCCAAACGATTTTTTAGTACCACTTTTTATAGTTGAAGGCAAAGGTGTAAAAGAAGAAATTGCCTCTATGCCAAATTATTATCGCTATAGTTTAGATTTATTAGAAGCTGAAGTTAAAGAACTTTGGAAATTAGGATTAAAATCTGTTTTACTATTTGTAAAAGTACCAGATAATTTAAAAGATAATAAAGGTACCGAAGCTTTAAATCCAGATGGATTAATGCAACGTGCTATAAAAACAGTTAAAAATGTGTGTCCAGACATGTTAGTGATGACAGATGTTGCTCTAGACCCATATTCATCATTTGGTCATGATGGTATTATAGAAAATGGAAAAATTATAAACGATGATACTGTTGATGTTTTAGCAGAAATGAGTTTGTCTCACGCGCAAGCTGGAGCTAATTTTGTTGCACCAAGCGACATGATGGATGGTCGTATTTTAGCCATTCGTGAAACATTAGAAGATGAAGGATTTGTAGATACAGGTATTATGAGCTATTCAGCAAAATATGCCTCAGCATTTTATGGCCCATTTCGCGATGCTCTAGACTCTGCACCAGTTGATGCTCAAGAAATTCCAAAAGATAAAAAAACATATCAAATGGATTATGCCAATCGTTTTGAAGCCATTCGTGAAACCGAAATGGATATAGATGAAGGCGCAGATATTGTTATGGTAAAACCAGGATTATGCTATTTAGATATTGTTCGTGAAATTAAAAATGAGGTCGATGTTCCTGTTGCTGTTTACCAAGTTTCTGGTGAATATGCAATGCTTAAAGCTGCCGCAGAAAAAGGTTGGTTAGACCATGACGCTGTTATGCTAGAACAAGTTACAGCTATTAAACGTGCAGGCGCAGATGTAATTGCAAGCTACTTTGCTAAAGACGTAGTTAAATTAATTTCGTAAAAAAATGAAAAATATTCTCCTGTTATTTACAACAATTATAATAATAGGAGTTTGTTTATTTTTGTTTGTTCTTAAACAAAATGCAACACAAATAAGTTGTAATACTCCAACACCACAACTAATTTGTGGCACTATAAATTATGCTACAACTAACTCACAACAGGCTGTAGATGGCAAAAAGTTATTTAACGTTAATTGCGCAGCATGCCATAAATTAGATAAAAAAATGGTAGGTCCAGCTCTTAGGCAGGTTGCTAAAAAATATAATTTTATAAGTATTAAAAATCATTTAAAAGATAAAAAGGCCAGTTTAAAAAGTAAAACCTACAACACTTCTTGTCTTGTATTCAAACATTTAAGCGATAAAGATATTTCTAATATCCTTTCTTATACAGAATAACCAAATAATTTTTAACTTAGCATAAAACTAAATCAATCCATGGGATTACTAATATTTTACGGAGTTATCTCCATCTTTTTCTCTTTTTTATGTTCAATTTTAGAAGCAGTTCTATTAAGTGTAACACCAACCTTTATTAATGTTAAAAAGCAAGAAGGCAAGAGTTATGCTTTAGCATTAGAAGCTTTAAAAAAAGACGTAGACAGACCTTTAATTGCTATTTTAACACTTAATACAATTGCACATACCGTTGGTGCTATATTGGTTGGTAAGCAAGCCGAGCAACTTTATGGAAATGGTGATGGTTATGGTGTATTTATTGTTTCGGCAGTAATGACTATTTTAATTTTAGTGGCTTCAGAAATTATACCAAAAACCATTGGAGCAACCTATTGGAAAAGTCTAGCTAATTTTACAACCAAAGCACTTAATATCTTAATTTTCCCATTAAAATGGACTGGTTTATTATGGTTAATGCAACTAACAACAAAACTTATTGGCGGTAAAGGTCACGGTAGCGTATTAAGCCGAGAAGGCTTTCTAGTTATGGCAGATATGGCTCATGAAGAAGGTGTTTTTGAAAGTAACGAAAGTAAAATCATTAAAAACCTTTTAACTTTTAAAGAAGTTTTTGCTAAAAATGTAATGACACCAAGAACTGTAATGAAATCTGAAAACGTAACAACTACTGTTGAAGATTTTTTTAATAGAAATATGAATGTGCGTTTTTCAAGAATTCCTGTTTATGCAGATACCGAAGATAACATTAAAGGTCTCGTTTTAAAAGATGAAGTTTTTAAAGAAATGGCTCTTGGAAACGGCACCAAAAAGCTTGGAGAATTAAAAAGAGATATAATAATTGTTGAAAGAAATTTACCAATACCTACTCTTTTTGAGCAACTTGTTGAAACCAGAA
This sequence comes from Lacinutrix sp. MedPE-SW, assembly GCF_001874145.1. Lineage (GTDB taxonomy): Bacteria > Bacteroidota > Bacteroidia > Flavobacteriales > Flavobacteriaceae > Lacinutrix. Next base: position 206,009 of record NZ_MPCX01000002.1, on the reverse strand, counting down.
ACCACATGGCTTTAGTAGTAGACGAGTATGGATCTGTAAGCGGTATTGTAACCATGGAAGATGTTATTGAAACCTTACTAGGCTTAGAGATTATGGATGAAAGCGATAATGTTAGCGACCTGCAATTACAAGCTAGAAGAAACTGGGAAACAAGAGCTAAAAAAATGGGTCTTATTGAAGGAGAAAAAACAGAGTAATGGAAGAAACCTGTTACATTAATTCTCCTTTAGGAGTTGCCAAAATTATTGGCGATGTAAACGGTATAAACTCTGTTTCTATTTTAAATTCTAATGAGAAAATTTCAAATAATATTCCAGAAGTTTTAGAAGATTGCGTATTACAACTTAACGAATATTTTAATGGCGACCGAAAGCAATTTAGCTTAAAGCTTAACCCAATAGGCACAGCTTTTCAACAACGCGTATGGAAAACACTACAAACTATTCCATACGGTAAAACTATTTCTTATCTAGAGTTATCAAAACAGCTCGGAGATATAAAAGCTATTAGAGCCGTTGCAAATGCTAATGGTAATAATCCATTATGGATTATTATTCCATGTCACAGAGTTATTGGTAGTGATGGAAGCTTAACAGGTTATGCCGGTGGTACTAACCGTAAACAGTGGCTTTTAGAACACGAAAGCCCATACAAACAACAACGCTTATTTTAATGTATAGAATTGCAACCAATTTTTTAAAACGTTTTTTAAAAACATCTACTATTTACAAATATGGCTTTAATTGGTCACCAATGTACAAGCGAAGCACTGCAAAATTAATACAGGTTAGCGACAATTTACAATATGTAAAAATAAAACTAAAGCCTAGTTGGAAAAACCGCAACTATGCTGGTTCTATTTTTGGAGGCTCTATGCTAAGTGCTACAGACCCAATTTACATGATACAACTAATACAAATACTTGGCGATGATTTTGTTGTATGGGATAAAGCTGCAAGTATAAAATATAAACGTCCTGCAAAAGAAACTATTTATGCAGAGTTTGTTTTTTTAGATGAAGAAATTAAAAAAATTAAAAACGAAATAAACCTTAAAAACGAAGTTAATATCACCAAAAAATTAACTTTAAAAAACGCAGAAAATACAGTGTTTGCTGAAATTGAAAAAACAATATACGCTGCTACAAAAACCTACTATAAAGAAAAACTGAAACAAAGAAAACAACAACAAAATACTGCACAATAAAATAATATTAGTATCTTAATTTTCTATAAAACTAACTAAATGAAATTTCTAAAAAACCTTTTAAAAGTACTTGTAGTACTATTTGGCTTACTAATTGCCATACTTTACATTACAGACACAGATTATTTATTAAAAGCGGTAAGAACCATTTATATGCGTGGTTACACAACTGCTTTCTTAGATGATTATAAAAGATTTGATAATCGTACAATAGATGTTGGTACACCTCAACCATGGCCAAATCACAAAAAATACAATACTGCCAAAGAAACTGAAACACTACAAAAAGCAAATAAAGATTGGGGAACTGTAGCTTATGTTATTATTAAAAACGACAGTATTTGGTACGAGAATTATTTTGATGGCTATAACGAAAACTCAAAATCAAATTCATTTTCTATGGCAAAAAGCTACGTTTCTGGATTATTAGGCAAGGCTTTAATGGAAGGTTATATAAAAAGTCTAGACGAACCTGTTTGTAATTATTTGCCAGAATTTTGTGATGGCTTAGCTGCAAAAATGACTGTTGGAGATTTATCTACAATGAGCTCTGGTACTAATTGGGACGAAGCTTATTATTCTCCATTATCTATTACTACACGTGCTTATTTTGATGATGATTTAGCAAAAGTAATGAATGGCTTAAAGGTTGTTGAAGAACCTGGAAAAGCCTTTAAATATGCCAGTGGTGATACACAAATGCTAGCAATGGTTATAGAAAAAGCTACAGGAAAAAAACTATACACATATTTAGAAGAAAGCTTCTGGAAACCTTTAGGGAGTGAAAACCAAACACTTTGGCAGGTAGATAGCGATGAGCACGATTTAGTTAAAGCATATTGCTGTATTGCAAGTAATGCAAAAGATTTTGCACGCTTTGGAAAACTATATAAAGACCACGGTAAATGGAATGGCAAACAAGTTTTAGACTCTGCTTTTGTTGCCAAATCTTTAACTCCTAAATTCGATCCTGTTTACGGTTATGGTTGGTGGCTTAAAAACTATAATGGCAAAGATTTTAAAATGATGCGTGGTCACTTAGGACAATATGTAATTGTGCAACCAGAGGACAATGTTATAATTGTTCGTTTAGGACACCAAAAATCACCAGATGCAGGTATTGGCCATTATACAAAGGATATTTCGCTTTATATAGATGAGGCTTATAAAATGTTAAACCAAAATGAAAATTAATTTTTAAACCATTTGTTTTTTATAATATGCTATGATCTCTAAACTCAATTTAGAAAATATTTTATTTTTAGATATTGAAACCGTACCTGAAACACATAATTTCTCAGATTTAGATAAAACCAAACAAGCACTTTGGGAAGCAAAATCACGCTACCAAAGAAAAGAAGAGTTTACACCTGAAGAATTTTATGATCGTGCAGGAATCTGGGCAGAATTTGGAAAAATAATTTGTATTTCGGTTGGATATTTTACAAATCAAGGCGATACACGTTTGTTTAGAACCACATCTTTTTATGGTGAAGAACCAACACTTTTAAAGGCGTTTAAAAATTTATTAATTTCTCATTTTAGCCAAGCTATACATTTATTATGCGCTCACAACGGTAAGGAATTTGACTTTCCGTACATAGCGAGACGCATGATTATTAATGGTATTGAGTTGCCATACAAACTTAATCTTTTTGGAAAAAAACCTTGGGAAGTACCACATCTTGACACCTTAGAATTATGGAAGTTTGGCGACTATAAAACCTATACTTCTCTTAAATTAATGACTAACGTTTTAGGTATTCCTTCTCCAAAAGATGATATTGATGGCAGTGAAGTTTATCGTGTTTATTATGAAGAAAATGATATTGACCGCATTATAACTTATTGCGAAAAAGATACTATTGCTGTAGCCCAAATTTTCTTGAGACTTCGTGGTGAGCGCATTTTAAGTGAAGAAGAAATTATTCACGTTTAAACTATAACTTATTACAATTACTTACACCCGCAAAAAGGATTGAGGCTTTGTTGAAGCTCCTCGCAGAGAGCGACTGCCGAAAGCCTGGTTTTTGCCTTTTTGGGAAAAAATTTGCCCATAAATTTTAAATTTAAAAACAAAAAAAGTCCCAAGTAAAACTTGGGACTCTCCAACAAATAAGCTAGTTTAAAGGGATAATTGCTTATTGCTTAATAAACTTTCTAGTTTCTATTTTATCGTTTACGTTAAATTGAATCATGTACATTCCTGCTTCTAAATTTCCTACGTTAACACCGTGTGTTGAAGTTCCTTTTGCTACTTGTTGACCCAACATATTTATTACTGTAAATGGTAATTTTTCTATGTTAGATTTTACATATAGTGTATTGCCACTTACTGGATTTGGATATACTGATACTTGTACGTCTAGATACTGCACAAAACCTTCGTTTGTTGTTCTTGCCGTACCACAAGTTCCAAGATTAATCCATCCACTTGATGTTCTCTCGTATAACGATCCATTATAGGTTACTTGATCTCCAACAGCGTAAGATTGACTGCTATTATATGGTGCTACTCCAGCACATTTATCTGCTGCACCATTGGTTAGGCTAATAGCGTCTATTGCCATATCTCCTTGCCATGTTGTACCTGTTGTACCATCGAACCTTAATTGAACTGAGCTTCCTGCATAAGATGATAAATCTATACTTGCATCTTGCCAAGCGTTACCTTGATTTCCAGACTGCGTCCATACGGTAGTCCAAGATGAACCACTATTTGTACTTACTGCTACTTTTAGGTTACCCATTGCTGCTGCACCGTACATGTGGTATTTAAAACTAAAAGTGGCTTGGTTTTGTCCTGCTAAATTAAAGCATGGCGATACTAATAATGCTCTTTTTGTAGAATAATTTGGTGCTGAAGATTCCATATAAGCATATTGAGATCCAGCACTTGCGCTTGATGGTCCTGTGTTGCTTGATGGCGTAGAACCAGAGCGTCTTGTCCAATTAAAATCGTCTCCGCTACCTTGTGTCCATCCTCCAAAGTTAGACTCAAAACTTTCGTTATAAGGGAAAGATGAAATTGCTCCACTACATCCTGTTGGTGGTGGCGTTGTTGTCCCTGTTTTTATTGTTACTGTATAATCTTCTACTTCTCCATAAGAGAATGTTTCGCAAGAAGTTGGTATACCGTTGTATTTCATAGAAACACGTAAACGCTTATCTCCATTTGTAGTTCCTGAAGGTACCGTAAACGTACCACTAACTGGCGATGATTGTGTTGCTGCAAGAGAGAAAATTTGTTCTCCAGAGTCTGTAAAATCACCATCGTCGTTATAATCTATCCACGCTGCATAGCCTTCGCTATACGTTGTTCCTGTCCAGGTTGGTGTTACTGTTATTGTGTAGCTTGAACCTTTATTTAAATCTGTAGATGTGTTTGTAAAATCTGAATATAACTGTGCTCCAGAAGGATTATTAATACTTCCTACTTGTACTCTTGAAATATATTCATCGTTTACACTGTTACCTTGAGATGCGCAATATTGTGTTCCTGTTTGACATGGTGTACAAGAACCGCCACAGTCTACTCCTGTTTCGTTTCCATTTTGTATACCATCTGTACATGTTGGTTGTGCTACTGCTCCACATTTATCTGATAGTGCTAAACTACGTCTTGCTCCGCCAGCTGCTAATACTGCTCGCATTCTGTTTTTTTGACCAAGTGTAAAAAGATTCATACAAGAATCGTTAGTGTAATCCATATAGTTTTGTACCATATCTGTAGACCCACAAGAGGTTTGACCTACTGGACAACCACCATTAGAGGTTTGGTGCGTAGGTGTATCACTCACAAAATCGTTACCACAGTTACTATCTCCCCAAATATGACGAAGATTTAAGTAGTGACCAACTTCGTGTGTTGTTGTTCTACCACCATCAAACGGTGCTGTTACTGCTCCTGTTCTACCAAAATAGTTATAACCCATTACAACACCATCTGTTGCTGCATTACCACCTGGAAATTGAGCATAACCTAAAATTGTACCTCCGTTACTTAACATTTGTGGTACAATCCACATGTTTAAATACTCACTAGTATTCCAAGGATCAATTCCTCCTGTAGACGAACGCTTCATATCATCACTAGTTCCCCAATCACGACGTGTTGTTGATTTTCTAGTAATTCCAGTGGTTGCATTACCATTAGGATCTACAGTTGCTAAGCAAAATTCTATTTCAGAATCTGCTGCTTGAGACCAAATATTATCTGCATCTGGGTTAGTACGCCTAAAGTCTTCGTTTAATACGTCTAGCTGAGATTGAATTTGAGCTACACTTATATTTTCTGTAGAATTACGATATAATACATGTACAACTACAGGCAAAGTAATAACGTTACCTACAATTTTATTTTGAGAATTGTCCATTTGCTGTATTTTTAGCTTAGTGAACTCTTCGATATCCTGCATTCTCTGTACAAGATTAGGGTCTTGTTGTTTTCTGTACTCCAAATTTTCCATGGTAGCACATTTTCTGTCAACTTGTGCAAAAGCACAAAAAGCAAGCAAAAAACACAATAATGATAGGGTAATTGTTTTTTTCATGTTAAATGTTTAAAATATTAATTAATTTTTTAAGGAATTGTCAGTCAAAGTATTAAAATTCAATTGAACAAACATTCGGTTTTATGTTTTTTCGATGAAATACATTTAAATTTGAAACATTCGGTTTTAGCTACGGTTAAACCCGTAAAATATTGGACTATAATTCCTACATTTACAAAATATGAGCACTCTACTAACAGTAAATAATCTTTCAATTTCTTTTATTAATAATAAAAAGGAGAATGAAATTATTCATGGTATTACCTACCAACTAAATGCTAATGAAATTTTAGGAATTGTTGGAGAATCTGGTTCTGGAAAATCCGTTTCTACTGCTGCAATATTAGGGTTACTACCTAAAAAGATTTCTAAAATAACTTCTGGAAGTATTATTTTTCAAGGTGAAGATTTAACCAAAATAACAGCTAAAGCATTTCAAAAAATAAGAGGAAAGAAAATTGGTATGATTTTTCAAGAACCAATGAGTGCTTTAAATCCTTCTATGACTTGCGGCAAACAAGTTGAAGAAATTTTAAATCTACATACAACCTTATCAAAAAAAGAAATTACAAACCAAACTCTTTTGTTATTTAGTAAGGTAAAATTGCCAAATCCAGATCGTGTATTTAAAGCTTATCCTCATGAAATTTCTGGAGGACAAAAACAACGTGTAATGATTGCAATGGCTATTGCATGTAAACCACAAATTTTAATTGCAGATGAACCTACCACAGCGCTAGACGTTACTGTACAGAATGAGATAATATCTTTACTAAAAGAACTGCAAGAAGAAACTAAAATGAGTATTCTGTTTATAACTCACGATTTATCATTAATCTCACAAATTGCAAATCGTGTTTTAGTGATGTATAAAGGAAATATTGTTGAGCAAAATACGGTTTCCAATATTTTTAAAAATCCAGAGCATAAATACACTAAAGCTTTAATTAATTCTAGACCATCATTAAATACTAGACTAAAAACATTACCTACTATTAGGGATGTTATGAATAATAGTGTCGATTCCCAAATAATAACTGCAGGTATGCGGGCAGAACAACATAGTAAAATATACAGTAATGAGCCTTTACTTGAGGTTAAAAATTTAGAAAAGGAATACGTTGGGAAAGCTGGTTTATTTTCTAAAGCTGAAAAATTTAAGGCAGTAAATAATATCAGTTTTAATTTATATGAAGGTGAAACACTAGGTTTAGTAGGAGAATCTGGTTGTGGAAAATCTACATTAGGAAATGCTATTTTATTGTTAGACAGGCCAACTGCCGGATCTATATTATTTAAAGGAAAAGATATTACAACTTTAAATACTAAAGAAGTAAAAACACTTAGAAAAGAAATACAAATAATATTTCAAGATCCATACTCTTCTCTAAATCCAAGACTAACTATTGGTGAAGCTATAATGGAACCCATGAAAGTTCATAAATTATTTACTACATATAGTAAAAGAAAAGAAAAAGCCATAGAGATATTAAACAGGGTTGGCTTAGATAATTCACATTTTAATAGATATCCACATGAATTTTCTGGTGGACAACGCCAACGTGTTGGCATAGCAAGAACTGTTGCCTTACAACCCAAATTAATTATATGTGATGAATCTGTATCTGCTTTAGATATTTCTGTTCAAGCACAGGTTTTAAATTTACTAAACGAATTAAAAGAGAAATTTGGATTTACTTATATCTTTATTTCTCATGATTTAGCTGTGGTTAAATATATGAGTGATCAATTATTGGTAATGAATAAAGGAAAAATAGAAGAGTTAGATGATGCCGATGTTATTTACAAGTCACCTAAAAAAGAGTATACTAAAAAACTAATTAACGCTATACCAAAAGGACTATAGCATAAATACTTTTTTTGTTAAATACATAATACTTGCAAAAAATTTAAAAGTATTTCTTATTTTTTTAAAACGTTTTATTAAAAATAAATCTGTATTCATAGGTAGGTAGTTTATGATAGATTTGGTACATTATTTAATAATAAACTGGGTGCGAAAAAAATAACAAAGTAGTTAAAGCTATGGTACATTTGAGTTTATTATTTAAGATAGGTTTGGGACTGCTAATATATAACAGATTTTAAATAAATCAGTTTAAAAGCATTAATATTCGACCAAATGCATTAAATTTTAACATTTTAGCGTGCTTTTAACTTTTTTTTAGCTTTTTTGTGGTTAAAACAGATGCTGTTGCATAATAGCTTCTACCGTAATTACTTCGTTTGTCTTCACCTAAACGTTTTGCTACTTGATTTGTCATTTTTATAACAAATACTTCTTCTGCATTTGGAAAAGAAAGGTCATGCCCATCTGCATCTATTTTTTTTCCTTTAGATTTAAAATCTTGTTTTCTTTTATGGTAATCTTCAGGATCATAAATTTCATTATAACAATGTATTAACTCATGAGATAATAAGGCTACTGGAGAATTGTAGCCTTTATTACTTCTAAACCATCTTTTTTTATGATTTTTTCTAAAAACTACACCATGTGTATCATAAAACAATATCGTGTTATGTGATGGGCTGTATGCGTTTCTATTACCTGGAATAATAGTAATATTGTTCTTTGTATCTGCTATTAACACATCAACTATATCAATTACTTTAGGTACTCCATTATCTATAAAACGTATTGTTAAGGTGCTTGTTTTTACTAAAAAATCTAAAGCTATTGTAGTGTTTCTAAGAAAACGATCTTTAATTTGTGTATAATCTCTATCTTCTAAATAATGATAATTAACATAGCTATTTGTTAATGTTCTTATTCGCATGAAATACTGCTTAAAAAGAGGCTATATATTCATTTCTGGAATATCTCCTTCAACAATTAAAGTGCCTTCTGTAGCTTGTTTAATTTCTTCTACTGTAACTCCTGGAGCGCGTTCTAAAAGTTTAAATCCTTTTTCTGTTACTTCTAAAACAGCGAGATTGGTTACTATTTTTTTTACACAACCAACACCCGTTAATGGTAATGAGCATTTTTTAAGTAGTTTTGATGCTCCTGCTCTATTTGTATGCATCATTGCTACAATAATATTTTCTGCACTTGCAACTAAATCCATAGCGCCACCCATACCTTTCACCATTTTTCCTGGTATTTTCCAGTTGGCAATATCTCCATTTTCTGCAACTTCCATGGCGCCTAAAATGGTTAAATGCACATGTTGACCACGAATCATAGAGAAACTCATAGCGCTATCAAAAAAACTAGCTCCTGGCAAAGTTGTTATGGTTTGTTTTCCGGCATTAATAATGTCGGCATCTTCTTCGCCATCAAAAGGAAATGGTCCCATACCAAGCACTCCATTTTCACTTTGAAATTCTACTTCTATATCGTCGCGTACATAATTTGCTACCAAGGTAGGAATTCCTATTCCTAAATTTACATAATAACTATCTTGTACTTCTTTTGCTATACGTTTAGCTATTCCTGTTTTGTCTAACATAATCTATATTGTTATTTCTGCAGAAGCAGAAATTTTAAAAAATTAATTTATAGTGCGTATGTCTTTCTTATTAAAGAAAAGAATACATTTATTCTCGTGTACGAACTGTTCTTTGCTCTATTCGTTTTTCATACTTTTCACCTTGAAAAATACGCTGTACAAATATGCCTGGAATATGAATTTGATTAGGATCTAATTCTCCTACAGGAACAAGTTCTTCAACCTCAGCTACGGTTATTGTAGCTGCTCCACACATTACAGGATTAAAGTTTCTTGCTGTGCCTTTAAATATTAAGTTTCCAGCTGCATCACCTTTCCAAGCTTTTACAAAAGCAAAATCGGCTTTAAAGGCATGTTCTAAAACATACATTTTACCATCAAACTCACGTGTTTCTTTACCTTCGGCAACTTCTGTTCCGTATCCTGCTGGCGTATAAATTGCTGGAAAACCAGCTTGTGCTGCACGACAACGCTCGGCTAATGTACCTTGTGGTATTAGTTCTACGTCTAATTCTCCAGATAGCATTTGGCGCTCGAACTCATCATTCTCACCAACGTAAGAGGATACCATTTTTTTTATTTGCTTTTGTTGTAATAATAAGCCTAAGCCAAAATCGTCTACTCCTGCATTATTAGAAATACAGGTTAAGCCTTTAATTCCGCTTTTAACTAAAGCTGCAATGGCGTTTTCTGGTATTCCAGATAAGCCAAAACCACCTAACATAAATGTCATGTTATCGCTTATTCCTTTTACAGCATCACTAACAGCGTTTACTTTTTTATTAATCATAACTATTTGTTTCTTTTGTGGCTTAAATTTATGAAATAAAAAATGTAGAAACGTATTTTGCATCATTTTTTGCGAAAAAGGCAAAAAACAAATAGTATTATTCTTTATCTATGAGTTTTTAAAACAGACTATTTTATCTACTTGCTACTATAAATTATAATTTATATGCCACTTTAAACATTATAATTCTTGGTAGTATAAAGGTTTTATTATCGCTAATTAGAAATTCTGAAAAACTATTATCTTGTTTAAACTGTGTATTAAATAAGTTGGTTGCGTTAATCTCGAATCCCCAAGGACTATCTTCTTTTTGATAAAATAATGATGCGTTGGCATTATCGAAACTATTATTAATATTTAGACTTTTGTTTTGATAGTTATCTAAATTATAGTCGGCTTTAAAGATAAAATCGTTTAAAAAATCGTATTCTAAATTTACAAAAAAAGCATTGTTTTCAAATTTTGAAATACTACCTCTTGAACGGTAGCTATTAAAGTCTTTTTTGTAACCAATTTCTACATTTGGATGCTTTTTAAATGATGTTTCTGCGCTTAGGGTTCCTGAAATATTTTTTGATATGTTTTTATTGATTTCGGTATTTACAATTTGAAAAAAATCGCGATAATTATAGCGCATTCTTAACTTGTACTTTATCTTATTAATTTTTTTAGCAATACTTCCATTTATATTCCAACTGTGTTCTGGTTGTTCGAATAAAATTTGTGTGTTAAACTGATTAATACCATCTAACTGTGTCACGTTTTTATAATCTTTTACTTTTTTATTAAAGCTTGTGCTTAAGTTTATATTTAGGTTTTTAAATAAACTAAATTTATAGTAACTTAAACTTGCTGTATGATACAACGTATTATCTAGTTCTGGATTGCCTTTAAACACGCTGTTAAAACTAGATAGTATAAAGTTATTTACTAAGCGATTTACTGTTGGGAATCGTGCGTTTAATTTGTATTTAAAATTAATTTTTTCGCTTGTATTAAATTCGGTTTTAATAGTTAGTTGCGGTAATGCTAAGGCTTTGTTTTTACTAATTTGAGAATTAGGTTGATTGACTTGCCAGTTATAAAAATGATAATATAACGCTGGTTTAAATGTTGTGATTCCAGTTTGAAATTTATATTCTAAACCTACAAAAGTGTCAATAAAGTTATAGTTTAAGTTATTACTAAAGCCAGCGGTGTTAAAATTATTAATATTACCATTGCTTAGTTGCTGTAAGTCTTGATTATAAAAACTATTAAAAGCCGCATTTACGCCTAAACTTGTATATAAGTGGTTAAAATTATTAACTACCCAATAGTCTTTAATAATGGCATTAGCGTTGTGAGAGTTTACTTTTTTTGTTTGCTGAATATTATATAAGACTTCGGTTTGCAAAGGAATTAAACCTTGTAAAATTTCTTGATTAGTTAACCAATTTGTTAATGGTTTGTCGTTTTGATATGTGTAAGTTGCTTCTAGCGTTCCTGTATGATTATTAGATAGTTTTCTGCTGTAACTTACGTTTTGCTTTAAGTTTATGCCTGTTACATCTGTAAGTGTGTTTATAGTATTATTTTGGTTAATACTATTAGTGATTATTAACCCATTACTATTGTTATTAGTTACTTTTACAAAACTATTGTAAGCAAAATCTTCTTCAAAACTAGGATTATAATCTATAGTTACTTTTCCTATGGTAAAAAAAGTATCTGTATTATTATTTCGTGTTCTATTTTCTGTAAAAGGTGAGCCAAAATTATATTGGTTAATGGTATTATTTTCTGTTTCTACTTTTGCTTTGCTGGTAATTACATAACCACTAATATCTGTAACCTCGTTTATGGCTTGCCTAATATTTAAAGCACCAAATTGGTTGGTATTACTTTTAAAATCTTGGTTTGCTAAATACTTTGCAAAATCACTATTAAATAAGTTAAAATAACTACCAGCGTCATTCATTAACTTACCAAAACCGCCTTCAAACTCTAAATAATCTCTAAAGCTAAAACTTTTTGTTCCTGTATTATTTAAATCGCCTATAAAGTTTACATTAGTTTTTGGGCTGTAATAAAATAAGTTTGGATGTATTACATACCGATCTTTAATACCTGCTCCAACCTCAACATCTCCAAAGGCAAAGTTTTTTTTTTCTTCTTTTAGTTTTATATTCATAGCAAGGTCTTCGCTGTCTTGTAAACCTTTAAGCATGGCAACATCATTGTAATTGTCTAAAACCTCTACCTTATCTACAGCATCGGCTGGAATATTGTTTACTGCTAATTTACTATTGCCTGTAAAAAAGGTTTTATCTTCTACTAATACTTTGGTTATTTTTTTGCCTTGTACAGTAACATTGCCTGCACGATCAACCTCAACACCTGGTAATTTTTTTAAAATGTCTTTTAGTTTGCGCTCTTCTCCTGTTGTAAATTTATCTACACTATAAATAGTGGTGTCTTTTTTTATAGTTATTGGTGGCATGTAGTTTAACGTCACCTCATCAAGTTGGTTGTTGCTTACTTGTAGTGTAAAGTTTTTGGTAAGGTTTTCTATTGTAGTTTTTACTGTTATTTCTTGTGGTAAATAGCCTAAATAGCTTACGGTTACTTTATATGTTTGGTTTTGTTCTAATTTTAATTGGTAGTCGCCATTGTCTTTGGTTATGGCAAAACGTAACTCGCTATCGCTTTCTGGTACTGCTAAGATATTAGCGTAATCTAAAGGAATACTTAAACTGTCTTGTACTTTGCCTGAAACGGTTATGTTTTGGGCGTTTAAAGAAAATCCTGCTAAGAATAGCAGGATTAGTATTTTATAATTTTTAAAACAGACAAACATTAGGACAGATAAATTAAAACTTATTTTTAAATGCTGAAATATACCTCTGATTAAACTCATCTGACGTAATCGTTTTTTTAACTTTTGGATATTTTATATATACATCATCTAATTTCTCGAAGGACTTAAAGGAATAAGTAATAGGACCTTGTTTAAGTTCTAGAATTAAACCAGGTAAAAAACCATACCCTAATGGACCGTATGACGCTGGAATTTCAGTAGTAAACCATGCAATTATGTTAAATTTATTTTCTTTTTTTGAATTACTATTAGTTATATTAAAACTCCCAATTGCTTTCATACAATTAAAGGCACCAATTTTTTTTTTAAAATGCTTTTGGATTTCCCAGTTAATAATCTCTTTATCTTCATTAATAAAAAAATTTTCTCCACTTACTGTCTTATGGCGAAATGATTTAATTGAGTCTTTATTTTGATAATAAACTCCATCAGAAATAATTTTTTTTGCCATTCCATAAGGCATTTCATAACCCTCAATGGGTAATGATTTAATAGCTTGAAATTTTGAATATTTTTTATTAAAAATAAGATTTAATTTAATGTTACTCGCTTGTTTTCTTACTTCATCAAAAAAATCAACAATTTGTTTTTTTGTATCGGTTTTATCTTTGTAAATATCTTCAATAGTGACATTGTATATTACTTTTCCAGAAGTTTGGGCAAAAGTATTTAAACTATTGCCCAAAATAAATACTATAAATATTATCTTTTTCATAATTTGATTAAACTATTACCAATCTGTACAATCAGCACCACCATTATCTTGTATTTCTTGCCAAGATGACCCAGTACATAAAGCATATGCTGCATTAGCGTAACAAGTGGCTGCACCTACAGAAAAACCATGATCTATCCATGTATCCATTTCATCAAAAGCAACTTCAACACAATCTGTTTTTTTTGTTGAATATTTTATATCATATGAAGTCATACTCATCAAAAATAAAGTTAAAGCAAATACACCGAAAAATCTCTTTAATTTTTTCATAATTTAAAAATGTTAAACCAGTTTTATAGTTTTTAACTGGTTGGTTAATAAAATTAAGCCGAGTTTAAAGCCGAAAAATGTAAAGCCGAAGTATTTTAAACAATAAAAGCCGCTATTGCTTAAAAACACTATTTTAAATTACTAAGGGAGATTAAAAAACTAGCGCTAGTTGAAAGATTAATCTTGACGTTTTTAGTAAACCTTTAATCGGCTTTGATTTAAATTTTTACCATCAACAATGTAAACCTAAAAAAAAAAAAATGAGCTATTTAAATTTTTATAAGCGTTTTTGTGTATTTCATCGAAAACAGACAATTTTGCGTACTTTTTATTACGGTAAAAACCGTAAATCAATAAAAAACAATGTTCTATGTAGTTATAAAGCTTGGTTTTTTGCTTTATAAAATTAAGAGAAACAAAAAAGCCACTCAATAATGAATGGCTTTTTTGTTTTTTTAATGAATTATTTTAAATTTTATAAAAAGTGAAGTTTTATAAATCTAATTCATCTGGAATCTCTTCGGTTGGCGTATCGTTATCACCATCTGGATTATCTTGCTGGTATTTATCGCAATCTACTTCAATAGATAAATCTTTAGGTTTTTCAAAGTTTCCTTTAGATACATTTAATGTTTCATCTTGATAACAACTTTTCATGTACATTCCCCAAATAGGTAATGCCATTGCTGCGCCTTGACCATAAGTTATACTTTTAAAATGTGCTGCTCTATCTTCTGCACCAACCCAAACACCTGTTACTAGGTTTGGCACCATTCCCATAAACCAACCATCACTTTGGTTTTGTGTGGTTCCTGTTTTTCCTGCTATTGGGTTTGTAAATTCATAAGGATAACCAGTTACAACTTCTCTGTAATCTGCACGCCATTTATCACGCCCTTTTCCTCTTAATCTTCCTCCAGATCCATATTGTGTTACACCTTCCATTAAATTTACTGTTACGTAAGCAGATTCTGCACTTAAAACATCTCTAGTTTCTGGTGTAAATTGATATAAAACGGTACCATTTTTATCTTCAATACGCTCAATCATAACAGGTTTTGTATATACACCTTGATTGGCAAATGCAGAATATGCTCCAACCATTTCATACACACTAATATCTGGTGTTCCTAAGGCTATTGATGGTACTTCTGGAATATCTGATGTAATCCCTAAATTTCTAGCTAATTTTGCTACTAGTTGCGGTGTAACTTTATTCATTAATCTAGCTGTTACAGTATTTATAGATCCTGCTAATGCTTCTTTTAATGTTTTTTCGCCACCGTAGTCACCTCCATCGTTACTTGGTGTCCATGGTTCTGGATTACCATATTTATTTGCTTCTATTGTTATTTGAGATAATGGTAATTTATCACACGGTGACATGTGCAATTGGTCTATTGCTGTTGCATATACAAATGGTTTAAAGGTAGAACCTACTTGGCGTTTTCCTTGTTTAACCATATCGTATTTAAAGTGCCTATAATTCATGCCACCAACCCATGCTTTTACGTGACCTGTTTGTGGATCCATACTCATCATTCCTGGACGTAAAAAGGATTTATAGTAGCGCATAGAATCTATTGGTTTCATGATAGTATCTACTTCTCCTGCTTTGCCATCTATCCATTTAAATACCGTCATTTTTGTTGGCACATTAAATGATGCTTCTATCTCTTTATTGCTTTTTCCTTGATTTTTTAAAATTCTCCAACGTTCTCCACGACGCATTGCGTTTTTCATGAGTTTATCGATTTCGGCTTTATCTAAATCTAAAAAAGGAGCTGTTGGGTTTCTTTTTGGTGTGTTTTGATTAAAAAACTCTGCTTGAAGTCTTGGCATGTGTCTAGCTACAGCTTCTTCGGCATACTTTTGCATGCGAGAATCTAAGGTTACAAACACTTTTAAACCATCACTATTTATATTGTATTTTTCTCCGTCTGGTTTTCTATTGGCTTTATCTTTTGTCCAATCTTTCATCCAACTTCGTAAGTATTCTCTAAAGTAAGTTGCTGTTCCAGATGTATGAGATTGTGGCGTGAATTTTAAATCTAACTCGGTTTTTTGTAATGAGTCTTTTACTTTTTCATCTATAAATCCATATTTTTCCATTTGGTACAAGACTACGTTTCTTCGGTTTTTTACTCCTACAGGATTTCTTGATGGAATTGGATTGTAAAATGAAGAGTTTTTAAACATACCTACTAACATAGCAGATTCTTTAATGCTTAAATCTTTTGGTTCTTTATCAAAATAGATGTTTGAAGCAGAACGTATGCCGTCTCCATTATTTCCAAAATCGTAGATATTGAAATATTGTGCTATTATTTCTTCTTTTGTGTATTGGCGTTCTAAACGTATAGCAATAATCCATTCTTTTGCTTTTTGAATAACTCTTTCTACTATGTTTTTTGAACCTTCGCCATGAAATAATTGTTTTGCTAATTGTTGTGATATAGTACTTGCTCCTCCACCAGAGCCTAATTTTACAATAGCACGCAATGTGCCTCGGCCATCTATACCAGAATGTTCGTGAAAACGTGCATCTTCGGTTGCTATTAAAGCATCTACTAAATGTTTAGATAACTCATTATAACCAACAGGTGTTCTATTGTCGTTAAAATAGAATTTTGCTAATGTTTTACCATCGCTAGAAATAATTTCTGTTGCTAAATTTGTTTTAGGGTTTTCTAATTGAGTGTGATCTGGCATTTCACCAAATACGCTCCATGAAGCTAATAGAAATAGTAGTGCTATTGCCGCTATTCCAGATAAAAAGAGTATCCAAAACCAGCGAATGTATTTTTCGAAGCTTTGAGGTTCTTGTGTTTGTTTGGTTTTGCTTTTTGCTTTTGCCATTTAAATAAGTACTAATGTATTTAAAGTTATTTTACGTCTTCAATTCTAAAACCTACATCGGTTATACCTTCTAGATTAGTAACGCCATTAATGTCTCCATTATTACGCATTGCTTGTTTTATATTTACTGTATAAGTACCTGTTTCACTAAACACTACGTTCTCTTTGTACCACAGTTTATTTTCTTTTACACTGGTTAAACCTGTACCTAACAACTCTCCATTTGGTTTTGCCATTCTATACTCTAAAGTATCACGAATTACTTTTCCTTTAGGAAAATTCATTTCTACAATTAAAAATAAATTACTGTACTTATATTCTTTTGTATTTCTAAGATTTACAAATAAATTATAAGGTTTTGTTGAGTCTGGTACTTTTACATTAAAGCTTACAACTTCGTTTTTATTCCAAACGTTTGGCACTGCTTTATACTCATCGAAAACACTATTTGTATCGCAAGAAAATAACATTACTGCTATTAAAACACTTAAAACGGCAACTTTACTTTGCATTATTAGTTTTGTTTTGTGGTCTTGGTTTTCTGTTTTTTCTTTTTTGAGGTTTATTTGCAGCCGGTTGTTTTTTATTTTGAGGCTGTGTTTTAGCCTTATTTTTATTTCTATTATTGCGGCTCTTATTATTTCTACGTTTTTTATTGCCTTTTGGACTATCGAAACGCGTTAAACTGTCTTGACCTACAACATTCTCGAAGGCTACTTTAGATTCTTCAATTAAATCTGAAGCATATTCTTCTAAGCTTGCTACTTTTTCTTTTTTCTTATTTAACTCTATTATTTCTCTGGCTTGGTCTGTTGTTATTTTATGCCAGTTCATCCATTCGCCCTCATATGCATACCACATGTGACCTTTAAATATATCGGTTTTTTGGCATACTGCGGTACCTTTTTCTGTATATAACTTGGTATCGTTTTTTGGAAATGCTTTTAAGGCATCCATATAAGAATCAAGTTCATAATTTAAACAGCATTTTAACTTACCACATTGTCCTGCAAGCTTTTGCGGATTTAAGGATAGCTGTTGGTATCTTGCTGCACTTGTACTTACCGATCTAAAATCTGTTAACCAAGTTGAGCAACACAACTCTCTACCACAAGAACCTATACCACCAAGTCTTGAGGCTTCTTGCCTAAACCCAACTTGTTTCATTTCTATTCTTGTTCTAAATTCTCGAGCAAATACTTTAATTAGTTCTCTAAAATCTACACGTTCTTCGGCTGTATAATAAAATGTTGCTTTGCTTGCGTCTCCTTGAAATTCAATATCGGAGATTTTCATTTGTAATTTTAGGTCTATAGCAAATTGTCTTGCTTTAACCTTCATTGGCTCTTCTTTATCACGAGCTTCACTCCAAATATCTATATCTCTTTGTGATGCTTTTCTATAAATTTTTAATACTTCGTCTGGTTTTGGCGCTATTTTTTTTCTTTTCATTTGCACTCTAACCAATTCTCCGGTTAGTGTAACCATACCAATATCATGCCCAGATTGTGCTTGTGTTGCAACAATCTCACCTATTGTAAGCGATAAATTTTCTGTGTTTTTATAGTAGTCTTTTCTTCCGTTTTTAAAACGAACCTCAACAAAATCGAAAGGTTTTTCTCCGTTAGGAACAGACATGTTAGATAGCCAATCGAAGACAGTGAGTTTATTACAACTGTCTGTACCACAGGTACCGTTATTTTTGCAGCCTTTAGGTTGGCCGTCTTTAGTTGAGCAACTTGCACAAGCCATATATGTAGATATATTGATTCTGAATGTTTTATGTTGTAGCTATAATGCTTTAGAAACACCAGAAGACGATTAATAATGTTTTATTTTTTTATTGAAGAAATTTTGCTTCGGCTAAAAATAAAATCTAACGGTAAAGATAAGATTATTTAGAAGACTGTGAAATATAAAAAAGCCTAAGATAATTTCTTAGGCTTTTTTTGTGTGATTATTTCTTTTTTAAGGTTTCAAATATATTACGCAAATCTTTTTTATATGGTAAGTGATCTGCTCTACCTTTTTTAAATATATCGTTGCTATTACCTTGTCCTTTTCTTAGTGCTTTTTGCTCTTCGTATGGTAAAGCATTAATTTCTTTACAAGTTGTAGAGCAGCAATTGTCCATCTCGGTTTTACACGTTTCACATTGTATAAATAGTAAGTGACAAGCTTCATTAGCACAATTTACGTGTGTATCGCATGGTTTGCCACATTGGTGACAATTAGCTATAACATGGTCACTAATTTTTTCGGCACGACGCTCATCGAAAACAAAGTTTTTTCCTAAAAATTTATTTTCAAGTTGCTCTTCTTTTACTTGCCTAGTATATTCTATAATACCACCTTCTAACTGGTATACATTTTTAAAACCTTTATGCTTAAAATATGCACTTGCTTTTTCGCAACGTATACCACCAGTGCAATACATTACTAGGTTTTTATCTTCTTTATGTTCTTTTAAATCGTCTTCAATAATATCTAAAGATTCACGAAAGGTATCAACATCTGGAGTTACAGCATTTTTAAAATGACCTATTTCGCTTTCGTAGTGATTTCTCATATCTACTAAAACGGTGTTTTCGTCTTCTATAAGTTGGTTAAATTTTTGTGCTGCTACATGCGTTCCTTTATTTGTAACATCAAAAGAATCATCCTCTAAACCATCTGCAACAATTTTGTTTCTAACTTTTACTTTAAGCTTTAAAAAAGACATGTTATCTTGCTCTACAGCGATATTTAACCTAATGTCTTTTAAAAACTCAATAGTATCTAAATGCGCTTTAAACTCGTTAAACCTATCGGCTGGTAAGGATAATTGTGCATTAATACCTTCGGTTGCAATGTAAATACGCCCTAAAACGTCTAATGCATCCCATGTTAAAAATAAATGGTCTCGTAATATTTGCGGATTGCCAATTTTCGCATATTGGTAGAAAGATAATGTTAAACGCTCTTTACCTGCGTTTTCTATTAACGCAGCTCTTTCTTTGGCACTTAGTTTATTGTACAGTTGCATGCTATACTAATTTTAAAAAGTTAAAGAATTTTTTTGCAAAGGTATTGTTTTATATCAACTTAACAAGTTTGAAGACATTTAGAGTGTTTATTGCTTTAAAATAAATATAAAAAAAAGTCCTTTGTACTTTACAAAGGACTTTTAATAGACTAACTCGTTATTAATTTTTTTTATTTCTAAAAAAACTAAACGAGTTAACCTCCATCGGCTTTACAGCTGCTGTTTATTAAAACAGAGACTGAAACGCCTAATGCTTTTGATGTTAATATTTTTTTTAAAAATCTCATGCTAATAACACTTTAATTTGAACATGATTTATAAAAAAAGCGGATTTAATTTTTCTTTTTCATAGCTAAAATTTCCCCTCTTTATTACTTAGATGTCAATTTGTTTAAAAGGTTGCGTGAGAAAATAAAAAAAAGTGAAAAAAAGTAGTATTTTAGCACGACGAATAGAAAAAAAGAAGACTATGAGCAATGAAAAAGACGCCAAATTAAAGGCATTAAAGCTTACCTTAGACAAACTAGATAAAGCTTACGGAAAAGGGACAGTAATGAAAATGAGTGATGCTGCTGTTGTAGATGTAGAAGCGATTCCTTCTGGTTCATTAGGTTTAGATATTGCTTTAGGTGTTGGTGGTTATCCAAGAGGTAGAGTAATAGAAATATATGGTCCAGAATCATCTGGTAAAACAACATTAACATTACATGCTATTGCCGAAGCGCAAAAAGCTGGAGGTATTGCTGCATTTATTGATGCCGAGCATGCTTTTGATCGTTTTTATGCAGAAAAGTTAGGCGTAGATATAGACAATTTAATTATTTCTCAACCAGATAATGGTGAGCAAGCATTAGAAATTGCAGATAATTTAATTCGTTCTGGAGCTATTGATATTGTTGTAGTTGACTCGGTTGCTGCATTAACACCTAAAAGTGAAATTGAAGGTGAAATGGGAGACAGTAAAATGGGACTTCATGCACGATTAATGTCTCAAGCACTAAGAAAACTTACAGCTTCTATTAGTAAAACCAATTGTACGGTAATATTTATTAACCAATTACGTGAAAAAATTGGCGTAATGTTTGGAAACCCAGAAACTACAACTGGTGGTAATGCTCTAAAATTTTACGCTTCGGTACGTTTAGATATTAGAAGATCTACACAAATAAAAAGTACAGATGGTGAAGTAAGAGGAAATAAAACCAGAGTTAAAGTTGTTAAAAACAAAGTTGCTCCACCATTTAAATTAGCAGAGTTTGACATTATGTACGGCGAAGGTGTTAGTAAAGTAGGAGAAATTTTAGATGTAGCAGTAGAAAAAGAAATTGTGAAGAAAAGCGGTTCTTGGTTTAGCTACGAAGACACGAAATTAGGGCAAGGTAGAGACGCTGTAAAAGCCATTATAAAGGACAATCCAGAATTGTTTGATGAGCTTGAACAAAAAATTAAAAAAGCCATTAAAGAAGATTTATAATCTTTATTATAATTATATAAAATCCCGATCTATTCGGGATTTTTTTGTTTTTATACGCAACCTTTTTATCTTTTTACCATCTAAGGTGTATAATACACGTATATATATTTTAATAAATGATTAAAAAAATTCTAATTTGTCTTATCGCCCTAATTGCATTTTCATGTGATATTAGCGACGATACACCAAATACATATCAAGAGCTGTTACCTATAGAAAGTGCTATAGTACCAGAAGAATTTCAGGTTGGCGTAACCTACGAAATAAACTTAACTTATATAAAACCTACAACTTGTCATTCGTTTAAAACACTTTATTATTTAAAAAACGGTAATGAAAGAACTGTTGCAATAATTAGTGCTATAGTAGATACTAATGATTGTAGCGAATTAAATACTGAAGAAGAGGTTTCGTTCGATTTTTTACCTACAGAGTTAGGCTCTTATGTTTTTAAATTTTGGCAAGGAACAGATGAAAATGCACAAGATGAATATTTAACAATTGAAGTACCTGTTGTAGAATAAATAAACTAATACGTGATATAAATTTGAGTTTAGATCAACTCATATATAACTGTAAGAAAAATAATACTAAAGCACAAAGTGAACTATATAAACTCTTTTCGGGTAAACTGTTTTCTCTATGCTTAAAGTATTCACGTAACTATGCCGAAGCCGAAGATAATTTACAAGACGCATTTGTTACCATATTTAAAAAAATAGATCAATATAAAAACAAAGGTTCTTTTGAAGGTTGGTTAAAAAGAATAACTATAAATACTGCATTACAGCGTTATCGACATGAAAATGTTTTTGAAATTATAAACGAAGAAAATATTGAAGACGAAGGCGTAGCAATAGAAAATAATGATGATGTCTCTTTAGATTATTTGTTAAAAATAATTCAAGAATTACCAGATCGTTATCGCCTAGTATTTAACCTTTATGTTCTAGATGGTTATTCGCATAATGATGTGGCAGAATTATTAAATATAACCACAGGAACCTCAAAATCTAATTTAGCTCGTGCTAGACAGATTTTAAAAACAAAAATTACAGACTATAAAATGGGACAACAGTCTCAATCTTTATAATTATGAGTGATAAAAAACATATAGATAGGCTTTTTCAAGAAAAGTTTAAAGACTTTGAAGTAAAACCCAAAGCCAATGTTTGGGCCAATATAGAAAGTGAAATTAAACAACCTAAACGTAAAACCACTTTAGTGCCATTATGGTTGCGCTATGCAAGTGTTGCGGCTTTATTATTGTTGTTTTTTGCAATTGGAAGTACCATTTATACCAACTCACCACAAACTAATACCGTTGTAGACACAAATACAGAAAACAACAAAACAACCACAAATAATAAAGCTACAACAAAAAACACTAATTTAAACAACACTCTTAACGGTACAAAAAACGGCACAACAAATAACACACCGCAACTTACACCAGGAAACAATACAACTGTTGCCACTACTACTTCCCAAAACAAACTATTAAATACTAACAGTAATAAAAAAACAAACAATTTAAATACAGCAAACACCTCAAACAACTTTAGAAATAAAGTCGCTAATAGTACAACACATAATAGTTCTGTTTTAAATAGAAATACTAAAAAAAATACAAATAATAGTTCTAATAATACGGTTGCTTCAAATAATAACCAGAATTTCACTAATCAATTTATAGCATCTGGAAATAAAGCAGAACAAGACACTTATAATCAATATTTAAACAAAGAAACAATTGCTAATAATACTATTACAGATAGAAGCGCCATAAATAAAGAGGCTAGTAATACTTATACAACTAAAGACAAAATATTGAAAAACGACGTTATAAATAATCCTTTAAAAGCATTAAAAAACACAAATGATGTTGTTGTAAACAATTCAGAAAACAACATAGAAGATACCACAGAAAAGCAAGACTCTACAAATACAATTGAAGATGCTATTGCAAAGGTTGAAAATCTTATTGAAAAAGAAGAAGAAACCCAAGTAAACAGGTGGAGTGTTAACGCTAATATTGCGCCTGTTTATTATAATACTTTAGGCAAAGGCTCTCATATAGATGAGCAATTTATAGACAATCCTAAAAACGGAGAAGTAAATACAAGTTACGGTGTAAAAGTAGGCTATAATGTTAACCAAAAACTTAAAGTACGTTCTGGTATTAACAAACTTAATTTAAGTTACGACACTGCAAATGTTATAGTTTATAATGCCGTATCAAACTCTCCAAATAACGCTGCTTTAAGGAATATAAACTTTGTGCCAGATTATCAAGGCCAAACGTTTTCGGTTTTAAGTACAGATAATTTAAATGTACTTCAAGTTAGTAATCTAGTAAATGATAATTTAAATGTAGCATTAAGTCAACGCATAAGCTACTATGAGGTTCCTTTAGAGTTAGAATATGCCGTAGTAAACAAAAAATTAGGTGTTAATGTTATTGGTGGCGCAAGTGCTTTTTTCTTGAGTGAAAATGAAGTCGTTTCAGAAATTGATAACCAAAAACGAAAGTTAGGAGAGGCGAACAATATTAATAATGTTAGTTACAGTGCAAATATAGGTTTAGGTATAGATTACAAATTTAGTAATACGTTTAAATTTAATTTAGAACCTACTTTCAAGTATCAAATGAATGCCTTTAGTGAAACTTCTGGCAATTTTAAACCATACATTATTGGTGTTTATACTGGTTTTAGTTATAAATTTTAAGTTTTAAGTTTTAAGTTTTTTAGTTGGTTATGCTTAAATCCGGTATTTTTTTTAAATTAAAAACCCAATAATTAAAAAAAGCTGCTCTGTGCCAAGAGTGGCTTTTTTATTTAGCTCCAAAAGCTAATAATTGATTATAAATCACATTTCGTGCTTGTGTTCTAATACTCACAGTATCTTCAATAGTTAAACCTTTTGTGTCTATAAATTGATGTATGTGTGCTCTCATTTTTCCTGGTCCACCACTAAAAAAGGTGTAAGAAAAACGTTTTTTATTATCGGCAAAAGTGATAGGTACAATTGGTATTTGATGATTTATAGCTAAGCGAAACGCGCCATCTTTAAAATCGGTTAACAAAATATCTTCTTCAGGTACTAAACCTTCAGGAAAAATACAAATACTCAAGCCATCTTTTAATCGCTTTTTAGCTCTTAAAAACACACGTTTTCTACTTTCCGGGCTACTTCTATCTACCAAAATACAAGTACGCTTGTAAAAAAAACCAAACAAAGGTATTTTTGCCAACTCGGCTTTACCAACAAATACAAATGGGTTTTTAGTTACCACAAGCATTAACATAATATCTGCCATAGAAGTATGGTTAGCAATAAACATATAACTATCACTTTTATTTGTATGCTGCTCTCGGGTAATCTTAGTATTAAAACCCATACCTATTAATATAAATCTAGCCCAAATGCGTGCTAGTTTAAAAAAATATGGATACCATGATTCTTTTAAAATAGAAAGTAATAAAAAAGGAAATAGTATTAATATTGGCAGCGCTACTAATATGTAGAACCAAATACGATATAAAAGCCAAAAAATATATTTAAAAATAATCATAAGCATCAAAACTAATTAAATTTATTGAACTCGTGACATAAAAAAATTACCTTTGTTTTTTAAGAATAAAATTACATCGAATTTTAAATAATTCACATTTAATATTTTAAAAGTTTACCGCATACGCGGAAATTACCATGGCAAGAATACTTACAGGAATACAAAGTACAGGAACTCCACATTTAGGAAATATTTTAGGCGCATTAATACCTGCAATGGCATTAGCAAACGACGCTTCAAACGAGTCTTTTTTATTTATTGCAGATATGCACTCGCTAACACAAATAAAAGATGGAGAAACATTACGAAATAACACCTATTCTACAGCAGCAACTTGGCTAGCCTTAGGTTTAGATATTGAAAACACTGTATTTTATAGACAAAGCGACATACCACAAACAACAGAGTTAACCTGGTATTTAAGCTGTTTTTTTCCGTATCAACGCTTAACTTTAGCGCATAGTTTTAAAGACAAAGCAGATAGGTTAGACGATGTAAACGCCGGTTTATTTACTTACCCAATGTTAATGGCTGCAGATATATTATTATATGATGCAGAAATTATTCCTGTTGGTAAAGACCAATTGCAACATATAGAAATGACACGTGATGTTGCTTCTCGTTTTCATACTAAAATGGGTGACACTTTTGTAATACCTGAAGCTAAAATACAAGAGCAAACCATGCTTATTCCTGGAACCGATGGTGCTAAAATGAGTAAAAGTAAAGGCAATACTATTAATATATTTCTTCCTGAGAAAAAGTTAAGAAAACAAATAATGACTATTGAAACAGATAGTACGCCATTAGAAGAACCTAAAGATTGGGCTTCTTGCAATTGTTTTGCAATTTATAGTTTAATGGCTTCTGAAAGCGAAATTGAAACCATGAAAGCCAACTACGAAAATGGTAATTATGGTTATGGTCATGCCAAACAAGCTTTATTTGAGCTAATTTTAAAAACTTTTGAAACAGAGCGCGAACGTTACAACTATTACATGAACAACCTTGATAAAATAGATGAAGCTTTAGCCAAAGGTGCTGAAAAAGCTAGAGTTGTTGCAGATGCTGTTTTAAAACGTGTTCGTAAAAAAGTTGGTTATTAGTATTTCACTATGTAATTACTAAATAACTTCAAACAGTTTCCCTGGTAAAGGCCTAACAATACCTTTTAACTCCATATTTAATAATATTCCAGCAAGTTTATAAGTTGGCATGTTACAGTTTAAAGCGATAACGTCAAGCATTTGCTTGTCGTTATCTTTTAAATAATTATAAATTACTTTTTCGTTAGCATCAAGCTCTACAAACAATTGTTTTTGTACAACAGGTTTTTGTTTATCTTCCAATTGCCAATTTAGCAAATATGGTACATCTAAAGGTGTAGATAATAAATGTGCTTTTTGCTGCTTTATTAAATTATTACAACCAACACTTTGAGAATCTGTAGTACGACCAGGAACTGCAAAAACATCACGATTATAAGAATTAGCAATATCTGCAGTTACCAAACTACCACCTTTTTCGGCACTTTCTATAACTATTGTTGCTTCACTAATACCTGCAATTATACGGTTTCGTTTTAAAAAATTGTTCCGGTCAAAAGCATCTGTACTCCAAAAATCTGTATAAAAACCACCATTATTTTCTACCGCAGCCATATATTTTTTGTGTGCTTTAGGGTATATTTGGTTTAATCCATGTGCTAAACATGCAATAGTTTGTAACTTATTATCTATTGCAGCTTTATGTGCAGTAATATCTGTACCATAAGCATAACCAGATACTATAATAGGATTATAAACCGCTAAAGCTTCAACTAGTTTTTCACAAAAAGCAATGCCAGAAGTTGTAATTTTTCTAGCACCAACAATACTAATAATATGTCTATTATTTAAGTTAATGTTTCCGCTTTCAAATAATAAAATTGGACTATCTATACAATGTTTTAATTTTTCAGGATATGCTTCAGAAGTAAAATAATGTGCTTTTATGCCTTCGGTTTTAATAAAACGTAATTCGGCTTCTGCCGCTTCTAAATGGTTATTGGCAAATAAATCTTTAATTGTAACATGACCAATACCGTCAATTTTTAATAGGTTTTGCTTCTTTTCTTTTAATACGGCTTCTGGCGAACCGCAGTGCGCAATAAGTTTTTTTGCAATAGTATCTCCAATTTTTGGTACATTTTGCAAGGCTAAAGCATAGAGCAATTCATTTTCTGTCATTTTTATTGTGCTGGTTTTAAGACTACAAGAAAAGAATTTTATTGGTGTTAATAACTAATACAAGCAAGCTTTTGTTCGTTTCTAAAAATTTATAACTTTGTTTTATGCAATTAGAACACTACATAAGCGATTTACTATACCGTTACGAATGCGTTACTGTGCCTAACTTTGGAGCCTTTTTATCGCAACGCGTACCAGCAACTGTACACGAAACTACCAATGCGTTTTATCCGCCAAAAAAGAGCTTAGCTTTTAACGAGCAGATACAAACTAATGATGGTTTATTAGTAAGTTATATAGCAGATGTAGAGAAAATTCCTTTTGAAGCCGCTTCGTTAAAAATTGAAAAACGTGTAAAGTCTTTAAAGTCTTGTTTAACCCAAGGTGAGACACTTGCCTTTAAAAACATTGGTGACTTAAAATTAAATACTGAAGGCAAAATAGAATTTAGCCCAAGCTATCATTTAAATTATTTAACAGATGCTTTTGGCTTAGCACAGTATACTTCTCCAAAAATTTCGCGTGAAGTTTATAAAGAAGAAGTAGAAACTATTGAAAACGTTGTACCTATTACCGTTTCTCAAGAAAAAAGAAAAGCAAGACCGTACTTTAAATATGCTGCTATTGCATTAATTGCTTTAACTATCACAGGTTTTGGTGCTTCTAAATACTATGTAGATGGTGTTGCTGCACATAATGAAATTGCTCAAGAAGAAGCTAATTTAGCATTAGATAACGAAGTACAAGAAGCTACTTTTGTTATTAGCAATCCCTTACCTGCAATAAAATTAAATGTTACTAAGCAAAGCGGAAATTATCACCTTGTTGCTGGTGCTTATAGAGTTGAAGCAAATTCTGACAAAAAAGTAGAACAATTAATTGCTGAAGGTTTTAAAGCTAGAAAAATAGGTGTTAACCAATACGGTTTACATCAAGTAGCTTATAATAGCTTTGCTAATAGAGATGAGGCAATGAAAGCTCTAAACACTATTCGCCAGAATAGTAATCGTGATGCTTGGTTATTAGTTAAGAAGTTAGACTAAATATATTCTTAATATTTCCTAAAACTTACTGCTGAAAAATCTAAATCGGCTTACCTTTGCATTTTTAAATGCGAATAGATTAAAACAAATTCCTACACGTGTAGGATATATTATGGAAGCAAAAACAGCAAAAGAGTCTAGAACAATAATGACAGATATGGTTTTACCTGGTGAAACCAACCCAATTAATAACTTATTTGGTGGAGAATTGTTAGCAAGAATGGATCGTGCGGCAGGAATTAGTGCGCGTCGTCATTCTCGTAGAATTGTTGTAACAGCATCTGTAAATCACGTAGCTTTTAATCGCGCTATCCCATTAGGAAGTGTTGTAACGGTAGATGCCAAAGTTTCTCGTGCTTTTAAAAGCTCTATGGAAATTTATATAGATGTTTGGATTGAAGATAGAGAGTCTGGAATTAAAGATAAAGCTAATGAAGCTATTTATACGTTTGTTGCTGTCGATGAAACAGGAAGACCTGTACGTGTACCAGAATTAATACCTGAAACCAAATTAGAAATTGAACGTTTTGAAGCAGCTTTAAGACGTAAACAATTAAGCTTAGTATTAGCTGGTAAAATGAAACCAGATGATGCTACAGAGCTAAAAGCTTTGTTTGAATAAGCATAGAACACTAAAAGATGTAAAAAAAATTCCTGCTATCGCAGGAATTTTTTTTACATCTTAAATATCCAACTTGAAGGATTCTCTGTTGAATTATCTTTATAAACACTAAATCTTAATACCGTTTCTCCAGTAGCAGGATTTGTAAAAACTTCACCAATTTCTTGTTTTGTAGAGACTTTATCGCCTTGTTTAACAGATAGTTTTCCTAAGTTCTTATATACTGTAATGTAATTACCGTGTTTTATTAATACGGTTGGATTGCTTCGTTTTTGTTTAATAACACTCATTACTTCTCCTGCAAACACAGCACGTACTTTAGCATTTTTTTCGGTAGAAATTCTTACACCGTTACTATTAATTGTTACAGTTCTATCTATTGGCGATGGTTGACGCCCATAACGCACCTTTACAATACCTTTTTCAACTGGCCAAGGTAATTTACCTTTATTACTTAAAAAGTCTTTAGCAAGCGCTTTAGCTTCTGCAGTAAGTGCAAAACCTTTAGACGATGCTGCTGCTTTACTCTTAGATTTGTTCGATTTTGCTATAGCATCTCTAATTATTTTATCTATAGCACGATCTATTTTTTTAGCTTCACGCTGTTTTTCTTTTATTTGAGAAGCGTATTTATTTAAATCCTTTTTAATAACATTCATAATCGACTCATGCTCTTTTCGTTCTTTTTCTAAGGCTTTTTGAGCGATTTTATTTTCGGCAATAAGTTTGTTTTTTGCTTCCTTTTTCTTTAATAATTCTTGATTGCTTTTTTGTAAAGCTTCTGTTTTTGTTCTAATATTTTCTCCTTGCTTTTTCTGGTAATCTGCGTATTGATTTAAATACTGTATACGTTTGTAGGCCTGCTTAAAATTACTTGAGGATAACAAAAACATTACACGACTACTTTTGTTTTTGTTTTTGTACGATTTTCTAATCATACTCGCATAATTGTCTTTTAAAACTTTAAGCTCTTCTCTATTTGCAGAGATTTCTTTTTGGTTATTATTAATCTCTCGTGTTAATAAATTTGCTTGTTGGTTTGTGACCTTTATAAGGTTTTCACGTACGCTTACTTTATAGTTTAAATCTTCTATAACAGTAATCTGAGATTTTTGCTTAGATTTATTAGAATCTAACAGTTCGTTTATTTTATTAATTTCTCTTGTTAATTCTAGTCTACGGTTTTCTAATTCTTTTTGCTTGCTACTTTGTGCAAAAGAAAACATGATGCTAAATAAGCAAAGTCCTAAAAATATATAAAGGTTTTTTTTAAACATTATTTTAATTCTATAGCTTTATAACCTGAAGGAATTGTAAAAGGAAAACGTAGTGTTTCATCTAAAGATAAGTTTTTCAATTCTAGGTTAATAAGTAGTTGCTCATCATTTTCTACTGCAATAATTTTAATGTTTTCTGGTAAAATTTCTTTATCGACTTCTTGATAGTTATCGTAATTAATTTCTAAAACACGAGCTTCTTTTGGTTGTGCTATTTGTTGAGAATCCATTTTAAAATGTGATGGATTTATAAGTAAAAACAACTCGAATAAATCTTGTTGTTGCTTTGGTTGTAATAAATACGATTTATTAAAAACCGAAGCTTCATATTCTTTAGTATTAACTTTAAATATTGGCTCACCAATTATCATGTTTTGTACTTTGTTAAAGTCTAAATCTGTACCTAATAAATTGCTTAAATACGAAAAGTCTCCATCAAAATAAGTACCATCTAATTTATTATAAAAAGCAACTCTATTTGGAGTAATAATTGCTCTAACAATACCTAATTTACTTAACCAAATCACCTTGTCTTTTTCCATACGTAATGACACTGTGTAAGATTGTGATTTTGATTCCTGAATGCTTTCTATTTTTAAACGGCCGCTAAGCGTTTTAAAAGACGAAGCGTTTTTATCTATATTTTTAATAATGTTTTTAGCTGAAGCATTAGCGTTCAATTCGCCATTTGCTGTTACTGTTTTAGATGATTTACAACTAAAAAACAATGTTGTAATTAATATTAAAATATATAAAGCGTTATTTTTTATGTTCATTTAGTTTGCGAGTTCTAGCTTTGCTGCTTTATCGTTAAACGTTTTTGCTTTTGTAAAATTGTTTAAAGCGGTATAAGCTTTACCAAGTTGCTTATAAAAATCTACTTCCATTTTAGTGTTATCTATAATATAATCTAATCCTGTTTCTAGACTATTTATAGCGTCTTGAGGTTGTTTTAAATTATTTAACGCCACTCCATTTAATAAATATAAAACTGGCTGAGATGGATAACGCTCTAAAGCTTCGTCACTTTTTTCTTCGGCTAATTTATATTCTTTTAAATCTATATGAAGTAATAATATATTACGCAATATTGTAAAGTTATTAGGCTCTATATTTTGAGCTTTTTTATAATATTCTAAAGCTTTTTTTCTTTCGTTTTTTAGTAAATAATATTGTGCTACTTCTGTTAGTGTTTTTACATCTGTAGTTATTTCTGGTACAGATGATGTTATATCTACTAAATCTGATTCGTATTTAGGGTTTTTACTTACAAACTGAATAAAATCTGCTAAAACCTTTAATTTTGGTTCTCCATTAATTTGCCTGCTATTAAGCACAATACGCATAGATTCTATTGCTTTTTCTGCCTGATTATCATCAAGATAAAATTTGTACAATGCCAAATGCACTAATTGAGATTCTGGATTTATTTCTAAAAGCTTTTTTGCTGTTTCAAAAGCTTTTTCCTTATCGTTGTTTTCGCTGTAGCGGAAAATTAATGCCAAATAGTTTTTTTCGGCATCTGGATTTTTATCTACTCGATCTTCAAGATTTCTAATTTGTGCTTTTTTTCTTCCGGTAGCATTATAAATTTGATTTCTTAAACGGTCTCTAGAATCTGAAATTCCTAGTTCTTCATCTAATTCATCTAGTACTTTTAAAGCGCTTTTATAGTCTTTTGTTCTAACATAAATTGAAGCTAAATCTTCTTTATAATCTGGATGAAATTTAACAAGTTGCTTTACTGTTTTTATTGCTTTGTCATAGTCTTTTTGCTGTGCATAAGCTTCATAAAGTTCGTCTAAATACCATTCATTATCAGGATCTTTACTTACTGCCTTTTTTAAAGCATCTTCTGCTGCACCAAAATTTTTAAGTTTATTGTAATTTTTTCCTAATTCAAAATATAATATAGACTCTGAGTCATCGATTTCTAAACATTTTTGTAATGCAACTACAGCTTTATCATAATTTTCAATGCCTTTTTGCTTTAATGCTTCGTAAAACAAATCCTGAAATTCACTCTTTACATTACCTAAATCGTCTTGCGGTACATTATTAAAATCTACTTGCGCAGCATTGTATTGCGGTAATAGATATATTCCGAGGATAAAAAGTAATATTTTAAAGTGTTTGTTAATCATGTTATTTTAATAGTAAATCTTCTACTACTTCAAGTTTATTTAAAACTTTAATTGTTTCGCAAGATTCCTTCATTATGTTTCGCAGTTTTTCTGCTGTTTCTGGTAAATTATCTCCTGCGTTTGTAAATGTTTCTTTATTTGGCCATTGTGCGTAAGCTATATAATTTAATGGTTTTTCTAAATGTAACCTAGATCCTAAACCGCCTTCGTATTTTATAATTAACGCAGTTAATTCTTTCCAAGCAATTAAGAATTTTTGTTCTTTTGCGGGTTTAATTACAAATGAATAAAGAACTATATACATGCTAAATAGGTATCAATAGTTATTCCAAAACAGAATAATCTCCTATACTAATTTTGGTAAATTTACCATCATATTTTACGTGGTTACCAATCATAGCTTCATCTAAATTAGCATTTTTTATTGTGGTTTCGTTTTGAATTAAACTATTTTTAACGGTTGAGTTTTCAATAACACAATTATTCCCTATAGAAACGTTAGGCCCAATTGTGGTATTGGTTAACACCACATTTTCACCAATATAACATGGCTCTATAATAGTTGCATTATCCTTTTTTACTGTAGATGACACTAATTGCTCTTCGCCATCTGCCTGTAAAAAGCCAAGCATGCGTTGGTTAGTTTCTAAGGTTACAGTTTTATTTCCACAGTCCATCCATTCGCTAACTTCACCTGTTTTAAAAACTTTTCCATTAGCCATCATGCCTTTTATACCATCGTTAATTTGGTATTCACCACCATTAATAATATTATTATCTAGTACTTTTTGAAGTTCAGCTTTTAATACAGATACTTCTTTAAAATAATAGATGCCAATTACTGCTAAATCGCTTACAAATTGTTCTGGTTTTTCAACTAATTCTACAATTTCTTTTTTGTCATTTAGTTTAACAACTCCATAAGCTTCTGGCTTTTCAACTTGTTTTACCCAAATTACAGCATCTGCATCTGGATCTAAATTAAAATCTGCACGAATTAAAGTATCTGCATAGGCAATTACTGCTGGTCCAGATAAGGATTCTTTTGCACACATTATAGCGTGACCAGTTCCTAATGGTTGGTCTTGACGATAAATTGAGGCTTTTGCACCTAAGCTTTCTGCTAATGCTTTTAAACTTTCTACAACATCATCACCAAACCATGCTGGATCACCTAATACAAAAGCTATCTCTTCTATTGGTTGGTTTAAAACCTTTGCTATATCTTTTACTAAACGATGTACAATAGGTTGACCTGCAACTGGAATTAATGGTTTTGGTACTGTTAAACTATGTGGGCGTAAACGAGAACCTCGTCCTGCCATTGGTACTATTATTTTCATATTTGTGCCTGCTAAAGCAGGTATGTTTTAATTGTTATACTAAAATCTTAATTTATTATTTTACTCCTGTGCTCCCAAAACCACCTTCGCCACGCTTAGTTTGAGAAAGTATTTCAACTTGCTCCCATTCTGCTCGTTCATGTTTTGCTATTACCAATTGAGCAATACGTTCGCCATTCTCTATTGTAAAATCCTGAGTTGATAGGTTTATTAAAATCACACCAACTTCTCCTCTATAATCTGCATCAACCGTTCCTGGTGCATTAAGTACTGTAATGCCTTTTTTTGCTGCTAAACCACTTCTTGGCCTTACTTGTGCTTCACTACCAACTGGCAGCTCTAAAAACAAGCCTGTTGGAACAATAGTACGTTCCATAGGTTTTAAAACAATACTTTCGTTTAAGTTTGCTCTTAAATCCATTCCTGCAGATGCATTAGTTTCGTAATGCGGTAAAGCGTGAGCTGATTTGTTTATTATTTTAATTTGCATTCTAAAATTTGTTTGTTAAACTAAAGCCTTAAATTTTTATAGTACTCTCATTACAAGCTTAAAAGACTTTTATTTGCTTTTTAATATTTGTTTTACTTCTTTTTTTTCAAGCTGAAAAACAATGCCTAAAAATACAATTAATGCTCCAATTCCTATAAAATAATTACCTCTAAAATTATAGAAGTAAACCATTGAAAATAATGTTGACACACTAAAGTATAGTACAATCTTTTTTAAATTATATGGAATTGGATAGTACTTTTTTCCATAATAAAATGATAGTAACATCATTATTAAATAAGCTGAAAGCGTTGCTATAGCAGAGCCTTTATAACCAATTATTGGAATTAATATGTAATTTAATAATAGTGTGACTATTGCTCCAAACACCGAAATGTAAGCACCATACTTTGTACGATCTGTTATTTTATACCAAACAGATAAGTTGTGATAAATACCTAAGCAAAAGTTGGCTAAAAGTATAAAAGGAACAATCCACATGGCTTGATAATAATCTTCACTTCTAATTATGTATGGTTTTAAAACATCTGCAAATATTACAACGCTTAAAAAAATAACAGAACCAAATGCTACAAAAAACTCTAAAATTTTAGCGTAATTTTTTTGAGGGTTTTTGGTTTTAGAGTGGCTAAAAAAGTATGGTTCTATTCCTAATCTAAATGCTGTTGCAAACAGCGTCATAAACAAAGCTAGTTTGTAACAAGCCGAATACATGCCAATTTGCTCATCGGCTATATTTTCTGGTAACAATTGTTCAAGTAGAATACGATCAAAAGTTTCGTTTATAGAATAAGCTATACCAGCAATTAAAACGGGCATGGCGTATTTCATCATTTTTTTCCATAAAACGGCATCAATACGAAACTTGATTTTAGTATAAAATGGTAGTAAAATTAAAAGTGTAATACCACTAGCTATTACATTAGAAATAAATATATAGCTAATTTCAAAATCTGGCTTATAAATGCTAATAAATACATTGTTGTTTTGTGCTAAGTCTTTTAAGTAGAGTAATAGAAAAACATTTAAACCTAAGTTTACAGCTACATTTAAAATTTTTATAACTGCATATCGCATAGGCTTTGCAGTTGCTCTTAACCATGCAAACGGTATAATTACTAAAGCATCTAATAGTAAAACTAAAAAAACTAGATTAAGATATTTAAGCTCAATGTTTACAAGTGAAGCGATTTGATTTCTAAATAAAAAGGCTATACCTAATAAGCTAAACGAGCTTAAAATTATTGATGTTGCAGATGTATTTGTTACATTTTCCGGGTTATCGTTTTTATTAAAAAACCTGAAAAATGCGGTTTCCATACCATACGCCAGAATAACATTAAATAATACAAAGTATGCGAATATAAAAGAAACTCGACCATATTCTGCAGTAGATAAAACTGCAGGATCTGTATAAAGCGGTACTAATATAAAGCTTAACATTCTAGGCAACACTGTTGCTAAGCCGTAAATGAATGTTTGTTTAAAAAGAGATTTAAATCCGCTCAATGTACTAATTTATTATAACCCTAAATGTATTGATTTTAGTACAGCCAACAAAGTTTGAAAGCTATTAACTCTATTCTATTACTAAAATAGTATTATTCTCTAGTTACTACAGTTGGTGGACCATCTGGATAATAAATACCTTCTCTTTCTGCTAATCCTGAAATTAAAAAATATTTAGTTTTTCCTTCTTCAATATAACTTACTACACATTCGTCTGGTCTTAAATCGAATGGAAATTCAATTTGCTCAACATTTGGGTTTGGAGAACCATCATTTAAAACCGGTTTTGTTACAATTGCTGTAAATAAAGAGCGTCCTTTTTCTAAAGTGCCATACATACCTCTAAAATAAACTTTATCTATTTTAGCGTTTGTTCTGCTCTGCAAATTTGGCAAATATAACT
This sequence comes from Lacinutrix sp. MedPE-SW, assembly GCF_001874145.1. Lineage (GTDB taxonomy): Bacteria > Bacteroidota > Bacteroidia > Flavobacteriales > Flavobacteriaceae > Lacinutrix. The sequence continues at coordinate 170,124 of NZ_MPCX01000002.1, read as the reverse complement.
TAGCGCCGCGACTTCCATATTTAATTGCAGCATTCCAAACTTGAAAATAAGGTTTTGTAAAGGCTAATGTTGTTTCTTTTTCTACTGGTAATTTATGTGCTCGTTTAGTAGAAGAGCAACTAAAATTTAATGTAACAACAAGTAGTAGTGTTAATGTTAGTTTAAAAATTTTCATGATTAAGTAGGTAGTGATTTGGTTGATTTTTTAAATATAATTAGTGTTTTGGTGGTGCGCTTGGGAAGAACTCACCAGGCTTTTCGGTTAAGTTTTCAATTTTAAAATATTTTATTTCTTTGTTGGCTCTATAACTAATTACACATTCGTTACTTTTTAAAGTAAACGGCAAAACTTTTGTTTTATTGGGTAAAGTATTACCGTACTCTTTATTAGTATTACCAGACATTATAACGTCTGGCTTCTTACTATTTAACTTTGAAAAATATAAGGCTTTACCAATTTTAATTTCACCTATCAAACCTCTAAAGTAAACATTTTCAAGCTTATAATTATTTCTATTTATTAAATTAGGAAAATACAATGTGTAACCAGAACCTGAAGATTCTTGTCCTGCACTCCATTTTTGAAAGTATGGTTTTGTTACACTTATTTCTGGGTTAGGTTCTAGAATAACTTTACCGCTTTTATCACTTTGGGTTGTTGCTTGTGAATTTTTACACTGTACTAATGTTAAACTTATTAAAGCAATAATAACTGTTTGAAGTAATTTCATAATAAATTGTATTCTCTAAATATAGAAAATGAAAATTTAATGCATAAAAAAACCTTATTCAAAATTGAATAAGGTTTAATATATATTATAAACTCTTAATAATACTTAGAGTTCTATTTTAGTTATTTAATGCTTCTGCTCCCCCAACAATCTCAAGTATTTCGTTAGTAATTGCAGCTTGACGTGCTTTGTTATAAGTTAATTTAAGCTGGTCTCTAAGCTCTGTAGCGTTATCTGTTGCTTTGTGCATAGCCGTCATACGTGCACCATGCTCTGAAGCGAAAGAGTCTCTAATACCTTTATATAATTGGGTTTTTAAAGACTTAGGTATTAACTCTTCTATTATTTCAACTTTAGACGGTTCAAATATATAATCTGCATTTACATTTGCTTCACTTCCTTCAATAGGCATGATAGGCAAAAACTGCTCTGTCATTACTATTTGAGTAGCGGCATTTTTAAACTTATTGTATACAATTTCAATTTTGTCAAACTCACCATCAACAAATTTATCCATTAAAGTTTCAGCAATAGCTGCCACATTATTAAAAGATAAGTCGTCGTATATATCGCTTTTGTTATCTATAACAATACCTTGTTTAGAAAAAGCATCATTAATTTTCTTTCCTATTGCTAAAACCGATACGTTTTTTCCTGCATATACATTATCAACCAAATTTTGTGTTTGCTTAATAATGTTAGAGTTAAATGCACCTGCAAGACCTCTATTAGAACTTATAGCTACAATTAAAACATTATTTACTTCTCGTTGCGTTGAAAATTTGCTTCCAGCATCTTCATCTAAAGTAGCACTTAAGCTTTGTAAAAGCTCTGTTAATTTATCTGAATAAGGACGCATTGCAGTAATAGCGTCTTGAGCCTTTTTTAACTTTGCAGCAGATACCATTTTCATGGCACTGGTAATCTGCATCGTTGAAGACACTGAAGATATTCTATTACGTATTTCTTTTAGATTCGCCATTCTCTATATTATAAAGACTCTTGGTTCTCGCTTTGCTTGACTCCTAGAGTGACAATTATTTAATTATTAAAATTTAAAGTTATAAGCTAAAAGCTTATAACTTTAAATTATTAATTGTTTTATGCTCTATATTTAGCTGATAAGTCTTTAGATACACTTACTAAAGTATCTGTAACTTCATCAGTTAATTTTCCTGCTTTTAAAGTATCTAAAACACCTCTATGTTTAGCGTTTAAGAATTCGATAAAGTCTCTTTCAAATTCTTTTACTTTATTTACTGGTACATCTTTTAATAAGTTTTTAGAACCAGCGTATATAATTGCAACTTGATCTTCTACAGTATAAGGATCGTTTTGTCCTTGCTTTAAAATCTCTACGTTACGTTTTCCTTTTTCAATTACGTTTAAAGTAACAGCATCTAAATCTGATCCAAACTTAGCGAAAGCTTCTAATTCACGGAATTGTGCCTGGTCTAATTTTAAAGTACCAGATACTTTTTTCATAGATTTAATTTGTGCATTACCACCAACACGAGATACAGAAATACCTACGTTAATTGCTGGACGTACACCAGAGTTAAATAAATCTCCATCTAAGAAAATTTGTCCGTCTGTAATAGAAATTACGTTTGTTGGTATATATGCCGAAACGTCTCCTGCTTGTGTTTCAATAATTGGTAAAGCTGTTAAAGATCCTCCACCTTTTACCATAGGTTTTAAAGTCTCTGGTAAATCGTTCATTTCTTTAGCAATAGAATCATCGTTAATGATTTTTGCAGAACGCTCTAATAATCTAGAGTGTAAGTAAAATACATCTCCAGGATATGCCTCACGTCCTGGTGGACGTCTTAATAATAAAGATACTTCACGGTATGCAACGGCTTGTTTTGATAAATCATCAAATACAATTAAAGCTGGTCTACCAGTATCTCTAAAGTACTCTCCAATAGATGCTCCAGTCATTGGTGCATAAACTTGCATTGCAGCAGGATCACTTGCATTTGCAGCTACTATTGTTGTGTAAGCTAAAGCTCCTTTTTCTTCTAAAGTTTTAGCAATGTTTGCTACTGTTGAAGCCTTTTGACCTACAGCAACATATATACAATATACTGGATTACCAGCATCGTAAAATTCTTTTTGATTTAAGATAGCATCAATACAAACAGTAGTTTTACCTGTTTGACGGTCACCAATAACTAACTCACGTTGTCCTCTACCAACTGGAATCATAGCATCAATAGCTTTAATACCTGTTTGTAATGGTTCTGTTACTGGTTCTCTGTAAATTACACCAGGAGCTTTACGCTCTAATGGCATCTCGTAAGTATCTCCAGCAATTGGTCCTTTACCATCTATTGGGTTACCTAAAGTATCTACAACACGACCTACAATACCTTCACCTACTTTTACAGAGGCAATACGAGAAGTACGTTTTACAGTTGAACCTTCTTTAACACCTGTAGATCCACCTAAAAGTACGATACCTACGTTATCTTCTTCTAAGTTTAATACAATTCCTTCTGCACCACCATCGAATTCTACTAATTCTCCGTATTGAGCATTTGCTAATCCGTAAGCACGTACAATACCATCACCTACAGTTAATACTGTTCCTACTTCGTCTAATGAAGCACTTGCTTCAAAACCTGAAAGTTGTTGTTTTAAGATTGCTGATATTTCAGCTGGTTTTACTTCTGCCATCTTTATTTAGATATTAGATATTAAACGTTCACTTAAAATTAAGTGCCCGATTAACATTTTTAATTTATTGTGAATTCTCTTTTTAATTTGTCGAGTTTATTAGAGATACTAGCGTTGTACTGTATATCTCCCACTCTTAAAATGAAACCACCTAAAATGCTTTCATCTATAATACTGTTTACTGTAACGTCTTTTCCAGTTAATTCTTTTGCTTTGTTTAATACTTTAGCTTTCAAATCATCTGTTAAAGCTACAGCTGTTGTTACTGTTGCTACTTGAATGCCTTTTGATGCATCATATAACTCTGTATATTTTGATGCCACATTACTAATTATATCTATTCGCTTATTTGTAATAAGTGTATCGATTAAATTAGAAGTTACTGTATTAATTCCTTTAAAAATCTCTAATAAAGCCGATTTTTTTATTGAAGGAGTAATAACAGGACTTAAAAGCATGTTGCTTAAATCTTTGTTTTCGGCAATAGTATTAGCAATTAGCGTCATGTCTTTATTTACAGCTTCTGCCGTGTTTTGATCATTTGCTATGCTTAATACTGCTTTTGCGTAACGTATTGCTGCTCTTGCCATATTTATGCCCACTACAGTGGAAATCTTTTTAAATTATACTTGCTTTATATTTAAGTTTAAAACTATAAATATAATAATTAGTTAAGTTTTGCTTCACCTAACATAGACTCAACTAATTCTAATTGCTTGTCTTTATTAGATAATTCTTGACGTACTACTTTTTCTGCAATATCAAGAGATAATCCTGCAACGTGACTTTTTAACTCTGCCATTGCTGCTTTCTTTTCACTTGCGATAGCTTCTTGAGCTTGTGCAATCATTTTATTAGCTTGTGATTGAGCTTCTGCTTCTGCATCTGCAATCATCTTACTTTTAAGTTCACGCGCTTCTTTAAGCATTGTTTCTCTTTCTAAACGCGCTTCTTGTAATAATTTTTGATTATCTGCCTGTAAGTTAGCCATTTCTTTTTTAGCATTCTCTGCTGCATCTAAAGCACCTTGAATACCTTCTTCTCTTTCATTAAGAGAGTTAAGAATTGGTTTCCATGCAAACTTCACCATTAAGAAAATTAATAATAGTAGTAATACTGTTTGTACTACAAATAGTCCTGGTGAAAAATCGTTTAATAATTTATCCATCTTATTAAATAATTAAGTGTTTTGTTTTAATTTTAAAAACACGTCCTGCAACCAACCGTTACAGGATAGTGTTTTTGTAAGTTTGATTTGATACTTTTTCTTATTTCGCTAAGAATAAAGCTCCAAATGCTAAACCTTCTAATAGTGCTGCAACAATAATCATCGCTGTTTGAATTTTTCCTGCTGCTTCTGGTTGACGTGCAATACCTTCCATTGCTTTTCCACCAATTTGACCAAGACCTAAACCTGCTCCGATTACGATTAAACCACCTCCAATTAAATTGTACATAGTAAATAAATTATATAGTTAAATTAAAAAAACTCTTTGTTAAATGAAATCTGACCTTACATCTTCTGTGTCTGCGATTTCGTGACCTTCTGCATCATGTTCATGATCGTGGTCGTGCTCTGCAACTGCCATACCTATAAATAATGCTGAAAGCATTGTAAATATATAAGCCTGTAAGAATGCAACTAATACTTCTATTAATGTTATAAAAAACGATAATAATATTGCTAAAGATGTAGAACCAACCACACCAAACGACTCTCTTAAGTTATACATTATTGCAATTAAACTCATTACTACAATATGACCTGCAGAAATGTTTGCAAATAAACGTACTAATAATGAAAATGGCTTTATTATTAATGCACTTGCTAACTCAATAACAGCTAATACTGGACGAATTAAAATTGGCACTCCTGGCATCCAGAAAATGTGCATCCAGTAATCTTTATTACCACTTACAGAATATATTATAAGTGTAAATATAGCTAAACAAGCTGTAACAGCTAATTGTCCTGTAACGTTAAATCCTAATGGTGTTAAACCTAATAAGTTTAATATCCATATAAAAAAGAACACTGTTAACAAGTAACCTGTAAATTTTCTATAGTGTTTTTCTCCAATGTTAGGTCTCACAATCTCGTCTCTAACATATATTACTAACGGCTCTAAAACTCTACCAAAACCAGTTGGTATTTGTTTGTTTTTATATTGTTTCCCTAATCTAGAGAATACAAACAACATTAATAAACCAACTAACAACACACCAAGTACACTTTTAGTTATAGATAAGTCTAAAACTTTATGTGCATTTGTTGCATGATGCTCCTCATCGAAAGCTACTGCAGTTGCAGCACCATCTAATTCGTAAATTTTTGAATGAATTTTCGCAAACTTTAAACCATTTTTCTCTACAATTACATGTCCATCATCATTATGGTGAAACTCTGAAGACATAAATGTAACTAGTCCTTTTGAAGTCCATAAGATTACCGGTAAAGGAAAACCGAAGTGCTTACGCTCTCCATTATCATTCGTGTAAGAAAACAATGTAAAGTCATGTGCATCTTGAAGGTGATGCAGTATATAACCATCTATCTCTGTTTTTGTATCTACTTGACCACCATTATTATTACCTTCTGTAACAGGTGTTTTAGCCATTGCAGATGCACTTGCAAAGAGCATTGTGATAATGACGAAAAATTTAAAAGTTTGTTTAGCTACCTTCATTGTTAAAAAAATCAAAAAAACCGTGTTTTTAAATTCCGTGCAAAGGTATGTAATTATTTGAAAATAAAATTAATTTTTCGAGAATAACTTTTTCTAGTCTTTCTGGTTTAAAATTTTTGCTATAAAATAGACCTCTAAAAATAGAAAAATACCTAGTGGAATTAGGAGGTTTAAGCTTTCGGTTTTCGATAAATTTTCTGCTTTAAAAATAGACTCTTTAAATACTGCTGCAAAAAATAAAAACTTAAGTACAAAAGAAAATATATAAACAAAACCTAACTGTGGTTGCCATTTTGGAGCTTTTGATAGTATTAAAATAGTAGCACAAATTAAAAAAGAAGCAATGCTATGGAAACTATAAATTGCTAAAACAGAAAAACCTAATTCTATTTTAAAGGTAGTAATTATTTGATTTTGAATTGTAAAAGCCAAACCAAATAAAATAGAAAATGAAAAAAAATAAATTAAAATTTTTTTAATCATTGTCTTTAGAAATTTTCAAAACTTGACTTATAACAAGGTACATTGCAGCAAAAACAGCAAATAACGTTATTGTGTTTTCCCAGTACGTCGTTTGATATTTTGTGTCTAACCATTCGCCAAGCAAGTTGCCTAACCAAATTATGGCACCCATTTGAAAAGCAACAGTTGTAAACCTGATATAGGGACTAAGCTGTTTTTTGGGTTTTCGATCCACCTTTTATATCTTTTACAGTTGTTTTCATAACACATGAAACATTAAAAGTTGCTCCTGGTTCTACCGCTAATTTTTGTGTTACTACATCTCCTTCTATAAAAGCTGTAGACTTTAAAGTTAATGTTCCTGTTAGGTTTAGGTTTCCAGAAAACTTACCTTCAAAATAAGCATTACTACTTTCTAAAGATCCTTTTATCTCACCTGTTTTACCTACTACTACTTTTCCTGGTGTTTTTACATCACCTTCTATAACGCCATCTATTCTAATATCTCCTTCGCTTACAAAAGACCCAACTATTTTGGTTCCTTTTGCTATTAAATTTTGTATTGATGTGTTGTTATTTTCGTTTTTCATTTTTTTATTATCAGAAAACATAATGCTTTTCTTTATTGGTTTGTTAAATACGATTCTAAGTTTTTGTGAATTTGAAGAATCCTGTAATTCTCTGAAGATATTCCAAAAAATGGTTTAGATAACTTTGATTGTTCCTCTTCTTCAAACAAAGATGTAAATCCTTTTGCACTTTCTATGCTTCGTAAACCATGAACGACTACAAACGTTTTTTCTGGACTATAAATATCTATTGATGTAGATAAGCGGTTATAATTCATTTTTGTTGCCGCTTTATCTACTATTTCTTTATATGCCTTTAGTTGCTCTGGTGTTGCGTTAGTAAATTGATATACTACTTTTGCGCTCGTAGCAGCAGAGTCATCTAAAAAATCTGGATTTCTCAAGTTTTCTATAGATTTATCTAAAATCATCTGTGCTTGTAAACCTTCTGTTGTATTAGCATAGGCAATTGCAACATTACTTATTGCTTTTACATATTGTTCAAAACCATATAAACGCCCAATTGCAGATGCTTTTAATAATGCAAGTTTTGGTACAATGGCATCACCTTCAAAAGCTTTAATATTTTTTTCGGTTTCTATAATTACTTGAGAAAATTTTTGATTTTCAAATTTACTGTAAATTGCTTCATAAACACTATCTGGACTGTTTTCATCTTTCGCTAAAGCTAGATCTGGATTACTTAATATACTAGCATATCTAGAGTTTGGATAATTAGTTATGATTTCGTTTTTAAGTATATTAACTTCGGCTTCTCTACCTAAAATCTCGTACATTTTTAATAAATTGTACTTAGAAGGTAGCACTAAGCGTTCTTCTGGTTTGTTATTTAAAAGTGCTTGAAATTTACCTTTTGAAAGCTCATATTCTTTAAATTTTTCTTTATAAATTAAGCCTAATTGGTAATATGCATAATCACGTTCTTTTACAATATCTTTTATCTCGGCATCACTACTTGGAAGTTTATCTAAATAGGTTTTAACATCAAATAATTCATCTTGTGCTACGTCTGCTTGAAAAGTATTTGAGGCATTTTCTATCGCCACTGCAGATTTTGTGCTAGACCAACGCCAATTATCTTTTAATTCTCTATCTCCCCAAATACGAGTAAATTCATTTTTACCGTATGCAACTGTTTGATCGTTATAAAAGTAAAACGATGAACCTTGTGGCAAACCACTTGCTGGCTTTATAAAATTACTATTATTTGTATCACCCGCGTTATTAGTTGCTAATCCAGCTTTTTGAGTTTCTATTGCTATACGTTCTTTTTCTGCTTCTGCTTCGGCTTTTAGTTTTGCTATATAGTTGTTAAAATAAGCTAAGCGTTCTGCTTTTGGCATGGCAACAATTCTTAATATACTATCGTTTTTTTGTGCTACATCTTCGTAATAAATAACATCGTCTAAATTTTCTCTTTTTCGTTTTATAACTCTATATGGTTTACTATTTAAAACCATACGCGTCATTGTACTATCGTAATATGCTCCAGCCGTTTTATAGTTGTTTTTATCGAAATTCATATCACCAAGCGTCTCGTAGTTTTTTGCTACCAAAATTTTATCTGGCGAATTGGTACGCAGTGACTTATTGTAGTAAATTGTTGCTAAAGAGTCATTATTCGTTTTTAAGTGATACTGCGCAATTTGATGATAAATTTTATCTAAAAACGGCCTGTTTTCTCTTTCTTCTTCTAAACGCGTAAGTAATTCTTGAAACTCTAATTTGTTACCGTTTTCGTAATCAAAATTCTTCGTTTTTTCAATGTATGCGTTAATTAGATATTTACGAGGAATGCTTCGGTTTAAATCTATAACTTCATCAAAAGCCATATTTGCACTGTCTTTTTCTTGCAATGCATTATATAATTGACCTTTTATAAAGTTATATCTTCCTTTTTCGAACGCTTTTTTTGTTTCTTGAGAGGCTATTTTTATTTGTGTTAATGCGCTATCTAAAGATTTTAAATTTATGTATGCTTGTGCTAATGTAGAAGTTACATCTGCCAAATCTTGATCTTCAAGTTCTTCTTCTTCTAATAAACGTTTTAAATTAACTATTGCCAGCTCATCGTTTTCTAAGCGCATGTTTGTTTTTTCTCGCCAAACTTTTGCTTGATTTATATTACTACTTGCTGGGTATTTATATAATATGTAGTTAAACGCTTCTAAAGCTGGAATAAAACGCTGGTCGAAATAACGTGCTTTTCCTAATAGTAAATACGCTTCATCTATTTGTGGGTTTCGTTCTTTACCTTGAATATTCATACCATTTTTTTGAATGGCTTTTACTGCTTTTTCTTCGGCACGCTCAAAATCGGCATTTTTTGTTTGTCCAGGTAATGTAATCTCTTCGGTGACTTGCATACGCTCTATTGGCAAAATTTCCCAATAGTTGTCTTGGTAACCGTCGTTAAGTGTTTGCTGGCCTTTTGCTAAGGCATTATTGCCGTTATAAAGTTTATTATATTTTGCACCTATAGCATGGTAGCTCCTGTTAAGAAAACTATCGTTTTTTCTTGAGCAACTTGTTGCTATTAAAGCAGTAAATACTGCAAGTACTATGAGTTTTTTAGGTATTTTCAACGTCATGATTTTTAGTCTAATACATAACTATAATCTATTAAGAATATTGTTATATACATAGATAAGCACGTAAAAATAAGCATCTTTTTGTGTTTTTGGTAGAAAACAAGAGAAAATGCTTAAAAATAGACTAAGACTGTATATTACAATTTATCAATTTATACTTTAATCATCTCTTTTTTTAAGACCAGCTTCAGTATCAATTAAACAAAAAACTAAAAAAGCTTGTCTCTTATAATATTCAATTTCAAAATCTTCTTTAGTTAATACTTTTAGCATGTCTTTAACTACATTTTGTGGATTAGAATTATTTATAACAGCTTTTTCGATACTTTCTAATTTTGAAGTATTGGTATGTTTAAAGTCTTCTAGTACTAATTTTCTACATTCTAAGTAATTAACTTCATTCAATTTTTTTATATTTTGGGATTCAACACAAAAAAATTTTGATGGAGTATATATGTTTTGATTTGAAAAATTCTGTAAAAAAGTTATATAACTTTTTGCACTATTATCTTTTAAGAAACCTTCATTAATTAAAAGGTTTTCATAATCATGAATTAGCTTTTTAATTTCAATTCCATTGTCTTGAAAGGATTGATAATAGCACTCCATTAACTTATTCTCAATTCTATTATTTTGAGAAAAACATGATGAATTAATAATCAATATTATAATGCAAAATATACTTTTTACTTTCATTTTATTTACGGTCTTTTCTCTTTAATCCATTCTTCTATATTTGGGACAAATTCTTTGCCAAACAACCCCCAATCTGTGTTAACATCTATTCCAGCTTCTTTTAATTTGTTATAATACCAATCGGTATATTTAAAAGTTACCATATCTAAAAAATCAGAATAGTTTGCATTTTCAAACCATATTTCATTTATAAATATTAAAGTTTGTTTATAGTTTAAATCTAAATTTTTTATAATATTATGGTGTTTCCCCCAATGTAAAACGTAAATAATTTCTTTTTCTAAAAGTTGGCCTATTGCATCAATAGCTTCTGTTTTTCCTGAAGAAGAATTAAGATTCTCAATATTATATCCTAAGCTTTGTAAAATATCACTTAATGAATTTACTCCATATCCAAAATCGGTAAATAAGTCTAAATACTTACTTTGGAATATATTTATTTTGTTTTTTTCCATTATTGGAGTTTTATTTTTCTTGTATTTGTCCATATTTATGGCGTGTATTGATTTATAAAAGTAACAAAATCTCCAGAGGTATTATTTGGAAAAAAAATTATTACGGGAAAACCGCAAATAAAATAATTACACCTCAACCTTGATGCTTGGATTTAAATTTTTTAATAATTTAAATTCCATGCCTGTAAACCCTATTTCTTCGATCTTCTTTTTTAATTCTGCGGAAACATAATAGCCAGACATATTATTTATAGGTGTTATAAGTCTAAATATCTCATCTTTATTATAATTTAAATTACAAACTATTTTTCTAGGGATGACAACTGATTTAGGCTTAATATGCTTCATTTTTTCAATCAGCGATCTATAGTCATTATCAGAAGTAATTTCTATTTTTTTATGAGTTGGATTCTCTATGTAAGACTCAGAAATTCCTTCCATATTCATGTTTTTCAAATAATTATCTTTTATATCAGTAAAAAAGACACTTTTTTCAAAGTTTATAAAATTTCTTTTAGGATAAGATATGTGTAAAATTTTATAATCATGTAATTTTTGTTTTGCACCCGCTTTAAAAAGATACTCACTTTTTCCTCTATCAAATTTATAAACATCATTAGAAACTTTTATATCCCATGTTTGATGTGTATTTAAAAAAGGTTTTAAAAAAACATATAAACTTGGAGATATTGTTAAATACCTATTATTATCCATAGCAGACAAATAATCAGTTAAATTGGCTTTTTTATGAAGAGTTGGTTGTGGAAGCGCAGGATTTCCTTTTAAAGGTCCAAACTTACCATTAAAAGCGAACGAGTCATTGTCAAAACGTGGGCCATTCCATAAAGCATTTTCACATTGTGGATAGTGACCAACCTCTTTTATTAATAAAGAATTTATAAATCATATTTATGGCGTGTATTGATTTATAAAAGTAACAAAATCTCCAGAGGTATTATTGGGGAAAAAATTTATTACGGGAAAACCGTAAATAAAATAATTAAACCTCAACACTACCAGTAAAATGCGCTTCAAGTTCTTTTAAAGTCGCTTCACTTGTTGCTAAATCTTTAACTACTTCTCCTTTTTCTAACACTACAATACGCTCACAAACATCTGTTACATGTAATAAATCATGACTAGAAATTAAAACGGTAACGCCTCGCTTTTCTGCTAAATCTTTAATTATAACTTTTAACCTAATTTGTGTTGTTGGGTCTAGGTTTGCAAAAGGTTCATCAAGAATTATAACTTCTGGATTACCTATTAAGGCTGCAACAATTCCTGCTTTCTTTTGGTTTCCTTTACTTAAATCTCTAAGGTATTTTTTTTGCTGAAGAATTTCGCCATGAAAGAAATCTTTAAACTCACCAACCAAATTATCTACATCTTGTTTGTTTTGACCACGAAGTTCTCCTATGAAATAAAAATACTCTTCGGCAGTTAGGTAACCTATTAAAAAACTTTCGTCTATAAAGGCAGAAGTAAATGGTTTCCAATCTTCACTTTCACTTACTAACACATCGTTATTTTTAATATGTCCTGTAGTAGGTTTTATTAAATCTAGTAGCAAACTAAAATATGTTGTTTTTCCTGCTCCGTTATTTCCTACAAGACCAAAACTTTGTCCTTTAGGTATTTCTAAATTATCAATTTTTAAAACGGTATTGTTATTATATGTTTTTGAAAGGTTTGATGTCGTTATCATAATCTTTAATTTTAGTGGTGTTGGTTAGTTTTCTTGATCGAAAGCGCTTATCATTTCGTATTTAGAGGCTAGATATTTTTTGGTAATAAATTTCATTAGTTTTTGATGAAATATTATACCTGTTAATCCTAATCCTGCTAAAGCAATTAAACCTGTTTCGAAATTTATAGTGAAATAAAATATTGAAAATATAGCTACAGGAAATAACATTAATGGAATACCAATTAGCCATTGTACTGCGCCTGTACCTTGAAAATTAAATGCTGCGCGCTCATTTAAATTAATTTTTTTACGGTTGTAAGAGCCTCCTATTAAAATTACATAAGAATTTACACCTACATTATAAATGGCTGCTGCAAAATGTGCTGCTAAAATTTTCCATCCAAAATATACATAAGGAATACTTAATACAAACATTATAAAAACACTCATAACCATTAAAGTGTATTTAGATTTTAAATATTGCTCGTACTTTAAATTTTGGCTCATTAGCATTTTATAATAGCTACTGTCCCAAGCTGGGATAAATTGACCAAAATTTATTAAAAAGATTCCTGTTACAAATATTCCCACGAAACCAAAAACCACTGGCATGTCTTGATATATTGGTTGCGGATAGAAAAATAAACCATATAAAAGTCCCATAACTAACATCCATACCGATGATTTTGAACGTTTGTTTCTCAAAATTAATTTAATATCTAATTGCATGAATGGTGCAATGTCTCCAAAGCGTTTTGTCCATCCCATATTAGACGTTTTTACTTCCTTAATATTTGTTTTTAACGAAGCGTCTAGAAATAATTTTTTTCTAAGAATTTTAAAATTAAAAAAATATAAGCCTATTAAAACAAGTATTAGTACAAGTAAAAAAATTGGGTTTTCGGTTATTACTAAAATGCCATTTCCTAGAGCATCGGCTATATTTATAATTTCGAAAAAATTTAAAGCATATAAACCACCAACTAAAACAATTATTGGCAGAAAGGAAAGTTCGGTTTCAGACGAATAACTTTCAATAATAAAATTAAAAAAATTATTAATGAGTATTATTAATAGCATTATTAACACCCATGTTACTACAACTCCAGAATTATAATCATTAAATAAAAGAACAATACTAAAAGGAATTATAGCAAAAAACGGCAGGAAATTCATAAATGAAATTACCGATTTTCCTAAAACATAATTTACAATTTTACTGCGGTTTATTGGTAAGGTTAACAATGGTTTTACACTCATTACCGGTAATTTTTGAAAGAAAAATCTAATCATTAAATCGGCCAAAACCCAAAAGAAAATAAAACTATTTACTATTATAAATGGATCGCCATCTGGATAGAGTTCTTTAAGTCCTGGATACAAAGCAAAGCCCATAACTAGAAAAACAACAATAAAATATAAGGCTAGGAAGCCCATAAATATTTTAATGCCTATACTTTTTCCAAAATTTGCAGAGCGAAAAAACTGTTTCCACTCCAGACTAATAAATTTTTTAAACATAGTTTTTGGTTTAGTTTAGCCTATAAGTATGTTTAAATGCCTTTTTGTTACAAAGCATATTCTGGATACGTTTTATTTAAAAGTTCTTCGGCCTTTTCTGGTAGTAACTGAAAACTTATATAGCTTACCAAAAATAGAATAGTAAATACTGTGGCTAAACCAGCAACGGTATATGCATTAAGAGTAAAACTTTCTGATAGGTTATAAAATGTATGTATTTGAGACATAAAAACTAAAAGTGTTCCTCCTGCTTGTTTAAATATCATCTCTTCCATCATCCATTTTTTATTAGACTTTTCTTTTCTGCGTCTAAAAATTCTATTTAACTGTATGGTTCTGTATATACTCCAAATAGCTATACCTAAATAAAAAGTAATAGAAAAATACTTTACATAAACAGAAGAAAATGCTGCGTAAAAAATCACAAAAATTAAGAGTGTAAATACCACTTTTGGTAAGGTAAACCAGGCTTTAAACTCGTTCCATAAAAAACCTCTATAACGTCTACCCATAGCTTTTTGTTTTTGCTCTATAGGCTCTAAAAAACCAAACACTCCAAATTTTTTAAAAGCTGCATTTTTGGCGTCTTCAAAATTAAGTTCTGGTTGTTTTTCCCACATAGCTTCAATATCGTTAGCCAAATGGTCTACTAATTCGGTTTGTAAATCGTAATACTCTACAAAGTGATTTCTTGTAAAAGCATACAATTCTTCAATTTGTTCATTATTTATTTTTTGCATGTAATTAGGCTAATTTTGGGTTCACCAAAGCTTGCATTGTTTTTATATACTCTGCTAATTCATCTAATTTGTTGGTAGTTTCCTTTTCTCCGTTTTCTGTTATTTTGTAGTATTTACGTAAACGGTTATCTACTTTTTTTACCTCAACACTTAGTAAACCTTCTGCTTCTAATTTATGCAAAGCAGGATACAATGCGCCTTCTGTAATTTTAAGTTGGCCTTTAGTTAACGCTTTTACCTTTTGGGTAATCTCATAACCATACATTTTATCATTTTCGTTTAAAAGCTTTAAAATAATTGTAGTTAAACTACCTTTATATAATTTAGAATTACTCATAAAACAAATATACATAAATTTCTTATGCATAAAATGCTTATGTATTATTTTTTCCTTAATTGATTTATAAACTCTTTTAGCTTCACTATTTTTACAAAAAAAATAAGCGATGGCTCAATTTCATAAATTATCAATAAAAAATATACAACAGCTAACTAAAGATGCTGTTAGTTTAACTTTTTCTATACCAGAGAATTTAAAACATCAATTTAATTTTATTGCTGGACAGTACATAACATTGAAGGCGAAAATAAATAGTACCGAAGTACGAAGAGATTACTCTTTATGTTCGTCTCCAAAAAGTGGCGAAATAACTGTTGCTGTTAAAGCGGTTGAAAACGGTACATTTTCAAAATTTGCAAATAACGATTTAAAAATTGGAGACACACTAGAGGTTGCAGAACCTCAAGGCCGTTTTATTTTTAATCCAGATGCCACTAAAACCAGAACTATTGCAGCTTTTGCAGCTGGTAGTGGTATAACTCCTGTTTTAAGTATAGCTAAAACGGTTTTAGAAGAAGAACCAAACAGTACTTTTGTATTAGTTTACGGTAATAAAACGACTAATGACACCATGTTTTTAGACGAGTTATTAAAACTACACCATGAATATAAAGCACGTTTTGATGTACAATTTGTTTTTAGCCAATCTCAAGAACCAGATGCTTTATTTGGACGCATTGAAAAAAGCACTGTAAACCTTATAGTAAAAAATAAATATAAACACACTGTTATTGATGCTTTTTACCTTTGTGGTCCAGAAGCAATGATACACACAGTAAAAGATGTTTTAGCTGAAAATAATATTACCGAAGATTCGATATTCTTTGAACTTTTTAAAGTTTCTACTCCAGAACCAGTAATTAGCACAATAAATACTGGTGAAACTAATATTACAGTTTTAGTTGACGATGAAGAAGAATCTTTTGTTATGTCACAAAAGCAAACCATTTTAGAAGCTGCTCTAGAAAAAGACTTAGATGCGCCATACTCTTGTCAAGGTGGTATTTGTAGTAGTTGTATTGCTAGAGTTACAGAAGGAACAGCAACTATGAGACAAAACAATATTTTAACAGACAATGAAGTTGCTGAAGGCTTAATATTAACATGCCAAGCGCAGCCTACAAGTTCTAAGATTGTTGTTGATTATGATGACGTTTAATACAGATTTAATCAAATTGTAACAAAACCTGCTTTTTAGCGAAAAAAATTACCGTTAAACGAATGGAATTTGTTTTCAAGTTTTTAAAAATATAAAAAACACTACCCAAAGCTATATTTGAGTATAGTTTATAACATAAAGATTTTGTTAGTTTAAGGGATAACGATAATTGTTGTAACAAGCAAATGCCTCATTTTTTAATGAGGCATTTTATTTTAATATACTTTCTAAAGTATTTATTATAGTTTCTGGAGCAATTGTCCTTGCTGCGTCCTTATACTTTTCTGGATACTTGTTGCCATAAATAGAAGTTGGTATTAATGGAAATTGTTCTCTATTTGCAGTTATAGCATACTCTTTGGGTTGATTATATGGCATAAAACCAGCATAAGGATGTGTAACATTCCATACTGTAATTACCTTTATACCTAGCATTGCAGCTATATGAGCATTACCAGAATCCATTGCCAACATAACATCAAGATTAGAAATAACATCTAGTTCTTGACTAAGGTTTAACTTTCCTGCAAGGTTAACTACATTACTGTACTTATTTTGAAACCCATTAAGAACTTTAATTTCTTTTTTGCCACCACCAAACAAGATTATTTTGTGTTTTTTAGACAATGAAGCAATAACACATTCCATTAAATCTAAAGGATACATTTTAGATTCATATTGAGCAAATGGCGCAATACCAATCCAATTTTTATTATCTGAACCAATAATTTCTTGAATATATTCAGATAATGTAGATTGCTTTGGAAAGTCTGGATTTTCTAATGATAATGAATAACCCAAACCTCTAAATACATCTGCATAGCGTTCGTGAGTTGTTTTTAACTGCTTAAAAACTTTACCTTCTACCAATGCTTTTTTATCGTTTCGGCCCTTATCTATTTGTTTAAATGTTTTTCCGAAGAAAAAGATCTTTAAAATATGTGTTCTAAGTACATTGTGTAAATCTGCAACTTGAACTACACCAGTAACTTTTAATTCTTTTGAAAGTTTATAAAGTCCTAATACACCTTTATGTCTTCCTTTTAAATCTGCCTCAAAAACAGATACGTTTTTTAAATCTCTAAAAAAAGGTTTAAAAAACGCACGTGTTAAAACGGTAAGTTTTATGTCTGGATATTGTTTACTAAAAGCACGTAATACAGGTACAGACATGGCTACATCTCCCATTGCAGAGAGTCTAATAACCAGAATATGCTTAGGTTTTGGCATTTAAAAAAATTACGAACTAATCAAGCTGCTAAAAGCAAATTATTTTTGCCCTCTTAATACAGGATTAAGCTCATCGTCATTATACATTTTCATTTGCTTATACACTTTCATGTATTTATCGCCATTACTAATATCGTTTAGTAAAGTATCGATAGCTGTAGATAAGTCTACACGTTGCTCAAGTAAAATATTTAATTTGGCTTGGCAAGCACTTTTATGGGCATCTGTAGCATCTTCACGAGTTGCTTCTTCTTCCATATGGTAGACTTTTAAGGCTAAAATAGATAATCTGTCAACTCCCCAAGCAGGACTTTCGGTATTAATAGTGGCATCACTTTTTGGAGTAACGTCTTTATATTTTTCTAAAAAATAGCTATCAATATACTCAACCATATCTGTTCTATCTTGGTTAGAAGCATCTATTTGGCGCTTTAATTTTAATGCTGCAACAGGATCTATTTTTGGGTCACGTATAATATCTTCATAATGCCATTGTACAGTATCAATCCAGCATTTTCTATATAAAAGGTGTTCTAATAAGTTAGATTTTTCATCATACTTATTTACAAATGGTTGATCTACTGTATTTATTTCGTGATATTTTTCAATTACTTCTTGAAAAATCGCATTAGCTTTACTTGAAAACATAAGGTTTATTTTAATTTAGGCAAAACTACGTATAAATATTTAACTTTACCATTTACATTATATAGTTTAAACACAATGCAGATACATAATTTAACGAAGGAAAACTCTATTTTAAACATATTTATTGCTGAGATTCGAGATGTAAATATCCAAAAAGACAGTATGCGCTTTAGAAGAAATATTGAGCGTATTGGTGAAATTTTAGGTTATGAAATGAGTAAATCTCTTACTTACACTAGCAAAACAATAGAAACGCCTTTGGCAAAAACTAATGTTGAAGTTTATAACAATGAAGTTGTTTTGTGTTCTATTTTAAGAGCTGGAGTGCCTTTACACAATGGTTTACTAAATTATTTTGATACTGCAGAAAATGCGTTTATTTCTGCTTACCGCCATCATTTACAAAACCCAGAAAGTTTTGAAATTATTGTAGAATATTTGGCTTGTCCAGATCTTGAGGGTAAGACACTTATTTTAGCAGACCCAATGATTGCTACTGGACAATCACTACTTGCAACTTTTGAAGCTTTAAAACCTTTTGGTACACCAAAAGAAATACATCTAGCTGCTGTTATTGGTGCCCAAGAAGGTATTGATTTTGCTAACAAACATTTTCCAGACAATACCCATTTATGGATTGCTGCTGTAGATGAAAAGTTAAATAATAAAGGTTATATAGTACCTGGTTTAGGTGATGCAGGAGATTTAGCTTTTGGCCAAAAACTACAACAATAAAAATATTGGAATAGCAACTAATAATATAAAAAAGAGTTCTTTAAACCATTTTTCTTCTATTATTTCTATATAATTTGAAATAATTATACTTAACGGTGCGAATAAAAACAAAAATTCACCACCCGTTTTAATTGGTGTTATTACGGCAATAATTAGTGAAATTAAACAACTAAAAAATACAATTTTATACGATGGACGAAAGGTTTTTTTCTTTTTTTTAATTGCATTTAAAAAGAATAACGAAGACCATATACCAAAGGATAAAAGCATTGTTATTACAACAATAAATTGTGTTGAGTTGTAAGCGTTTAAATTTAAACTAATGGCCGGATTAATATGTAGTGCCGAAAAGAAATTATTATTTACTAATAGAGAATAAGTAATCGCTAGAACTATTACCGAAAACACAGCAATTAATGGAATTGCCCATTTTTTTAAATTAGTTATCGAGTATAATAACATAGCGATATAAATTAATGGTAAAAAAAGTATAGCCCAAAAATGAAAGATACTTGCTAAAGCTATTAAAACTGAAGTGTCAAAAACCTTTTTTTCAATATTTTTTTGAGACCTTAAACTTAAAATTCTTCTTAATGCTAAAAGAATTATAAAATTAGAAAGCACAACCTTATAACTTAAAAACACCTGAGGCACAGCTAATAAAAATAAACAAAACAATAAAGGTTCTAAGTTTTGTTTTTTAGATAGTGTGTTTTTTGCAACAATAAAATCTATTAATAACGCAGATAAAAAAACACAGACAAGAGCAATAGCTAACACGCTATAATTATTTAAATGTATCTCATCTTTAGCATACTTATTAATAGCAATAAATAATGCTAATGCAGAAATTAAAAAAACAATTAAAAAATTAATTGGCTTAGATTTACTAAAAATACTTGTTATCATTATAGGTTTTTGTATTTTTGCTTAATAAATTTACTACTCTAAACCGAGTTTTATACTAGGTTTACAATTAAAAAATATTAAAATGAAAGATATATTCTACGCCATTCAAGACTTTTTTGTAAATGTTGCCTTTGCTCCACTTGATGGATTAAGAGCTTTAGAGCTAGAAAATTGGTTTTTAGCTAATGGTATTAACTGGTTTTTTATGTTAATTGGTACTGTAGCTATGGTATACTGGATATTACAATTAAAGAAATTTAATGCCAATAATGAGGAAGACAAATCTATATCTTCTCATTCTTTTTTATAAAATTAATCTAAATCGAAACCAATATCGTTTCGGTAATTCATCTTATCAAAATGTAGTTTTTCTATATTTTGATAAGATTTTTTTATGGCTTCTTTATAGGTTTCACCATAACTTGTAACTGCCATTACGCGACCTCCAGAGGTTACAATTTTACCATCTTTTTCTTGTGCTCCAGCATGAAACACTATAGAACCTTCTATAGCATCTAATCCAGAAATTTCTTTTCCTTTCTCATAAGCTTCAGGATAACCACCAGAAACTAACATAATAGTTGTCGCTGCACGCTCATCTATTTCAATTGTAACAGTATCTAACGTTTGGTTTGCGACTGCTTGAAATACTTCTACTAAATCGTTTTTTAAACGCGGTAAAACAACTTCGGTTTCAGGGTCACCTAAACGCACATTATATTCTATAACATAAGGCTCCTTTCCTACTTTTATTAAACCAATAAAAACAAAGCCTTTATATGGAAGGTTATCTTTTTGCAACCCTTTAATTGTTGGCTCTACAATACGATCTTTTATTTTTGCCATAAAAGTACCATCTGCAAAAGGTACAGGAGAAATAGCGCCCATTCCACCAGTATTTAAACCTGTATCGCCTTCACCAATTCTTTTATAATCTTTAGCTGTTGGTAAAATTTTATAGTTTTTACCATCTGTTAAAACAAAACAACTTAGTTCTATACCGTCTAAAAACTCTTCGATAACTACTTTTGTACTTGCGTTTCCAAATTTAGCATCTACTAGCATTGCTTTTAACTCGGCTTTAGCTTCGTTTAAATTCTCAAGTATTACTACTCCTTTTCCTGCTGCTAAACCATCTGCTTTAAGTACATAAGGTGGTTTTAAAGTTTCTAAAAAAGTATAGCCATCTTCTACGGTTTTAGCATTAAAGCTTTTATAAGCAGCTGTTGGTATATTGTGTTTGTATAAAAATTCTTTTGCAAACTCTTTACTACCTTCTAATTCTGCTGCTGCTTTTTGTGGTCCAATTACTGCTACATTTTTTAGCGCTTCGTCATCTAAAAAGAAATCGTGAATACCTTGAACTAGTGGATCTTCTGGCCCAACAACTACCATTGTAATGTTATTATTTAAAACTATTTCTTTAATCGCTTTAAAGTCTGTTACATTTACAGGCACATTTGTTGCTATAGATGCAGTTCCAGAGTTTCCTGGTGCAACGAATAAATTTCTACAGTTATCGCTTTGTGCAAGCTTCCATGCAATTGTGTGTTCTCTTCCGCCAGATCCTAGTACTAAAATGTTCATTGTTGTAGTTGTTTTGGCAAAAATAATTATTTACTTTACAAAAACATATTTATAATTTTTTCTTTTGAATTTATTTGACCTCAGCTTAAAATATAATGGTTTCCCTATAAAGGAAGCCAACCGCACTTTTAATGAGATAAAACAATTAAATGAAACTGAATTATTAAACCATATAGAGCTACAAAAAAAGACTATTGTAAAATATCATTTAGAGCACAATAGTTTCTATAATAGCATTACTAAAAATACTAATGTTGATAATTGGAACTCGTTACCTGTATTAACAAAAACAGATTTACAGCAGCCGCTAGATAATAGATTGTCTTCTGGATATACAAAAAACATCTGCCACGTTAGTAAAACTTCGGGATCTTCTGGAACGCCATTTATTTTTGCAAAAGATAAATTTTCTCATGCTTTAACTTGGTCTGTTTTTAAACACCGTTATTCATGGTTTAACCTAGATTTAAATACATCAAAACAAGCCCGTTTTTATGGTATTCCATTAAATAAAAAAGGCTATTATAAAGAACGTTTAAAAGATTTTTTAGCCAATAGATTTCGGTTTTCTGTATTTGATTTAAGTAATAAACAACTAGAAAAAAATCTAATCAAATTTAGCAAAACACGTTTTGATTATATAAACGGTTATACTAGTGCAATTGTACAATTTGCTAAATTTTTACAAGAAAAAAACATTGTTTTAAAAACAGTTTGTCCTAATTTGAAAGTGTGTATTGTAACCTCTGAAATGCTTTTTGAAAACGATAGAGACTTACTTGAAAAGCAATTTGGAATACCTGTTGTAAACGAATATGGCTCTGCCGAATTAGGTTTAATTGCATTTCAAAACCCAGATGATGAATGGCAAGTAAATAATGAAGATTTATATGTTGAAATATTAGACGAACAAAACAATATTTTACCTTATGGCGAAATAGGTCGCGTTGTCGTTACAGCTCTCTATAATAAAGCACACCCGTTTATTAGATACGATTTGGGAGATATTGGAATGCTCTCTAAAAAAAGCACATTACAAAAACCTATTTTAGAAAAACTTGTTGGAAGAACTAGTGATATTGCCACTTTACCTAGTGGTAAAAAAGCTGCTGGACTAACTTTTTATTATGTTACCAAAACTATTATTGAAGACAATTCTACAGTAAAAGAATTTATAATAGACCAGCAAAAAATAGATACTTTTAAAGTAAGTTACGTAGCCAAGCATGAACTAACAAAACAAAAAAAGCTTGAAATTGAAGAGGCATTTTTAAAATATTTAGAGCCTGATTTAAATGTTGTTTTTGAAATAAAAAAAGAACTAAAGCGATCTAAAAGTGGTAAACTAAAACAGTTTACTTCTTATGTATAGTTGTTATTAGTTTAGACTTTACAAAGAAATGCTCAATTAGAAACTGAAACATATAGTATAGCGATTTTATAACTGGAAATTTTAAACCTTTTCTGTATACTCTATAATTATGTTTTAATAATTCAGGTTTATTAGAAGACATAGCATTTTTTCTTACTCTATAATAGGCTAGAGACTCTTGAATACCCTGAGCAGGTTTACCAGAAACCTCAACAGCTTTTAACCACAAAAGCCAATCTTGGCGTTTTCTAAGGTTTGGAGCATTAATTTTGCCTAATACTTTAGCGTTGTATATTCCTGTAAGATTACCAATGTAGTTGCTTTTTAAAAGACGTGAATAACTTAATGTTGGCAAGGCTTTAACAAACTTGTTTAAAGGCTTTCCGTTGTCGTTAATTTGTTCGTAGCTACTATAGCAAACATCGCAATTATGGGTTTGCATAAAACGAATTTGGGTTTCTAATTTTATTGGTTTCCACAAATCGTCTGCATCTAAAAAAGCTATATAATCGCCATTTGCTGCATTAATTCCTTTGTTTCGAGATATTGCAGCGCCAGCGTTTTTAGTGTTTTTTAAAAGGTGTATGTTTTTGTTTTTTAACTGAAAGGTACTTGCTACAGCTATAGTATTATCGGTTGAGCAGTCGTCTATTAAAATTAGTTCCCAATTGTTGTAAGATTGATTTAATACACTATTTATGGTTTCTGAAATAAAAACTTCAGAATTATACATTGGTGTTATTATAGAAACAAGAGGTTTCAAATTAATAGGCTTGTTTTTGTCCTTTTACAATATTTACTATAGTTTGAAAAATAATTTTTATATCTAAAAAAAGTGACCAGTTTTCAATATAAAAAATATCAAATTTCACTCTATTAATAATATCTTCATCATTTTTAATTTCTCCACGATAGCCCGTAACTTGGGCAAGGCCTGTAATACCAGGTTTTACATTATGTCTAAAAATAAAGTTGTACTTATCTATTTTTTTAGAATAATCTTCAGTATAACTTAACATATGTGGTCTTGGACCAACAACAGACATATCTCCCAATAATACATTTACAAACTGAGGCAACTCATCTATACTTGTTCTTCTAATAAATTTACCAATATTTGTTACCCTTGTATCGTTTTCTTTTACATAAGTACCTTTTACCTCTTTTAATGTTTTTAGTGACCTAAATTTAAAACAATAAAACTCTTTATAATTTAAGCCATTTCGTTTGTGCTTGTATATTACAGGTCCTTTAGATTCTAACTTAATTAATATAAATAATATTATATATACCCAAGATAATATGAAAACAATTATAAAAGCAGAAAAAAGGACATCGAAACACCGTTTTAAAAACTTATTTACATCTTGATTTAATGCGACTACAGGCATTGATAGAACAGGTAAATAATTATAATAATCTGTTTTAAGTTTATTACTAAAAAGTTTTTTAGTATTAGGTATAAACTTAATGTTACAGTGGTTTATATTGGCGTATTTAACATACTTATTTACTTGGTTTTCTGTTAAATCATCTATTGAACAATAAATTTCATCAACATTTTTATGGTTTTCAAGATATGTGAAACTTTCGTCTAAAAAATTACTTTTTTTTGTGTTGAAAGTTGCTAATAAATTATAGCCTAATTGTTTTTTGCTATTAAATATAGACTCTAATTCCTTTGCTCCTGAGTTTTTACCAATAATAACTACGTTTCTTAGGTTACCTTTTAAATACGAACGGTATGATTTTAATATATAATAGCTTAAAAGTTTAGCTAAAGCTATTAGTGAAAACACATAAAGCAAGTATTTTAAAGTTACAAAGGCTTGAATATTAATACTCCTAAAAAAACCTATAAATGCATAAACAATTATACTATAAAGAAAGAATTGTTTTGCTAATAAAGATAATATATTAAGTGCTTTTGTATACCTATATACTTTATAAAAGCTTATAAAAGATGATGTAATCATCCAACAAAAAATTGAATATATTATATATAATAAATGTTTATTATTAAATAAAGCAGAAGAGAAAAAGTATAGGTTTTCTTCATTAAAATTAAAATAATAAAACGCTAAAATATTTATAACAGCTATGTCAAAAACCATTAAAAATGGCCTTAATAACCAAGAATATCTACCGCGTTTATATTCCATTTGCTATTTTGAATTAAAGCTAGAAAAATCTTTATGTTCACTTTTATATAATTCTTCTTTGTTTAAATTTTTAAAGTAATTAAAGGTAATTTTCATGCCTTCTTCTCTATTAATTTTTGGCTGCCAATTTAAAATATTTTTTGCTAATGTAATATCTGGTTGTCTTTGTAGAGGGTCGTTTATTGGTAATTCTTTATAAACAACCTTTTGAGTTGTACCAGTAAGTTTTATTATTTCTTCTGCAAAGTCTTTAATACTAATTTCGTGAGGATTTCCAATATTTACTGGTAATGCATAATCACTTAAAAGTAACCTGTATATACCTTCGACTTGATCATCTACATAACAAAACGAACGTGTTTGTGAACCATCGCCAAATATTGTTAAATCTTCTCCTCGTAATGCCTGACCCATAAAAGCAGGTATTACTCTACCATCGTTAAGTCTCATTCTTGGGCCATAGGTGTTAAAAATTCTAACAATGCGCGTTTCTAAGCCATGGAAACGGTGATATGCCATTGTAATAGATTCTTGAAAACGTTTCGCTTCATCATAAACTCCTCTTGGGCCTATAGTGTTAACATTACCGTAATAGTCTTCGGTTTGTGGGTGTACTAATGGATCTCCATAAATTTCTGATGTTGATGCTATTAAAATTCTTGCATTTTTAGCTTTTGCTAAACCTAATAAGTTATGCGTACCTAAAGAACCAACTTTTAATGTTTGTATTGGTATTTTTAAATAATCTATTGGGCTTGCTGGCGACGCAAAATGAAGAATATAATCTAGACTGGTTTCAATTTTAATAAACTCTGTTACATCATGTTTTATAAAGCTAAACTTAGAGTTGTTTTTTAAATGTGCTAAGTTTTTTTTGTCTCCAGTTATAAAGTTATCCATACCAATAACATTATAACCTTCTTTTAGAAAGCGATCGCATAAATGTGACCCTAAAAATCCTGCTGCACCTGTTATTAATACTGTTTTGTTCACTTATCTTCCTATTGAAATATACTTAAAACCTTCGTTTTCTACATCTTTTACGTCGTAAAGATTTCTACCATCAAAAATAATTTTTCCATTCATATTTTTATTTATTTGGTTAAAATCTGGTGTTCTAAAAATGCTCCACTCTGTACATATTACTAAGGCATCTGCATTTTCTAAGGCATCGTACATGGAATCTGCATACTTTATTTTATCGCCAATTTTTCTTTTTACGTTAGGCATTGCTTCTGGGTCGAAGGCTGTAATATTACATCCTAATTCTAGTAACGCGTCAATTGTATAAAGTGCTGGCGCTTCACGAATATCGTCTGTTTCAGGTTTAAACGCCAATCCCCAAATGGCAATATTTTTATTCTGTAAATTATTATTAAAATACGTTTCGATTTTAGGTATTAAAATTAATTTTTGTCTTGCATTTACATTTATTACTGCATCTAAAATTTGAAAATTGTAGTTATTGTCTTTTCCAGATTTATGGAGTGCTTTTACATCTTTAGGAAAACAAGAACCGCCATAACCTATACCTGGAAAAAGAAAACGCTTACCTATTCTAGAGTCTGTTCCCATTCCAATTCTAACTTTATCCACATCTGCACCAACTTTTTCACAAAAGTTAGCTATCTCGTTCATAAAGGTAATTTTGGCTGCTAAAAACGCATTAGAGGCGTATTTGGTAAGTTCTGCAGATTTTTCATCCATTACAATTATTGGGTTTCCAGACCTTACGTAAGGTTTATAAAGCTTTTCCATTAGTTTTATTGCTCTATCACTACTGGCTCCCACTATTATACGTTCTGGTTTTAAAAAATCGTCCACTGCAAAACCTTCTCTTAAAAACTCAGGATTTGATACCACATCAAAGTCTACTGTTGCATTTTGTGAAATTGCATTTTTTACTTTTTCTGAAGTACCAACAGGCACGGTACTTTTGTCAACTATTACTTTGTAATTTTTTATTAGCTTACCTATTTCTTTTGCGACGCCTAATATATATTTTAGGTCTGCAGACCCATCTTCGTCTTCTGGTGTTGGTAAAGCTAAGAAAACTATTTCACCGTGCTCTAAACCTTCTTCTAGACTAGTAGAAAATTTTAAACGGTTAGATTTTATATTTCTTTCAAATAAAACATCCAAATGTGGCTCATAAATAGGTACATGCCCTTGCTGCATTTGGTTTACTTTATCTTTATCTATATCGATACATAGTACCTCATTTCCTGTCTCAGCTAAACATGTTCCGGTTACTAAACCTACATATCCTGTTCCTATTACTGCTATTTTCATTAAATTTTGTTAGAAGCTTAGTGACTTTATTAAAAGTAGTTTAATATGGGTATAAAGTTAAACTATTTTCTTGTCTAATCTTTCAAATGAGGAATTCATACTTAAAAACTCTGGCACGATGTCTTTCATTTTTATAACGATTTCATTTTTGGTTCCTTCTTTAGCAGTTTCTACCAGTTCTAAAATCATTTTATTAACTAAACTATAGTCATGGCTGCCAATTTTAGCAATCATGATTTTTTCGTTGTATGTTGGAAGTGTTTCAGATTTATCATTAAGCAATTCTTCGTAGAGCTTTTCTCCTGGCCTTAAGCCTATTACTTTTATATCTATTTCTTTGTATGGTGTGAAGCCTGCTAATCTTATTATTTTTTTTGCTAAATCGATAATCTTTACAGCTTCTCCCATATCGAAAATAAAAATCTCTCCTCCGTTACCCATAGCTCCAGCTTCAATTACTAATTGGCATGCTTCTGGAATGGTCATGAAATAACGAATAATATCTGGGTGCGTTATGGTTAGTGGTCCACCTTCTTCAATTTGTCTTTTAAATAGCGGTACAACAGACCCGTTTGATCCTAATACATTACCAAATCTAGTAGTAACATATTGGGTTTTAGATTTATTCTTTTTTTGCAGTTTACGTTGTAAGGCTTGTACGTAAATTTCTGCAATACGTTTTGATGCTCCCATTACATTACTAGGGTTTACAGCTTTGTCTGTAGAGACCATTACAAATTTTTCTGCTTTGTATTCGTTTGCTAAATCAGCAATGTTTTTTGAACCCATTACATTAACCATTACAGCTTCTTGTGGATGCCTTTCCATTAACGGTACGTGTTTATAGGCTGCTGCATGATATACAACGTTAGGATTGTGCTCTTTAAAAACTTCTTCAATTACAGCCCTATTTCTAACATCTGCAATAATAGCTTCAAAAACAATATCAGGGAAATTGTATTTTATTTCATGTTGAATTCTATATAGCGGTGTTTCGGCATTATCTAAAATTAATAATTTTTTAGGTTGATAGTTTGCTACTTGTCTTACAATTTCACTTCCAATAGAACCTGCTCCACCAGTTACTAGTATACACTTATTATAAATTTCTTTTGCTACTAGTTTATTATCTAATTTTATAGGATCTCTTTCTAAGATATCTTCAATTTGAATTTTTTCAATTTGATTAGATAGACTCGTATTTTGTTCTATATCTGAAATTAATGGTGCTCTAAATACTTTAAAATTATATTCTAAGCAGCTATCAACAATCTCTATACTTTCCTCCTTTGTTAAGTTATTATCTGCTATAATTAGGGCTTGTGCGCCATAAGCTCTTAACGTTGTAGCTATTTTTCTTTGAATGTATATTATTGGCAGGCCAAGAATTTCTTTACTTTTATTTTTTCCGTCTTTATCTACAAAACCTAGTACCTTATATCTTGACGGCTTTTCAGATTTTAGTGCACTTGCAATTGCTATTGCATTTTCGTTTGTACCATACACCAATACGTTAAGTTGCTTTTCTTCGTATTGATAAGTTAAGTATACCTCAAAAACTTGTTTTACTAAAATTCTAAATAAAAATAAACCACAAAAAGAGGTGATTGAGTATACTAATATTTCTGGTATTAAAAATAGCTGTTCTTTTGTTATTAAAAGATATGTATAATGTATTATAAAGGCAGTTATTAATGTTGCTGAAGAAGCTAAAAAAAACTTTACAGCATCTATAAATGTAGAATGCCTTATTAATCCTGCATATGTTCTAAATAAAATAAAGAACAATACATTAATAGTTATTACAATTAACTCTGTTTTATTTGGAACAAAAGAATAGTATTTTACGTTTTGTAATATGCCAACAATTAATTTTGTGTTGACTAATGCCATTAGTAGTATAACAATATCAAAACATAAAATTGCCCATCTAGGCAAATAGTTTATATTTTTAAAATCTATCTTTTTACGACTAGATTCTAAAACTTGATAAATGGCTTGTTTTAATTTTTTATACATCAAAGCTATTAAATAAAGAGTATAGTTGTTACAATATAATAATATACCAGCGTTTTACAATATTAAATTTACCTAAATTAGGTTTTTAACCACATTGGTTATTCTTACTCTATCAGCATCTGAAAGATTAGAACCACTTGGTAAACAAAGACCATTTTTAAACAACGTTTCACTTACTTTAGCACCATAATACGGTGCATTTTTAAATATTGGCTGTAAATGCATTGGTTTCCATAACGGACGTGTTTCTATATTATCTTCTAACATTTTGTTATAAAATTCATCTTTTGAAAATGGTGCTTTATCACTAAATACAATACAGCTTAACCAGTGATTAGATACAATGTCTTTATTATATTCCTGAAATACATTAATACCATCTATATCATTAAATAAATTTTTATAAAATACATTCATGTTTTGTCTAAGTGCTATATGCTTGTCTAAAACCTCCATTTGCCCACGGCCAATGCCTGCACAAATATTACTCATTCTATAATTAAAACCAATTTGAGAATGCTCGTAGTGTGGTGCTTGGTCTCTAGCTTGAGTGGCTAAAAAAATTGTATTTTCTTTTTTTTCTTTTGTGTTGCATACCATTGCGCCTCCACCAGAGGTTGTAATTATTTTATTTCCGTTAAAAGATAATATTGAATAATCACCAAAGGTTCCGCATTTAACACCTTTATAGGTTGAGCCTAAAGCCTCTGCAGCATCTTCAACAATAGGAATTTCATACTTATTTGCAATTGCTCTAAGCTCGCTAATTTTAGCTGGCATGCCGTATAAATGTACTATGATAATTGCTTTAGGTTTTGTACCGTTAGCTACTCTGTCTTTTATAGCTGCTTCAAGGTGAATTGGACACATATTCCAAGTATCAATTTCACTATCAACAAATATAGGGTTTGCACCTTGATACTTTATTGGGTTTGCCGAAGCTGAAAACGTCATGCTTTGACAAATAACCTCATCGCCAATAGTAACTCCTAATTGTACTAATGCTAAATGTATTGCAGATGTTCCTGAAGCTAAACAGGCAACATGAACATTTTGATTTAAATAGCTTTCTAAATCATTTTCAAAACCCGAAACATTAGGTCCTAATGGTGCTATCCAATTTGTGTCGAAAGCTTCCTTTATGTACGTTTGCTCATTGCCTCCCATATGTGGTGAGGATAGCCATATTTTTGAGTTCATTAGATTTAAATTATTGTTTTATATATATATGTAATATCATTAATAAAAGAATAGTTTTTAATATAATCTTTATTTAATTCAACTTTTTTAGGCCAAATTACATTATCATTATAGTTTACTGGGTTTGATTGATTTTCTAATAAATCTTCTTCATTTTTAAAATAAATAGATGCCGGACCAGTTATACCTGGCTTTACTGTTAATAATATTCTATCATCACCTTTCAAATTATCTGCATACCCTTTAAAATCTGGTCTTGGTCCTACAAAGCTCATATTGCCAATAATTACATTTATAATTTGAGGTAATTCATCTAATTTATAATGCCTAATTTTTCTACCTATTTTTGTTATTCTTTTATCATTTTTAGTAGTTATATTAGAGAGTTCAATTTCATTAGAAGATTTCATTGTTCTAATTTTATAAATTTTAAAGGGTAAACCTTTATATCCTATTCTCTCTTGAATAAATATTCCTGATTTTTTTGTGTCTATAGAACTAATTATTGCAAGTAATAATATAAACCACCATATAAATAAAAGTATGCTTACAGCTAAAGTAAAATCAAAAGTTCGTTTTATTATTTTTTGAGTATCACTTAGCACTTTTATATATAGTTTATTATTTATTGGTTTTAATAAATTTTGCAGGAGAACCAACTACAACTGAAAAATCTGGGATATCTTCTATTACTGTTGAACCTGCACCAATAACACACCATTTACCAATTTTTATTCCTGGTATTACATTTGCTCCTAAACCTATATGAGTTCCTTCTCCTACTATTACATTACCTGCTAATGCTGCATTAGGAGAAATATGTACATAATCTGCAATTTTACAATCGTGTTCTATAACAGCAGCAGTATTTATTATACAATGGTTACCAATTTTTGAATTGGGATTAATTACCGCATTAGCCATTACAACTGTACCTTCCCCAATTTCCACATCTAGCTTAGAGATAATGGACTTAGAGTGAATTGCTTTTAAATATGTAGCTACTAAGTTTTGGGTTATTTTCTTTCTAATTTTATTATTACCTACACTAATAATTACTTGGGGATTGGAAATGTTTTCTGATAGTGATTTTACTATTGGTATATTATAAATGGATTTACTAGATGGAGAATCATCAAAAATACCTTCAATTTTATATTCTGTTGAAAATAAAATAATGTCTATTATAACTTTTGCGTGACCACCAGCACCATATAAAAACATAAGCATTGTTTTAGTTTTTAAAAGCTTCTAATTGTTGTATAGAATTAATACCAACAACAGTAGATATTACTGTTTTATTTGTTTGAATAAAGTCTAAACAACTTTTAATCCTTTCATTAATATTTTTTGAATCCTTTAATAGTGCGCCTGCAAAAAAAGGTCTTATAGCTATAAAAGGTTTTTTTGTTGCAAACTTTGAATAGTCTTGTTCTTCTTTATTTAAATATGATATGATGCCATCTATCTCATTTAGTTTTTCTACTTTTTCGGCAAAAGGAACAGAGTAAGGGAAACTAAAAACAGACTTTATTTTACCTTTTTGCTTTAATTTTAATAAAAGATCTTCAATTTCATCTTTAAATTTAAAAAGTGTATTTAATCTGTCTTGATCATTTATAGGTTTAGAGCGTAATAACCATTGCAAAACATCTATTTGCTCGATATTTAAAACTTTTAATGCGTTATCTACTCTATTTTCAAATAGTTTAGATGAAAAAATATTATCCTCAAAATGAGGTGCAGACATCTTAACAATATGTTTTACATTTTTTGCACAACTAGCTTTTTTTAAAGCCGCTGTATATAGACTATAAGAACTGTATTCTGAGGATGAATGATGAGTATTTATTCCAATACTATAAGCTTCTTCAATTAGACTTGTAACTTCATTTGAGCTTAACGATTTATCAAAAAACCGCATAGTACCTAATGTAATGTTACTTAAACCCAAATTGGCTTTTAATCCCTCCACTTAAAACCTGTTTTCCAGATAAATCTATCGTTTGTTTTTTCAACCTCATAAGAGGTACGACCATGTAACACTAACTCGTCCCACCATAATACAGCTTCACCAGGATTTAATGTTACTTGTTCTACCATGTGAGAATGTGCAATGTAATTTTGAAGAAAATCAAAAAACTCCTTGTTTAACGCTTTATTTTCTTCTGTTTCATCTTTATCTATACAGTAGTAATTAAAATTAAAATGGATTTCTCCATCTGCTTTTAAATCTATTATCTTTTCTGTGCGTTCCTCATTTGCTTTTTTATACCTAACGTCTGTAGCTTTTAGACGCTGTAATAAATCTGGAGCATTTTCTTCCATATATTTTATTAATACTTTACTATCAATAAATGTAGTAGCACCACCTTTAACTGCTTTATTTATACCATAAAACATCATAACATCTGCTGGATCTGAGATATAAGACTCATCTGTATGTAGTGGTTGTGCATTTTTACTATGTCTATAGGCTGCTAAATCTGGTATATCTGCATCATACCTAATTTCCAACCACTTTTCGTGTGTTTGCTCGCCTCCTTTTGTAAAATCTTCACCAATATTTATTGGATCTCCTAAACCATCTACAAAAACATCGTAGAACGCTCTTAGGTCTCCTAAATACCATTCTGGAATAACTTTAATTACTTTATATTTTGCTAATGCTGCTTTAACAACTTTGGCCGCCTCGACAGGATCATTAGTTCTTAATTTTACGTCTGTTATAAATTCCATTATGTTTAATTTTTACCATTAAATTTAACCATAGTTGCTTCTCCTTCTTGATTAACATCTGTAGGTTTTATAATTTTAAGCAAAGTTAGAAAAAGTATTTTAATATCTAACAAAAAGTGTTGTCTATCAACATACCAGATATCTAATTCAAATTTTTGTTGCCAACTAATGCTATTTCTTCCATTGACTTGTGCCCATCCAGTGATTCCTGGTTTTACTTCATGTCTTCTTTTTTGATAGTCTGTATATATTTCAAGATACTCAGACATAAAAGGTCTTGGTCCTACTAGGCTCATTTCACCTTTCAAAACGTTTAAAAGTTGAGGCAATTCGTCTAAAGATTTATTTCTTACAAAACTTCCTACTTTAGTTAACCTAATATTATCTGGTAACAATTCCCCATTAGCATCTTTTTTGTCATTCATTGTTTTAAACTTAATAACCCTGAATACTTTATTATTTTTTCCTCCTCTTGGTTGTGTAAAAAATGGCTTGCCATTATTATTAATGAATAACAAAATCAATAAAATTATAAAGATTGGAGATATCATTATTAGTATAAATAATGCTGAAAAGAAATCTAATAACGGTTTGATAATAGCTTTATACATGAGTCTATTTTTTTGCTACTTTAATCAAGTTTTCTAAGTAATCTAAAGCTAATTGCTTTCTTTCAAAATGAAGCTTCGCATAATTGTATCCGTTTTCTCCATAAGATTTATAGTCTTCAATATTAGTAATGTAATTTTTAATTTTACTTGCAATATCATCTGCGTTTTCTGGCTCTACGCATATGCCACACTTTGCATCATTTACTAATTGTTTCGATACACCTTCAATTGCTAATAAGACTGGTTTTTTACAAGACATATAATCAAAGGTTTTATTTGAATATATGGTTTTAAAAGTGTCTACTCTTTTTAGAACAGATGCCCCTAAATCTGAAGCTATTATATATTTAAAAACCTCCGCTTTTGATACTGGATCTCTAAATATAACGTTGTTTAGTTTCCTTTTTAATACTTCTTTTTGAAGCATTTCTTTTTGCATACCAGAACCAATTAATTGAAAAACAACGTTGGTATCTGTTAACTTTTCTGCAGCATCAACCAATTGAATTAAATGATTTGCAACACCATGAGCACCAACGTATGTAATAATAAACTTACCTTTTAATTTCAATTCATTTTTAAATGCATCTGCATCAAAATCTCTTTGAATAGTTTCTGCTAAAGTAAAATCTGCAGCATTTGGAATGAATATAATTTTTTCTTCAGGCACTTTTTTCTTTGCAATTAAGGTGTCCCTAAATGCTGGAGTTAATACATTTATTAGCTTAGCTCTTTTGTATATAAAATTTTCAAACCAATAAGCAAATTTAATAATCGTTTTATTTTGTAATACACCTGTATCAATTGCGGATTCTGGCCATAAATCTCTAATTTCAAAGACAAATGGTGTTCTTTTTAAAAGTGATAATACGTAGGCAGTAATCCCAACAAAAAGTGGCGGTGATGTAACCACAATTATATCAAACTTACCACTAACCTTAAATAAACCAGCATAAATACTGGAAAATACAAATGAAAAATAAGCCCAAAGTCTTCCTATAAAATTTACGTTATAGCTTTCTGAAACGTGGCATCTATAAACATCTACACCCTTATAAAATTGTTTATCTGTATGGAAATATTTCCCTTTATATCTTGCATTTTTCTCACCAGTTGCATAATGAACCATCCCACCTAAAACACTTACTTCATGCCCTTGGCTTGCCCAAACCTGAGTCATTTCATTAAAACGAGAACCACCGCCATCATTTTTTTCTAAAAATGCATGATGAATTAAAAGAATGCGCATATATTATTTATCTATTTTAATTGTGGTTTTAAAACTTCCTTTATTGGTTGCAAAAGTAAACCTTATTGACTTTTCTTTCACACCATAATAACCAGAAAACCATTTTTCTTCTATTAAAGGCTCTATTTTCAGGTCATCTGCATCGAAAGCCTCTATTTTTAAAGTGTCTTGAAAATCTGGATTTATTTGCCAATATTGATAAATGGTTTTATTTGTAGCATTTTTAATATTATCTATAACTTCCCATTGATTTTCACCAACGTGTTTAATTACAGTTCGATTATGAAAAATATTGTTTCCTAAGTTTTTAAAAGCCTTAATTTCACCGTTAAATATATAGTTATTCTCTTTTTTAATTAAGGTTGCCTTAGCATATTTAACCCAATTATACCATATAAAACGACTGCCTTTTTGCATTTGGTTCTCGCCTTCAATTCCTACAGTATTATGGCCTTCGCAACCATTAAAGAAATTTATAAATTCTTTTTCTGTATTGTATTTATAAGAACCAGAATCTCTTAGAATATTATTACCATTTACCCAAATATCTAAATGCAAATTGTCTGACTGTGCAGGCCTATCTTTATATTTTCCACAACGTATAAATGTTTTTACATCTTGATCTTGAATAATGTAATATCCTCCTTTATCAAAAGTATTTATTTCTGGAATTTTAATATTATGTGCTTGTTTTTGGTTTTTAAAACCATACCAAAAACTACTTTCGGACTTATAATAACAATTCTTACCTAAAGCTAAACGTAAATCGTCTAATTGTGATTTGTAATTTCTATAATCATCATTTGTTAGCTTAAAAAACAATGCACCATCGTTAGACCCATAGTTTGGTAATTTTCCAGAAATTGGGTCTAAACAAGTTTCTAAAAAACGTAATGACTTTTCTGCTCTATCATAAACAACAGGATTAAATTTCTCGTTATTTAATTTAGACAATTGAATTGCCCATGTTAATAATTGCACCGTTACACGATGATAATTCATAGAATATTGAAGAAATGTACCATCTTTATATATTTGATATTCCACTTCCTGTTCAAACCACTTTTTTCCTTTTATGCTCCACTTTTTTGTATCTGCCATGAATGGGAAGAGTTTGGCAGATAGATATAACATTAAGGTTTCTGTTATAGCATGGTTGTTGCGTACTGCAATTCTTGAAAAATGAATATTATTATATACATGGTGCAATTGCCAGTATATTGAATTCATTATTTCTTGATACAGTGTTTCGGTTAAATGTTCTGAATCTTTATAATAATAGAGTGCAAATGTCCAATTTAGAACTCTTAAGCTTATTTCTTGGCTACATTTATAGTTTGGACCTTGATTTATAGGGTTCTTAGATATAAAGTCTTTAATTTCATTAAAAACCAGTTGTGACTGATCTTCATTAAAGTGATAATCATACCTAATAACATCATATAAAAACGAAAATCTTGCTTTCTCCCAAACAAATTTTATATCTCCAGCTTCCAGTGAAATATCTTGTATTTCACTCCAATGCTTAGAAATATCATACTTATGATTTGTTATTGGATTTGTTATCCAGTCGTAGTTTTTCCCTAAGGTTAATTCTTGTTTACTAAAAAAAGTAAAGGTTCCGTTTTCAATCTTTTGAAAAGTAGCTTTTAATTTCTCATCTCTAACCTTTGGAAGGTTATGGATGTCTTTTCCGTAGAAAAAAAAAGGAGACAAATTGTTTTTCCACTCTTTTAGAGTTATAAATGATTTAAAATCTGGATTTA
Organism: Lacinutrix sp. MedPE-SW; assembly: GCF_001874145.1. Lineage (GTDB taxonomy): Bacteria > Bacteroidota > Bacteroidia > Flavobacteriales > Flavobacteriaceae > Lacinutrix. The sequence continues at coordinate 133,261 of NZ_MPCX01000002.1, read as the reverse complement.
TAGGAAACGTTTTTTTTTGCCATCCTAATTTTGTTGAAATCGCATAATAGATTCTAAACAAAACATAACGCAATCCCATGTTTTTCAACAAGTTGAAAACTAATTTTATTTTTTGAATCATATTAAAATTTTAAACCAGTAAAAGTTATTTTACCTCAACCCACTGTCCTTCTTTTAAGCTTTCAATAGCTGCAAAACTTGCTTTGGTAACGTTAATTAACTCACTATAAGGTATAAGCTCTACACTTCCTTTTTTTAATTCACTTAAAATAGTTGAAAATTGATTTTTATGACCTTTATCTAACTTCGTTTTTAATTTAGAGAACCCTTTAGTACCATAACCAGTAGTTTTAATAAAGTTATCCATAGTTATCGTTTTCTCTTGAGAATAAACCTCTAAACGTTCCTTAGAGTAAGATTTTGCACCATTTGCAAAATAATTAACGACACCTGTTGAGCCGTTTTCTAATTTTACTAAAATAGAAGCGTTATCTGTATTCTCTTCTGGATTCTCTCCTAAAGCATTCATACAAACCGCTTTAATTTTACTTCCTGTTAAATATACTATTAGGTCTAAATAGTGGCATGCTTCACCAATAATTCTTCCGCCACCAACTGCCATGTCATGTACCCAAACATTTGGAGGTATTGCACCAGCATTCATGGTAGCTATAATATTCATTGGTGCATCTCCAATTATAGATTTCATTTTTTGTGTATGTGGAGAAAAACGACGGTTAAAACCTATCATTAAAGTACCCTTACTATCTTTATAAGCTTCTTCAATGTTTTGTAGTTCTTCTGCATTTAAAGCTAAAGGTTTTTCTACAAATACATGTTTTCCTTTATTTAGAGCTTTAATTACCATGTTAGCATGTAAATTATGCCTTGTAGTTATCATTACTAAATTTACATCTTCATCATCTAAAACCAAATTGTAATCTGTTGTACTTTGTGCAATGTTGTGCTTTTCTGCAAGAGCAGTACCGTTAACACCACCTGAAGACACAATGTGTTTTATTTGCGCATCTGTTCCTTTTAAGGCTGGTAACAAGGTCATTTTAGTAAAATTTCCTGCACCTACTAATGCTATAACACCTTTATTTACTTCTAACTCCTTTTTATTAACAGTGATGCTGTGATCTGGAACATTATTTTCGTTATACTTAATTATAGAAGCAATAGATTTTGATTGCCCAATATTACCGTAAATTTTATTGAACTCTTCTAATGGTGTCACATCAGAAACAAGCTCTTTAACTTGTAACTTACCTGTTTCTATAAGTTGTAATACAGTTTCGAAGTTTCTTTTTTCTGTCCAACGTACAAATGGCAATGGATAATCTATTCCTTTTTGTTCGTAATCATCATCATATCTTCCTGGCCCATAAGAACAAGAAACTTGAAAACTTAATTCTTTTTCATAAAAGTCTGCTCTAGAAATATTTAAACCAATAACACCAACTAAAACAATTCTACCTCGCTGTCTACTCATGTTGGCAGCTTGAGAAATAATATCGTTTGTTTTAGCAGAAGCGGTTATAATTACACCATCTGCTCCAACATTGTTTGTGTTTTCAAAAACAAATTTAACTGGATCATTACCTTTAGTTGGGTTAAAAGCAATAACGCCCTTAGATTTTGCCATCTCAACTTTAGAATCGTCTAAGTCATAACCTATTACTTTACAGCCATTAGCTATTAACATTTCGGCTGTTAATAAACCTATTAATCCTAGACCTATAACCACAATGGTTTCTCCCATTGTTGGGTTAATTAAACGTATTCCTTGTAAACCAATTGCTCCTATAACAGTAAATGCTGCTTCTTCATCTGTTAAACTATCTGGTATGTGTGCTACTAAGTTTTGTGGAATACATACAAATTCTGCATGTTGTCCATTTGAAGCGACTCTGTCACCTACCTTAAATCCTGAAACACCTTCACCAACAGCTATGACTTTTCCTACATTACAATACCCTAAAGGTAGTGGTTGTTCTAATTTGTTAAAAACAGTTTCTAAAGTTGGCATAAGGCCTTCAGCTTTAATTTTATCTAAAACCATTTTTACCTTATCTGGCTGTTGTCTTGCTTTTTGTATAAGAGATGCTTTTCCAAACTCAACTAACATTCGTTCTGTACCTAAAGACACTAAACTTCTTGTGGTTTGTATTAGTACTTGTCCTCTTTTTACTTTTGGTGCTGGGACATCAGTTAACTCTGTACTACCTGTTTTAAAGGATTGAAGGATTTGCTTCATATTAAATTTATTTTTCTTTAGGAAAGTATTTATTTAGAACATCAATTGTTACTTCTTTTTCTCTAAAAAACTCTACTTTTTCAGAAATTTTTTCGTCTGTAAAATCCCACCATTTTATTTCTAATAATCTTTCTATTACTTCTTTTTCTAACCTATACTTTATAACTTTAGCAGGACTTCCTACTGCAATAGCATACGGAGGTATATCTTTAGTCACTACAGATCTTGCTCCAATTACTGCTCCATCTCCAATAACCACACCATCTAAAATCATTGCTTCTACACCTATCCACACGTCATTACCAATATAAGTTCTCTCTGCAGGAAAATCTATATTTTTCACCCATTGATTATTCATATTATTTTTTTTATAAAAAATATTTTGAGTAGAAACATAATTTAATGGGTGTTTACCTAAGCCAATTGTTGTATCTCTACCAATAGCTGTGAAATTACCAACTGTAACATTAGAGAATTTACTATTAGGGTTTACTCTACTATACTTCCCTATTTTACAGCTTTTTAATTTTGCAAATCTTCTTATCTCAGAATGTTTTGAAAAAGTTGAATCATTAGACCAATAAGCTAAAAATGAAATGTTTTTGTAAAAGATTTTTTTAGGAGAAATAAAAGACTTTAAATATGATTTCATTGTTTTTGTATTACATATTTTACGGCATCTATAAAAGAATTAGCCATGTTTTCTGGTGTTCTATATTTTAAGTAAAACTCTTTTGCATTTTTACCTAATTCTATATATTTTTCTGGATTATTATGAATATCAATTAGTATCTCTTTTAACTCATTGTCATTTTCAAAAAGCAATCCATTATAATTATTTTTTATATTCAATCTTTCTCCTCCTGTAATTGCATTAGAGCTAGTTATAAATGGTGCACCATATGCAAAACTAGACAGAACTGATAATCCAGCTTGTCCTGGAGATATTGTGGCTAACGCTGATTTAAATAGTTTTTCGAGTTCAATTTGTTCATAAATTGCTCCATATAAAATAATTTTATTTTCTAAATTATTATCTACAACCCATTTTTTGGCTTCTAGATAATCTTCGCCGTCACCGACAATTTTTAACAAAGGTAAATCTTTATAGAGTATTAATGCTTCCTTATATGCTTCAAATAATAAAAATATTTTTTTAGATTTATTTAATGTTCCTACAAACAAAATACAGTTTTTATCAACTTCTGTATTAATTTGTTCTTGAACTTCAATAGTATTTTGCATAACAAATAGTTTATTCGGATTTATTTTTCTTGCTACATGCTTGTTTTTAGCATAATCTGAATAAAAAATCATCGCGTCTGCCTTTCTTGCAATAAAATATCTAAAATAATTTAAGATAGTTGGAGAATCGAATTTACTGTTTTGAGATGCTTTAACTCCAATTCCCCAATATATTAGTTTAAATTTCCTGTTCTTTAAAAATTGTAATTGCATATAGGAAATGTTTTGTAAATAACACATCACTACAACAACATCGAATGAATTACAAAGTTTCACAAAATTATCTCCTTGTAAATAGAAGGGTCCAATTTTTTTTTGGGGTATAATTAATTCTTTGAAATTTATATTTTTTTGAATAGTTTTTTTCCCTGAATGAGCAACAGTTAAATCTATATTTTCATTAGAAGAAATTAAATTTAGTATTGGTACTCTATAGTGTTTGAGTTTTTGTGTTATAAATAAAATTTTCTTGCTCATAAATATTATTTAATTTTTGATGTTTTATCGTACAATAGTTTTTTTTCTTTTAAAATTATTATCTCAAAAACTAAATAAAACACAGTAAAGCTTAAAAAGCTTTTAAAAAAATTCCCTGCAAAGAAAGCACAAATTAAAATAATAATTAACGTATACTTACTAAAACTCCCTTGTAATCTATTTATAAATCTATTTTTTAAGAAAAGGTAAAATATTATTATTCCAAATATTCCAAATAAAAAAAACAAATCTATAAATTCAAATTCTACTTTATGTAGCCAATACTTATTACCTCCAAAAAGATAGTTTATGAAAGACCAATTTTCTTTTGAAAAAAGAATTGTTCTTTCTAACAATATGTCTCTTGTAGAAGTTAAGATTGTTATAATACCGTTTTCGTTATATAAAATTTCTCCTCTTGGCCATAATTCTATTAAATAAGAGTCTATTTTTTGTCTAAAGTTAAAATATACAGTAATAGGTATAAGTAAAAATATTGCAGTTGTTTTTTTATATTTTTTAAATGAATAAATAAGAATTATTAAAAAAATACTTAACCAAACAACTTTGGTTCCCACTAATAAAGAACTAAGTAATGTTGAAATAATAAAAAGTAATTTATACTTATTGTTAAATAAGTATAGGCATAATAATAATAAACAAATATAAAAATAACTAGCTTCTGAAGTTTTTAAAAAAATTCCATTATATCCAAATCTGTTTGAGAAACTATATGACCTGAAAAGTTCAATTTTAGTAATTAGACCTATAAAAATTAAGATACTACTTATTACTCCTATTATTAAAATATGCTTTTCTAGAGATAATATAATTGCTCTCCTATTATTTTTGCCAATAACATTAAAGAAGCTAACCAAAATAAATGGATATGAATATAAAAGAAGGCTATAAAGTTGTTTGTAAAGCGTTTTTAATTGAAAATCTAAGTATAGGTTTAAATATGCTAATACTGCAAAAAAAAACATTAGAGTATATAAAATAATAAATTTAATTTTTTGCTTAGTACCTAAATAGAAACAAACAAATAGCATAGTACATAAGATTACTACTTTAGGAATAAAACTAAACTTAGAGAATGTGTCATTAGAATATATTAATAGCACTTTTGTTATAAAATCAAAAAGTATGACTATATAAAAAGAACAAATTGCAATTTTAATTAATAAGTTTTGTTTAAGTTCTCTCATTTGTAATTGATCTCGATTTAAACTTATAAAAAAGCACCATAATTATCATAAATATAGCACTAAGGATTAGCTTTGAGTAAATCATAGACGATGCTCCAGGCTTATTTTCATTAATTAAATATATAAATAAAAGAACAATTCCAGCGTCACGAATTATTCTAAAGAACAACATTGTCCAATTCATATTTTTTGACATATAAGCTTGTACATATACGTTACTAATACTTACAAAAACTGTTGTGAAAATTGAAATTTCAATTAAATCTGAAAGGCCTTGATAGGTACTTCCATAAAAACTAGAGACAAAATCACTAAATATAAAAACTAATATACATGGGATTAAAGTTGCTAGTATATTGATAATTAAAATTGTATTAAGTACGGTTTTATGAGAGTTTTCATTGTCAGAATTTTTAGACAAATGAGAAAGCACTACATTTCTTAATATTCCTGGTATAAACAAAATTATGGCATTTAATTGAATTGCCGCTGTATACATACCTAATTCTCCAAATGAAACATATAGTATTATTAAAAAATTTATCAACCACGACATAATTGCATATACTGTTTCTTGTATAGCAATTGGTAAAGAGTATAGTAGGATTTTTTTATTAAGAATTTTATCTTTTTCAGTTTTATTTATTTGAATGTTTTTAGAAATTAAATTATAATTTGCAAATACATTTATTGATTGAGCTATAACTAAAGCAATTAAAGCTCCTATTAGACTAAAAAAATATGTAAGACTAACACTTAGAATAAAAGTAATTACTCCTATATATACGTTAATCTTAGCCATTTTTTTAAATAAACCTAATCCAGATAAGTAACCTACATATAAAAAGTTTAAACTGTTTAAAACAATTAAAATTGCCACTAATCTAACATAGAGATACATTGATTCGTTTTCTAAAATTAAAGCAGCTATATTTTTAGAAAATAGAATAACTATTAAAAAAGCAATTATTGTTAAAATTAAAATTGTTTTTTGAGTAAATTTAAATATCGCATAAAGTTTTTGAGGGTGTTTTTTTTTATAATCTGCTACGAACTTTGTTGTAGTATAACCAAAACCCAATGTAGTTATAAATGCAACTGATATAAATGTGGTTTTAATAATACTAAATTCTCCAAACACACTTTTTCCTAAAAGTCTAGCTACTAGTATGCCTCCTAATAGCGATAAACCTTTAAAAATAACATTGCCCATAAGAGCCCAAAAAGAATCTGATATTAGTTTATTTTTTAAAATTTTTTCTATTGGTTTTTTCAAGTTTTTATTTTTAGTTATTTAAACGTGCTAAATAAATTAAGTAAACCTTTATTATCATTACATTCTAAATTTAAAAATACCAATTCACCATCTCTAACTGAGTAGATAAGTTTTTTGGTATTGAAATCAAAATTCATTACATAATCTTTAGAACTAAATAGAGTCTTGGTGTTAAATGATTCAATGTTTAAAATTTTAATTTTTTTATCAAACGATGAAGTTATTAATCTTAGCTCATCAAAAAACTTAATTTTTGTAATAAGGTTTTTATGAATTTTAAATTCTTTTTCTATATTAAATTTTTTAGAATCTAAAATTAAAATGTCTCCTTCAAAAGTTCCTATTGCTATTTTATTATTTGTAGGATTAATTGCAAGAGCTGTTGGAATTTTTGACAAGTAAACTTCATTTATTACCTTTCCTTCCTGATTGATACTTATCTCTTTAAGATAATTATCATGTGAAATTGATAATATATTACTATTATATGTTTTTAATTTAACTATAGCTGCTTCATGTATTTTGTAAGACCTTACACTTTTATCTTTAATTGAATGTAATTGAATTATACCATTTTTAAGCCCAAAAATTAAAACGTCTTTATACCATACGGCAGAGGTGATAGTGGCTGCGTTAATTTGTATCTCTTTAACTATTGTATTTAATGGGTAATCAATTATTTTAAATGAATTATTATAATCTACAATAGCTATATAAGATTGGGCATCATTTACTAAAGCATATTTTATGCCTAAAGGAGAGCCATTTATTGTTGTTATTTTTCCAGAACCATCATTTCTAGAAACATATAATGTACTAATTGTATACGATTGCTGGATAAATAGTGAATCTGTAAATTGAATATTGTTAACAGTAAAGCTCTGTTTCTGTTTTACGTTACAACGGTTCAAATCAATTTGCGAATTAACTATAGTAAAACAAAATATACTTAAATATAAAAAAATATTTTTTTTCATTCGCTTTTATATTTAAGTAAGATTGTTGAGAAAAAGGTGAAAAATAATATACCATGTTGCCTCACTAAAACAGAATCAAAAAACATTAAAATTGAAACTGAAATTAAAAAATATAAAATAATTTCATTTTTATTTTTTATTGCACGATATAACAAAGCTGTAAAAACACTTAATAGTGATAAAATTCCTAATATTCCAGATGTTACAAAGGTTTGTAAATATTGATTATGACAGTTTAATCTATCATTAATTCCATGATCAAAAGAATTTAAATAATATTGTTTATCTAATTCAAATTGATAATCGCCAATCCCAACTCCTAAAAGTAAATTGTTTTCAATAACCTCTATTGAGCTTTCCCATATCCTCACTCTATCTTCAATTGATCCAGAAGTATTTCTATTTAAAAAATCGTCTTTTTTAAATACAGTTATTAAAACAATTGGAATTAATAAAATTAAATATAAGCCTCTTTTTTTTAAATGTAAAAAACTATAAACTAAAAATATAATTGTAGTAGCTAATAATCCTGCCCTACTCTTTAAATACAATTGAATAGCTATTAACGATATGAAAATTATTAATTTTTTAAAATTTGTAAAATCTTTATTATTTCTATTATTCCAAAATAAAAGTAATACAGAATAGAGAATAAAAATTGAAAAATATGACGGATGAATATCTACGTAGCTTGTAAAGTATGAAAAACCATTTTTTAAAGGTAATGGATTGTTTTTAAAAACTACTACTCCATAAATAAATGAAATTATTATGGTTGTTATATTCCCTAAAAAAAAACCTATAGACAATATGTTTAGTTGTCTATTAGATACTTTTGATGTTGTCAATAAACCTAAAGGTATTAATAAAAACGGAAGACTCTTAACTATCATTTTAACACCTAAATTTAGTTCTTCACTATAAAAAAAGGTCAAGCATAGTATTAAGAAGTAAACCAAAAGGAAGATGCTTTTATCAAAAATAAAACTCTTTCTTTTTAGCAAGTCGTAACCAACATTTAATAGTAGCAATATCATAACAATAGTGTTACCATTAAAAAAAAGGCTAAGCGGCAAAAAAAAACCAAATAAAGCTAGCAAAAGCGTATTTGAGTTTTTTAATATTTTTTTACTTAATAAATACATAACTAAGTTTTAAAAACAACTTGTAGATGAAGAAAAATATTATAAAAATTATAGTATAAACTGTAAATATATCTAAACCAGATCCTCTAATTAGAGCTAAGAATATTTCATAGGTATATAATAAATAAACATAATTTAATATTCTATTTTCTTTTATTAAGTTTAATACATTTTTATAGACACCATTAAAAAAAGTAAAAAATATAAGGGCGAAAATATAACTTAAATACCCGAAGTTTAAATAAAGTTCTGATTGTACACTAACAGGAAATGATCCTCCACGATTTCTAAATTTATCATCATGTTTAGTTGTATATATATCAATTGCACTACGCGGTTTAAAAACAAAATACTTTCTTGGTAGTATTATAAAAAGTGGTTTTATAATTGTTTCTCCCAATGCAAAGTCTATTTTATCTTTTTTAATATATTCTATAACATTGTTAGAATGCAGATATGTAGAAGAAATTTCTAAATTATTCATAAACCCAGCAACAAAATTTTTAGATTTTATATAATCATCAACATATGTTGTTGCCTCGAGAAAATTATCAGCTTTAAAACCACCATAATTTCTTAGTATAGACATAATTATAATAAAATAAAAAATACTGAATATAAGTCCAGAAAATATAATAATTTGCTTAAAATTAATGCTTAATTTATACTTAGAAGATTCTAATAAAATTATTGGAAGTACTAAAAATATGGCTTCCCTTTTACTATCTACTGAAAATAAAACAAAAATGAATATGATTAATAAATAGAAAAATGATCGCTTTGCAAATTTAAATGTTTTAAAAGCATAAGTTATTAGAATTAAAGCAAGAACTGTTTTAAGAATTGTAATATAAAAACCAATAAACTCTAAATATGGAGCAGCGATTAGTACTGCAAAAAAGGAAACTAATGTAATTTGAAATAAAAAGCGCTGATTAATAGTATTAAGGTTTACTTGCTCTTTAAAATTAAACCTTAAATTTAAGCGTAAAAAGTAAGATATAATTATTACAAAATTTATAGTATTAAATAGAAACATTCTTGATGCTGCATACTCCCACAATTTATAGTCTGGAAGCAGCCTTGTAAAAACCAAATCGTTTTTAAACACCCAAGAACCTATTAAAAAATTTATATTTAAATAACTTACTGCAAGAAAACTTGGTGATAATAAAAATTTAAAGCGGTCTTCTTTAAATTTAAACAGCAACCAAAACAAGCAAGATTGAAGTATTGCGTAATTAGAAAACTCATATTGAGCCGCAATATTATTGGATAAGAAAATAGGTATTATAGAAATAATACCTATTAAAAATAATACAATGTATTTATTAGTTTGTCTTGCTGTCAAAATTAATTATTTGTAATGCTTATTAAAACATGTAAAATAAATACTTAAATTTTAATAATAAGGCTATAAAGTAAAATTACTTATTCTTAATGTTTTGTCATTTAAAACACCTGCTTCCTTAGAATAAAAATACACTTTCATTAAATTGAAATCGTTAGTAGCAACTTTAAAATCTTTAACAGAAATTACAGGACTATTGTCTAAAATATAAATTTCTGTACTATAACCTTTACCAATACTTTTTGTTTTTTTCTGTTTGGCCGTTTTTAAAACTGATAAGTCTTTTGGGTATAAAATTAAACCTAAAGTAAGCTTTTGTAACTCTTCTAAATCTGTATCTTTATTTAAATAAATTACAAAATTAAAAGTATTATCTTCCGTTTGATACGAAGCTATTTCGTCTATTTGAATTGTTGGCGAATACAAATAACCATCTTCAAAGATATAATTAACAGATTGTGGAACACCTTCTAATTTAGGGAAATCTAATGTTTCTTCAACAACTTCTGGAGTCTCAACAGTTTCTAATTCAACAGTTTCTTTCTTTTCTTCTTTGCATGCTACTGCTGTAAAAAAAAGTATCATTAATACAAAAATTCTCATTTCGAAATATTTATTTTTAATTATAACTCAAATATACAATATTAGAAATTACTCTACTGATTAGTTACATTGCAAAAATCCAAAGTTATATTATTAGATTCTAAAGTTTTAAACTCGTTATGAGCTACTAAATACACAATGATATCTGCTGTGTCTATAGCATTTTTTGCGTTATGTATTTCTAGAGTTTTATGAGACTCTATATTAGGCTCAACCGCCATAATATTGAAGTTCTCATTTATTAAAGCTTCAACTACATTTAAAGCAGGAGATTCTCTTAAATCGTCTATATTTGGCTTAAACGCTAATCCCATTGCCGCAATTTTTGGTTTTTTACCATTATCTAATTCAAACTGCAGCGCTGTACTTTTAATTTTTTCTATAACCCATTCTGTTTTATAGTTGTTAATTTCTCTTGAAGCTCGAATAATTTTTGCTTGTTCTGGAAATTCGCTTACTATAAACCAAGGATCTACTGCTATACAGTGACCTCCAACTCCTGTTCCTGGTTGTAAAATATTTACTCTTGGATGTTTGTTTGCTAATCTAATTAGTTCCCAAACATTAATTCCTGCTTCATCACATATCATAGACAACTCATTTGCAAAGGCAATTTGAGCGTCTCTAGATGAGTTTTCTACTAGCTTACACATCTCTGCTGTTTTAGAGTTTGTTTTGTGTAATTGACCTTTTACAAAATGCTTGTAAAATGCTACGGCTTTTTCTGTTGAAGCATCATTTATTCCACCTATTGCTCTATCATTATGTTCTAATTCGTGTATAACATTACCTGGTAACACACGCTCTGGACAATACGCCATGAAAATTTTTCCTTCTAACTCTGGTCTTTCAGAAAAAATAACTTTTTCCATTTTTTCTGTTGTACCAACTGGACTAGTAGATTCTATAATAACTAAAGCACCTTCTTTTAATGTTGGTAGTATAGCTCTTACGGCAGATTCTACATAAGATATGTCTGGCTCATGATCGCCTTTAAATGGTGTTGGTACAGCAATAAGATATACATCTGCCTCAACAGGTGTTGTACTTGCAGTAAGGTATTTATCTTTTACAACATGATGTACTAAACCATCTAAATCTGGCTCGACTATATGTATTTCTCCTTTATTGATTGTATCTACAACGTGTTGATGAATATCTACACCTGTAACTTTAATGTTTCTACTAGCGATTAATGCTGCAGTAGGCAGGCCAATATAGCCTAATCCTACCATAACAACAGTTGGTTTATTATTTATCATTACAATTTAGAAATAAAATTTACTATTTTACTACAAGCAGTACCATCGCCATAAGGATTGTGCAACTTGCTCATTTTTAGGTAAGCCTCTTCGTTATTTAATAAGTTGTTTGTTTCTTTTACTATTTTTTCTTTGTTTGTTCCTACTAAAAAAACAGTTCCTGCATCTACTGCTTCTGGTCTTTCTGTAGTATCTCGCATTACTAAAACAGGTTTTCCTAAGCTTGGTGCTTCTTCTTGAACACCACCACTATCTGTTATAATTAAATATGATTTATTCATTAACCATACAAATGCTGGATATGATAACGGATCTATTAACTTCACATTATCAATATCTGCTAACAACTCATATACTGGTTTTTGTACATTTGGGTTTAAATGTACCGGATATATAATTTGAACATCGTTATTTTGCTCTGCAATTTCTTTTAGGGCGCTACAAATATTAATAAAACCTTGACCATGATTTTCACGCCTGTGTCCTGTTACTAATATTAGCTTTTTAGAATTATCTACTACACTCTTTAAAGTATCAACCTCATCATCTGAATATTTAGAAGAGGTTACTTTACCCGAACTAAAGTCTAGAGCATCAATTACAGTATTTCCTGTAACTAAAATATTATTTTCTGAAATATTTTCGTTTAATAAATTTTGCTTTGATGTTGTTGTTGGTGCAAAATGATAGTCTGATACACTTCCTGCAATACTTCTATTTACTTCTTCGGGAAAAGGTGAACGTTTATTAAATGTTCTTAATCCTGCTTCTACATGACACACTTTTGCTCCAGAATAAAATGCAGCTATACTTGCCGCCATAGTAGTAGTTGTGTCACCATGAACATATACATAGTCTGGCTTAAACTCTTCTAAAATTGGCTTTAAATTAGTTATAATATCTGCGGTAAGTGAGTATAGGTTTTGATTTGGTTTCATTAAATCTAAATCGTAATCTGGTGTGATTTCGAAAAAAGAGAGTACTTGATCTAACATTTCTCTATGTTGTGCTGTTATACACACTTTAGTTTCAAACTCTTTTTCACTATTTAGAAACTCTTTTACTAAAGGTGCCATTTTAATAGCTTCTGGCCTTGTACCGAAAATAATAAGATTTTTTTTCATTTAATTACTGAGGTCTATTAGACTTTATATTTAGACGCTTTTTGCGACTGTAAAAGTAATATATTTAAACTTACTTTTTTTGAATAATAATTTATAATCCAAATTTTTATCGGTTAAGTGTATTTTTGAACGATGATATCACATAATTTTAAACAATAATCTCTCGTTATTTTATAAAATTTGATTTAAAATTTATTAATCATTACAATCTAATGGTAGCTATATTGTCTGGCAGAAAGCCCTTTAGGTCAAACACTACAGTTTCTTTATCTGTAAAATTCTGCCAACTTAGTTTTTTGAACTTCTCATGTTTTACTGCTAGAATTACAGCACTATATTTTTTATTCAATTCTGTTATTAATTCTAGTTTATATTCTTTTAGCACTTCATTTTTATTTGCAAAAGAATCATAAACATCTACTTCCATACCAAACTCTTTTAGCTCCTTAATTACATCTATAACTCCTGTGTTTCTAATATCTGGACAGTTTTCTTTAAAAGTAATACCAAGAATTAAAACTTTCGATGATTTAATTTCATGTCCTCTTAATGCTAATTGTTTTATAAGTTTATTAACTACAAATATTCCCATATTAGCATTAATTCGTCTTCCTGCAAGTATTACTTCTGGATGATAGCCTACAGACTCTGCCTTGTAGGTTAAATAATATGGGTCCACACCAATGCAATGACCACCAACCAAGCCTGGTGTAAAAGGTAAAAAATTCCATTTTGTACCCGCTGCTGCTAAAACCTGTGTTGTGTCTATATTTAGTTTATCAAAAATAATAGCTAATTCATTTATAAAAGCTATGTTTAAATCGCGTTGCGTGTTTTCTATTACTTTAGCTGCTTCTGCAATTTTAATTGAGCTTGTTTTATGAGTTCCTGCGTCTATAATTTTTTTATATAACTCATCTACTTTTGTTGCTGTATCTGGTGTGCTTCCAGAGGTTACTTTAATAATATTATTAATTGTATGTGTTTTATCTCCCGGATTAATACGCTCTGGAGAATAACCACAATAGAAATCTTTATTAAATTTTAAACCACTATTGTTTTCTAGTATTGGTGCACAAACCTCTTCGGTACACCCAGGATAAACTGTAGATTCATAAATTACTATATTTCCTTTTTTTAAAACCTTAGCAATAGTCTCACTAGCTTTTATAATAGGTGTTAAATCTGGAAACTTGTGTTTTGTTATTGGTGTTGGTACGGTAACTATAAATATATTAGCAACACTTAAATCGTTAATTGTATTTGTGAATTTTAAAGTTTTTGCCTGTTTTAATGCCTCTTCAGACACCTCTAAGGTGTGATCTTTATTTTTTTTAAGTTCTTTTACTCTTGAAAGACTAATATCGAAACCAATAACATTAAACCCTTTATTTGTAAACGCAATAGCTAATGGTAAACCCACGTAGCCTAAGCCTATAATAGCAATTTTGTCATTCATTTTATTTAGTATTTATTAATACTTTTAAAGCATCTTTCCAGTGAGGAATCTCTTGTGGTAAAATGGTACTTATTTTATTTTTATCTAACACACTAAATTTTGGGCGTTTAGCTTTTGTTTTAAAAAATGGCACTGGTTGAATTTTATCTATATTATAATTACCAATTAATTTCGCAATTTCTATGGTAAAATCATACCAAGTTGCTTGACCGTTATTACTAAAGTGATACAAGCCATAATTTATGTTTTTAGATGTTATTAAAAAATAAATAGCTTGGGCTAAATCTACACAACTGGTTGGTGTACCAGTTTCTGCTACCGTAATTTTTAAATCGGCATTGTTTTCTATTTTTTCTTTTATCGTTTTATAAAAGTTTTTGCCAAATTTAGAATATAACCAAGAGGTTCTAATAATAAAATAATCCTGAATATTTTCAGCTATATAAACTTCACCTTTTAGTTTTGAAGCGCCGTAATTGTTTATAGGATTTGTTGTATCTATTTCTAAATAAGGTTCTTTTTTTTCGCCATTAAATACATAGTCTGTAGATACATGAATTAGTTTCGTGTTGTTTTTATTACATATAATAGCTAAATATTTAACTGCTTCTGCGTTTACATGAAATGCTAATTCTTTAAAATCTTCAGCTTGCTCTACATTAGTATATGCAGCACAATTTATACAGTAGTTAAATTTATTTGAAGCAAATAGGTTTTCAACTTGATTATATTTTGTTAAATCTAAATCTGCTTTAGTTACAAATGTAAAATGTATATTATTATTGTTTTTAAAATAATGTTCTTTTATAGTTTGTGCTAATTGACCGTTTCCGCCTGTTACTAATACGTTAGTAATCATGATAATATTGCATTTTTAAATGATGGAAGTATTTCATCTTTTTCTGAAACTAAAAATTGATTTTCATTTAATTTCCAATCTATATTTAAATCTTTATCATTATAAATAATTCCGGCTTCGGATGCTTTATTGTAATAGTTATCACATTTATAAGAAAATATAGCTGTGTCACTTAAAACAATAAACCCATGTGCAAACCCTCTAGGTACAAACAACTGCTTTTTATTGGATTCTGTTAGCTCAACTGAAATGTGCTGACCAAATGTATTAGACTCTTTTCTTAAGTCTACAGCAACATCTAAAACGCTTCCTTTTATTACACGAACTAATTTGGCTTGAGCATGTTTTCCTGTTTGGTAATGCAAACCTCTTAACACGCCTTTTGTAGAAAAAGATTCATTATCTTGAACAAATGTTGTATTTGATCCTGTTAATTGATGAAATGTGTTCTCATTAAAGCTTTCAAAAAAATAGCCTCTTTTGTCTTCAAAAATTTTAGGTTGTAAAATAAAGCAGTCTTTTAATTTGGTTTGGATAACGTCCATTAATTATAAAATTAGGATTTATTGTTCTAAAATGCTTAACAAGTGTTTACCGTAACCACTTTTTATAAGTGGTTGTATAAGGTTTTGTAACTGTTGTTTTGAAATGTATCCCATTTTGTACGCAACTTCTTCTATTGCTCCAATTTTTAAACCTTGACGCTCTTCTATAACTTGAACAAATTGAGAAGCCTGCATAAGAGATTTAAATGTTCCTGTATCTAGCCATGCGGTTCCCTTATCTAGTACACTTACTTGTAGTTTACCTTGTTTTAAATAGGCTTTATTTACATCGGTTATTTCTAATTCTCCTCTATGGCTTGGTTTTATGTTTTTAGCAATTTCTACAACATCATTATCATAAAAATATATACCTGGTATGGCGTAATTAGACTTAGGCTGCTTTGGTTTTTCTTCTATAGAAATAACAGTTCCGTTTTCATCAAACTCTGCAACACCATAACGCTCTGGGTCATGAACATGATAAGCATATATTATTCCGCCTTGAGGATTGTTATTTTGTTGTAATAAGTTTTCTAAACCGGTACCATAAAAAATATTATCTCCTAATATTAAGGCTACTTTATCATTTCCTATAAAATCTTCTCCAATTATAAAAGCTTCGGCTAGGCCGTTTGGTTCTTCTTGTACTGCATATTGAAATGTACAACCATATTTTTTTCCATCTCCTAAAAGCGCTTCAAATAATGGTAAATCTTTAGGTGTAGAGATTATTAAAATATCTTTTATACCAGACCACATTAAGGTTGATAAAGGATAATATATCATAGGCTTATCATATATTGGCATCAATTGCTTACTTACCGCTAAAGTTAATGGGTGTAAACGGGTTCCTGATCCACCTGCCAATATTATTCCTTTCATAATGTATTTATGCTTTGTATTTATTTAAATACCAATTTACAGTTTTTTTAATTCCTGATTCAAAATTTTCATTTGCTTTCCATCCTAGTTCTTCTTCTATTTTAGAAGCGTCTATAGCATATCTAAAATCGTGTCCAGGTCTATCTTTAACAAAGCTAATTTGTTTTTTATAGGAATGGTTTGCAGGTATAATTTGGTCTAAAATTTCACAAATTGTATTTACAATATACAAATTGTCTCTTTCATTTCTACCTCCAATATTATAGGTTTCTCCTGCTTTGCCTTTTTTATAAGCTAATTCAATTCCTTTACAATGGTCTAAAACATATAACCAATCTCTAATGTTTTTACCGTCTCCATAAATTGGAATGTGTTCTCCTGAAATGGCTTTTCTAATTATTGTTGGAATTAACTTTTCGTCATGTTGTTTTGGTCCATAATTATTAGAACAATTTGTAGTTACTACATTCATACCATAAGTGTGAAAATAGCTTCTTACAATAAAATCTGATGATGCTTTAGAGGCACTATATGGGCTATTTGGAGCATATGGCGTTTGCTCTGTAAACAAACCTGTTTTTTCTAATGTACCATAAACCTCATCTGTTGATATATGATGAAATCTTGCACCAAGATACTCTTGTTTATAGTCTTGCGGACCGTGCATCCAAAACTTTTTTGCAACATCTATTAAATTAAATGTTCCTGTAATATTAGTGTCTATAAATGCACTAGGATTTTTTATAGAATTATCTACGTGAGATTCTGCTGCAAAATGTATAACTCCAGAAAATTCATATTCGTTAAATAGATTTTCTATTAGTTGCCTATTACAAATATCTCCTTTTACAAAAATGTATCTTTTGTTACCCTCTAGTTCTTGTATATTAGAAAGGTCTCCTGCATAGGTTAATTTGTCTAGGTTTACAACTCTTGTATTAGGATTGCTTTCTAAAAAAAAAGGTATAAAGTTAGATCCTATAAAACCTGCGCCACCAGTAATTAAAACTGTATTATTCTTCATAGTTTTTAGCAAAAATTATAACTCTTTTTATTATATAAAAAAGACATAATAACATAAAAGCTAAAATTGGAAATATAAGTGAGTACCTATCTAAAATAGATATGTTTTGGTTTCCAACTCGTTGAAAACTAGAGATTACATCAAACACTTTGTCTTGTTCTATTTTTTGCTCTTCTAAAGCATTTAATTGGTTTCTTACGTTGTTTTCTTTTTCTAATAATTCAAATTCTCGAGTGGTAGACTTACTGTCACTAGATAAAGAAATGTCTCCCAACTTTAACTGTTTATTTGTTTTTTTAGATTCGTCTTCTCTTACTCTAAGATAAAAGGTTTTTAAACTATCTATTTCTTGAAGTTGGGTTAATAAGTTTTGTCTTTGAATTTCTCTTAATTGTTCTTTTTTGAAAAACTCTTCTTCAGAATATTGATTTGTGAAAGCAGATAGAACACCTTTTTCAAGATTTTTAAAGATGTCTCTTTTACTTGAATAGGCGGTAATTAAAAATAAACGTCCTGAGTATATGCTTCTATTCTCTATATATTCTTCAAAATTAATTTCTTCTTTTCTTACAGAGTCTAATCGTCTTGAAAAATTTTGATATTGTAAAATTCTATCATTTTCTGTTTCTGGACCTGGTTCAATTTTAAACCCTTTTATATCTCTAATATCTAAATCTGAAGTATCTGAACTAAATATAGCATTTAGCGCCTGTGTATCGCCCGAAGCGATTAAAGCATTAAAATAATTAATATTAGTTACTAATTGGTATTTTGAATCAAAATAAGGCTCGACCAGCATCTCTGAGCTATAGGTGATAGGTTTTGTTTTTTCAAGAGCATAACCCAATACTCCTGCAATAATTAGTATAGCTAATATAATTTTCCAGCTTGCAATAATTACCTTTATAATACCAATAATTACAGAAAATATAGCTTTTAATAATGATGCTATAAAAACGAAAACTTTATTTAAAGCTTTCCCGATTAAATTAAAAAAAACAATTAAATCAACCTCTTCGTTTTTAGATTTTGGCTCATGCTTGTTGATTTCGCTCATAATAATATTCTAAGTTTTTTTAAATCTATTTATAGTTTATTACATGTTTATAAAACTTAATAAAAGATCCTAATAGGGTTAATAGAAATAACGCCAAAAGAGGTAAGATTATTTTATAATTTTTATACCAAACATCTTCAAGTAATCCTTTTTCTTTAAATGATGATATTTTTTCAAAAACCTCATCGTTAACAACAAGTTCTTTTTTAATAGCGTTTAATTTATTTAAAATTTCTATCTCTCTAGTTAATAATTGGTCTTCCTTAGTTTCTGTTTTTTCTACCTGAAGGCCTAAAGAACTTCCTAAATTTGATGACACTACATTTTTTTCAGATTCTTTTTGTAAAACATCTAAATAGGCATCTTTTAATTTTCTAACCTCAACCAAAGATTGTTCTAAATTTTCTTTTTCTAGCATTAGAACAGAGTCTCTTTTTTTCTTTTCTATATCTGAAAATTCATTACTTATTGATTTTGAAAGCCCTTGCTCTAATTTTTTGAAAATTTTATAATTTAAAGAACGTGCTCTTAATAAAAATATATTTGCTGTATAAATATTTCTATTATCAAGGTAATCTTCAAATGTAATTTTGGTTTTTGTAGTGCTATCTAAAGTCTTTAAAAAACCATTAAAACTTTCTAATTGTTCATTTTTAGATTCTGGACCAATTTCAATTTCAAAATTCACTAATGATTTAGCTTCTTCTTCATTTATATTAAATTGATTTGATAACTCTTCAACATCACGTACTCTAATTAAAGAATTGTAATAACTAATATTATTAATAAGTTCATATTTAGACTGAAATTTAGGCGCTACAAACATTTCAGAGTAATATACTTTTTGTTTTTGAGAATCTAATACATAACCTATTATTATAGCCATAATAGTAACTGCAGCGATTATTTTTATATTTAGAAATATTTCTCTTATTGTAAATATAAATAAACGGTAAAGACCTATAAAAATTGATTTTACAAAATTTAATAATTTATTTAAAGCATTACCAATTAAATTAAAAAACACAATTAAATCTACTTCTTCATTTGTGTTTTTGTTTGATGGTTGTTCTTGATTCATTTTTAAAAATTACTGATTATTAAATATTTGTTGTAAAATTTTTCTTGTAATTAAATATGTAGGTTTTACGCCAGAGGTTCCTAAACCTCCCGAGGCTAGTGTACTTCCTGTTTCTAATGGATTATCACTTGCATAATATGCGTATCTTACCTTAACATCTGGATTTATACTTCCTCTAACTTTAGAAGCTGCTTGAATTGCTTTTTGGTAATGCGCTCCTTCCATTTCAAGGCCAATAACATTCCATGTTGAATTATAAAAGAATTTTAAAATGTCTTTGTTTTGAAGTGATGTTCCCAGGACGGTAATCATACTCCCTTCAAATACTGTAACACCTTGGTTGTCTAAATCTTCTTTTGTTAGCTCATTTTTAAACGGATAATTATCTGCTGTGCCTTCAAAAATATGAGCAGACGGAATCATAATATCTCCTTTTCCTCCTTCTAAAATTCCAGCTTTACCCATAATAGATATAGATTCTATATTTAAATGGGTTTTATTATCTTTTTCGCCATAAGGTTTTAAAAGCTCATCTATGGTTTCGTATGCTTGCTCTCCAAAAGCATAATCCATTACAAAAAGCACTGGTTTTTCTTTATTATCGCTAACCTCTTTAATACCTAAATCTGTTAAATTTAAATTTAGTTTAGCGGTATCAAAAATTTGAACATTTATGTTTGTTCCAGAACTGTCTTTTATATAAATCATGCCTTGTTGTAAGGCTTTTTGAGTTACTTTATTACGTAAGGTTTCATTCTCTGAGCTACTTAAATCTTCATAAACCTCAAAAATATCTTTTTTACTTTTTAACGCTTGTGGTGCATAAAGTGTATTCATTACACTGTGTAAATTTGCACTTATAATATGTATTGGTCTTGATAATAAATTATGTTTATCAAGCGTTTCTTTTATAGTGTTTGCCCAACGCTCACCGTGAATATGGTGTCCTAATCTCTCGCGAAGTACTGGACTAAATGTGATTGTGCGTTTGTTGTTATTTACAACCTCATCTACTGCTAATTTACCTAACCAATATACTATTTCTAGTAATCTTTCTGGGTGTTTTTTGGTTGCAAAAACAGGAAAAACATCAGACAGTTCTTTAAATGTTCGCCCTAAAATATTTGCAGTATGCGTAATAGCAATTTCTCTTTCTTGTTTTGTAAGTTTCTTTTTACTTAAAACTGCATTTTCTAGTTTTATCCAATCTCTAGTTGTTGCTCCTTTTTCGTCTATAATTATACGTTTAGCAATTTTATGAGATTCTACAAACAAAAAGGTTAGGTGTGTTAGAATATCGTAAATTTCACTTCGACCACGAGTGATTTCAATATTCATTTGCTCCTCGTCTATACGGTAGCAATTACGTCTCCTTTTTGGTGGTATTATTGGTTCGAAATGAGAATCTGCATAACCTTCGTCACTTGTTAGGTTAATAAATCTACATTGCTCTATACCTATAGGTAATCTATCTATTACGTATAAAAGTCCTTCTAATTCTGCTTTTTCATCTGCAATAGAACCATAAATTTCTGGTCTTAATACTAATAGTGCTTCTCTAAGCGTTTCGCCAGATATACCCATAGGTTTATAAAACCCACGATTGAATAAATGCCTCATGGTTATATACATTCTTTCAATGGCGTTAGAACTTTCTTGGGCTCTAGTTCTTTCGTGTTTTTTTATCTTACTCATTTGCGCTATTTAACGGTCAAAGATACTATTATTTACTAATAATTTGGCTTTTTAAAGTATCTGCAATTTTACGATTGTTAGCTAAACGTGGAATTTTGTTTTGTCCACCTAGCTTTCCAATAGATTTCATATAATTTTTAAAACCATTTTTTGGTACTATTGTTATTTTTAAAGGCTGTAAAACTTTGCCGTTAATTAAATCTAAATAATAGCTGTTTTGCTGCTGCATTGCAGCATCTATTTTTTGTGCTAATTCTTGTATATTTTCAGGTGTTTTTTCAAACTCTATAAACCATTCATGAAATGGTAATCCAGATTTAGGGTTTATTTCTGGTGCTACTGTAAACTCATTTATACTAATATTAGCGTTTTGTGTAGCTATTTTTAAAGCTTGTTCTACTTCTTTTCCTATAACGTGTTCTCCAAAAGCAGATATAAAATGTTTAATACGGCCAGATACAATTACACGATATGGCTTTAAACTTGTAAACATTACTGTGTCTCCTACATTATAAGCCCATAATCCTGCATTTGTAGAAATTATCATGACATAATTTTTTCCTAATTCTACATCTTTTATGGTTATGCGTTTTGGGTTTTCTTCAAAAAACTCTTCGGCTAATACAAACTCATAAAACATACCAGAGTTTAGTTGTAATAGCATGCCTTTTTCATTCTGTTTATCTTGAAAAGCAAAAAAACCTTCACTTGCAGGATACAGTTCTATACTATCAACTTTTCTGCCTATTAGGTTTTCAAATTTTGCACGATAGGGTTCGTAATTTACGCCTCCAAATATAAATAGATTGAAGTTTTTAAAAATATCACCTACTTGTTTTCCTGTTTTTTGTTGTAATTTTTCAAAATACATTTGTACCCAAGATGGTATGCCAGAAATTATGGTCATATTTTCTGGTAATGTTTCTTTAACTATCGCATCAACTTTAGTTTCCCAATCTTCAATACAATTGGTTTCCCACGATGGTAATCTGTTTTTTTGAAGGTATTTTGGCACAAAGTGTGCAACAATGCCAGAAAGTCTCCCTAATTGTATTCCATTTTTTTCTTTTAAAATTGGGCTACCTTGTAAAAATATCATTTTACCATCTACAAACTTAGAGTTTCCTGTTTCATGAATATAAAGTAGTATGGCGTTTCTTGCAGCATTTACATGATTAGGCATGCTTTCTGCTGTTATTGGTATGTATTTAGCTCCAGAAGTTGTACCAGAGGTTTTTGCAAAGTATAGAGGTTTGCCGCTCCATAAAACATTTTCTTCGCCAGCAACTACTTTTTCTACATAGGGTTTTAAAGCTTCATAGTCTCTAATTGGAACACGTTTTACAAAATCGTGATGGTTATTTATACTTATAAAATCGTGATCTTTACCAAATTGTGTGTTTGCTGCTTTAGTTATTAAATTTTGAAATACTTTATCTTGTGTCTTAATTGGGTTATTTGCCCATTTAGAAACAGATTTATATACGATTGCTGCAAAAGGTTTTGCTAAAAAAGATTTTATTGACATTTATTTTTTGAAATCTATAAAATTTGTTGGATTTACCGGATAGCCATCACTCCATAACTCGAAATGTAAATGTGGTCCTGTAGTTAATTCACCTGTATTACCGGCTGTAGCTATTACTTCTCCAGATTTTACTAATTCGCCTTGATTTTTTGTTAAGGTTTCATTGTGCTTATAAACTGATATTAAACCGTAACTATGTTCTATTATGATAACAAAACCAGTTTCTGAAGTCCATTCTGAAAATATAACAGTACCATCTGCAGCTGCTTTTACAGGAGTATCCTTTGCTACTACAATATCTACTGCATAATGTTTTTCTTCTGCATTATAAGGCTCGCTTATTTCTCCATTTACAGGAGGAAATAATACAAAGTTTGTTCTTGATTTTGCTGTTTCAAACAAATTGTATTTATCTTCTTTATCAACTTTAGCTCTTAATATAGAATCTGCTTGAGATGGAGACAAATCAATTTCACTTGGGTCTAAACTCGCTGCTTCTATTATTGAATCTCTATTAAATTCTACTGTATTTACTTCTCCTTTTAAAACCTGTTTTATTGAAGCATAATACTTTTCGTTAAGTGTTATGACTTGTTGTAAAGAGTCTGTTTTAAAATTTAATTCTACAGCTTTCTTTTTAAGTGCTGTTGATGAATAACCTGGTATATATTCACGTAAAGGCGTAAAAGCAATTAATAATATTGTGAATATTATTAGAAAAAAGGTTGATAAAGACAATAGAACAAAGACATTAAGCCTTGTTAATTTAAAGGCTAATTTCTCTTCAAAGGTATCTTCGTTTAAAATTACTAAACGATACTTGTGTAGTAATTTTTTAGAGATCTTTTTTGTCTTTTTTGTTTTTTTTGCCATTGAAATTTATATTAAAACAAATGTAAATAAAAATATAACTTTAGCTGTTTTACAATATGCTAAAGTTAAGTTTAAAACGTTATTATTAAAGTTTAATTATTAACTTTGCAACCTAAATAGAATAATTATGATATCATTAAGCATATTTTTAGCACCTGGCCCATGGCAAATAGGATTAATTGTTTTGGCTATTTTATTACTTTTTGGAGGTAAAAAAATTCCAGAATTAATGAAAGGTCTTGGTAGCGGTATAAAAGAATTTAAAGACGCTAGCAAAGAGGACGAAAATAAAGCAGAAGAAAAAAAGTAAATTACTAATTATAACATAAAAAAACCATCACAATGTGATGGTTTTTTTATGTTATATATCTATCTACTTTAAACTTTAGTTGAGTTTAATTGATTTGATAATTGATTCTAACTCAAAAACTTGATCTCTTTTTGATACCGATGGTGCGTAAGCAAAACCTTCTGCAACAATATATCTATTGTTAATTTTATCTTCTATAAAATAGGTTATAAAAGGTCCAGACATAAATGCTCCAGCAACATCCCAAATACCTTTTACTTCTATTGTTGGTTTATTATCTAAAATTGTTTCGTACAAGTGTGGTGCATAGGCTTTTTCTGTAGACATGAAGCTACCATCTGTTGGTCCTCCAATATACTTTTGGCCAATAGAGTCTCTAATTTTTATAATTTGCGTGATTAAGCTATCTTCCTTTTTAATGGCATTTAATGGTAATTCATACAACAATACGTTTGTATAACCGGTAGGAATATCTTTTTTAATCCAATAAAATTTATCTTCTGGTTTAGCTATTGTGTTACTTATTTTATATGGCGAAGGAAATTCTATTTTTAAACGTAAATTCTCTTCAATTTCTGTTGCATTATACAACGATTTTCTAGATTGGCGTTGCTTTTCTCTAATATCTTCGGCTTTAAATCCTGCAATAATTTTATCTGCATTATCATTGATTTGCGATTTAATTTCTGCAATATCCTTTCCGCTTACTACAATAACTTTTTGAGGTCTAGCATATACATCTCTTGTTATTTTAAAATCTGCTTCGCCTTGCTCTATTTTTAAAACGTTCCTATTTTCTTTTGCAAAGCCAGTAAAAACTTCTGGTGGTATTTGTCTTAAAGAAAATAATGGTTCTTGTTGAGGCAAGCCATCTATTGGCGCTGCTAAAATGTTTCTTAAAGTTTCTCCTGTCGTATTTGCCCAATATTCATTGTCTATTACAATAGCAATGTTATTAATTGGTCCTGCAGACTCTGGTAAAATTCTAACACCTTTTTTGTTGTCGCATGATAATACAGACATTAAAACTAAGGCCAACATCAAAATTTTTCGCATAATATTTTTTGTTTTTTTGGAATTAACCTTTTGAAATTTTCAAGGTCATACCTGGTTTTAATTTAGTACCACTAATATCGTTCCATTCTTTAATATTTTCAACAGAAATTCCTGGAAATTTTTGAGAAATACTCCATAAAGAGTCGCCACTTTTTACTTTGTATGTTTTTCCTGTATAATTTGAAAGGTTTGAAGTGTTTGCTTTTACTGCTTTTTTGGTTACTGCTGATGGGTTTCTTGGAAAAATAGTTAACCTTTGTCCTATTTTTAAATTATTACTTCTTAAACCATTCCATCGTTTTATTTGACTCACTCTTACTCCAAACTTTCTTGCTATTTTACCTAAATAATCTCCTTGCTTAACGCGATATCTAGTTTTGGTGTCTGATTGTACTAATTGAGGTAGTGGTTTTTCTCGTTTATCGAATTCAGCTTTTGCAAAAGCATACATTTGTGCTTCATTATTTACAAAAGCACCAACTATAGTTCTAGGTAGTCTTAATGTATAATTTTTTCCTTTTATATATGGAATGATATCTAATTTATATGATGGATTTAAAAACTGAAGTGTTTCAATATTTACACCTGTAAACTCTGATACTTGATCTAGAGTAATCATTTGCTTTACTCTTATAGTATCTGTCTCTACATAATTAAACTTTGGTTTATGCTGTATAAAACCGTGTTCTTTTGCGTATTCAAAAATATACATTGTTGCTAAAAACGCAGGAACATAACCTGCTGTTTCACGTGGTAAATTAGAACGAATATTCCAATAATTTTTATAACCGCCAGAACGTCTTATTGCTTTGCTTACATTGCCTGGACCAGAGTTATATGCTGCTAACGCTAAATCCCAATCTCCAAAAATCTCATATAATTTTGCTAAGTATTTTGCAGCAGATTCTGTAGATTTTATTGGGTCGCTACGCTCGTCTACATAACTACTAACATCTAAACCATATTGCTTCCCGGTTGCAAACATAAATTGCCACAATCCTGTTGCGCCAACTCTAGATTTTGCTCTTGGTTTTAGTGCAGACTCTACTATTGAGAGATATTTCATCTCTAAAGGAATGTTATAGTTATCTAGTTCCCGCTCAAACATTGGAAAGTAATACTTGCTTAAACCCATTAATCGCTCCATAGATTGATGTCTAGTTTTTAGCCAACGTTTTATTAAATTTTCTAATTGCGGATTGTATTCTACATTAAATGGTGTTCTTGCATTTAACCTCTCTAATCTTGCTTTTAAAGTATCTGTTGTAAGTTCTGGGTAATATACAGCTTCGTATTTAAGGTTTGTTACTTCACGATAAATAGTATCGAATAAGGACGTACTATAAAGTTCTTCCATCCATTTTTTATCAATCTCTGATGCTAACTCGTGATCTTGTAACTCTTTTGTTAAGTCAACAGGTTCAACAGGTTCTATAGATTGCTTAAATAATGCTTTGCCATCTATAATGGTGTCTATTACATATTTTTCTCCTGCTACTAATTGAGATTCTGACAATCTTTTTTTATTTAATTGTGTAGAATCCTGAGCATTACTCACATTTAAAAAAGAGAATAATACAAATAATATTGAATATTGATAATAAATTTTCATTTAAAAAAACTTGTGTTTAAAACTAACGTTTAATACTACTGTATGGTATTTAAACACGATTTATTATTCTAGTATTGCAGCGATTCCTGGTAAAGTTTTTCCTTCTAAACTTTCTAACATTGCACCACCACCAGTACTTACATAACTTACTTTTTTCTCGAAACCAAATTGTTTTACTGCAGCTACAGAGTCTCCTCCTCCAACTAAAGAAAATGCTCCATGTTCTGTAGCTTCGGCTATAGAGTTACCTAAAGCTATTGTTGCGTTTGCAAAGTTTTCCATTTCAAAAACACCTAATGGTCCATTCCATAAAATGGTTTTACATTGCATTACAACCTCATGAAATTGCTTTCTAGATTCTGGTCCGGCATCTAATCCCATCCAACCATCTGGAATGTTTTTAATATCGCAAATTTTTGTGTTTGCATTGTTATTAAAATCGTCTGCTATTACAGAGTCTGTAGGTAAATGAATGGTTACATTTTTAGCTTCAGCTTGTTTTAAAATGCTTAATGCTAACTCCATTTTATCGTCTTCTACAAGCGAGTTTCCTATACTTCCTCCTTGTGCTTTAACAAAAGTAAAAGCCATACCGCCACCAATTATTAAGTGGTCTACGGCATCTAAAATATTTTCTATAATAGTTATTTTAGAAGATACTTTTGCGCCTCCTAAAATTGCTAATACAGGCTTTTCTCCTGTTTTTAAAACTTTATCTATACTTTTAATTTCTTGTGCTAATAAGCTACCAAAGCATTTGTTTTCTGGAAAAAACTCTGCAACTACTGTTGTAGATGCGTGCGCTCTATGTGCTGTACCAAAAGCATCATTTACATAAATATCACCAAGCTTAGCAAGTGCTTGAGCAAAATCTTTATCTCCTTTAGTTTCTTCAGCGTTAAACCTTAAATTTTCTAGAATTAAAATCTCTCCTGGTTTTAAATTACTAGCTGCCTGTTCTGCTGCTTCACCGGTAGATGTTGAAACAAATTTTGTTTCTACTCCAATTATATCTTCAACCTTATTAACAATATGTTTTAGTGAGAATTCCTCTTGAATTCCTTTTGGCCTTCCTAAATGCGACATTAAAATGCAACTTCCACCATCTTCAAGAATTTTAATAATAGTTTGTTTTGCTGCAGAAATTCTTGTAGCATCTGTTACATTAAAATCACTATCTAAAGGCACATTAAAATCTACTCTTATTAGTGCTTTTTTATTTTTAAAATTGAAATTTTCAATTGTTTTCATAATCTATACTATTAATCTAAGTTTACTTTTAAAATCCAAGTGTCTCTAAATCGATACTCTTGCCTCATTTCTTGTTGTTTTGTAAATGCTTTTTTAGAGTCTTCTGTTTGCATTATTGCTACATAATCCCAATTGTTTTTTGGGTTTTTAAATGTTATTGGTGTGTAGCCTCGTTTTATTAAATAACTTTCCCATTTTCTGGCTCTTTGTTCACTAGAAAACACATTAGTAATTACATAATATCCAGATTCGACGTCTGAAATTATTGTAGATGGTTTTGAAATGGTACGTCTATATGATCTAGAATTAAACCCTAATTTTCCTGGTGGTTTCCACACATACTTTGGTTTTGTTTTTTGAACCTCTTTTTCGGTTGTTCTAATTACTTCTGGTTCTACTTGAGAAACATTACTTACTGGTTGTTTATCTTCTATAATTTCATTGAAGAAATCCTGACTTATTTCGGTTTGAAATGCAGCAAAAAACAAATAAAACCTATCTGACTTTGTTTTTAATCTCAAGGTCGTTTCGCTAGTATTATTATCTATAATCTCGTTATAATAATTAGGTATTTGTAGTTCTGCAATATCAAAACCCAATGTGTTTTTACTAGCTGGAATTCTATCTGTATTTACTAAACTATTATTTGTAATACTACTATTAAAAAAGTTTTGTTGAAATCTTACGCCATTACTTAGAGATTGAAATTTTCCTGTTCTTGTTATAATAGCACACTCGTCTTGCAATAATGTTTTATCTCCTTCTAACGCAGATACTGTTAATGAGGTTTTTACAGCACCTTGATCTATAGACTTAAAATTTTTAAAATTAATATCTACAGGTAGATTGTTAACTAGACCAAAACCATTGTAAGTAGAGATATATTTAGGGTTGTCTGTTGGCGATTGGTAAATTACATAAAGCATCCATCCTCCGGCACTTCCTCCAGATATATAACCTTGAGACGCTTTAATATTAGCTACTGTATAAAATCCATTTTGTTCTTGTGCATTTTTTACAATATCTGTTACTTCTGCATAACAAACATATGGAGAGTTTATTGCATGTGTTGGGTTTGATGCACCGTCGTAAATAATTTCTCCTTCAATAGGTTCGTATTCACCGTTTGGAGTTTTAAATAGAATAGAATCTATTGCTGTTTGTAGCCTAAAATCACCTTTATATTCGTAACTATCTTTTACTTTTCTACGCTTTCCTTCTTCTAAACTATAGGTTGCAGACCAATACAATCCTGCATATGTTACTTTTTTAAGATTTTCTGGAAGCGTTAACTTAGCTGCACTTGAGCTAAATGTAGTTTTATCATCGTCAATATCAATATATTTCATTTTAATATTGTCGTTAGAGCTACTTAAATCGTTATAAGCTTTTGTTTTATGGTTACTTAAAATAGTATTACCAATAACTTTAGAATCTCCATAAATGTAATATTCATTTACAGATTTAAAATTTGCACCATCATAAGATAACGTATCTTTAACGGCTATTTGATCTTGTGAAAAAACGATGTTTTGTACTATTAGACAAAAACAAAGTGTAAAAAACTGTTTCATTATTATTTGGGTTAGTATAGCGCAAATTTAGCGTATTACGTAATAGAACCAAAGATATACAAATTGTGTTATACCAATAAACGATAATATGTATAAAATAAGAGCTAAACGATAACAATTAATTAAACAAGATAAATAATTTATTATATGATTCTTTATTTTCTATTGAGTTAATTAAAATATAACCCGTATAAACTATATTTGCTTTATGCTTTTTAGTGATATAATAGGACAACAACATATAAAAAACCACCTTACAAAGAGTGCAGATTATGGGCGGATTCCTCATGCTCAACTTTTTGTAGGTCCAGAAGGTAGCGGAACGTTGCCAATGGCTATTGCATATGCTCAATACATTTTATGCAGTAATAGTAACGCAGAAAACAATAATGGTAATGATTCTTGTAATTTAAAGTTTAAAAACTTTTCTCATCCCGATTTGCATTTTGCATTTCCTGTAACCACAAACGATAAGGTTAAAAGGCACCCAGTTTCTAATCATTTTTTAGAAGAATGGCGTGACCTATTAACCAAACAACCTTATGGTAATTTGTTTGACTGGTATAAATTACTTGGTGTTGATAATAAACAAGGTCAAATTGGTGTAGACGAAGCTCATGATATTGTAAAGTCTCTTACTTTAAAATCTTACGAAGGTGGTTATAAGGTAATGCTTATTTGGATGGCAGAGAAAATGAACACTCAAGCCGCAAATAAACTTCTTAAATTAATTGAAGAACCACCAAGTAAAACCGTTTTTATTCTAGTTACCGAAGACGAAGAAAGTATTATAAATACTATAAGATCGCGTTGCCAAATTTTACATTTTCCACCATTAGCCGAAGTAGATATAAAAAATGCACTTATAAAAAACTTTAGTTTAAACGAAGCTGAAGCAATAAAGTTAGCACATCAAGCGAATGGGAATTACAATAAAGCCTGTGATTTAGTATATCAAGATAGTGAAGACTTACAATTTGAAACTTGGTTTATACTTTGGGTACGATCAGCATTTAAAGCAAAAGGTAATAAAGCTGCTATTCACGATTTAATTAAATGGAGTGAAGAAATTGCAAAAACAGGCAGAGAAACACAAAAACAATTTTTAAATTTTTGTTTAGACTTTTTTAGGCAAGCTTTATTATTAAATTATAATGCTGAGTCTTTAGTTTATATGGATATTAAAACCGAAAAATTTAAACTAGAAAACTTCGCTCCTTTTGTACATAACAATAATATTTTAGACATTTCAAACGAGCTACAAGACGCAATTTATCACATAGAACGTAATGGAAATTCTAAAATTATTTTAACCGATTTGTCTATTAAATTAACACGGTTATTGCATAAAAAATCTTTATAATGCCAGATTTAAAATCATGGTTTGTAATTATTAATCCAGAGGCAGGAAGCGGTAAAGCTTTAAAACAGTGGCCAAGTATACAAAACCAACTAAAAGAGCAAGGTTTTAATTTTGAATTTAGTTTAACCGAAATAACTAACCAGAATAATACAATAATTGAAAATGCTATAAAAAAAGGTTTTACAAAATTTATTTCTATTGGTGGCGATGGCACTTTACATCAAGTGGTAAATGCTATTATGAAACAAAAAATTATAAGTCCTAACCTTATTAAGGTTGGAATTATACCTATTGGTACAGGTAATGATTGGGCAAAACATTATAATATACCAACCAAAATTAGTCTTGCCATTTCAACTATTAAAAGAAACCATATACTAACACAAGATATTGGTAAAATAACGTTTTTAAATACTAAAAACGCACCTGAATTTTTTGTAAATATTGCAGGAATAGGTTTTGATGCTTTTGTAGCAAAAAGCACACAAAAACTAAAGCGTTTTGGAGCTTTTTCTTATATAATTTCTGCTTTATTAGGTATGTTTAAATTTAAAAACTTTAACATTAAGGTGGTAACACCTAATAAAACAATAGTGTCTAAATCTCTAATGACATTAATAGGATTATGTGAATACTCAGGAGGAAAAATGAAACTTACAAATTCACCAGACCCTAAAGATGGTTTGTTTGATATATCTATAATTGAAAATGTTAGTAAATGGGAAATTATAAAACACATTAGTAAACTATATACAGGTAATTTACATAAAGTAAAAAAAATTAAAATGTTTAAAAGTGAATCTATTTTAATAGACATACCTAATACTAAAAACCTTTTTATTCAAGCAGATGGTGAGGTTTTTAAAGCAGAAAACATTTATATTTCAATTGAAAAAAACGTATTTAATTTCTATTGCTAACTATAGTTTTTTAATAATTTTAGAATCTATATTTATATTAAGAATCCACACATTTTCTAAAAAAGGACTTTTTATAAAAGCTTTTCTAAGCATAAAAACATCGTAAAAATTTTCAGAATTAAAAAGATATAAATAGTACTTATTATTAGGAATATCTTTAAACATTTTTGAGTTTACTCCTTTTTCTTTTAATTCATTTTGGTAAGCTATAGACTCATCTAAATCACTATTTAAAGAGGCAATAATATAATAACCTTTATCTAAACCTTGAATATAGGTTGCATCTTGATTTAATATTCTTTTAAAAGACTGGGTTTCATAAACATAATCTTCTGGAGTTAATACCTTTTCGTAATTTTCTCTATTTAAAACTAAGGAATTATCAGGTTTAAGTTCTTGAAAATCAATAGATTTAGGTCTGTAAATATTATCGTTTATTGGTGTTTGTGTAATATTATCTTTTTTCTGCAACCATATAGGTAAAGGTTTGTCTTCCCTATTTGGCTTATAAGTTTTAGTAGAATTTAATATTTGGTTTTCTGGATTTGTTTTAGAAGTAAAGATAGCTGGTTTTTTTAATTTAATTTTTTCTTTATTAATTATAGTTACATCTTTATTTTTTTTTAACTTAAAATCTTCTTTTTCAGCATTTTGTGTGTTTTTTATTTGAGTAATTTTTTTTGTTTTTTCTCCATTATTTTGTACTAATTCTTCGACCTTATTTTCTTCGTAGTTTGCTTTAGTAATTTCGGTTTGAAATGCTGTAAAAAACAAATAAAATCTATCAGATTCTGTATTTAATGCCAATTCAATTTCTGTAGTATTATTATCTATTACAGGTTTATTTGCATTAGATATGTTTTTTGTTATAATATCAAACCCTAATGTATTTTCACTATTAGGTGTTCTGTTTGTAAATACAGTGTCATCTACTGTTATTTTACTATTAAAAACATTATCTCGTGGTCTATTTTTTGTTGTTAAAAACGCCACTTTTTTTAGTTGCGGATTTACAATTATACATTCATCTTCAGTAATTGCTGTATCTCCTTCTAATGCTGCTAAAGTAATAGAAGTGTTTATATCTCCTTTTTCAAGCGCTTTAAAATTTGAGAAATTAAGCTTTACAGGTTTTCCGCTAACCGGTGCAAAACCATTATATGTTGTTATGTATTTTGGGTTTTTAGTAGGCGCTTCATAAACCACATAAAGTAGCCATCCTGCAGCACTACCTCCAGAAATAAAGCCTTTTGTAGCCTTTATGTTCGCTATTGTATAATTTCCATTTACTTGCTTTGCAGATTTTAAAAGTTTTGTAACATCTGCCATACATACATAAGGCGAATTAAGGGTAAAATTACTGTTATCTGCACCATCAAATATTACTTTTCCAGAAATATTTTTATATGCTTGATTAGGCAGTTTAAATTTTACTTTATTTATGTGTTTACGGTCTATAGCACGTTTACCTTGAAATAAAAACTGGCCTGTAGATTCTTGCCTGTAGCCTTGTTCATAACTATAGGTAGCACTCCAATATAAAGCGGCATACTTAATTTTTGTATGGTTAGAAGGAATATTTAATTGTGCAGCACTGGAACTAAATGTAGTTTCATCATTATCAATATCAACATATTTCATATCGATATCGTCATTAACAAAGTTTAAATCATTAAACGGTTCGTTAGCATGCTTGCTAAGGATGTTGTTACCAATCACAACTGCGTCACCATAAATATAGAACTCGTTTTCGGTTTTAAACGGCACAGCTTCTTGAGCTGTAAGTGTTCCAACAATGATAATAGCTATGAAAAGTACCAGAAAGTGGTTTTTCATAATAAATTAGAATAATTAATAGCGGTAAATTATTTCGAATATAAATATAGGTATTTATTTCAAATGCATTGATAAGTAATTAATTAGATAAATAAAAAAAGACGCTAAGAAAATGCTTAGCGTCTTTTTAAAAATGTTTTAAAAGTTATTATTTTTTATAACTATCGTTTAATCCATCAATAATATTTTGAGAAATATCTGATCCTTCATCTCCATATAATACTGTTCCTACAGACTCATTAGTACCAAAAATGTAGTTATAACCGTTGTTTTTAGCATAATCTTTAACATACAGTTTCATTTTTGAAATTACAGAATCAATTTCTGTTTGATAAGCAGTTTGCATTTGCGTTTGTTCGTTTTGCATTTCCTGTTGAAATTTTTGTGCTTTAGCTTGCAAAGGCATCATCATCTCTTGCTGCTTTTGTTGAGAAGCTCTTGCATATTTAGTTTGCAATGCTTGAAATTCTGTTCTATAAACATTTCCAATACTATCTGCTCTTTTTTTGAAAGATTCATCTAAAAGTGTGTATTTAGATTCTATATCTTTTTTCTCTTGAATTTCATTAATAACTTTTCCGTTATCAACATATCCAATTTTTTGTTGCTCACAAGCAGATAAAAATATTATTGCTACAAATACTAAAACTAATTTTTTCATTTTTTAAATTTTGATTTAGAGCAAATGTAGAAAAAAGAAATATGTAGCATTTATATTTTTTATGGTAAAAAACACAGTATATAGAAAATTTATAGAAACTATAGAATAAATAGATGACTTTTATAAAAAACAGCTTCAAATAAGCCGTTTTAAGACACTTTTACAAAATCCTTAGGTATATTTACATAACAGCTAATAAAAACACAAAAGAATAATCTAAAATAGATTTTACATGTTTTTTATTACATAAATTAGAGAAGAATACTCTCCAGAGCGTATAGCTTTAAAATTTGAAAGCAATCCTGTATAAAAAGATTTAATAGGATTCATTTTTGATGTTTTATATTTTTCTGAAAGTAAGCTTACATAAAATGCATCAAATAGCATTGGTTTTATTTTTACAACTTTCATTTTTTCTCTAGCAAAAAGTGTAGTTATAGATTTTTTTGAAAAATGCCATAAATGTCTAGGAACATCAAAAGCAGCCCAAAACGATTTATAGTGTTTTGCATCAAAACTATTATAATTAGGTACAGCAATAATTAAAGTACCATTTTCTTTTAATAGTTTTTTTAATTGAGATATTTTTTCTTGTAAATCTGGTATATGTTCTAATACATGCCAAAGTGTAATAACATCAAAACTTTTTTCTGGTAAAGTATTAAAATCTTGACTAGGTAAAACAGCATTATTAGTTTGAGTATTGGCTAGAATTCTTGCTTTTTCATCTGGTTCTATTCCTGTAATATTCCAACCTTGATTTTGTGCTTCATTTAAAAAAGCACCTGTACCACAACCAAAATCTAAAATATTTTTGCTCTCAGTATTAAATGAGTTTATAAGTTTTACTTTTTTCTTTAAGGAATATGCTCTTACTTGATGGTATACATTTTCAAACAAATTTCGTTTAGCATTTGTGTGAGAAATATAATCTTCGCTTTTATAATATTCAGGTAGTTTGTTTAAAGACGGTTTAGGTACGGTTTCTAAATAATCGAATTCATTATTGTGTATTAAAGTAAATGTTTCTCCAGAAACAGAATAATCTTTTACTTTAAAGTTTATTTTTTTTGAATTTTGCACAAGTTAAAATTGAATTGATTTTACGCTTTAATTTATTTAAAATTTAAAACACGTTCCACGTGGAACACTTAAATTTATCTTCCCATAAAAACTAAAAGCACAGAAATATCTGCAGGTGATACACCACTAATTCTTGATGCTTGAGAAATAGTAACTGGTTGAATTTTATTTAATTTTTCTCTTGCTTCTAAACTCATAGATTTTAACTGTGAGTAATTAAAATTAGGTGGTATTTTAATATTCTCAAGTCGGTTTAATTTATCAGCATTGTTTTTTTCTTTAGAAATATAACCAGCATATTTAACTTGAATTTCTGCTTGTTCTAAAACTTCTCTGTCAAGATTATTTTCTTGAATATATGTTTCAACTTTTTCAAATTTACGCATATCATCCATATCAATATTTGGCCTTGCAAACAATTTAAACATCTTACCTTGCTGTTTAACTGATGCAGAATTTTTAGATTCTAAAACCACATTAGCATCATTAGCCGTTACACTAGTGTCTTTAAAAAACTGTACAAATTGATTTGAAGCATTAAGCTTCTCCTCCATTCTTTTTAAACGTTTTTCACTAGCTAAACCTAAAGCGTAACCTCTTGGTGTTAATCTAATATCTGCATTATCTTGCCTTAAAAGCGTTCTATATTCTGCACGTGAAGTAAACATTCTATAAGGTTCTTCTGTACCTTTAGTAATTAAATCGTCTATAAGAACACCTATATAAGCTTCATTACGTTGTAATATAAAAGAATCTTTTTCTTGCACTTTTAAAGCTGCATTTATACCAGCCATTAACCCTTGAGAAGCTGCTTCTTCATAACCAGTAGTACCATTAATTTGACCTGCAAAATATAAACCATCAACTAACTTAGTTTCTAGAGTATGTTTTAATTGCGTTGGTGGAAAATAATCGTACTCTATCGCATAACCAGGTCTAAAGAATTTTACATTCTCAAATCCTGCTACAGATCGTAATGCATTAAATTGAACATCTTCTGGCAATGAAGTTGAAAATCCATTTATATACATTTCTACAGTATTCCAACCTTCTGGTTCTACAAACAATTGATGTCTATCTTTATCTGCAAAACGGTTAATTTTATCTTCTATCGAAGGACAATATCTTGGTCCTAAACTTTTAATTCTACCATTAAACATTGGTGAGCGATCGAAACCTTCACGTAATAAATCGTGAACTTTTTCGCTTGTATAAGTCATAAAACAAGAACGCTGATTCTCTAATGGTTTTGTAGTATCTAAATAAGAAAACTTTTCTGGATTTAAATCTCCAGGTTGTTCAATCATTTTAGAATAATCTAGAGAACGACCATCTACTCTTGGTGGTGTTCCTGTTTTCATTCTACCAGATTCAAAACCTAACTCTATAAGTTGTTCTGTAATTCCTGTAGCTGCTCTTTCTCCTGCTCTACCTCCACCAAAATTTTTATCTCCAATATGTATTAAACCATTTAAAAAAGTACCATTAGTTAATACTACAGATTTAGCTTTTACTGTGATTCCTAAAGAGGTTTTTACACCTACAACCTTACCATTTTCAACCACCAAGCCAGATACCATTTCTTGATAAAAATCAAGATTTTGAGTTTGCTCTAAAAGCAATCTCCAATCTTCTGCAAAACGCATACGGTCACTTTGTACTCTTGGTGACCACATTGCAGGACCTTTAGATTTATTAAGCATTTTAAATTGTATAGCAGAAGTATCACTTACAATACCAGAGTATCCACCAAGCGCATCAATCTCGCGAACTATTTGTCCTTTAGCAATTCCGCCCATAGCAGGATTACAAGACATTTGCGCAATGTTTTGTAAATTCATTGTTATAAGCAATGTTTTAGAACCCATATTTGCAGCAGCAGCAGCAGCTTCACTTCCTGCATGTCCTGCTCCAACTACTATAACATCGTATACTTCGTTAAACATAATTTTAAATACTTTATATTAAATTTAATCTACAATATAGTTAATAGATTAAATGATTTTTATTAATTATTTTACATGTTCCACGTGAAACATTTAAAAACATTTCACATAAAAAACAAATTTATTCAATATTGAACATACTGTTCCACGTGGAACAAATTGCTTTTAAAAAAATTCAGTTTGCAAATATACAACGAATTAGTTAATTCTATTTAAGCAGATTAAGGTAGAAGTTTTCTTTTTCTCGCATTAGTTTTGCTTCACTATCAGATTTATCTTTATAACCACAATAGTGTAAAATACCATGAACGAGTACACGCTGTAATTCTGTTTCAAAAGAAACATTAAAATCTTTCGCGTTATCCTCTACTCTTTCCGTTGAAATAAATATATCTCCTTGTAGGTTTTTTCCTACTGAATAATCAAAGCTAATAATGTCTGTTAAAGTGTCGTGATTTAAAAATTCTACATTTAATTTATGAAGATATTCATCATCACAAAAAACATAATTTATTTCTTCTTCAACACAGTTTTCTTGTAAAATTACAGAAGAAATCCATGTGCTAATTTTTGCTTCATTAGGAAGCTTAAAGTTATTTTCGTAATTAAAACTAATCATTATTTTGCTTAAAATAGTCTTGTACTTTTTGTTTGTAAACTGGTTGCAAAGGTAGTGCTTGCTTATTCAATATTTCGGTTGTATTAAAATATTCTTTTGCTGTTGGTATTTGGTTACTTGTAGTATTGCTAAATTCTTTTTTATTAGTTTGAGATTTACGCTTATTATCTTGCCCTTGTTGTAATGTTGCTTTTTCTAGTTTTAATAATTGATGTTGAATATTCATCATTTTATTTAAAGTTTCATTTGTAAACCCTTTATTTATTAAATTATCTTCTACATCTTCCATTTGTTTTACAAGTTGCTTTGCTTGTGCACTTTCTCCTTTTCCGCTAATTTTATCTTGTAATAATTTATCTTCTAAAGCTTGACGTAATTGCTGTTGTTGTTGGTAAATTTTAAATAATTCTCCATTTACATCTTCACTAAATCCATTTAAACCTTCGTTTTTTCCGTTTTTTCCGTTTCCGTTTCCATCACCATTTTCTCCATCTTTTCCATTTTTACCTTCTTTACTACCTTTTCCAGAATTACCATTATTACCATTGGCTCCACTATCTCCATTTTCTCCACCTTTTCCGCCTTTATCTCCTTTACTTCCATTTTCTCCTTCTTCTCCATTTTCTCCTTGTTCACCTGGTTTTTTTCCTTGCCCTGGTTTTTCTCCAGGCTTTTCTCCTGGTTTATTACCTTCTCCACTTTGTGGCTCACCATCTTGTCCTTTTTGCATTCCTTTTTTCATCATTTCATTAAGTTCTTGTTGACTCATGATTATATCTGGAAGTGGCATTCCGCCTTCTCCAGAACCAGATCCTGGAGATGGCATAGCCATAGCATTTTGTAAATTATCTAAGGTATCGCTTAACATATTAGCTAAATTATTTGCAGAGGTAACTGTATATTGTTGTGCGGCTGTACCTTGATATAAATTATTTTCGGCTAATTGTGCTAATGCTTTATCTATACTAAAATAAACATTGGAAATTTCTTTATTTACGTCTTCAGATATTTTGGGTTGACGTAAGGATAATGCAAATAAACTATCGTCTACATGTTCAAAATGTGTACGTAAGTTTTTTTGTTTTTTTAAATAAGTAGCATACTCATTGTGGTTAACTTCTATACTTTCAAATTTATTCATTAACGCTTCTTCATCAAAAGAAAATAAAACTAAATTATCTAGAATTTGACGCAACATTTCTATGTCTTCTTGCATAGCTTCTTGACCAGATTGTTGCATTTGTGATTGCATTTGCATACTCATTTGTTTCATTTTTTGAGCTGCAGATTTTTGCTTTTTTTGTGCTTTACTATTTTGTGATTGTTTTTCTTCTTGAGATTGACTTTCTTCTTTTTTCTTTAATTCATCAGATGCTTTTTCTTGATCCTCTTTTACGTTTTCTTCTTTATTTTCGTTTCTAGGAAGTTTTAAAGGTTGCTTTAATTGTTTGTTTTCTTTTTCAATTGCTTCTAAATCTTTTAAAATATCTTCGAATTCTTTATTTAAAGCATCTTGTTTTTCTTTAGTGTTTTCTTGTGGTTTTTTATTTGCTAAGCTGTCTTGTTTTTTAGCAAGCTTGTCTAACTCATTACCAATTTTTTCCATTTTTTTAAAAATGTAATATCTTTTGGTAAGCTCTAACATTTGTTCTAAGCTTCTTTTTTGACTTTTTGCTTGCTTGGCTAATTTGTCTATTTT
Source organism: Lacinutrix sp. MedPE-SW (assembly GCF_001874145.1). Taxonomy (GTDB): domain Bacteria; phylum Bacteroidota; class Bacteroidia; order Flavobacteriales; family Flavobacteriaceae; genus Lacinutrix. The sequence goes on along the minus strand of NZ_MPCX01000002.1, from coordinate 93,400 downwards.
CTCTGAAAATTCTTCTTTACTCATTTTCTCTCGTAACTTTTCAAGTTCTTCGAGTAATTTTTCATCTTTTTTAAGTTGTTCTTCGTTTTGTTTTAAACGCTTTTTTAAATCTTCTTTAAATTGATCTTTATCTTTGTTTTCTTTTTGAAAATCTTCTAAATTATCTTGAAGTTTTTTATTAAACTTTTCCATCATTTTTTCTTGCTGCTGTTGGCGTTTAATAAAACTTTCAAATTTCTTTTTATCGTTAAAATTTAATTGAGATTTTTCTTTTTGTGTTTTAGATAGTTCTTCTAATTCTTTTTGTTGCTCATCAAACTTATCTAATGATTTGTTTAAATCTTGAATGGTTTCGTTTTGCTCTTGTAATTGTTTTTGCTCTTCTTCATTTTGTGTTCTTTTTCTATAAGTAAATACATTACTTTTTGTGCTTTTATTTTTTGCTACAGCATCGTTATCTATTACTTCAAAATACAAATCGTAGCTTATACCTTCGGTTATTTCTAAGGCATTAGGAAATGCAGTAATAAACTCGGTATAATTACTTCCAGAAATTGGTATATTTTTAATCTTTTTATTGTTTTCTTTTCCGCTAGGATAATATACTAATTGTAATTTTTTTAAACCATAATCATCTGTAGCTTGACCAAAAAAGTATAGTGTTTGTAAGTCGAGAGAGTCTACTTTACTCTGGATTTTTAATTCTGGATATTGATCTCTAACTACCTGAATATTAAAAGCTAAATTCTCGTAATCTTGTAATTTAGTGTTGCTGGTACTTATGTTATAATCTAATGTATTATATACGCGTTTTGTTGTATAAAAACTATCATTATTTTCTTTTGTAAAAATGGTAGTGTCTTTAGCGTATAGCTTTACTTCTTCTGTTGCTTTGGTTTTTAATTTCCATGTAATATTTGTACCCATTGGTACAACAGCATTACCTGTACTTTTTAAAGTTTCGTCTTTCTTTTTTGTATAGGAAGGATAGTCTAAAACCATATCAAAACTTAATAGTGATGGCACTTGAGCTACATTTAAAGTATAGGGTTTAGAGTTTACGTTATTTGCTAGTAAATTAAAAGTTATATTGTTTTTTGGTTGTTCGAAAACATACTCAAAAGCTCCTGGACCACGTTGTTGTAAAAAGTATGTTTCGTTATTATAAGTAATTTGCGCATTTTCTGGAGTCATGTCTCCAGCGGTTTTTACAATTAATCTAAAACTTTTATTTTCTACTGCCTGAAGATTATAGTTTAAAACAAAAAATTGAAATGGTGCTGGCGGTTCGTAAGCTGTTTTATAATTTACAACGCGCTCGTAGCTATCACTAAACCAGTTTAATTTTCCAGAAATAGCTACTAAAGCAATTATGGCTATTGGTATAGCTGCATATTTTAAATATTTAATATTCTTTTTAAAATTTATAGCAAGTTTAAAAGGTATTGGTGTAAGCTCCTGTGATTTTTGGTTTATACTGGCTAGAAGTAATTCGGAATTAGACTGTGACGCATTTAACTGTAAAACATTAAGTAATTTATCACTTACTTCTGGAAAATGATTACCAATTAAAGTTGAAGCTTTTTCATAGTTAATGCCTTGTTGTAATTTAAATAATTTAGCTAATGGTAGCACTATAAATTTAACAAACAAACCAAATTCTACAGCAATAAATAACCAAAATAAAATGGTTCTAGCTGTAGAGTTTAACCATAAAAAATGTTCTATTAAAAGTGTTATTAAAAAGTATAATAAACCAATACTAAAAAATAAAATAGCACCTTTAATAAGCTCGTTAGTATAATATTTTCTAATAAACTGTTCGAGTTTAGATTGTATGGTTTTAAAATTATTCAAAGTTTAAAATGGTATAAATTGTTACTTATCGTTTATAACTCACTAAAATACAGTTTTATTTTATTTATAGTTAACTGCAAAATGTTAATAATGATTAATAGCTAAGGTGTTTAATTTCAAGCTATTCTTATTAAAACAAATGTTTGATTGTTAATTAAATTTATATATTAGCTTATTATTTTCTACAAAAGTATTTTTATGATTGACATTGCTGAAAAAATAACAGCTATAATTAACCATTTTAATCTTAATAATTATGCTTTTTCAAAACGCATAGGTGTTACAGGAACTACTATAGATAGTATTGTTAACGGCAGACCGCAAAATGATGGTTCACGTAAAAAAACAAAACCTGGGTACGATGTGCTTAAAGCAATTATAGACGAGTTTGACATAAATCCAGATTATTTATTTGGTAAAAGTCATACTATGCTAAAAAGTGAAACACCAAAAATTCAAACATATACTGGAGTACCACAAGTTATAGCGGTTAATAATAACGACCAAGAAAATGTAATATATGTTCCTGTAAAAGCAAGAGCCGGATATCTTGATGGCTATGGCGATACAGAGTATATAGAAAAATTACCTTCGTTCTACATGCCACAACTTACAAACGGGACTTTTAGATGTTTTGAAGTTCAAGGTAACTCTATGTTACGTACTTTTTATGATGGTGATTTGGTTTTTGGTAAATACGTAGAAAACCTAAACGATATTAAAGATGGTCACGTTTATGTTATAGTTAGTAAAAATGATGGTATAGTTTTAAAACGCATATTAAAACAAATAAAACAGGATAATAAACTGGTTTTAAAAAGTGATAATAAAGACGGAAATTACCCAGATTATAATATAAATACAGAAGAAATAATGGAGGTTTGGTACGTAACCATGTATGCCTCTAAACAAATGCAAGAACCAGTAGATATTCACAATCGTTTAGAAGATTTAGAAAATCAATTACACGAATTAAAAACTTCGGTTACTAATAAAGCTAATAAAAATTAATGAAGCTTACTTATAATAAAACCGAAAAACTAAAAAGTAAAAAAGAGATTGAAGCCCTTTTCCTTAAAGGAAAAAGTGTTTCGGCATGGCCTTTGCGTTTGGTTTATTTAAAAAACGAAAAAACAAATAAAGTAGGCGTATCTGTAAGTAAAAGAAATTTTAAACTTGCCGTAGATAGAATAAGAATTAAACGCTTATTACGTGAAGCCTATAGGCTAAACAAACCATTTTTAAAAAACAACAACATAGAAGGTTTTTCGTTTATGATATTATATAATAATAAGGAAATGCCAGATTTTAACCTTATTAACTCTAAAGTTAAAACGCTTTTTACTAAATTTAATGACCAAAATTCTAAAGTAAAAGAATGATGAAGACCATTTTAAAACGCAAAATATTAATACCAATATTTGCTATTGCTATACTATTTACAGGAACAGCTTTTAAAACAGCAAACAATAACTTTTTTGAAATTGCTAAGCAAATAGAAATATTTACTACGCTTTTTAAAGAGTTAAATATGAATTATGTAGATGAAACTAATCCTGCAGATTTAATGGATAATGCCATTAAAAATATGCTAAATGAATTAGATCCTTATACACAATTTTATAATGAGCAAGATGTTGAAGCAGAACGTATAAAGCGTACAGGAGATTACACTGGTATTGGTGCAAGAATAAAAACACTTAAAGATAAACTATTAGTTATAGAACCTTATAAAGGTTATCCAGCAGATAAAGCGGGATTAAAAGCAGGAGATGAAATAATTAAAGTAGATGGACAAACTGTTATAGATTATAAAGACGATGCAGGAAATTTATTAAAAGGTACACCAAACTCATCCACTACAATTACATACGTTAGACAAGGTAAAACTAAAACAACTACATTAAAAAGAAGTGAAATAGAAATTGATGCAGTACCACATTTTTCAATGGTTAATGAAACTACAGGTTATATTGTATTAAAAAAATTCAACGAAAAAGCCTCACAACAAACTGGTTATGCTTTAAAAGACTTAAAAGCACAAGGCGCAAAAAGTATAATTTTAGACTTACGCAGTAATCCTGGAGGTTTATTAAGCGAAGCCGTAAATGTTGTTAACTTATTTGTACCAAAAGGTCAATTAGTAGTAACTACAAAATCTAAAGTAAAAAAATACAACCGTACATATTATACAAAAAGAGATCCAATAGATACAGAAATTCCTGTTGTTGTGCTAATAAATGGTCGTAGTGCATCGGCCAGTGAAATTGTATCTGGAACTATACAAGATTTAGATCGAGGTGTAATTGTAGGAGCAAGAAGTTTTGGTAAAGGCTTAGTACAACGCCCAAAAAAACTAACCTATGGTACACAATTAAAAGTTACTATATCTAGATACTATACACCTTCTGGGCGCTGTATACAAGCATTAGATTACTGGAATAAAGACGAAAAAGGAAATGCAGTAAGAGTAAAACAAAAAGACTATAACGCCTTTAAAACCAGAAATGGAAGAAAAGTATTTGATGGTGGTGGCGTTGTACCAGACGAAGCTTTAGAATATTCTAAAAATTCTGCTATAACAACAGCTATATTAAACAACCAAAGTGTGTTTGATTATGCTACAAAATATTATTACTCTCATCAAAATATTGAAGATATTAACAAATGGAAATTTACAGATTCAGATTTTGAAAACTTTAAAAACTATTTAAAGAAAACAGGTTTTTCTTTTGAAACCGAAACCGAAAAATCTTTCGCTAAAGCTGCAGAAATTGCTAAAACCGAAAATTTAGATGAAGATATAAAAAGAGATTACAATGCTTTAATTGAAAATTTAAATAATTCAAAATTAAAAGCAATAGATGAAAATAAATCGCAATTAATGAGTCTATTAAGCGACGAGATTATTAAGCGTTATGTGTATAGAGAAGGTCTATATGATTATTACAAAATACATAATGCAGAAATTAAAAAAGCTACCGAAATACTTAATAATCCTTCAAAATATAGAAAATACCTTAACTAAATTATGAAGTCATTTCTTCTATTATTTATTATTTCAACAAGTATTTTTGCTCAAAATACTTACACACACGATGTTTATTTTGATACCGATGAGTATAACGTACCATTAACTGAAGAAAATAGATTATTACTGTTTATATCAAGCTTAGATTCTGTAAAAATAGATAAAGTTTCAATTTATGGTTTTACAGACGATCGTGGTACAAACGAATATAATTTAGAGCTATCTCAAAACAGAGCAAATACTATAAAAGAGTTATTTTCTGGATATGGTGTAGATCCCAATTTAATAACCAATGTAAACGGCAAAGGCGAAATACTTTTAAAAGTTTTAAATGAAGAAGAAGTACACCAAATTCGTGGCCTAAACCGTAAAGTAGAAATTATAGTAAACGAGCAATTACCACCTAAAAAAACTACTAAAAAAGAAAAAGAAACTATAGTTGTAAATACAGACGATAATAAAGAAAAAACAACTGAAGACATAAAATCTGGCAGTGTAAAAAAAGGAGATAAAATAAGATTAGATAAAATTTATTTTAAAACCAGTTACAGTTACGTAACATCAGATTCTAAAAAAACACTAGAAGCATTAGCCAAAATACTAGTAGAAAAAGATAATTTATATTTCACTATTCAAGGTCATGTATGCTGTACACAAAACAGTAGAGATGCTGTAGATAAAAAAACGAAAAAACGAAACTTATCTGTATCTAGAGCAAAATATATTTACGATTATCTTGCTAGAAAAGGCGTAGATAAAAAACGAATGAAATATGTTGGAATGCGTAGAAAATTTCCACTTGGTGGTGACCCAAAATACGATAGACGTGTAGAAATTTTAGTAACCTATGTGGGTAAAGAAAATTAAACTTTTCTAAGCATACCAATATGTGGTATACCATCTTCTAAGTACTCATCTCCTACTTCAAAAAATTGTAAATTATTATAAAAACGCTTTAAATAACACTGTGCAGATATTTTAATTTCTGTAGTGTTATAATTAGTTTCAATAGCTTTTATAGAAGCATTCATTATATCGTAACCATATTTAAATTGTCTTTCGTTTTTAGCAACTACTACTCTACCAATACTAGCAAAATTAAAATAATCGCCAGGCTTAAAAATACGAGTATAAGCCACTACTCTATTTTGTTTATAACCTATTACATGTAAAGCGTTTTTATCTTTACCATCTATATCTTGATATACACAATCTTGTTCTACAACAAAAACTTCACTACGTAGTTGTAATAATTGGTACAATTCTTCTATGTTTAATTCACTAAATTTTTTTACTTTTATTTTTAACATACTCTAATCTTGTACAATCACATCCTTTATATCATCTTTCCCAAATTCTGGCTGGATATTAACATGATTTATTTTAAATTTTTCGAATAATAGTTTTTCTATTTTAGAAAGAATAACATCAAATTCGGTTAATGTAATATTTTGCTCAAAATCTACATGAGCTTCAAAATGTGTTTCATCTTCATTTAATTGCCATACATGAATATGGTGTACATTTTTAATACTTTTAAAGGTATTAATTTCTTTTACAATCTCTTCAACAGGAATAGTATCTGGAGTAAAAAGCATAAGTACTTTTGTAGAACTTTTTAGCAAATCGAAACCCATCCAGATTAAGTATAAAGCAATTATAAAAGTAAGTGCACTATCAACCCAAAAAAACTGGTAATAATACATTAATAAACCACCAATTAAAACAGCAATACTTGCCATTAAATCTGTTAATAAATGTAAATATGCACTACGCATATTCATATTATAATTACTATCTTTTTTTAATAATAAAACACTAAAACCATTACCTAATATTGCTATTATAGAAAGCCATATTACTAGTTTACTTTCTATATTTTCTGGATTTTGAAATCGTTTTACAGCTTCAATAATTAATAATACTGCAACAATAATTAAGGTAGAAGCATTAATAAAAGCCGCTAAAATTTCTGCACGTTTATATCCAAATGTTCTTTGTAATGATGCCTCTTTTTTAGATAATTTATTAGCTATATAACTAATTATTAATGAAATAACATCGCTAAAATTATGTAAAGCATCACTTAATAAAGCTAAACTTCCAGATAATAATCCACCAACAACCTGTGCAGCAGTAATTAAAATATTTAAAAAAATAGATATTAAAAGGTTACGGCCTTTTAAGTCGTTATGGTTGTGGGAGTGATTATGTAAACTAGCATTTGCCAATTAGCAAGGTATTTTATCAACACGGTTTTGGTGTCTTCCGCCTTCAAATTTAGTTTCTAAAAAGGTATCTACCATCGCTATAGCTTGTTGTACTGCAGTATAACGTGCAGGAATACAAATAACGTTAGCATTATTGTGTTGTCTTGTTAGCTCTGTAATTTCTTTAGTCCAACAAATTCCTGCTCTAATATGGGTATGCTTATTAGCAGTCATTGCAACACCATTTGCACTACCACATATTAAAATACCAAATGTGGCTTTATTATATTCTACATCTTTAGCAACAGGATGTACAAAATCTGGATAATCAACACTTTCTAAAGTATCGGTACCATGGTTTATAACTGTATATCCTTTATTTTCAAGATGTTTTACAATTTCAAATTTATAATCTGTTCCAGCGTGGTCATTTCCAATTGATATAGTCATTATAGTAGTAGTTTTTATTTCCGCGTAAGCGAAAAAATAGTTGTTTGTTTATTAAAGGTGTAAAGTTAATAATTGCTCGCAACTATTAATAAGTAATAAGTACTAACTTATTCAAATAAACTACATTTAAAAAATTAAAATTTAGCCCATTTAAAAATATAGCTTAGCTCCTATTTTTACTGTACTTAATAAGCTACTTTACACATAAAATTAATCTGTTTTTTTTAAAATATTTATACGATGTTAACAACTAGGTAAATTAATTATAACTACTTGTTAATATCTACTCATAGTTTTTGAAAACTTTTATTAGGATTATTAAATAAATTTTTAAAACAAGAATTAAAACTACACTACCAAAAAAGTTAGCAATTATTTTTGGCTTATTTATCACTATTAAATTTTCATATACCAACACAAAAAATAAAAATACTTATTAAAAATAAGCTGTCAACATTGGTTATAAACAGTTGTTAATAGAATATATAAATATAATAAAAACCAACACTTTATATTGTTTATAACCTGTTAGTAGAAACAGAAAAGTAACATACCAAACAAAATAATAAAAAAGTTATACCGCTATTAACAAGCAATAATAATCAGTATTTTTTTTTTAAATTTTAAAAGAAAGAATAATAGTATATAATATAAATGTGCATAACTGTTTTAGTTAACTTAAACTTAAAGACACATACATTTAATAATAAAAACGTAGCTTTGTATAAACTTAATTACTTCACTCCTCGCTATTAAGTTAAAAAATAACCGAATTTCAAACTTTTACTTCGTAACTTAGAAATTCAATAGATTACAAATTAAATGACAAAAAATAAAAAGAAAAGGAAACCAAGTCATAACAAGATTTCCAACCTAACAAATACAATTCTAAGTATTTTAAAAAAAGATAGAAATAAAACCTTTAATTATAAACAAATTGCTGCTAAACTAGGCGTTAACGATGCTAGTAGCCGTAACCAGATAATAAAAAAATTAGCACAACTTAAAGCTAAAGAAGAAATAAAGGAGATAGATCGCGGTAAATTTCAAATTATAAACAATACAGAATATCATACAGGAATTTTTGATGCCTCTTCAAGAGGATCTGGATACGTTATTTGCGATGATTTTGATGAAGATATATACATAGCTTCAAATAATGTAAACAAAGCGCTAAACGGCGATGAAGTAGAATTATATGTTTACAAAAGAAGGAAACGCGGTAAACTTGAAGGTGAAATAACAAATATTATTGAGCGTGCGAAAACAGATTACGTTGGTATAATACAAATACACCCAAAAAATAACTATGCTTTTGTAGTGGTTGATGGTAATAAAATGAACAAAGACATTTTTGTACCTATCAACAAAACATTAAAAGCCGAAGATGGTGATAAAGTATTAGTAACACTAGAAGATTGGCCAGAAAAAGCCGATTCTCCTAACGGAAAAGTTTTAAAAGTTTTAGGTAAAGCTGGAGAACATAATACCGAAATTCACGCCATTTTAGCAGATTATGGTTTACCATACGATTTTCCTAAAGAAGTTGAAGATTATGCAAATAATATAGACTTAAAAATACAACCTGAAGAAATTAAAAAGCGTCGAGATATGCGTAAAGATTTAACCTTTACCATAGACCCTAAAGATGCTAAAGATTTTGATGATGCTTTATCTTTTACAGTTTTAGAAAACGGAAATTACGAAATAGGAATACATATTGCAGACGTTTCACATTATTTACAAGAAGGAACCGTTTTAGACGATGAAGCTTACGAGCGTGCAACCTCTGTTTATTTAGTAGATAGAGTTGTACCAATGTTACCAGAAATTTTAAGTAATGGTGCATGTTCATTACGTCCGCATGAAGAAAAATATACATTCTCAGCTGTTTTTGAATTAGATAATAAAGCACAAATTAAAAACGAGTGGTTTGGTAGAACAGTAACTTACTCTGATGCGCGTTTTGCTTACGAAGAAGCACAAGCCATTATAGAAAATAAAAACAATACCATTCTAGCCAAAGTCTCTTTAACAGGAAAAGAATATAAAACAGATCAAGCCATTGCAGATGCTGTTTTAAAAATGGACGAACTTGCAAAAATTATGCGTAGTAAACGTATGCGTTCTGGAGCTATTTCTTTTGATAAAGTTGAAGTAAAATTTAATTTAGACGAAGATGCAAATCCAGTAGGTGTATTTTTTAAAACCAGTAAAGATGCTAATAAATTAATTGAAGAATTTATGTTATTAGCAAATAGAAAAGTTTCAGAATTTGTTGGAAAACAAAAACCAGAAAAAACATTTGTATATCGTGTACACGATGAACCAGACGAAAGTAAACTAGCAGCATTACAAGGTGTTGTCGCAAAATTTGGTCATAAATTAAACTTTAATAAAGGCAATGTATCGCAATCATTAAATAAATTATTGGTTGATGTACAAGGTAAAAAAGAGCAAAATTTAGTAGATACTTTAGCCATTAGAACCATGTCTAAAGCAGAGTATACAACACATAATATTGGACATTATGGTTTAGCTTTCGACTATTATAGCCATTTCACTTCGCCAATACGTCGTTATCCAGATGTCATGGCACACCGTTTATTACAAAGGTATTTAGATGGAGAAAAATCGGCAAATGAAGAAGTTTACGAAGAAAAATGTAAACATTCTAGTACTATGGAATATCTAGCAACAAAAGCCGAAAGAGATTCTATAAAATACATGCAAATTCGTTTCATGCAAGACCATCAAGATGAAGAATTTAGAGGTGTAATTTCTGGCGTAACAGATTGGGGAATTTATGTAGAAATTATTTCAAATAAATGTGAAGGCATGGTAAGAACCAGAGATATAAAAGGCGATTATTATGAGTTTGATCAAGACCAATTTGCATTAATAGGTCGCGAAACAAAAATAATGTATCAACTTGGAGACGAGGTTATTGTAAAAGTAAAACAAGCCGATTTAGTAAAACGTCACCTAGATTTTGAATTAATAGGAAAAGCTAAAACTGAAGCTTAAACTTTATAATTCATGGTTATAACAATCAATTAAAAACTATATAACTAATGATTTTAACAACAACAAACTCTATTGAAGGTTTCAAAATAATAGATTATAAAGGCATTGTAGCCGGCAGTAGTTTTGAGTATAAAACAAAATTCTCTTTTAAAGTAGAAAAAAGTAAAGCCATTACAAATGATGTTTTAGATGAAGCCAATGAAATCGCTTTTCAAAAATTAAAAGAAAATGCTAAAAATCTAAATGCAAATGCAGTAGTTGGCATATCAATAGATTTAGAAACAGTAAACGGTACTTCTTTTTTTGTAAATGCCATAGGAACCGCAGTACATGTAGTTCCAGAAAAATAAATTTGTAAAACTGTAACACTTTTATTTTTTAGTACTCTTTAAAGAAACACTATTTACAATGAAAAAATTAGCAACAGTATTCTTATTTTTTATATCAATTTCTTTATTTTCTCAAAACCCAATAGAACAAAAAGTTGACGATTTTACAACCGTTAAAGTCTTCGATTTAATACATATTAGCTTAGTAAAAGCAAACGAAAATAAAGTTATTATTTCTGGTGAAGATGCTCAAGATGTAGAAGTTATAAGTAAAAACGGAACATTAAAAGTGAAAATGAAATTTGAACGTATTTTTGATGGTACTAAAACTTTTGTAGCAGTACACTATAAAAATTTAGATGTAATTGATGGTAATGAAGGAGCAAAAATTATAGGAAACGAACTCATTGTTCAAGACAATATAGAATTAAGAGCTCAAGAAGGTGCTGTTTTAAAAATAGGTTTAGATGTAAAAAAACTAGAAGTTAGAGCCGTATCTGGAGGCATTGTAGAAACTAAAGGAAAAGCAAAAAATCAAGATATTACCTTAAATACAGGTGGTATTTATAACGGCAGAACATTTTTAACTAAAAACACCAATGTAAAAGTTAGAGCTGCTGGAGAAGCAGAAGTTAACGCAAGTGAATTTGTAGACGCTAGAATTACTGCTGGTGGTGATATAGATATTTATGGTAACCCAAATACTGTAAATAAAAAACAAACTTTTGGTGGTAGAATTAAAGTACATAACAACTAAAACCACTTTAAATAATATTTTAAAAAAGCTTTAGTAACCGCGCTAAAGCTTTTTTTTATTAAAATGCTTAAACCTTTTATTTTACTTTAATAGTATAATTTCTTTACTTTTGTATTAAACACAATATACTATATGATAGAAGACATTCAGGCAGCGATACCACTAGGCTTTTTTTTAGCTTTCATGATTGGTCCTGTTTTTTTTGTATTGTTAGAAACCAGTGTTTTAAAAGGTTTTCGTGCAGCAGTAGCCTTCGATTTAGGTGTAATAGTAGCAGATGCTTTATTTATTGCTGTTGCCTATTTTTCTAGTTTTCAATTATTAGAAAACTTAAGCAACCATCCTGGATTATATGTTTTTGGTGGTACAATATTAACCATATACGGTTTTATAATCTACTTTAAAAAATCTAAAAAAGGATTAGAAACCACTGCCGAAATTGCCTCTCCTAAAACAAATTACTTAGCACTTTTTGCAAAAGGCTTTTTTCTAAACTTTATAAATATTGGTGTTTTAGTTTTCTGGTTAGGAATAATAATAGTTGTTGGACCAAATTTAGATGGAGATACCAATAGGTTTTTTATATTTTTTGGTGCCATGATTGGTGCTTACTTTGTAACCGATGTTATAAAAATACTACTTGCCAAGCAACTTAAAAGTAAGCTAACACCAACTAGAATTATAAAAATAAAGCGATTATTAGGTTTAATTTTAGTAGTTTGTGGTACTGTATTAATAGTAAAAGGCTTTTTACCAAAAGATCAATTAAATCCGCAGCAAATAATTGATAAAATAGAACACCAAACCAATTAAATACACATGTCTAAAACACAATACCATATTTACGTTATAGAATTACGTAAAAAGGTATTTACAGAAAACGCTAAGTTTAGAGCTGCAAATCCACAATTTAACGGCGTTTTAGAATGTTTATATGTAGGTATGACAAGCAAGACACCAAAAGAGCGTTTTCTACAGCATAAAACAGGATATAGAAATGCAAAAGGCTATAAGTTATCTTCAAACATTGTAGAAAAATATGGGTCTTACTTAAGGCCAAGTTTATATAACCATATAAAACCATTAGCAACAAGAGCCGAAGCATTAAAAATGGAAAAAGCATTAGCTTTACAGTTACGTAAAAAGCGTTACGCTGTTTGGTTTAATTAAAGCTTAAATAAGCTGTCACTAAATTAAATAATAAAATAAGAGAAGCGCTAATAAAAGAGTAATGCTTGTTTTTAGGTGTTAAGCAGAATTAGAACCGCTATAAACCTCTTACTATAAATTTTTTTAAAATTTAAAATAAAAAAAGCGCTACTAAAAAGTAACGCTTTTTTCGAGGTGTCGAGCGGATTCGAACCGCTGTAGATGGTGTTGCAGACCACTGCCTAGCCACTCGGCCACGACACCCTAATTTCCTAAAAAAATAGGAGACTCATTAATTATAACGAGAAGGCAAATATAAAAATAATTCCCTTTTTACACTATTTACTTCCTGTTTTTCTTTTTTCGGTTATTTCTATGGTAACCATCTCAACATCACCACCAATTGGAGGATTTATTTTGCTTACTGCAACAGTTACAACAGTAACTAGCTTATCTTCAGCAAAAATTCTATCTAAAATACGCTTAGCAACATGTTCTAAAAGTGCACTTGGCGTAGCCATTTCTTCAACTACAATTTTATTTAAAAGTACATAATCTACAGTATCTTTTAAAGCATCAGAACTTGCACTTTTTTGTAAATCGGCTTTTACCTTTAAATCTACACGATAATCACTACCTATTGCTGTTTCTTCTTTTAAACAACCATGATGTGCATAAACACGTATGTTTTCAACTTTAATTATTCCCATAGCGCAAATGTAATGCGAGTTTTTTCAGTTTAGCTATTATTTTTAAAATAAATTTTCAAAGCTATTTTAGCTTGTAAAAAAATCAAAAACATTACTTATTGCACTAGTTTTAGTTTTATAAAACTCTGTATAAGTACAATTTTTGCAAGTTACAGATGTAAATTTTTTGTTTTGTACATCAAAAATTTTAGATAATGTACCGCCAGTAGCACGCATTTGTCCTGTTTCGTATGTAGTATTATTACATTTTGGGCAGCTATAACTCATAAGTTTTATTGTTTTAATTAATGTTATAAAGTATATGTATAATAAACGGTTATTTTGTTACGTATTTTCATTAATTTTACAAACTATTTTTAAGTTGATTTAATAGCAAATAATCAATTAAAATCAAGAATACAAGTATGTCTACAGAAACAAAATCGCTCAATTTTTTAGAGCATATTATAGAAGAAGATTTAGCAAACGGATTAGAAAAAAATAAGTTACGTTTTCGTTTTCCGCCAGAACCTAATGGCTATTTACACATTGGGCACACTAAAGCCATTGGTATTAGTTTTGGTTTAGGAGAAAGATATAATGCACCTGTTAACTTACGTTTTGACGATACAAATCCTGCTAAAGAAGAGCAGGAATATGTAGACGCTATTAAAGAAGATGTATCTTGGTTAGGCTATAAATGGGCAGAAGAGTGTTACTCATCAGACTATTTTCAAGAACTTTACGATTGGGCAATTTTACTAATAAAAGGCGGTAAAGCTTACGTAGATTCTCAATCTAGTGAAGCCATGGCAGAACAAAAAGGAACACCAACACAACCAGGAGTAGATGGTCCTTTTAGAAATAGAACTGTAGACGAAAATCTTGAACTTTTTGCAAAAATGAAAGCTGGAGATTGCAAAGAAGGAGAGCATATTTTACGTGCAAAAATAGACATGCAGCATCCTAATATGCTTATGCGAGATCCTATTATGTATCGTGTTTTAAAAAAAGATCATCACCGTACCGGTAGTAATTGGTGTATATACCCAATGTACGACTGGACACACGGTGAAAGTGATTACATAGAGCAAATATCACATTCATTATGCTCACTAGAATTTAAACCGCATAGAGAGCTTTATAATTGGTTTAAGGAGCAAGTATATAACTTTGCTAAAGACAAGTACCCAATGCAGCCTAAACAGCGAGAATTCGCACGTTTAAACTTAAGCTACACAATTATGAGTAAACGTAAGTTACTTAAATTAGTAGAAGAAGGTATTGTAAACGGTTGGGATGACCCAAGAATGCCAACTATTTCTGGTTTGCGTCGTCGCGGTTATACACCACAATCTATTAGAAAATTTGTAGAAACTGTTGGTGTTGCAAAGCGTGAAAATGTTATAGATGTATCACTTTTAGAATTTTGTATTCGTGAAGATTTAAATAAAAAAGCCGATAGAGTAATGGCTGTTTTAGATCCTGTAAAAGTTGTAATTACAAACTATCCTGAAGATAAAGAAGAATGGCTTGAAGCCGAAAATAACCAGGAAGATAAAACTGCAGGATTTAGAAAAGTACCATTTTCTCGTGAATTATACATTGAAAAAGAAGATTTTAAAGAAGAAGCTGGAAACAAGTTTTTTAGGTTAAAATTAGGAGGAGAAGTAAGACTTAAAAATGCATACATTATTAAGGCAGAAAATGTAGAAAAGGATGCAAATGGTAATGTTATACAAATAAATTGTACGTATTCTACAGATACCGAAAAGAAAGTAAAAGGAACATTACATTGGGTATCTATAAAACATGCTTTAAAAGCAGAAGTTAGAGAATATGATAGATTATTTACAAACGAAGCGCCAGATAGCCATGCAGAAAAAGATTTTATGGAGTTTATAAACCCAAACTCTTTAAAAGTTATAGAAGCATTTGTAGAACCAAGTTTAGCTAATGCTAAAGTTGGTGAACAATTCCAGTTTCAACGTTTAGGTTATTTTAATGTAGATAACGATTCTACTGCAAATAATTTAGTTTTTAATAAAACGGTTGGATTACGCGACTCTTGGGCAAAAGCAAAACCTAAAGCAAGTAATAACAACCAACAAAAACAACCACAACAAAATAACCGTCCAGCTATAGAGCAAATAAAATCTTATGGTAAAAAGTACGATCGTATGCCAGAAGATAAGCAAGCAAAAGCGAAA
Source organism: Lacinutrix sp. MedPE-SW (assembly GCF_001874145.1). GTDB lineage: Bacteria > Bacteroidota > Bacteroidia > Flavobacteriales > Flavobacteriaceae > Lacinutrix. The sequence goes on along the minus strand of NZ_MPCX01000002.1, from coordinate 77,691 downwards.
GCAGAGATTCAAGAATTAGCAAAAAGCATCACTTACGAAGATCTAGAACCATTATTTGGCACATCGGTTAAAAAAAGTGGAACGCGAATAATTACCATGATTAGTTTAGGTGTTTTATTAAAAAATGGATTAGAAAAAAACGAAGCTATAAATGCATTTATCACTAAAGCTTTAGACGATAAAAATCAATTGTTAGTAACAGAGGCAAAAGCCTTGTAATTAACCAATTAAAAACATAACTTTACAAAGGCTGAAATTATAATAGTTTCAGTCTTTTTCTTTTTTTACAAACATTGATTACTTATAAAATTTATCATACATCAAACGCGCTCCCAAAATCTTGGGATTGTTTAAATCATAATGATATTTTTTTAAAACAACAGTTTCTTAAAGCCTTAGAAAATTCATGCCCAAATAATGTTACGCCATATTATATTGGTGTCTTTAAAGCTGAAAAACTTGTAGCAATAGCTATTGTTCAACGTGTAGAAATGTATCTTGATGATATTTTTAGAAATACAAACGATAACTATTTAATTAGAAAATCTAAACAAGTAATTTCAAAAATAGTAAGAGGTAATGCTTTAATTGTAGGTAATATAATGCATACAGGACAACATGGTTTGTATTTTAATAGACATGAAATTGAGTATACTCAATTTTTAAATGAAGTTTTTAAAGCTTTAAAAAGCATTGCACAACAAATAAAAAACACAAATAAAAAAAACGTTAGAATTATAGCTTTTAAAGATTATTTTAAAGCTGATGCTATACACAAATATGGGCATATTTTTAAAAGAGAAAAACTATATAAAGTGCAAGTACAACCCAATATGGTTTTTACAATTCCAGAAGTGTGGAAAACAAAACAGGATTATAGTAGTGCTTTAAATAAAAAATATCGTGACCGTTATAAATCGGCATTAAAAAAAGGAAAGGTAATTGAAAAAAAAGAGCTTGATTTAAACGAACTTATTAAATTAAAACCACAAATATTTCAGCTTTATAAGAATGTTTCAGATAATGCTAGGGTAAATTCATTTATATTAAACTCTTGTCATTTTATAGATTTAAAAACAGCTCTAAAAGATAATTTTAAAGTTTTTGGCTATTTTATAAATCAAGAATTAGTAGGTTTTTTTAGTCTAATAATAAACGAAAGAAAACTAGAAACTTACTTTTTAGGCTATAATAATAGTTTACAGAAAAAGCATCAAATATATCTTAATATGCTTTATGATATGGCTGTTTTTGGTATAGAAAATAATTTTAATACTATTATATACGCACGTACTGCAATGGAAATAAAAAGTTCTATAGGAGCAAAAGCAAAAGCTATGGATGTTTATATGAAACATACTAATACGTTTCCTTCAAATATGCTATTAAGATTTATTGTTAAGTACTTAAATCCTGCACGAGATTGGGTTGAGCGTCATCCTTTTAAGTAGGTTTTTAACAATCAATTAGCATCAAAAATTTTAATTTCTTCAATTTTACTATTAATTTTAGAGTAAAACCAAGAAATTATGGATAAAGAAGCACAACAAATTTTAACAGAAATTAGTCAAATTACTAGAGATATTGAGGAAAATTATCCAGAACTACAAAAATATCTAAAAGAAACCAGAGACACATTACCTCATGGCGATGAAGCAACTTTAGACAAAGAGTCTTTAGAGAATTATAGAAATACGCTAGTAGAACTTAAAGAACGTTATAAAAAATAGCATAAAAAAAGCCTCTAATTTTTAGAGGCTTTTTTATTTATTTGAGAGTAATTTGTTATTCTAATTCCTTTTTCTTTTTTGCATTTTTCATAGCTTCTCCAATTTGATTACTAGCAGTAAAACTAGCAACCATATCGTTTAACATATTACTTCCCGCTTGTGGTGAATTAGGTAGTAAAATTAAATTACTGTTTGTTTCTTGACCTATAGATTGTAAAGTATCGTAATGCTGTGTCACAACAATTAAAGCAGATGCTTCTTGAGAATTAATACCAACTTTATTTAAAACCTCTACACTTTCTTCAAGACCACGAGCAATTTCTCGACGTTGGTCTGCAATACCTTGACCTTGTAAACGTTTACTTTCTGCTTCGGCTTTTGCTTTTTCTACAATTAAAATACGTGCAGCATCACCTTCATATTGTGCAGCAGTTTTTTCACGTTCAGATGCGTTAATGCGGTTCATGGCAGCTTTTACCTGTGCATCTGGATCGATATCTGTAACTAAGGTTTTAATAATATCAAATCCGTAATCCATCATAGCATCATTTAATTCTGCTTTTACAGCTAAGGCAATATCATCTTTTCTAACAAAAACATCGTCTAATTTCATTTTTGGTACTTCGGCACGTACAACATCAAATACATAAGATGTTATTTGATCATGTGGGTAATCTAGTTTATAAAACGCATCATACACTTTGTCTTTTATTACTTTATACTGTACAGAAACTTTTAAACGTACAAACACATCATCTAACGTTTTTGTCTCTATAATAACATCTAATTGTTGTATTTTTAAACTTAAACGTCCTGCAATACGGTCTACTAAAGGTATTTTTAAATGTAAGCCAGATTGACGTATGCTATGAAATTTACCAAAGCGCTCTACAATAACAGCGGTTTGTTGCTTTACTACGAAGAAAGCAGATATTAAAATAATAAGTCCGAAAAATATAATCGGAATAAGAATAAATTGTCCCATGATAGATAACTGTTTTTTATGGTTAGTTAATGATTACTAATTTAGGTTATATTTGTGCTTTTATACCCAAATTTATGATTAAAAATATTCAACACATTATATTAGTAGTATTTACTATAGGTTTTGTTACACTTTCTTATTCGCAAAAAAGAAATTACGATATAAAAAACGGTATAGGTATTTCTGGTGGCTTAACTCAATATGATATTATAACAGATAACTTTAATACAAAAAAAGGAAATGGTTGGGCCGCAGGTTTAACAGCTTCTGTAATGCTACCTCACAAATGGTATGGTGTTAGTTACAGTATGCAATTAGCAGAAAATAATTTTAGTGTTGAAGGTAGACAATCTAACGTTTTTAATACGACTGAAGATATAGAATACAAGCTACTTACTGCACAACTTTCTTTTTTATTACACGTTAAATTAATAGAAAGCTATGTAACTTTTGATCTTGGACCAATGTTACAATACAATGCAGATTTAGAATTAAAAGATGAAAATCAAGAGAATTATTTAATAAATAATTTTGAAACTGTAACCGCACAAGATATTACCCCAATTTCTAGATTTAATGTAAATGGAGCAGTAGGTTTAAGTGCAGGATTTAGTCACTTTAAATTAAAAGCCCAATATATTTACGGTTTTTTAAATACTTTAAATAAATTAAACGACGAGGCTTTTAACGAGCTTAATCGTACTAACTTTAAAGGAAATCAATCCATGGTAGTTTTAACCGCGCAAGTAACGTTTTAATAATAAATAAATAGATTGTAATTTGTACATTTGGGTTTTAGCTAGTTTACTAAATACCAATACTATGAAACACAATCTACTTTTTATAATTGCATTTTGTTTTGCAACTTCTCAATTTGCAATAGCCCAAAACAGTAAACAGACTGTAGCAACAAATTGGTTAATCCAAAATCGTGAGATATTACAAATACAAGATGCTCACACATTGGAAATGTTATTTAGTAAAGTTGGACTATCTGGCGAGACATTTAGATATTACCAAATGCAAAATGGTGTTCAGGTTTTTGATGCAGAAATTACTATTCATGTCTCAAATAACAATGTCGTTACTTATTACGCTAGTACTTACGATGCTAGTGTAGAAACAATAAATACAATACCACAAATCACCCAAAACGAAGCTTTCGAGATAGCCAAAAATGAAATTAATGCAGGAGAAATTGCTTTTAAAAAGGAAGAACTATTTATCTACAATAAAAGAGAAACTACAATACTAGCATATATTGTTAGATTAGAACCTAAACAAACACCCATTGGTAGTTGGGAAATAATTGTAAACGCAGAAACAGGAACAGTTATTAATGTTGAAAATAAAGCATTAAACCATAAAGACAAGAACAAGAAAAAGGAAGAACCAAAAGCAAAAAGTAGTAACATGATGATGTTAGTAAATGGAAGTGGTTTTGTTTTTGAAACCGATCCTTTAACAGCAACAAATAATGTTTATGGTGGCCAATATGTAGATAATAATGATGCGACTAATGCAGCGTTAGATGCGGCTAGAACAAATGTAACTTTATTAGATATTACACAAACAGGTGGCCAATATTATTTAGAAGGACCTTATGCTGAGGTTGTAGATTTCGAATCGCCAAGTAAAGGCTTATTTAATCAAGCCTCAAGTGTATTTAATTTTAATAGACAACAAGACGGCTTTGAAGCTGTAAATGTTTATTACCACATAGATAAAAGTATGCGTTACATAAATGAAACATTGGGTATTAATTTAATGCCATACCAATATACTACTGGTGTAAAAGTAGATCCTTCTGGATTAAACGGAAGCGATAATTCACATTATTTAGGTGGTTCTGGTAGTTTGTCTTTTGGAGAAGGTTGTGTAGATGATGCAGAAGATGCAGATGTGGTTTTACACGAATTAGGTCATGGTTTGCACGATTGGTTAACAAACGGTGGATTATCTCAAGTAAATGGATTAAGTGAAGGTTGTGGAGATTATTGGGCAAACTCTTATAAAAGAAGTTTAGGGCAATGGAATACTACAGACGCGTCTTACTATTATGTTTTTGGTTGGGATGGCCATAATACTTGCTGGAATGGTAGAGTAACTAATTATGGTGCACAATATCCAAGTGGTTTAATTGGTCAAATTCATACAGATGGACAAATGTGGGCAACAACTTTAATGGAAATTTGGGAAGATATAGGTCGTGAAAAAACAGACAAAGCTTTTTTAGAAGGTTTAGCCATGACAAATAGTGGTACAAACCAACAAAACGCTGCAATAGCAGTAAGACAAGCTGCTATAGATATGGGAACAGCTCATGGTTATACTTGTGCAGATATTCAAGCCATGACAAATAGGTTTACTGCTCAAGGCTATAATATGCCAGCTTACAACTGTAATTTAAGTGTAGATGAGTTTAATTTAAATACGGTTGCAATATATCCAAACCCAACAAATGGTTTAATATCTTTTAAAAACCTTAAAGAGGAACAGGTTGCGACCATCTATAATATGTTAGGACAAAAAGTAAAAACCCAATCTGTTAATAGTACAACAAATTCAATAGATGTTTCGAGCTTAGCAACAGGTACATACTTTATTAAATTTAATGGAGTAGGTGCTGTGTTGAAATTTATTAAAGAGTAATTTGTAAGTTATTTTATACATAAAAAGCGAGCCAGATGGCTCGCTTTTTTTAATCTATTTAATCTATTTTTTTATAAAACCGAAATGACCTTTTCAATACGTTTTACAGTTTCAGCTTTTCCAATCATATACATAATATCAAAAACGTCTGGTCCTTTTAAAGCTCCAACAAGAGCTAAACGTAAAGGCATCATTATTTTACCAAAACCAATTTCATTTTTAGTAATCCAACCTTTTATTTCTTTTTGAAGTGTTTCTACCTCAAAATATTCAATATTAGATATAATTGAAACAAGCGTTGTCATAAGTTCTTTGGTTTCTTCTTTAAAAGCTTTTTTAGATGCTTTTTCATCAAAGTTTTCTGGCGCTACAAAGAAGAAGCTACTTAAGTCCCAAAAATCGTTTACAAACGTTGCACGTTCTTTAACTAAGTTAACAACCATAGCAATGTAATTAACATCGATATCTTTTAATGCTTCATGATTATTTTTAAAAGCTTCGGCTAACTCATCATTATTTTGTTCTTGCATGTAATGGTGGTTAAACCATTTTGTTTTATCTGGATCAAAACGCGCTCCTGCTTTATTTACACGACTTAAATCGAAAGCTTCAATAAGCTCTTCTAAACTAAAAATTTCTTGTTCTGTACCTGGATTCCAACCTAAAAAGGACAGGAAATTAATAACAGCATCTGCAAAATATCCTTCTTCTTTATAACCTTTAGAAATGTCACCATTTGGCGATGTATACTCTAAAGGAAACACTGGAAAGCCTAATTTATCTCCATCACGTTTACTTAATTTTCCTTTACCAGTAGGTTTTAAAATTAAAGGTAAATGTGCAAACTCTGGTGCATCCCAACCAAAAGCAGTATATAATTGCATGTGTAATGCTAAAGATGGTAACCATTCTTCACCACGAATAACATGAGAGATTTCCATTAAATGGTCGTCTACAATATTTGCTAAATGGTAGGTTGGCATACCATCACTTTTAAATAATACTTTATCATCTAAAATATTAGTATCAATTTTTATATCTCCACGAATAATATCTTTTAAATGTAATGTTTGGTCTTGAGGCGACTTAAAACGAATAACATAATCATCACCATTATCTAATTTTGCTTGTACTTCTTCTTGAGAAAGTGCTAAAGAATTATCTAATTTTAAACGGTTATGCCAGTTGTAAATAAATGTTTTACCATTAGCTTCGTGATCTTTACGGTGTGCATCTAAACTATCGGCTGTATCAAAAGCATAATATGCATTACCAGATGCTATAAGTTGCTCGGCATAATCTTTATATAAATGCTTGCGTTCGCTTTGTCTGTAAGGTCCAAATTTTTCGTTTTTACCTGGTCCTTCATCAAAAGGAATATTACACCAATTTAAAGCATCTATTATATATTGTTCAGCACCTTCTACATAACGGTTTTGGTCTGTATCTTCTATTCTAAGTACAAAAGTACCGTTATGTTTTTTAGCAAATAGATAATTAAATAGGGCAGTACGAACACCACCTATATGTAAAGGTCCTGTTGGACTTGGTGCAAAACGCACACGAACTTGTTTTGACATTTTTTTAAGTTTAAGACTGCAAAGATAGAGCAGAGTAGTGGGAAGCCCAAAATAAATTGTAGTATAAAAAAAACGGTAGCACAAGGCCACCGTTTAAATGTATTATAAAACTATACTTTAGTTTTTATTGTTAGTTTTATCTATATCTGCCATTAGATTTTTTGGATCTATTTGTATAGTTTTTACAGCTTTTTTGGTTTCAAAAGTATAGGTTGGGTATGCCCAGGCCCAATCTTTTATTGTTGTAGCTGTTGTTGGCTTTTCTCCACGCATACTGGCTAATGGAATGTAAATAGCCTCTGTACTTCCATCTATATAAGTTACTTCAAGGTCTATAGGCATTGGCATTAAACCAATACGTTCTAATGTTACTGTGTTTCCGTTTACAGATTTTACACCATAATCTATTGTGTTAGTTGTTTGTGTCCAGTCTGTTAAATACCATTCTAATTCTAAACCAGAAACTTTTTCGGCAACGCGAATAAAATCGTTTGGTGTTGGGTGTTTAAAAGCCCAATCGTTAAAATACTGTTTTAAAGTTTGTTTTAAATTATTTTCTCCAATAACATAACCTAATTGAGATAAGAAAACCGAACCTTTATTATAAGCTGTAATGCCATAAGCAGTGTTAGTTTCGTAACGATCTGCATGTGTTGTTTGTGGTTTTTCTAAGCCTTCTTTTGTTGCTAAATAAGTATAACCTCTATATGCACTTGCAGCAGGATTATCTGCATTTTTTTTGTTTATATAATCCATTGCATGATCACTTATGTAACTAGTAAAACCTTCGTCCATCCATTCGTGTTTCCCTTCGTTAGTAGCTAATAAAAACTGAAACCAAGTATGTGCTAACTCATGCGCGGTTACACCCATTAAGCTACCAAATTTACGTTTACCTGTTATTAAAGTACACATAGCATATTCCATACCGCCATCACCACCTTGAATAACAGAGTATTGCTCGTAAGGATATTTACCAATATGCTCACTAAAATATTGCATCATTTCTACTGTTTTAGGCTGAAGATCTTTCCAGAATTGTAAGTTTTCTGCAGGTAAATCTTTTTTATAGTAAAAATGAAGCATTGGTCCATTAGGGACTTGCATTGTATCATGAATATAGTCTGGATCTGCTGCCCAAGTAAAATCATGAACATTTGGAGCTTTAAAGTGAAGCGTTTTTTTGTTTCCTTTTATTTTAGGATTTGGCTGAAGGTATCCCGTACCACCAACAACATAATCTTTATCTATAGTTAATTTTAAATCAAAATCTCCCCAAACACCATGAAATTCTCTTCCTATATATGGGTAGGCATGCCAACCTTCAAAATCATACTCAGATAGTTTTGGGTACCATTGCGTCATTGATAATGCAACACCTTCTTTATTATTTCTACCAGAACGACGAATTTGTACAGGTACTTGTGCGTTAAAATCCATATCGAATGTTACACTTTCTCCTGGTTGAATTGGATTGTTTAGTGTAACTTCTAAAATTGTTCCAACGGTTTCATGTTTTACATTTTTTCCATTTTGCTTAAGAGTATTAACTTTTATGTAACCAATTTCGTTAGGTTTTAAACTGCTTATTCTACTTACTTTTTCTCCATTTACTTCTTCCATCATTCTTCCGTCTGGATCTTTAATAGACTGTAATCTGGCGTCCATTTCACTTCCTGGTTGAAAAGCATTAAAGTATAAATGGTAGAATACTTTATTTAATACATCTGGAGAGTTATTTGTGTATACTAGTGTTTGTTTACCTTGATATTGGTAATTATTAACATCCATGTCAATCTCCATTTTATAGTCTACATGTTGTTGCCAATAGGTAGATTTTGCTGAAGATGCAGTTACAGCCATTGGACTGTTTTGAGATGTGGATGCAGTGTTAGAAACACTTTTTGTAGTACCACAACCCATTAAAAATAAAGAAGTTGCAACACTTAAAAAAAAACTTTTTTTCATATTATTTATTTTAAAGAAAAAAGCCTCAGTAATTTTAAATCACTGAGGCTTTTTTGGTTTGTATAATTACTTAGACAACTGAGCTGCCATAATTAATGCATTGTAGGCATTAACCATTTTACCAGATTTTGTTAAACTACTAAAATCTCTAATATCTTCACCGTTACCACCAACAATTACCTTAGTATTTACTGCTAATCCAGAATCTAAAATAATTTGTTTTACTTGTGCAGCTGTTAATTTTGGATATTGAGACCAAACTAACGCAGCAACACCAGCAACTGCAGGAGCAGCCATAGATGTACCACCTTTAGTATCGTACTCATTTTCTGGTGTAGTAGAGTATATTTTTGCACCTGGAGCAAAAACATCTACATTTTTCTTACCATAGTTAGAAAAATTAGCTACCATTTTTGTACCGTAGCTAGGCGCTAATGCACCAACACGTATGTATGTGTTACCAACTTCTACGTAATTTACATTATCATCTGGAAAGTTAGGAGCTGTATCTACATCTTCACTTGAGTTTCCTGCTGCGTGAACAAATATTACATTATTATCACTTGCATATTTAATAGCATCTCTTACCCAATCAGCATGAGGAGAAAAGCTTTTACCAAAACTTCCATTAATTACTTTTGCACCATTATCTACAGCATAGCGTATCGCTTTTGCAACATCTTTATCGTACTCATCACCATTAGGTACTGCACGAATACTCATAATTTCAACATTATTAGCAACACCATTTGCTCCTAAACCATTGTTACGCTCTGCAGCAATAATTCCAGCAACGTGAGTTCCATGACTTTCAGATTTTTTTACTGGCATTACATTAGCGTTACCATAACCTGGTTTGTCATTAAAATCGTCTGGATTATCTCCTGTAGTTCTTCCTTTAAAATCTTTGTTTAGATTAAAGTTTACTTGATCTGAAAAATAATCTACTCCAGCTTTAATTTGTTTTAAGCCATCTTGTAAAGAAGACATTCCATTAGCGTACATAAATTTAGCAGTTTCTACAGCTTTACCTAAATCTGACTCTGCATCTGTAATTTCTAATGCGTTTACTTCTTTAGCAGTATAATTATCTTTTTTAAAGTGGGTTTTAAGTGTTTGGTGAGCAGTATTTACTCTATTGTAAATACCTTCGTAACGTTCCTTTCCTGCAAGAGCACTATTGTAGTCTGCATCGTATTTAGCTTTAGCTTCATCGTATCTAGGAGCTGTTGTGTTACCACTAGCTACTAAACGAATGTATTCTAATTGCTCATCGTATGCATCTCCTAAAAAGTTCCAGCCATGAATATCGTCTACATATCCGTTTTTGTCATCATCAATTCCATTTCCTGCAATTTCTCCTTTATTAGTCCAAAGTACACCATCTAAATCTTCGTGTTCAATATCAATACCAGAATCTATAACTGCTACTATTATTTTTTGTCCTTTGTTACCTTTTATAATTTCAGCGTAAGCTTTATCTACACTCATACCAGGAATAGTATCTTTTACTAGGTCTAAGTGTCCCCAATTTTGAGCTTCGGCTTCTGTTAAAGGCGCTTCTTTAATTGGTGTTGTATCTATGTTTTCAATTGGCGTTGAAATAATTGGTGCGCCACCACCACAACTAGAAAGTATAGCTGCAGAAAATACTGAGAATAAAACAGTTTTATTTATTAGTTTCATTTTTAAATTATTTAGTTTGTTATAGGTTAAAAATATCGTTGCTTGTGAAAGTTTCTTTTAATCGCACACCTTTATCTGTGTGTTGCACAGTAATAAGTTCGTTATGTGCATCGTGTTCCAAAAATAAGTAATAATTATTATCTGCCGCTAAATTGAGGAATTTTTCTTTTTCATCTAATGTAAGTAATGGTCTAGTATCGTAACCCATTACAAATGGTATTGGTAAATGACCAACTGTTGGTAATAAATCTGCCATAAAACAAATGGTTTTTCCTTTGTAATTAATCATTGGAATCATTTGTTTTTCGGTATGTCCATTAGCAAAAAAAATATCGAATCCTAATGCCGATTTTTTTAAAATATCTTCTTGATTTTCTGGGATTTTAGTGAACTTTAAATGCCCGCTTTCTTCCATTGGTAGAATATTTTCTTTTAAAAACGATGCGACTTCTCTGCGATTAGGTTGTGTTGCCCACTGCCAATGATTTTGATTACTCCAAAAATGTGCGTTTTTAAAAGCAGGTTCTAAAAGTGTTCTGTCTTTATTGTATTGTATAGAACCTCCACAGTGATCAAAATGTAGATGAGTCATAAAAACATCTGTAATATCATCACGATGAAATCCATATTTTGCTAAAGATTTATCTATAGAATCGTTTCCCCAAAGATGATAGTAACCAAAAAACTTTTCACTTTGTTTGTTACCCATTCCTGTGTCTATTAATATTAGACGATTACCATCTTCAATTAATAGGCATCGCGCAGCAATATCTATCATGTTATTGGAGTCTGCAGGATTGGTTCTTGTCCATAAAGACTTAGGTACAACGCCAAACATTGCGCCACCATCGAGTTTAAAATTACCTGCGTTTATAGGATATAATTTCATAGCTGCAAATTATGAAAAATGTAAGGATTGAAGGTAAACGTTAAGTTTTTATTAAGAAACCACTTTTTGCAAGCGTTTTCCAAAATCGTAAAGTGCTTTTATTACAATATTTTAGTAAAGGCTTTTGGTATATTATCAATGATGTTGTCTATTCTTGTCCGCTCAAGGTTTATTAGTCTTTCATTTACAATTTGTGTTTTTCTAAGTGTTTTATTAACATTAACCTTTATTGTTGTTTCAATTTGCTTAATTTTTTCAGAGTTTAATTTTGAACCTACATAATAAGTAAAAAGCTTTTCTCTTTTGGTGGTTTCAATTTATTAAAAGATTTATTTTGTTCTGTTGAAGCTTTAAAAATTGCCTCGTAGTTTTAATGTATTTTCTAAGCGTATTTAGAATAATTTCTAAGGTTTTTATTTTGTCTTCAAATTCAATTCCAATATGAATTAAAATTAGTTTAGCCTCAAAAAACACTGCTAATCACGTGGCTTCGTATAAATTTGCTTTAAGGTTTGAAGTAAAGGCTACGCAAATGCCAATTGTTTTAAATGGTTTATGAGTCACTTAGGGTTTTTATTCTAAAACAATGAAGATATTGTTTTAAAATAACCTTACAAACGTTGTAGTAATGTTAATTGACCATAAAATTGTTTTATTATATTTAACTTTAACATTTTTAAAAAACCAACAGATTATAATATGGTAGAATTAGGAGGAATAATTATTTTAGGAATATTGGCACAATGGGTTGCTTGGAAATTTAAAATCCCAGCTATTTTACCACTTATACTTATAGGGCTTTTAGTTGGACCAATTGCAGCAGAGTTTTTAAGCGAAGATGGCACAAAGTGGATAGAACCTATATGGAATGGTGATGAAGGTTTATTTCCTGGACAAAGTCTCTTTTACTTTGTATCTCTTGCCATAAGTATTATTCTTTTTGAAGGTGGATTGACCTTAAAAATGGGAGAAATAAAAAATGTTGGTCCTGTAATTACCAAATTAATTTCTATAGGATCTATAGTAACCTTTTTTGCTGCAGCAGTTGCAGCACATTATATTTTTAATTTGAGCTGGAAAATTGCTTATTTATTTTCTGCTTTAATAATTGTTACTGGTCCTACTGTTATAACACCAATTTTAAGAAATATCCCGTTAAAAAAAGACGTCTCGGCAGTACTAAAATGGGAAGGTATTTTAATAGACCCAATAGGTGCTTTAGTTGCCGTTTTGGTTTTTGAATTTATTAGCGTTGATGCTGGTGGAGAATTTACAAAAACTGCATTTATAGAGTTTGGTAAAATTGTACTTTTTGGTGCTACTTTTGGTTTCACCTTTGCGCATGGGCTTAATTATATTTTAAATAAAAAATTAGTACCACATTATTTAATGAATGTGTTTACACTTGCTACTGTCCTTGGTGTTTTTGTATTGTCTGATGTATTTGCACACGAGTCTGGGTTATTAGCAGTAGTTGTTATGGGAATGGTTTTAGGTAACTCTAAATCACCACACCTTAAAGATATTCTATATTTTAAAGAGTCTTTAAGTGTATTATTAATTTCTATCTTATTTATATTATTGGCAGCAAATATTAATATGGAAGAGTTGTATTTAATTTACAGCTGGAAAACGGTTGCACTATTTGCTATAATTGTATTTGTTGTTAGACCATTAGGTGTATTTTTAAGCACTTATGGTTCTAGTTTAAAATTTAACGAAAAGCTTTTTATAAGTTGGGTTGGACCTCGAGGTATTGTAGCAGCAGGTATTGCTTCATTATTTGGTTTAAAATTAGCAAAAGAAGGCGTTGTTGGTGCAGAATATATTACACCGTTAGTTTTTATGATTGTTCTAGGAACTGTTTTATTAAATGCTACTACCGCTAGATTATTTGCTAAAATTGTAGGCGTATTTTTAACACAATCTAATGGTATTTTAATTGTAGGAGCCTCTAAAGTGTCTCGATTACTTGGCCACTATTTAGAGTCTAACGGAAGACATGTTGTTTTAATAGATAGTAATCAAAGCAATATTGCTAAAGCTAAAGATTTAGGATTGGAAGCTATTTCTACAAACATTTATTCAGACACATTATTAGATAACATAGAATTAAATGATGTTGGCTATTTAATGGCATTAACAGGAAGCTCAGATATAAATAAGTATGCAATAAATAAATTTAGTAAGCAATTTGGTGAAAATGGGTCTTTTAGGTTAGTGACTACAGATGAAATGAAAGATGTGTCAAACAACCCAAAAGAAGGGCTTTTTAGTCATACAGATGATTATAATACACTTAGTAATGTAACCAGAAAATACCCAAGTATTCAAGAAATTGAATTGAAGGATAAAGAACATTACGATAGTTTAATTGAGATTTCTAATAACGATAAAGAAATAATCCCATTATTTATTAAAAATGGAGATGGCGAATTAAGTATTATCTCATCGTATAATAAAGATATAGAAAAATTTGATGAAGGTTCTCAATTGGTATACTTAGGAAAACCTTTTGATGTTGAAGTTGTAGAAGCAAATTAAAACAATAAACTTTTAGTTTTTGGCTAAAATTTTTAGTCAATAAAAAAAGCACTTTCTAACTTTTAGAAAGTGCTTTTTTAATATGTATTAAACTACTAGTCGTTAAGTTTTAAAACAGCCATAAACGCTTGTTGAGGTATTTCTACATTACCAACTTGGCGCATACGCTTTTTACCTTTTTTCTGCTTTTCTAACAGTTTACGTTTACGTGAAATATCACCACCATAACATTTTGCTGTTACATCTTTACGTAGTGCTTTTACAGTTTCACGAGCAATAATTTTTGCACCAATAGCAGCTTGAATTGGAATATCGAATTGCTGACGTGGAATTAATTCCTTCAATTTTTCTGTCATTTTTTTACCAATAGTGTGTGCATTATCTGCGTGAATTAATGCAGAAAGCGCATCTACTGGTTGTGCATTTAGTAACACATCTAAACGTACTAATTTTGATGTTTTCATACCTATTGGAGAATAATCGAAAGAAGCATAACCTTTAGAAACAGTTTTTAATCTATCGTAAAAATCGAAAACAATTTCTGCTAAAGGCATATCGAAAGTTAGTTCAACACGTTCTGGTGTTAAATAGGTTTGATTAGTAATCATACCACGTTTTTCTATACACAGGCTCATTACATTACCTACAAAATCTGACTTTGTGATTATTGTTGCTTTAATATAAGGCTCTTCAACCCTATTAATCATAGTAGTTTCTGGTAAATCACTAGGATTGTTTACAATTAAAGGCACATCTGGTTCTTTATTTGTGTATGCGTAGTATGATACGTTAGGTACCGTAGTAATAACTGTCATGTCAAACTCACGCTCTAAACGTTCTTGTATAATTTCCATGTGTAACATACCTAAAAACCCACAACGGAAACCAAAACCTAAAGCCGCAGAGCTTTCTGGCTGGAAAACCAATGAAGCATCATTTAATTGTAGCTTTTCCATAGAGTTTCTTAACTCTTCATAATCTTCTGTGTCTACTGGATAAATACCAGCAAAAACCATTGGTTTTACATCTTCAAAACCTTCAATTACATTTGTAGTTGGGTTTGCAAAGTCTGTAATAGTATCTCCTACTTTTACTTCTTTAGCCGCTTTAATACCTGTTATTAAGTATCCAACATCTCCAGTTTTTACACTTTGTTTTGCAACTTGATTAAGTTTTAGAGTACCAACTTCGTCTGCAAAATATTCTTTATCTGTTGCTACGAATTTAATTTTTTGTCCTTTTTTAATTTCACCATTAAACACTCTAAAGTACGTTTCTATACCTCTAAAAGTATTGTAAACCGAATCAAAAATTAAGGCTTGTAAAGGCGCTTCTGGATCACCTTTTGGAGCTGGAATACGCTCAATAATTGCTTTTAAAATATTTTCTACACCAAAACCAGTTTTTCCACTGGCATGAATAACTTCTTCTGGATCACAACCTAAAAGGTCTACAATATCATCTGTTACTTCTTCAGGATTAGCACTTGGTAAATCGACTTTATTAAGTACTGGAATAATTTCTAAATCATTTTCTAGCGCTAAATAGAGATTAGATATAGTTTGTGCTTGAATACTTTGAGCTGCATCTACAATTAATAAAGCACCTTCACAAGCAGCAATAGATCTAGAAACTTCGTATGAGAAATCTACGTGCCCAGGTGTATCAATAAGGTTTAAAACATATTGTTCACCCTCAAAAATATAATCCATTTGTATGGCATGCGACTTAATGGTAATACCACGTTCGCGTTCTAAATCCATACTATCTAAAAGTTGTGCTTGTTGTTCACGCGCTGTTACAGATCCAGTAACATCAAGCAAACGATCTGCAAGTGTACTTTTACCGTGGTCAATATGTGCAATAATGCAAAAATTTCTAATATTCTTCATAGTCTAAAATACTCTTAAAAATGAAAGAGAGTGCAAATATAGTGCAAATATTAGCGATTTTTAAGTTTTTATTAGGAATACAAAGTGTTGAGATTTACGGTTTTTACCGTACTAAAAAGTAAAAAACTATTATTATCTTGGCACTCTTATAATTAACAAATGAAAGGGTTTTTTTACATATTTTTCTTTTTTACTACTATTGCTACTGCTCAAGAATTTAATATAACCGGAAATGTTGTTGATGAAAACAATGAACCAATACCTTATGTTAACAGTATTATTTCTACAATAGATGAGGTTAAAATTATAACTGGATCGACCACTAATGAGTCTGGTAATTTTGTTATTGAAGCAGTAAAACCGGATAATTATATATTGAAATTTTCATTTATTGGTTACGATAGTTATAGCAAAAAAATTAATGTAGATAAAGATTTAAATGTTGGAACAATAGTTTTAAAAACCTCTTCAGAGTCGCTTGATGAGATTACAGTTAACTACAAAAAGCCATCAGTTAAAGTTCAGCCAGATCGTTTAATATTTGATGTTCAAAACACAGCACTAACCGAAGGTAATTTGTTAGATGTCTTACGTAATACACCTTCTGTTTTAGTTTCTGGTGAAAGTATTAGTATTAAACGCTCTTCACCTACAATTTATATTAACGATAAAAAAGTAAATTTATCTGGTACAGAAATTATTCAACTTTTAGAAAGTTCTCCAGCAAATAGTGTGAAATCTATAGAGGCTATTACGACTCCAGGAGCAAAATATGATGCATCTAGCGGAACTGTGTTAAATATTATAATGGATAAAAATTTAATTACTGGATATAGAGGTCGTGTATTTGGTGGTTATAAACAAGGTGTTTTTCCTAGTTATAATGGAGGTATTTCTAATTTTTTTAAAAACAAATCAATAAGCTTATCTGCTAATTATAGTTATTCAAAAAATAAAATAAATAGGTTTAATGATGGTGAGATAAATTATCTAGACGAAGAAAATAACCTTGATGAGTTATGGGATTCTAAATTAAATAGAAACACTTGGTCTGAAAAACATACAGCTAATATTAATTTGGATTATTTTATAAATGAAAATAATACCTTTAGTTTATCTTCAAATATTTCTTTAACACCATATTTTAAATATAGAACTCAAAACCTAACTAGAATTACAGATGATAGCTCTAATCTATTATCAAGTTTTAACGCTAATACGTTATCTAGAGACGATAAGCACAACTTAGGTTTTGATGCAGATTATGTTAGTACTTTTAATAATAATAGTAAGCTCTCTATTAATGCTCACTATACAAATTACGAATATTCTAGAGAGCAAAATGTAAATAGTCAATATTATACAAGTAATGGTGATTTTGATTATGCAACAGGTTTTAATACAGATTCAAATCAAGATATTGATATTGTTTCGGCTAAAGCAGATTATTACATTCCTTTTAATGATGACACTTCTTTATCTTTAGGTATTAAAGGGTCATTTGTTAACACAGGAAGTAATATAACCCGAATAGATGCTTTAAATAACCAAACAGAATTAAATAGTGCTAATATTTTTGATTATTCTGAAAATGTTTTTGCTACCTATGCTAGTTTAGATAAAGTTATTGGTGATTTTAGTTTAACAACAAGTTTACGTTTAGAGCAAACCAACCTTGAAGGAAAATCTTTAGGTAACATACACACGCAAGATTATTTAAAATTGTTTCCAACTATTATAGTAAATCACCAAACAACAGAGTCTACAGTATTGTATGCAAAATATAAAAGGTCAATTTCTAGACCAAGTTATCAATCTTTAAATCCTTTTCAGTTTTTCTTAAATGATAATGTTATTGTTTCTGGTAATCCAAACTTACAACCTTCTTTCATTAATAAATGGGATGTTGGTACAATAATAAATGACAGACACCAAATTTATATCACTTTAACAAGTACAGAAGATAATATTAACGAGTTACCAATTCAAAATAACGAGACTAATATAATTACTTATACACCAACAAATATTGGAAAAACAACAGCCTTAGGTTTTAGTTATGAAAGCTATTTTACTGTTTTCGATAAATTATCGCTTTATTTTGGAACAGAAGTGTATAATACCTTAGAAAAAACACAAATATTAGATCAAGCGATAGAATTAGACCAATGGTCTAATTACACCTATTTAATAGGAGATATTAGCTTTTTAAAAGACAACAGCTTATCAACATCATTTTCTCTAACATATTCTAGTAAAAACCTACAAGGACTTTTAATTTCTAAAGGGCAACTTTTTTCAGATATTGCAATTTCAAAAACCATTTGGAATAAAAAAGGAACGGTGTCTTTAATAGCTTCAGATTTATTTAATAAGGCAGATTATAATACTGTTACAAACTATTTTAATCAACGAAATTCTCAATTTACAAACTTAGATAACCGTTATATAAAACTTGGCTTTAGTTATAAATTTGGAAATAGCACATTAAGTTCTAACGAAAAAAATAGTTATAATAAAGAGCGAAATAGAATACAGAATAGAGATTAAAGTTATTATTATTTTGGCACAAAAGAGTTTATAATTTTAAGCGCATCATTATAATACATACCAAAATAATGTACTTCATTTGAAAACGAATAAAATCGAGTCTGTTATTTTTAATATAGAAAAACTCTAACCTCTTATATTTGTTTTTTTCAGATTTATATTCCACTAAAGATTCAATTTTATAAACAAACTTTGAATTTTCTTCCATTTTTATAATTTTAGATTCTTTATTGCTTTCGTTTCTTCTTAGCGTATTTGCGTGTTCTTTTAAAGTGTTTTCTAGACCTATAAATTTTTCGACATTTAATACATTTCTACTTACAGATATGTTATTTAATTCATCTTCTGGATTTGCTTTTCTTAATGTTTTTGGAGTTAAATATACATATCCCATAGCTCCAAATTTCACCCAACTTTTAGGGTAAGTAATTTCAAAATGGTTGTTACTAATGGTTTTTAAGTTGGATGTGTTTTTTTTTGAAGCACAACTACAAAAAATAATAAACGAGAGTACTATAATTTTTTTCATAGTCACTAATTTATAGCATTCATTTATAATTACCCAAAAAACATTAATTTTGCAAAAAAGAAATCATTTTGGTAAAAATAGACAACATAGAACTACCTGATTTTCCATTGCTTTTAGCACCTATGGAAGATGTAAGCGATCCACCATTTCGAGCATTATGCAAAGAACAAGGTGCAGACGTTGTTTATACCGAGTTTGTAAGTAGTGAAGGTTTAATACGTAATGCTGCTAAAAGCGTTATGAAACTTGATATTTACGAAAAAGAAAGACCAGTTGGTATCCAAATTTTTGGAGCCAATATGGACAGTATGCTAGAAACTATAGATATTGTTTCTGCATCTAAACCAGATATTATAGATATTAATTTTGGTTGTCCAGTAAAAAAAGTTGTAAGTAAAGGCGCCGGTGCTGGTATTTTAAAAGATATCTGTTTAATGGAGCAACTTACTGCCGAAATGGTTAAACGAACAAATATTCCAATTACAGTAAAAACACGATTAGGTTGGGATCATGATTCTATAAAAATTGTTGAGGTTGCCGAAAGGTTGCAAGATGTTGGCTGTAAAGCTATTGCTATTCACGGTAGAACCAGAGCACAAATGTATAAAGGTGAAGCCGATTGGAAACCTATTGCTCAAGTAAAAAATAACCCGAGAATGCATATTCCTGTATTTGGCAATGGAGATGTTACTTCTCCAGAACGTGCTATGGAAATGCGTGACGATTATGGTTTAGATGGTTGCATGATAGGTAGAGCTACAATTGGAAACCCTTGGTTTTTTAAGCAAGTAAAACACTTTTTTGAAACAGGAGAACATTATAGACCAATTACTATGCAGGAACGCGTAGAAGCAGCTAGAAGACATTTACAAATGTCTATAGATTGGAAAGGCGAAGTGCTGGGCGTTTTTGAAACGAGAAGACATTATACTAACTATTTTAAAGGTATTCCGCATTTTAAAGAATATCGCATGAAAATGGTAACAAGTGACGACTCTAAAGACGTATTTGCTGCCTTTGATGAGGTTTTAGAAAAATTTGGCGATTTTCAATTTACAGAGTAAGTAATTACTAAACAGTTTTTACCATTGCTTTTGTAATTCTAACCGAAGCAATTTTTGAAGCTATTATACCTAAAACAGTTATTGTTACAAAAACAATAAAAACATTCTCTACTCTAAAAGCAACAGGATAAGCTAAACTTTGCGTTATCATTACTTTCATGTTTTCTGGTCCGTATAGTTGAAACATCACTAATACTATACTTACAACTAAACCTATTAAACCACCAACAATACTCATAAGAGTACCTTGTAAAAAAAATATTTTTCTAATATCTTTTACGGTAGCACCAATATTAAATAAGGTTGTTAAACTTTTTTTCTTGTCAAGCATCATCATAATTAAAGAGCCAACAACATTAAAAAAAGCAATAATTAATATTAAAGTAAAAATTAAATAAACAGCCAAATTTTCTGTGTTTAGCATTTTATTTAACGAATCGTTTAGTTGGGTTTTGTTTTTTACAGTAATAGCGTTTCCAAGTATATCTTGAATTTGAGAGCTTATAATTTTTTCATCTGCATTGTCCTTAAGTCTAAATTCCAAGCTAGATAATTGGTTTGGTTTATAGCCTAAGAGTTCTTGTGCTAATTCTATAGAGGAAAAGATATGACTTGCATCTAATTTCTCATTAACAGCAAAAATACCCACACAAACGGTTTCTACTTGATTAAAAGCCTCGTTTATAGAGTTTATTTGTCCTTTTCCAGGTTTTGGCACACCCAAATACAAGCGTTTTCCATAATTTAAAACACCAAGATTTAAATTGCTAGATACACCATAACCAACAACAACTTGATTTGTTTTTTTAGTTAACCAACTGCCATACTCAATAATAGAATCTACAGCATTTACAATTTGATATTTTTCATCAACACCTTTAATATAAAATGCTTGTTTTGCACCATCAAAAGAACCAATTACGCGCTCTTCAACTATTTTAGAATATGATGCAATACCATCAATTGCTTTTAATTTTTCTTCGTCTGAAGCAGATAATAAAAACGATTTACCAATAGTAGTTTCAGCTTTTAAATCGGGATCAATAATTGTAGTAAATTCAAGTGTAAAGTCTCGTAAACCCGAAAATCCAGAAAGTACAATAAATAAAGAAGCGGCACCTAAAATAATACCGCCAATAGCTATGTAAGTGATAAAGTTTATAGCATTATTACTGCTTTTTGAGCGTAAATAACGTTTAGCAATGTAATACGAAAAACTCAATAGTTAAGATTTTTTGCGTTTCCCCAATAAATCTTCATTTTTAATTGGGTTATCTTCTCTTTTTAAAGATTGTTCTATTTTATCTATATGCTCTAAAGAGTCGTCCACAAAAAAGTAAAGTTGTGGCATTCTTCGTAATTGATTTTTAGTACGTTGTGCTAATTCATGACGTATAAACGGTTGGTTAGATTTTATACCTTCAACCAATTCTTTTGCTTTATCATTAGGAAAAATACTTAAATATACTTTAGCAACAGATAAATCTACAGTAACCGAAACTTTAGATACCGAGATAATAACACCGCGCATACCACCTTGTGTTGCAGCAGTTTGCAATATGTCTACTAGATCACGTTGTAAAACCGATCCTATTTTTTTTTGTCTTTGACTTTCTTCTGTTTTCATTTAATTTTATTGCTTTCTATACTTTAACAGTAAAGAATGTACTGCAAAAATACGCTTTTTAAATATTATACTATTTTTGATAACAAAATTTATACCTTAAATAACTAATTTATAAAATTTATATTATTCCATAATACTATATTATATATGAATAAAATTGAACACATTGGCATAGCTGTAAAAAACCTTAAAGAGTCAAACACGCTATTTGGTAAATTATTTGGAGAACCACATTATAAAATTGAAGAAGTAGCATCAGAAGGAGTAAATACTTCTTTTTTTAAAGTTGGAGAAAATAAAATAGAATTATTAGAAGCAACAAAGCCAGATAGCCCAATAGCAAAATTTTTAGAAAAAAAAGGCGAAGGTATCCACCATATTGCATTTGATGTAACAGATATTGAAGCTGAAATTACACGCTTAAAGTCTGAGGGCTTTAAAGTTATAAACGAAACACCCAAGAAAGGTGCCGATAATAAATTGGTAGCTTTTTTACATCCAAAAACATCAAACGGAGTCCTTATTGAACTGTGTCAAGAAATAAAAAGTGAAATAAAGAAATAATTTCTTGTAGCGTTTTAAAAATAATAGTAGATTTGCAGACCAATTTTGGTCCCATAGCTCAGTTGGTTAGAGCACCTGACTCATAATCAGGTGGTCCTTGGTTCGAGCCCAAGTGGGACCACTTTAAAATTGTAAAGCCTTGCAGAAATGTAAGGCTTTTTGTTTTTTATAAATGAGGTGCTTAAAAAAAATCAAGCTTAATTATCTAATTTTACTATTTATTAACAATTTAATAGCCGAATACTTATATATAAAAATATTAAAAGTACTATTTTTGGCACAATTTATGTATTTTATCGAAAAAAAAGACCGTTCATGGTGTTTTTTTAATGAAAAAACTGTTGAAAAGTTTTGATAAGACAGTTTTTTTTATACATTTACCATCGAGTTATGATACAATATAAAAAGACATTTGCCTCAATCTTATTTATATTAATAAGTTTTGTATGTGCAGCGCAGACACCGTTTGATCCGCCGCCGCCGTCTCAGCCACCTACACCACCAGGAACTCCAATTGATGGAGGCTTATTGTTTCTTTTAGTTTTAGGAATATTATACGGTGCTTTTATTGCCTATAAAAAAAGTAAAAAATTAGTTTAATTTCTTACAGCATTTAGCTTACTCACGTATTTACCAATAACATCAAATTCTAAATTTACTATAGAGCCTTTAGAAAAGGTTTTAAAGTTTGTGTGTTCAAAAGTGTAAGGAATTATGGCTACACTAAATTCGTTTTTCTTAGAGTTTACTACTGTTAAACTTACACCATTAACAGTTATAGAGCCTTTTTCTATAGTAAGGTTTATAGAGTCTTTATTATATTTAAAAGTATATAACCAACTTCCATTAGTTTCTTTTGCTTCAATACATTCTGCTATTTCATCAACATGACCCTGTACAATATGCCCATCAAGCCTATCGCCAAGTTTCATTGCGCGTTCAATATTAACAATGTCATTTTCTTTTAAATCACCAATATTAGTTTTTTCTATAGTTTCTTTAATTGCGGTCACAGTATATTCTTCATCTCCAATATTAACAACAGTTAAACAAATACCATTGTGAGAGACACTTTGGTCTATTTTAAGTTCATTAGCAAGGCTACTATTTATTGTAATATGTAAATTATCCTGCTCTCTATTTAAGGCTTTTACGGTACCTAAGGTTTCAATAATTCCGGTAAACATACTTTATCGAGTATTATTTAATTAAATTTGTGACTGTAAATTTACAAACAATAGTTATCAAAATTAATGAGTAGAGAAGAAAATATAAAAGTTGGTATCTCAATAGGAGATTTAAATGGAATAGGACCAGAAATTATACTAAAGGCTTTTGAAGACCAAAGAATGTTGGAGTTTTGTACACCTATAATATTTGCTTCTATAAAAACAATGAATTTTGTTAAAAACCATTTTAAATTAAATACACACTTAAATGGTATTCAACATTTAAATCAAGCCTCTAATAAAAAAATAAATATTTTTAATTGTTGGAAAGAAGATGTACATATAGATTTTGGAAAAGAAAACGCTAAAATTGGAGAATATGCTGTAAAATCATTAGCAGAAGCAACAAAAGCTTTAAAAAACAATGAGATTGATGTTCTTGTAACAGCTCCAATTAATAAAAGTAATATACAATCAAAAACATTTAATTTTCCTGGACATACAGATTATTTAGCTCAAGAACTAGAAGGTGAAAGTCTCATGTTTATGGTAACAGATTCATTAAGGGTTGGTTTACTTACAGATCACGTGCCGGTAAAAGATATTGCCAGCCACATAACACCAGAGCTAATTACCAAAAAAATTGAAACGGTTTACAATTCATTAAAACAAGATTTTAGAATTAATAAACCTAAAATAGCCGTTTTAGGTATAAACCCTCATACTGGAGATAATGGTGTAATTGGCAGTGAAGATGATGCGGTAATGCGCCCAACCATAAAAAAAATTAAAGATTCTGGAAAATTAGTATTTGGTCCTTATGCTGCCGATAGCTTTTTTGGTAGCGATAATTATAAAAGTTTTGATGCCATTATTGCATCTTATCACGATCAAGGATTAATACCATTTAAAACACTTTCTTTTGGTCAAGGTGTTAATTACACAGCCGGATTAAATAGAGTAAGAACGTCGCCAGATCATGGTACAGCATATGAAATTGCAGGAAAGGGAATAGCGGATACTAACTCTTTTAAACAAGCATTATTTACTGCAATTAAAATTTTTAACAACCGCAATGAATATAGTGAATTAAACAAAAACCCGCTCGCAGTAAGCAAACGTAAACGTTTCGATAACAGAAAGTAGAAAAAAAAGAAGTCAACAAAAAATTGTTGATAAGTCTTTTAGTTTAAAAAAGATTTGTATATTTGCGGGCTCAAAAGAGATGTGATAATGAAGCCATTGAAACAGTTTACAATACCATTTGTAGGACTAAAAGTAGGAAAACATCATTTTGATTACGAAATTGACAGTAAGTTCTTTGAATATTTTGAGTATGACGACTTTAATAGTAGTAATTTAAAAGTAGATGTTGAATTAGAAAAGAAAACAACACTTTTAGAACTGCATTTTGAAGTATCAGGAACAGTTAATATTAACTGTGACGTTACAAATGAACCTTATAATCAACCTTTAAATAACGAGTTTGATTTAGTGGTTAAGTTTGGCGAAGAGTATAATGATGAGAATATAGATATTTTAATCATTCCTCATGGAGAGTATGAAATTAATATACAACAATATGTATATGAATTAATTGTGCTTGCAATGCCAAGAAAAAGAGTTCATCCAGGAGTTGAAGATGGAACATTAGATTCAGACATACTTGAAAAATTAGAAGAATTAAGCCCTAAGCAGAAGGACATAAAAGAAGACCAAGAGGAAATAGACCCTCGTTGGAATACATTAAAGAAACTATTAACGGATAAATAAAAAAATAAAATGGCACATCCTAAAAGAAAAATCTCTAAAACAAGAAGAGATAAGAGAAGAACACATTATAAAGCAACTGCGCCACAAGTTGCAACTTGCCCAACAACAGGTGAGCCTCACTTATATCACAGAGCACACTGGTTTGAAGGTAAACTTTATTACAGAGGTCAAGTATTAATTGACAACGCTGTAGCAGAAGAAAATATAGCATAATTTACTATGCATGCATACAGAAAACGCTCACTTGTGGGCGTTTTTTTTATGATATATTTTTCTATACGTTAAAAAGAACTTAATTTGCATAATTATTGGCAATAAATGATTAAATTCATTAAAATTTTGCCATTTTTGGACGATTTTTGAACCGTTTTGGTCAAATTAACTTAAAAAGTATGAGTAAAATCTCAGCAGCAATCACGGCTGTGGGCGCATATGTGCCAGACTATATATTAACCAACGAGATTCTCGAAACGATGGTTGATACAAACGACGAATGGATAACTACCAGAACTGGTATTAAAGAACGTCGCATTCTTAAAGGTGAAGGCAAAGGTACTTCCTACATGGCCATCAAAGCCGCCCAAGACCTTATTAATAAAACAGGTATAAATCCAGAAGAAATTGATCTTGTAATTGTATCTACTGCAACGCCAGACATGCAGGCAGCATCAACATCTGCATACACTGCAACGCAAATTGGAGCAGTAAATGCCTTTTCTTTCGATTTAGAAGCCGCATGTTCTAGTTTCCTTTTTGGTATGTCTACAGCATCTAGATATATAGAATCTGGTAGATACAAAAAGGTACTACTAATAGGTGCAGATAAAAACTCTTCTATGATAGATTATCAAGACAGAGCAACATGTATAATATTTGGAGATGGAGCAGGTGCAGTTTTATTTGAACCAAATGAAGAAGGGTTAGGACTGCAAGACGAGTATCTTAGAAGTAACGGAGCGGGAAGAGAATTTTTACAAGTAAAATCTAGTGGCTCATCATATCCTGTAACAGCAGAGCGTATTGCTAAAAGAGAAAACTTTGTGTTTCAAGACGGTAAAACAGTCTTTAAAAACGCAGTTTTTAATATGGCAGATGTAGCAGTAAAAATATTAGAACGAAATAACCTTACAAAAGATGATATCGCTTGGCTTGTTGCACATCAAGCAAATAAAAGAATTATTGATGCAACAGCTAATAGAATTGATTTAGAATCAGATAAAGTAATGATGAATATAGAAAAGTACGGTAATACAACATCTGCTACTTTGCCATTGCTATTAAATGATTACGAATCACAATTAAAAAAAGGAGATAATTTAATTTTTGCCGCTTTTGGAGGTGGCTTTACTTGGGGATCTATTTATTTTAAATGGGCCTACAACGGAAAATAAACTAACTATAAAAAAACTTAATAACTGTAATTATGGATTTAAAAGACATTCAAAACTTAATCAAATTTGTAGCCAAATCTGGAGCGAGTGAGGTTAAATTAGAAACAGACGACGTTAAGATAACAATAAGAACAGGATCAGATTCTGAAACTACAATTGTTCAGCAAATGCCAATGGCTCAAATGCCACAAATGCAAATGCAACAAGCGGCACCTGCTCCAGCAGCAGCGGCAGCACCTGCAACTCCAGCAGCACCAGAAAAAGAAGATTCAAAATATATAACTGTAAAATCTCCAATTATTGGAACATTTTATAGAAAACCATCACCAGATAAACCATTATTTGTTGAAGTAGGACAATCAATCGCAGAAGGAGATGTACTTTGTATTATTGAAGCAATGAAACTATTTAATGAAATAGAATCTGAAGTTTCAGGTAAAATTGTTAAAATATTAGTTGATGATGCCTCTCCGGTAGAATTTGATCAACCATTATTTTTAGTAGACCCATCATAACCCAATTTTAAAATTCCAAAACACAAATCCCAATTTGTTGGAATTTGGAATTTGAATTTTAAATTTTTTAGAACGTTATGTTTAAAAAAGTATTAATTGCCAATAGAGGAGAAATAGCACTACGTGTTATTAGAACCTGTAAAGAAATGGGCATAAAAACTGTAGCAGTATATTCTACAGCAGATGCCGAAAGTCTACATGTAAAATTTGCAGATGAAGCAGTTTGCATTGGGCCAGCACCAAGTAGTGAGTCATACTTAAAAATGTCTAATATAATTGCAGCTGCAGAAATTACAAATGCAGATGCAATACACCCAGGATACGGATTTCTATCAGAGAATGCTAAATTCTCAAAAATTTGTGCAGAACACGATATCAAGTTTATTGGAGCTTCTCCAGACATGATTGATAAAATGGGAGATAAGGCCAATGCAAAATCTACAATGATTGCTGCAGGCGTGCCATGTGTACCAGGTAGTGAAGGTGTTATAGAAACATTTGAAGACTGTAAAAAAATAGCAAAAGAAACAGGTTACCCAGTTATGCTAAAAGCTTCTGCCGGTGGTGGAGGAAAAGGAATGCGTGCTGTATGGAAACCAGAAGACTTACAAGAAGCATGGGAATCTGCAAGACAAGAATCTAAAGCAGCTTTTGGAAATGATGACATGTATATGGAAAAGCTTATTGAAGAGCCTCGCCATATTGAAATTCAAATTGTAGGAGATTCTAACGGTAAAGCATGTCATTTATCAGAAAGGGATTGCTCAGTACAACGTCGTCACCAAAAATTAACCGAAGAAGTACCTTCTCCTTTTATGACTCCAGCTTTACGTAAAAAAATGGGTGAAGCAGCTGTAAAAGCAGCAGAATATATTAAGTATGAAGGAGCTGGAACAGTAGAGTTTTTAGTAGATAAACATAGAAACTTCTACTTCATGGAAATGAATACACGTATTCAAGTAGAGCACCCAATTACAGAGCAAGTAATTGATTTCGATTTAATACGGGAACAAATCCTTGTAGCAGCAGGAGTACCTATTTCTGGTAAAAACTATTTACCGCAATTACACTCTATAGAATGTAGAATTAATGCGGAAGATCCATTTAACGATTTTAGACCTTCACCAGGTAGAATTACAACGTTACATGCGCCTGGAGGACATGGAGTACGTTTAGACACTCACGTATATGCAGGTTATTCAATACCTCCAAATTACGATTCTATGATTGCTAAGTTAATTACAACTGCGCAAACAAGAGAAGAAGCAATAAATAAAATGAAACGTGCCTTAGATGAGTTTGTTATAGAAGGTATTAAAACAACAATTCCGTTTCATAGACAATTAATGGATCATCCAGATTATCTGTCAGGAAATTATACTACAAAATTTATGGAAGATTTTGTAATGCAAGAGGAAATTGAAGAATAAAAAAAAGCGACTTATCTAAGTCGCTTTTTTTTATTCTTCAATTTAAAATACTGAAATTCAACAACTACAACTTTTAATTTAACTTTTAAAAGTTGTAGTTTGAACAAGAACACTATATATTTAAAGAGTATTACAAAAATATATAGTTATGAAAAAAAATTACACTAGATTTTTGTGGACATTTTTGCTATTTGCAATTATATCTACACCAGTATTTTCACAAATTAATAGTTCAATTTGGTTACCAATTACTAAAGATAAAGCCTCAAAAAAACAACAGGTATTTAGAAAAAGCTTTCCTACAACAGCACAATATTATCAATTAAATATTGAAAAACTAAAACAACAGTTACAATTAGCTCCAAGTAGAAATAATACGCAAGTATCTTCTAATGTAGTAGTAAAATTTCCTACAACAAATAATCAACTCGAATCTTTTAGAGTTAAAGAAGCATCTATTATGGAAGATGATTTACAACAAAAATTCCCGGAAATGAGAAGTTATGTTGGTCAAAGTTTAGAAAACCCATCTAAAACCATTAGATTTAGTATTACTCATAAAGGTTTAAATACAATGACCTTATCAGATCAAGGTACAGAATTTATAGACGCTTTAACTACAGATGGTAAAAATTATATTGTTTACAATAAAAAAGATTTAATTAAGCCAAACCAAGATTGGAAATGTAATTATACAGATGAAATTAATGATAACACTAAAAATTTAGAAATAACAACTTCAAGAAATGCAGATGACGGTATGTTAAGAACATTTAGGTTGGCATTAGCATGTACTGTTGAATACGCACAATTTCATGGAGGCACGTTAGCTGATGTAATGGCGGCTATGACAACTACCATGACAAGAGTTAATGGTGTATACGAAAGAGAATTATCTGTAACCATGACGATGGTAGATAATACAAATATTATTTTTTTAGGTCCAGATGTTAATTCAGACCCTTATACTAATGATGATGGAGGAACAATGCTAACCGAAAATCAAACAACATTAGATAATAATGCAAATGTTGGTTCAGCAAACTACGATATTGGCCATGTATTTAGTACCGGTGGTGGTGGAGTTGCTTTTCTAAATTCACCTTGTACAGGTTTTAAAGCAGGTGGAGTTACAGGCTTACCGGCACCAACAGGAGATGCTTTTGATGTAGATTATGTTTGTCATGAAATGGGACATCAATATGGAGGTCCACATACATTTAATGGTAATGCTCCTGGTTCAAGTTGTTTAACACAAAGAACAGCTTCTAATGCATACGAACCAGGAAGTGGTTCTACAATTATGGCATATGCAGGTATTTGCGCTCCACAAAATGTTCAAAATAATAGTGATGATTATTTTCATCAAAAATCTTTAGATGAAATTTTCGACAATATAACTAATGGAAATAGCCAATGTGCTACATTAACAGCTACAGGTAATGCGGCTCCAACTTCAAACGCAGGAACAGATTATACTATACCAGCATCAACACCATATAAATTAACTGGATCTTCTACGGATGCAGATGGAATTAGTACTCATACCTATACTTGGGAAGAATATGATTTAGGACCAACAGGAGCACCAACAGAAACTACAGTAAATGGACCAATTGTAAGGTCGTATAAGGGAACAACAAATCCATCACGCTACATACCAAGACTTGAAGACTTAGTTGTTAGTGGAGGATCTACAGCTTGGGAAAAATTAGCTTCTGTAGACAGAACAATGGCTTTTAGGTTAACGGTTAGAGATAATGATATTGTTGGAGGACAAACTGCAGTTGATGAAATGATAGCTACTGTAAATGCTTCAGCAGGACCTTTTATTGTAACATCTCAAAATACAGAAGGTATAACATGGCTTACTGGAGAAACACAAACTGTTACTTGGAATGTAGCTGGAACTACAGCAAATGGAATTAATACAGCAAATGTAAATATTTTATTGTCAACAGATGGAGGATTGACATACGATACGGTTTTAGCTACAAATGTTCCAAATAATGGTTCGGCTAATATAGTTGTACCTGCATTACCATCATCTCCATTTTGTAGAGTTATGGTAGAAGGTGCAGGAAATATATTCTTTAACATTAATACAACAGATTTTGCTGTAAACGCAGCAGTAACAACTACTTGTAATACATATACAACAGGACCAATTTCTACTCCTATTCCTGATGGAGCAGGAGCTAATGTTCAAGGTAATCCAGTTTTTATTCCTGTTAATGTTACAGAATCTACATTAATTACAGATATTAAAGTTAGTGCAGATGTAACTCATAGTTATATTGGAGATTTAATTATGCAATTACAAGCACCAAATGGTGGTGGTTTTTCAAATATTTGGGCTAGATCTTGTAATTCTGCACAGTTTATGGATATTGATGTTACTTTTCAAGATGGTCAACCGCAATTTAATTGTGCAAGTCCTACAGTTGGAACTTATGCACCTGCAAACCCATTAAATGATTTTAATGGTAATGATCCATCTGGAACATGGAACTTAGTTTTTGTAGATTTTTATAATGGTGATACAGGTGTTGTTAACGAATGGTCTATAGAACTGTGTAGTACAACTGTAACCGCATTAAATGTTGACGAATTTTCATTAAGCAATTTAAGTATATATCCAAATCCTAATAATGGAGAGTTTAATGTAAAGTTTAATACAACATCAAAAAATATAGATATTGCTGTATTTGATGTTCGTGGACGCTCAATAATTAGTAAAACTTATAATAATAGTTCTGCAGAGTTTAACAAGGCAATAAGTCTTGGTAATGCAGAAGCAGGAATGTATTTACTTAATATAAGTGATGGTTCTAAAGTAGTTACTAAAAAGATTATTGTAGAATGATTTTAAATCAAGTTTAAATAAAAAAGCCACAACAATTTGTTGTGGCTTTTTTATTAACGTAAACTGTAACCTTTGGCTGCCCACCAAGGATGTATTTCTATTTCTAATCTTCCTGCTTTAACCATTGGGTCTGCATTTGCTAAACTATCTGCCATTTTTAGGTTAGGTACATTATAAATTGTAACACCTCTTAATTCGCCATTATCTCCAAATGGACCAGAAATATCTGCATAACCTAAATCGTACATTTTACTTAAATGCGCTAAATGTTCTTTTTGTAATCGTGTTGCTTCTTCTTCATTTTGATTTCTAATTGGACCAGATTTTAAAAACGCCATAAAATACTGCTGCATAATTACAGTGTCTTTAGTTTTTTCGTCAACATAGTCCATAACCTTAAAACCATCATTTTTTAAGGCTTCTAATTGTTGTTTTGAAGTTAGTAAAGGTTTTTGTTCTAAACTTTTTTTAAGACTGCTAGAAACTTCTATATTTTTATTGTCAGATTTTTCTGTTTGATTACATGCCGTTAATACAAGTAATGCTAATAATAGTATTTTTTTCATATGTAAATTGTTTACCATTTGTTAAAAGGCATTATACTTAATTGCGAATTATAATATTTTATTTCTCCTGTAACTTCTTTTCCTAGCCAATTAGGTTTTTCAAAACTTTCATTTTCTGATGTTAGCTCTATTTCTGCGATTATTAAACCAGCATTTTCGCCGTAGAATTCATCAATTTCAAAAATATGATTTCCGCTTTTTACTTCGTATCTGGTTTTATCTATAACTCCATTTTCACACAGTTTTAATAGTGAATTGGCTTCATTTGTTGTTATTTCTTTTTCCCATT
Source organism: Lacinutrix sp. MedPE-SW (assembly GCF_001874145.1). Taxonomy (GTDB): domain Bacteria; phylum Bacteroidota; class Bacteroidia; order Flavobacteriales; family Flavobacteriaceae; genus Lacinutrix. The sequence continues at coordinate 45,432 of NZ_MPCX01000002.1, read as the reverse complement.
CAAATCTAGATAATCCGTTTTTTGATGATGCACCTTTAACAGTAATATACCCTATATCTCCTTTTAACCTTACACGTACAGTTCTTTCTTTATGGGTATTTAAAAAGCCTTGTTTAATTTTAAAACTATTGTAAGATTGTGTTTTAAAATTATTAGAATTTACTAGAAATTTGCGTTCTATTTCAATCATGTTTAAGGTTATTTACCAAGATATTGTTATTAATTTTGTTCTAAATTACAAAAATAGAGATTTCTGCTTGGAGAGGAATTAATAAATTTGCACTATGTCTTTAGATTTTGTGTTAAGAAAAATTATTCATGTTGATATGGATGCCTTTTATGCATCTGTCGAGGCAATGGATAATCCGGAATTAAAAGGTAAAGCCATTGCCGTTGGCGGTGGCGGTAACCGTGGTGTTGTAAGTGCAGCAAGTTATGAGGCTAGAAAATTTGGTGTACGAAGTGCTATTAGTGGTGTTAAAGCTAGACGTTTGTGTCCAGATTTAATATTTGTTAAGCCTAGATTTGATAGGTATAAAGAAATTTCTTCTAAAATTCGAGCTATTTTTTATGATTATACAGATTTGGTTGAACCTTTATCTCTTGATGAAGCATATTTAGATGTTACTGAAAATAAAAAAGGAAATCCTAGTGCTTCGTTAATTGCTGAAGAGATTAGAACTCGAATTTTTAATGAGGTTGGTTTAACGGCTTCTGCGGGTATTTCAATTAATAAATTTATTGCTAAAGTTGCTAGTGATTATAATAAGCCTAACGGACAAAAAACAGTTAATCCTGAAGAGGTTTTAGGCTTTTTAGAGGCTTTAGATATTAGAAAATTTTATGGCATTGGTAAAGTTACTGCAGAAAAAATGTACCAAAAAGGTATTTTTACTGGTACAGATTTAAAGTCTAAATCTTTAGAATTTTTAGAGCAAAATTTTGGTAAATCTGGTAGCTACTATTATTACATTGTTAGAGGTATACATAATAGTGAAGTAAAGCCAAATAGAATTAGAAAAAGCCTTGCGGCAGAACGTACGTTTAGCGAAAATTTATCGTCTGAAATATTTATGCTTGAAAAGCTTGACCATATTGCCGAAGAGGTTTCTAAACGTTTAATAAGAAGTAAAGTTGCTGGTAAAACGGTTACTCTAAAAATAAAGTATAGCGATTTTACATTGCAAACAAGAAGTAAAACTTTGCCTTATTTTATAAGTGATAAAAGTGTGGTTTTAGAAACGGCTAAAGAGTTACTTTATCAAGAAAAAATGAATAACTCTGTACGTTTACTTGGTATCTCTTTATCTAATTTAAATACAGAAAAGAAAGTAAAAAAGGTTGAGCCTAAAAGTGTTACTGTACAATTAAAATTTGGCTTTTAAATAAAAAAACCAACTACGGTTTGTAGCTGGTTTTTTTAGTTTATTACTTGCCTTAGTTTGCGTTAGCGATAGTAACGGCATCCTTTTGTTTTACAAAAGATATAGTGGATAGCGCGACCTTTAGGTAACGCCCAAAAAACAACTATATTTCTGTAACTCTAAGTGTATTTACCATTCCTTTTTCTTGAATTGGCATGGCTGCAAGGCTTACTAACATATCTCCTTTTTCTAAGTAACCCATATCTTGAGCCATTTTATTTACATCTTCTATAGTTTCGTCTGTACTTACAAATTTATCGTAGAAAAATGCTTTTACTCCCCAAAGAAGGTTTAGCTGTGTTAGAATACGATGGTTTGAGGTGAAAACTAATATGTGTGCTTTTGGTCGCCACGCAGATATTTGAAATGCGGTGTAACCACTATTTGTTAGTGTAGAAATACCTTTTGCATCAATCTCATTAGCCATATGCGCAGCATGGTAACAAATTGATTTTGTTATGTATCTTTTTGTGCGTATTGTTGGTGGTTCGTGAGGTACAGAAATTAAATCACTGTCTTCTACGCTTTTTATTATACTTGCCATTTGCTTGATTACTTGCACTGGATATTTACCAACACTTGTTTCTCCAGATAGCATTACGGCATCTGCACCATCCATAACAGAGTTAGCAACATCGTTAACTTCTGCACGCGTTGGTGTTAAACTATCTATCATAGTTTCCATCATTTGCGTGGCAATTATTACTGGTATTCTAGCTTTTTTAGCTCTTAATACTAATTGTTTTTGTACTAATGGAACTTCTTCGGCTGGGATTTCTACTCCTAAATCTCCACGTGCAACCATTAAACCATCGCAATAGGCTACAATTTTATCTATGTTTGCTACACCTTCTGGTTTTTCAATTTTTGCTATAATTGGTATTTTGTGGTCGCTATGTTCTTTAATTAATTCTTGTAATACCATTAAATCTTCTGCATGACGTACAAATGATAATGCCATCCAGTCTACTTTTAACTCGCAGGCAAATTTTGCATCTTCAATATCTTTTTCTGTTAGCGCTGGTTGCGATATGTTTGTGTTTGGTAAGTTTACTCCTTTTTTAGAGCGTAATGGACCACCTTGAATTACTTTGGCTTTAACTTCTGATTTTTTATCTGTAGAAACAACTTCAAATATTAATTTACCGTCGTCTAATAATATGCGTTCTCCTTTTTTAGCATCTTGAGGAAAATTATCATACGTCATGTAAACGCGTTCTTTTGTTCCTGTAAAACGTTTTCCGGTAGCAAAAATAATTTCGTCTCCTGGATGCACAAATACTTCTCCCTGCATAACTCCAACACGAAGTTTAGGGCCTTGTAAGTCTGCTAGAATTGATGCGTTATAGCCAAACTCATCGTTTAGCTCTCTAATCATCTTTACACGTTCTTTAACATCATCATAAGCAGCGTGAGAAAAGTTAATTCTAAACACGTTTGCGCCTTCATCAAGCATTGCTTTTAAGGTTTCTTTATTTGCAGTTGCAGGTCCTAGAGTTGCAACGATTTTGGTTTTTTTTCTTTTCAGCATTAGTTAAATATTAGTTGGTCTTTAGATTTTAATGTGTTAGTATCAATTCTATAAGCAGTGATAACTTGAGTAATTTTTAGTATTTTTTCTAAGATAATTTTCTCCTTTTTAGCTTGATATTCATTATTTATTTTTAATAAATAATTTGCTTTGCTATACTCTGATACTAAGTGGTGCGTTTTTGTAAACGATTCACTGTTAGTAAATAGAGATCCAGATTTATTGTTAGTTTCACTAGAAATAACTTTACACGTATTAGAGACTAAATTCCAGGTTGTATATTGTGTATTGTCTTCCCACTCAAAAAACGAAAAGTTTGTTTCTTGGTTGTTATTATCAATGTCTTTGTCTTGTCTAGTTAATTTTAAGTTTAGCGCTTGATTAAGTAAGAAGGCAAGACGGTAATCTTCTATTGTGCAATGAATACCAATTAAGGAGAAGCTTTCTTCTTCAAAAAAATCATTTAAAACGAGTTTTTTAATAGCCATATTCACATAAAAATTAATTGTAAATATAGCATTAAAAAAAGTTTATATCGTTGCCTTTTACTGAATCTTAACAAGAATTAGCAACGAAAACGTTATAGTGTAATAACCTTTTTATCACTATTTTATGATGTAAAATACTATGATAAAGTTTTTGAAATTTGATTTTGAAACACAAAAAAGGCCCGTTTAGATGCTTTTTCTTCGGCTTTTTTCTTAGAAGTTGCTCGTCCTTTTGAAACAATTTTATTGTCAATAGATAATTTTACAGAGAAATGACGAATATTATCATTTCCAGTATCTTCATAGACATTATAATCGAAGGTTTTCTTTTCTTTTTGGCACCATTCTATAAGTAAACTTTTATAGCTAATAACCTTACCTTCTAATTGTTCTATATCTACAAAAGGCGTGATAACACGCTTGTAAATAAATTTTTCGCAGGCTTTAAAACCGCCATCTAAATAAATAGCGCCTACTAAAGATTCGAATAAATTACCGTGTATATTATCGCCAAATTGTCCTTTTGGTATTTTGCTTTGAACAAGGTTAATTAACTTTAAGTCTTTACCAAGTTCATTTAAATGTTCTCTACTTACTACTTTAGAGCGCATTTTTGTTAAGTAGCCTTCGTCTCCACTAGGAACTTCCTCATATAAATGGTGTGCAATTACTGCGCTTAACATAGCATCACCTAAAAACTCTAAACGTTCATAATTAACAATGTTTCCCTTGCTGTTTCTAATATTCATAGAACGGTGAGTAAACGCTGTTTGAAAGTGTTTAATGGTTTTAGGTTTATAACCAATAATTTTTGAAACTGTGATGAAAAATTCTCCTTTTTCTTCTTTAGATTTTGAGAATATGTTTCGAAGTTTTTTCATCAAAAAATCTAATCTAACTTTTTAAATAATACACAAGCATTATGTCCGCCAAAACCAAAGGTATTACTCATTGCAACTTTAATATCGCGTTTTTGAGGTTTGTTTAGCGTTAAGTTTAAATTAGGATCTATGTTTTCGTCTACATTTTCATGGTTAATAGTTGGTGGTACAACGCCATGCTCCATTGCTAATATAGAGGCAATAGATTCTACAGCACCTGCGGCACCAAGTAAATGACCAGTCATTGACTTAGTAGAATTTATATTAATATTTTTAGCATGGTCTCCAAAAACTTTAGATATTGCTTTAAGTTCTGCAACATCACCTAATGGCGTTGAGGTACCATGAGTATTTATATGGTCTACATCTTCAGGTTTTAAGCCTGCGTTTTCTAGACAATTTCTCATAACTGCAATAACACCTATTCCATCTGGATGTGGAGCTGTCATATGGTGTGCGTCACTAGACATACCACCACCAACAACTTCAGCATAAATTTTTGCACCTCTAGCTTTAGCGTGCTCATATTCTTCAAGAATAATTGCTCCAGCACCTTCGCCTAAAACAAAACCATCTCTAGAAGCATCAAACGGTCTTGAAGCTGTCTCTGGACTTTCGTTTCTGGTTGACAAAGCATGCATTGCATTAAATCCGCCCATTCCTGCAATAGTTACAGCGGCTTCACTACCACCAGTAACAATAACATCGCAATGTCCTAAACGAATATAGTTTAATGCATCTATCATAGCATTTGCAGAAGAAGCACACGCAGATACAGTTGTGTAATTAGGACCCATAAAACCATTTTTAATGGATATGTTTCCTGGTGCAATATCTGCAATCATTTTAGGGATAAAGAAAGGATTAAATCTAGGTGAACCATCACCTTGCGCAAAGTTTAAAACCTCGTTTTGAAAAGTTTCTAGACCTCCAATTCCTGCTCCCCAGATAACGCCAACTCTAAGTTTGTTAACGGTATCTAAATTTAGGTTCGCGTCCGCAATAGCCTCATCAGATGCGACCATTGCGTACTGCGTAAACCTGTCCATTTTTCGCGCCTCTTTTCTATCTAGAAAATCGGTTGCGACAAAGTTTTTTAACTCACACGCGAATTTTGTTTTAAACTTTTCAGTATCAAAATACGTAATAGGCGCAGCACCACTTTTACCGTTAATTAGGGCATCCCAATATTCATCTTTGGTATTTCCAATTGGCGTAAGTGCTCCTAGACCCGTAACTACAACTCGCTTAAGTTCCATAAATATTAGTGCTTATTTTGCAGCTTCAATGTATGATACAGCTTGACCTACTGTTGCAATGTTTTCTGCTTGGTCATCTGGAATTTGGATATCGAATTCTTTTTCGAATTCCATGATTAATTCTACAGTGTCTAATGAATCTGCTCCTAGGTCGTTTGTGAAGCTAGCTTCAGTTACAACTTCGTTTTCATCAACACCTAATTTGTCTACGATTATCGCTTTTACTCTTGATGCAATGTCTGACATAATTTTAATTTTTTTAGTTTTAATTAAGAGGCAAAAATAAAAAACTTTATTTTAAAACACATCTTTCTATTAAAAAAGACTTCGAAAGTTAATAATTTAAATTGAAGAAATTCTGTTTTAGCCCGTAATTGTTAATAATTATTCTTTTTTTTGTTTGAAGATTTAACACTGAAAACTATAAAATGAAACGTGTAGTAATTTTTGCGTCCGGTAGCGGAAGTAATGCTGAAAATTTAATAAGGTTTTTTCAAAATAGGGACAATGCGTCTGTAATTCAAGTATTAACTAACAATCCGCATGCCAAAGTGCTGGATCGTTGTAAAAAACTGAAGGTTAGCGCTTTGTCTTTTAATAAAATTGCTTTTACAGAGACAGATCATGTACTTAATATTTTAAAAAGTAATAATCCAGATCTAATAGTATTAGCTGGCTTTTTATGGAAATTTCCAGAAAACATATTAAAACACTTCCCTAATAAAGTAATAAATGTACATCCTGCTTTATTGCCAAAATTTGGAGGAAAAGGCATGTATGGTATGCATGTGCATGAAGCGGTTATTAACAAAAAAGAAACCGAAACAGGTATAACAATTCACTATGTAAATGAAAATTATGACGAAGGAGCCATCATTTTTCAAGCAAAATGCGAGGTGAAAACGTCAGATTCTGCTCAAGATGTTGCAGCAAAAATTCATGAATTAGAAATGAAACATTTTCCTAAAGTAGTAGAGGAAATTTTAAATGAGTAAAAAGAAAAAAAAATATTACACAGTTTGGAAAGGAAAGAAAACGGGAGTTTTTGACTCTTGGAATACTTGCAAGTCTTTAATTAAAGATTATGAAGGAGCGCAATACAAATCGTTTGCAACTTTTGATGCTGCAAAAGAAGCTTTAAAAGGAAATTATTTCGATTATATAGGTAAAAATAAAAGTTTTAAAAGTGAACTATCTCTAGAGCAACTAAAAAAAATAGGACAACCAAACTATAATTCAATTTCGGTTGATGCCGCTTCAAGTGGAAATCCTGGAATTATGGAATATCGTGGAGTAGACACTAAAACAAAACAACAGCTTTTTATACAAGGACCTTTTGCCCAAGGCACAAATAATTTAGGAGAATTTTTAGCATTAGTTCATGGTTTAAGTTTTTTAAAAAAACATAATAGTGATCGTATTATATATACAGACTCTAGAACAGCTATGAGTTGGGTGCGTAAAAAAACATGTAATAGCAAGTTAGAACGTAATGCAAAAAACAAACCAGTTTACGATTTGGTAGATCGTGCTGTTAAATGGTTAAAAGAAAACGATTATAAAACAACCATAGTAAAATGGGAGACCAAAGCTTGGGGAGAAATACCTGCAGATTTTGGCAGAAAATAAGAATTATATTAAATAATTTAAAACTGTATAAAAATCGTATATTTGCCGCTTAAATTAAAACGCTTTTATGAGCAAATTAGTAATAGTAGGTACGGTAGCTTTTGATGCTATAGAAACACCTTTTGGTAAAACCGATAAAATTCTAGGAGGAGCAGCAACTTATATAGGTTTATCTGCTTCAAATTTTAATAATGTAGACGCAGCAGCAGTATCTGTTGTTGGTGGCGATTTTCCGCAGGAATATTTAGATCTATTAACAAATAGAAATATTGATATAGAAGGAGTAGAAATTGTAAAAGATGGAAAAACTTTCTTTTGGAGTGGAAAATATCACAACGACATGAACTCTAGGGATACTTTGGCCACAGAGTTAAACGTATTAGAGCATTTTACACCTGTAGTTCCAGAAAGTTATAAGGATGCAGAAATTGTGATGCTTGGAAATCTACATCCACTTACACAGCAAAGTGTTTTAGACCAAATGTCTAAAAAACCAAAATTAGCAATTTTAGACACCATGAATTTCTGGATGGATATTGCTATGGATGATTTAAAAGCTGTATTAAAAAATGTAGATGTTATTACAATTAACGATGAAGAAGCTCGCCAGTTATCTGGAGAATATTCTTTAGTCAATGCGGCTAAGAAAATTCATGAAATGGGGCCACAATACGTTGTAATTAAAAAAGGAGAACATGGCGCACTACTTTTTAACGATGGTAATATGTTTTATGCACCAGCTTTACCATTAGCAGAAGTTTTTGATCCAACTGGAGCAGGAGATACATTTGCCGGTGGTTTTGCCGGATATATAGCAAAAACAGGAAATATCTCTTTTGAAAACATGAAAAATGCAGTTATTTATGGTTCTGCATTAGCATCGTTTTGTGTCGAGAAATTTGGAACCGAGCGAATGCTAACGCTAACAGACGAAGAAATATTTGAGCGTCTACAACAATTCAAGGATTTAACACAATTCGAAATAGAATTAAAATAAATTTACGCGCTCGATATTGAGCGCGTTTTTTATTTCACCAGAATTATAATTTAGTAATTAATAAATAAATTTAGCGACTAAATTTTATAGCTATAATTAACAACAACTCACAACACAACAACAATGAGTGATGCTTTAAAACACGAGTGCGGTATTGCACATATTAGACTTTTAAAACCATTAGAATTCTATAAAGAAAAATATGGAAGTGCATTTTACGGAGTAAATAAAATGTATTTAATGATGGAAAAGCAGCATAATCGAGGTCAGGATGGTGCAGGCTTTGCTAGTATAAAACTAGATACTAAACCAGGAGAACGTTATATAAGTCGCGTTAGATCTATACAGCAGCAACCTATTCAAGATATATTTGCCCAAATTAATGAGCGTATAAATAATGAACTTGTTGCACATCCAGAGTATAATGAAAGTGTAGCACTGCAAAAAAGTAAAATACCATATATAGGAGAAGTACTTTTAGGTCATGTGCGTTATGGCACGTTTGGTAAAAACAGTGTAGAAAGTGTACATCCTTTTTTACGCCAAAATAATTGGCAACATAGAAACCTAATTTTAGCAGGTAATTTTAACATGACCAATGTTAAAGAATTATTTGCTAATCTAGTAGAGCTTGGTCAGCACCCAAAAGAGTACACAGATACTATTACTATAATGGAGAAAATTGGACATTTTCTTGATGATGCTGTTAGTAAAATTTATAAAAAATTAAAAAAAGAAGGATACAAAAAAAATGAATGCTCACCATTAATAGCAGAGCGTTTAAACGTAGCAAAAATATTACGTAGAGCTGCTAAAAACTGGGATGGTGGTTATGCAATGGCAGGATTGCTTGGTCACGGAGATTCTTTTGTATTAAGAGATCCGGCAGGAATTCGTCCAGCATATTATTATAAAGATGATGAAGTCGTTGTTGTAGCATCAGAAAGACCAGTAATACAAACTGTTTTTAATGTAGATTTTAACGATGTTAAAGAGTTAGATCCAGGTCACGCTATTATTACTAAAAAATCTGGAGAAGTATCTATTGAAGAAATTCTAGAACCTTTAGAACGCAAAGCATGCTCGTTTGAACGTATTTATTTTTCTAGAGGTAGTGATGCTGAAATTTATCAAGAACGTAAAATGTTAGGTAGACTTTTAATGCCAAAAGTTTTAAAAGCTATTAATAACGATACGGCAAACTCTGTTTTTTCTTACATTCCAAATACAGCAGAAACCTCTTTTTATGGTATGATAGAAACTGTAGAAGAGCATTTAAATGAGCGTAAAACTCAAGCTATATTAGATGGTGACGGTAAATTAAGCAAACAACAGGTTATAGATATTTTAGAAGAAAGACCTCGAATAGAAAAAATAGCAATTAAAGACGTAAAATTAAGAACGTTTATTACTGAAGATAGTAGCCGAGATGATTTGGTTGCTCACGTATATGATGTTACATACGGTGTAATTAAACCTACAGATAATTTAGTAATTATTGACGATAGTATTGTTCGTGGTACAACACTAAAAAAGAGTATTATTAAAATGATGGATAGGCTACATCCTAAAAAAATAGTGGTTGTATCATCTGCTCCACAAATTCGTTTTCCTGATTGCTATGGTATTGATATGGCAAATTTAGAAACATTAGTAGCTTTTAATGCTGCTTTAGAATTGTTAAAAGAAGCTGGAAAATATGATTTAGTAGAAACTGTATACCATAAATGTAAAGCTCAAGAACATTTAGAAGATAAAGATGTAAAGAACTTTGTAAATGAAATTTACGATCAATTTACAACCGAAGAAATTTCGGCTAAAATCTCACAATTGTTAAGTGATGAAACTGTAAATGCAGAAGTAGAAATAATATTCCAACCAGTGGAAAATTTACATAAAGCTTGTCCTAAAAATTTAGGCGATTGGTACTTTACAGGAAATTATCCAACCGTTGGAGGAAATAGAGTTGTAAACCGAGCATTTATTAACTTTTTTGAAGGAAATAAAGAGCGTGCTTATTAACCAATGTTTATCAGTTAAACCATAAATAACGACTTTAATCTAAAACATTTCCAAGGAATCTAAATTTGTTATAAATTTAAATATACCATAACATAGTAGGTTAAGTTCATGGTAGATTTGGGGCAAAAAAGCTGGACTCTCGTCCAGCTTTTTTATTTAAAACGCATAACATACTCATTTAAAATACGCATTTCAACCTATTGAGTGTTAACGCATTCGGTTGTATCGATAAAATTCACTTAATCAGATTTTTTTACTCTTTATCTAAAAAAAACAATAAATCAAATTTGTTCTCGTTATATTTGAGCTTACCATAACATAAGTAGGTTAAGTTCATGGTAGATTTGGGGCAAAAAAGCTGGACTCTCGTCCGGCTTTTTTATTGTCAAAATTTTAAATAACAAGTATAAAAAAAGCAGTTTCTAAATTTAGAAACTGCTTTTTTTATAAGTTAAAGTATATTACTTTGCTTCTGCATAACGTCTTTCAACTTCGTTCCAGTTAATTACTTTAAAGAAAGCTTCAATGTAATCTGGTCTTCTGTTTTGGTAGTTTAAGTAATAAGCGTGTTCCCATACATCTAATCCTAAAATTGGTGTTCCTCCACAAGTTACACCTGGCATTAATGGGTTGTCTTGGTTTGGTGTCGAGCAAACTTCTACTTTTCCTCCTTTGTGTACGCATAGCCATGCCCAACCAGAACCAAACTGTGTTGCAGCTGCTTTGCTAAAAGCATCTTTAAAAGCTTCAAAAGAGCCAAATTCTGCTTCTATAGCATCCTTTAATTCTCCAGATAAACGTCCTTTATCTTCAGGATTCATTACATCCCAAAATAAAGAGTGATTATAAAAACCACCACCGTTATTTCTAACAGCTTTGTTTTCCATATCAAGATTTAAAAGAATATTTTCTATAGTTTTTCCTTCTAAATCTGTACCTTCAATAGCATTGTTTAATTTGGTTGTATAGCCATTGTGGTGTTTTGAGTGATGTATTTCCATTGTACGCGCATCGATATTTGGTTCTAATGCGTCGTATGCATATTTTAATTTCGGTAATTCAAAAGCCATAATTTTTATGTTTTTTGGTTAATAATTCTGTGAACGTAAATTTAATACTTTAACATTTCAATTAAAAATTAAAAACATGCTAAGTTTTTGCTTTTAATAATACTTTAACATCGTGATATTGAAATGCTTTTATTTTCGTTTTAAAAATTTAAAAATAGGCTCTTCTTCAAAATATTTGTTTTTATCTTGTACTAAAATTTAATTAATGTCTAATAACTCTTCTTTTCAAGTTTATAATGCATCTGCAGGTAGTGGTAAAACCTATACATTAGTTAAAGAGTATTTAAAAATATTGTTTTCAACCTCAAGCAATTATCAGTTTAAAAATATTTTAGCAATTACTTTTACCAATAAGGCTGTTGGCGAAATGAAAGCAAGAATTTTAGAGATGCTAAATGTTTTTTCTTCTGCACATAATTTAAATGAGCCGCACGCAATGTTTTTAGATATTGCACAAGAATTAGAAATGGAGCACAAGGCGCTACAAAAAAGGGCAGAGATAATTTTACATACCATAATGCATAATTATGCTGCGTTCGATATTTCTACTATAGATGGTTTTAATCACAGGTTAATTAGAACCTTTGCTCATGATTTAAAATTACCTCTAAATTTTGAAGTAGAATTAGATACAGATTCTATTTTAAGTGAAGCTGTAGACCGTTTAATTGCTAAAGCAGGAGCTAATAAAGAGCTTACTAAAGTACTGGTTGATTTTGCGATTGAAAAGGCAGATGATGATAAAAGCTGGGATGTTGCATTAGATTTTAACAAAATTGCGAAACTTCTTATTAAAGAAAGTGATTTAGAATTTGTAAAGAGTTTAGAAAATAAGAGTTTAGACGATTTTAAAAATTTAAAGGTTAGTCTGAATTCTCAAATAAAAAAAACAGAAGAAAACATCATTGACGAAGCTTCAAAATTACTTGAGTTATTAGAATCTAATAACCTAGATTTTGATGATTTTACGGGTAAATTTTTACCAAATCATTTTAATAAAATTGCTAAAGGTATTTTTAATGTAAGTTTTGAATCTAAATGGCAAATTGATATAGCTGAAAAAACATTATACCCAAAAAGAGTTGATGATTTAAAAAAAACAACAATAGAGAATTTAAAACCAAAAATAGCAATAGCTTTTGAAAAAACTAAAAGGGATATTTTACATCTTAAATTTTTAAAAGCTTTTTATAAAAATCTCACGCCATTATCTGTTTTATCTGCAATAAACAAAGAACTTTTAGCAATTAAGGCAGAAGAAAGCAAAATGCTAATAAGTGAATTTAACGCTATAATTAGTAAAGAAATAAAAGGACAGCCAACACCTTTTATCTATGAGCGAATGGGAGAAAAATTTAAGTATTATTTTATAGATGAGTTTCAGGATACATCGCAAATGCAATGGGAAAATTTAATACCATTAATAGATAATACATTATCTGGAGAAAATATGAGATCTGAAAAAGGTTCTGCAATGATTGTTGGTGATGCCAAACAAGCAATATACCGTTGGCGAGGCGGAAAAGCAGAACAATTTATGTCGCTTTTTAATAAACAAACTTCACCATTTTTTGTAGAACAAGACGTAAAAAACCTAGAGTCTAATTTTAGAAGTTTAGAAACTATTGTAAACTTTAATAATTCATTTTTTAAACATGTTGCCTCTATGGCGTTTACAAATGAAGATTATAGTAGCCTATACCAACAATCTCACCAAAAGCCTTCAAACAATACAACTGGTTATGTAAGTTTAAACTTTATAGATTTTGAGACGGAAGATAGAAATAAAGATGAAATTTATACAGAGCATGTTTTAAACACTATAATTAAATGTCAAGAGCAAGGTTATAGCTTAAAAGATATTTCAATATTAGTAAGAAAAAAGAAGCATGGTGTTGCTATCGCAGAGTATTTAAATGGCAAAGGCATAAAAATTACATCTAGTCAAACAATGTTAATTAATAGTGCTCCCGAAGTACGTTTTATAAATAACATACTCACACTTTTAATTAACCCAAATAATATAGAATGTAAAGTAAATATTTTAAACTTTATAGCAGAAAAATATACCATAACAGATAAGCATACATATTTTATATCACATATGAATTTGCCGCTAGAAGCTTATTTTAAAAGTTTTGAGCAATTTAATATTTATGTAAATCCAAATAATTTAATACAGTTAGGCTTGTTTGACTTGGCCGAAACAATAGTGAGGCAATTTAACTTGGTAAATATATCAAACGCATATATTCAATACTATCTTGATGTTGTTTTAGAATATTCACAAAAAAACATTTCAGACTTATCTGCATTTTTAGAATATTTTAATTCAAAAAAAGAAAAGCTTAGTATTGTTTCACCGCAGGATCAAGATGCTATTCAAATAATGACTATCCATACATCAAAAGGATTAGAATTTCCAGTGGTAATTTTTCCTTATGCAGAAATAAATATATACGAAGACTTAGAACCTAAAGAATGGTTTAATTTAAATCCAGACCTATATAACGGGTTTAATTACGCATTGCTAAATTATAGCAAAGCTTTCGAAACATATGGAGAACAAGGAAATCAAATACATTTAAAACACCAAGCAGAATTAGAACTTGATAGTTTAAACCTATTATATGTTGCTTTAACAAGACCTGTAGAACAATTATATGTAATAGGAAAAAGAGATATTAATAAAAAAGGAAGTGTAAATTTAAAATCTTATTCTGGATTATTAATAGATTATTTAATGACTATTGGAAAATGGGACAATTTGCAAACACTCTATAGTTTTGGAAACCAAATAAAACCATTAAGCAAAATAAAAGCTAAAGATTTAAAAATCATAGACCAAAAGAAATTTATATCAACAGAAAAAAAAGATCATAATATTAAGGTAATAACTAATTCTGGTTATTTATGGGATACTAAACAAGAAGATGCTATAGAAAAAGGAAATTTGGTTCACGACATAATGCAAGACATTAAAACAAAAAATGATGTTTCGCCAGCAGTTAAAAATTTTGTTTTAAATGGTAATATAAATGAAGAACAAGCTAAAGGTTTAGAGTCTATTATACTTCAAATAGTAACACATCAGGAACTTGCTAAATATTATTCAGAAAATAATATAATTTATAATGAGCGAGACATAATTTCTAAAACAGGAAAACTATATAGGCCAGATCGCTTAGTAATTAGCAAAAACAATGAAGTTGTAATTATAGACTATAAAACAGGATTGCACAATCCCAAATACCAACATCAACTTCAGGATTATCAAGATGTTTTAGAAGAGATGAATTACAAAGTCACAAAAAAAATATTATTATATATTAATAAAGATATTACAATTAAAAGTTATAATTAATTGTTTCTAAATTTGCATAAAAAATATAAAGCATGTACGGTAAAATTCAACAACACTTACAAAACGAAATAAACGAAATAAAAGCTAATGGTCTTTATAAAGAAGAACGCATAATTACATCACCTCAAGGCGCAGAAATTACTTTAAGTACTGGTGAAAAAGTATTAAATTTTTGTGCAAATAATTATTTAGGTTTATCATCTCACCCAGAGGTAATTCAAGCAGCAAAAGATGCCATGGATACTCATGGGTTTGGTATGAGTTCTGTGCGTTTTATATGTGGTACACAAGATATACATAAAGAACTTGAACAAAAAATAGCAGATTTTTATGGTACAGAAGACACAATACTATATGCTGCAGCATTTGATGCTAATGGAGGTGTTTTTGAGCCTTTATTAGGGAAAGAAGACGCTATAATTTCAGATTCTTTAAACCACGCCTCAATAATAGATGGAGTAAGACTATGTAAGGCTGCTCGCTATCGTTATCAAAATAACGATATGGCAGACTTAGAAAAACAACTTATAGCAGCAAACGAAAACGGAGCAAGACATAAAATTATAGTAACAGATGGTGTGTTCTCTATGGATGGCTTAGTTGCTCCTTTAGACGAAATTTGTGACTTAGCAGATAAATATGATGCGTTGGTAATGATAGATGAGTGTCATGCCACAGGTTTTATTGGTGAAACAGGAATTGGTACCTTAGAAGAAAAAGGTGTTTTAGGAAGAATAGATATTATAACAGGAACATTGGGTAAAGCCATGGGTGGCGCTATGGGAGGTTATACAACAGCAAAAAAAGAAGTAATTGATCTTTTACGTCAACGCTCTAGACCCTATTTATTTTCAAATTCACTTGCACCTGCAATTGTAGGAGCATCAATAAAAGTTTTTGATATGCTTAAAAACGATACATCATTAAGAGATAAGTTAGAAAGCAATACCAATTACTTTAAAAAAGAAATGAAAGCAGCAGGATTCGATATTATAGACGGAGACTCTGCAATAGTTCCTGTAATGTTATACGATGCAAAATTGTCTCAAACCATGGCAAACATGTTATTAGAAGAAGGAATTTATGTAATAGGATTCTTTTTTCCTGTGGTACCAAAAGAAAAAGCAAGAATTAGAGTCCAGCTTTCAGCAGCTCATAAAAAGGAACACTTAGACAAAGCTATTAAAGGTTTTATAAAAGTTGGAAAAACGTTAGAAATCATTAAATAAGCACTTTAAATTTTATCATTTAGTAGCAATAACCAATATTTTTATATATTTGTCTTTGTTAATATTATTTAACAACTTATTTTTGCTTCTAATTAACACTTAAAAATTAAAATTTTTGAATATGAAAAATCTTAGCAGATTATTATTCGCATTAGTACTTATTGTAAGTTTCAATACTGCGAATGCACAAGACCAAGACAACCCATGGGCTGTTAAATTTGGTATAAACGCGGTTGACGTTTACCCAGTAGGAGAAGACGCACCACAAGGAGATTACTTTGATGAATACTTTAATGTAAAAGATCACTGGAATATTCTTCCATCTTTATCAACAGTTTCTGTTACTAAAAACGTTGGAGATAATTTTAACGTTCAAGTAGGAGGTTCTATAAACAGAATTTCTAAGTGGGGAGAATTTGGTTCTGGAACTCCTAGCGTAAAAGTAGGTGATTTAAGCTACTACGCACTTGATGCTAATGTAATATATAGTTTAGCTAACCTTTTAGGTACTAAAAAGTTTGAGCCAGCTATTGGAGTTGGTGGTGGTTACACTTGGATTGAAGAAGGATTATACAATAATAATGGTAGAGGAGGAAACAACAACATTGGTTCTGCTACTTTAAATGGTTCTTTAGGTTTAACATACTGGTTCTCAGAAAACGTAGGTTTATTTGTAGAGTCTAAATATAAGCACTCTTTCGAAGATTACTTAACTAAACATTTCCAACACTCTGCAGGTATTGCTGTTAAATTTGGTGGAAAAGACACAGATGGTGATGGTATCTACGATAAAAACGATGCTTGTCCAGATACTCCTGGTTTAGAAGCTTTCAATGGTTGTCCAGATACAGATGGTGACGGTATTGAAGATGCTAAAGATGATTGTCCAAACGTTGCTGGTTTAGCAGAATTCAACGGTTGTCCTGATACAGACGGTGATGGTGTAATTGACAGCAAAGACGATTGTCCACAAGTTAAAGGTCTTAAAGCATTAAACGGATGCCCAGATGCAGATGGTGATGGTGTAACAGATTCTAAAGACAACTGTCCTAACGAAGCTGGTCCTGCTGCAAACAATGGATGCCCTTGGCCAGATACAGATGGTGATGGTGTAACAGATAACGTTGATAAATGTCCAAAAGAAGTTGGTACAGTTGCAAACAATGGATGTCCAGAAGTTGTTGCTCAACCTACTCAAGAAGTTATCGATCAATTAAACAGCTATGCTAGAACAATCTTATTTGATACAGGTAAATCATCTTTCAAAGAGCAAACTAAAGAAGTTTTACGTAACATTACTGCTATCTTAAAAGAATACCCAGATTCTAACTTTACAATTGAAGGTCATACTGATAGTGTAGGTTCTAAATCTTCTAACCAAAAATTATCTGAAAGAAGAGCAAATGCAGTAAGAGATTACTTAATTGCTAACGGAATCAGTGCAGCAAGATTAACTGCTTACGGTTTTGGTGAAGATTACCCAGTAGATTCTAATGCTACAAGAAACGGTAGAAAAAACAACAGACGTACAGAGATTAAACTTAAAAAATAAGTTTCTCTATACTTTTAAATAAGTTATTAAAAACGCTTCGGTTTACCGAAGCGTTTTTTATTTTTATACAATGAAGAGTTTTATTTTTGATGTATTAACAGATTTAAAAAATAAAGGTGAAAACCTTTCTAACATTCACTTTATTTTACCAAGTAAACGTGCAGGTGTTTTTTTAAGGCAGGAATTATCAGCAGTAGTAAAAGAAACTATTTTTTCTCCTTATATTTTAAGCATAGAAGAATTTGTAGAAGAATTAGCACAACTTAAATCTACATTAAATACAGAGCTTTTATTTGAGTTTTATAATTCTTATATATCTTTAACTCCTAAAGCAGAGCAGGAATCCTTTGAAAGTTTTTCAAAATGGGCTCAAATATTACTACAAGACTTCAATGAAATTGATAGATATCTTATTCCTCAAGATAAAATATTCGATTACTTAAGTGCTATTAAAACTTTAGATCACTGGTCTCTTGATGATAATAAAACAGATGTTGTAAAAAACTATTTAAAGTTTTGGGATAAACTAAAAGTATATTACAAGCATTATAACAAAGCACTTATTAGTAAAAAAATAGGTTATCAGGGACTTGTATATAGAGAAGCTGTAAATAATATAGAAAGCTATATATCTACAACATCAAAAACACATGTTTTTTTAGGGTTTAATGCCTTAAATACTGCAGAAGAAACAATTATTCAAAATCTACTTGAAAACAATCTAGCCTATATATATTGGGATATAGATAAAGTATTTATAGACAATAAAATACACGATGCAGGATTATTTACAAGAGGACATAAACATAATTGGAAATATTTTAAAAAGCATTCATTTAATTGGGAGTCTAATAATTATACTACCAATAAAAATATAGAAATATTAGGTGTACCTAAAAATATAGGGCAAGCAAAAGCTATAGGAAACATTTTAGAAAAAATAGGCTCTAAAAATCCAGATTTTAAAAGTACCGCCGTTGTACTTGGCGATGAGAATTTATTAATTCCGGTGCTAAACTCTATACCATTAGACATTAAAAAGCTTAATGTTACCATGGGTTTTCCATTAAATTCAATTCCTTTAGCATCATTATTTGAACAACTTTTTTCAATACATAAAAAGCACACAAATAATTTTTATTATAAAGACGTTATAGCTGTATTATCTCATCAATTTATTAGACCATTATTTAATAATGAAACAACAAATCATGCTTCGCAACTAATAGAAAAAATTCAAAAAAATAATTTAGTATATATCTCTTTAGAAGATTTAATAAAATATAACGAAGGAGATAATAATATTTTAAAGCTTGTATTTTCTAATTGGAACAATAATGCAAGTACCGCAATAGAGCAAACATTTAGTTTAATTAAAACAATAAAGGAATATCTAACAATAGAAAAAGAAAACAACCTAATTTCTTTAGAGTATCTGTTTAGGTTTAACACGTTGTTTAATGAACTTTATAGGTTAAATAATACTTATGGTCATATAAATGATGTTTCGGCTTTGTTTAGTGTTTATAATGAGTTGCTGAGCTCTGAAACTTTAGATTTTCAAGGCGAGCCTTTACAAGGTTTGCAAATAATGGGTATGTTAGAATCTAGAGTTTTAGATTTTGATAATGTAATAATTTCAAGTGTAAATGAAGGTGTTTTACCATCTGGAAAAACAAATAATTCTTTTATTCCTTTTGATGTTAAATTAGAAAACAACTTACCCACTTATAAAGAAAAAGACGCCGTTTATACATATCATTTTTATAGATTACTACAACGTGCTAAAAATGTATATATTTTATATAACACAGAAGTAGATGTGTTAACTGGAGGAGAAAAGAGTAGATTTATAAACCAACTAGAGTTAGAAAATATTCATGATATAAAACATAATATTATAGCTCCAACTGTACCTAAAATCAACCTAAATCTAAAAGAAATAAATAAAACAGATGCTGTAGTTAAGCAATTAAAGCACATTGCAGCTAGAGGCTTTTCGCCGTCATCACTCACCAATTATATCCGTAATCCCTTAGATTTTTATTATCAAAACGTATTAGGAATAAAAGATTTAGAAGAAGTAGAAGAAACTATTGCAGCAAATACTATGGGAACAGTTGTTCATGATAGTTTAGAGGCACTTTACAAGCCATTTATTGGTAAGTATTTAAAGGCACAAGATATAACAAATATGAAGCCTTTAGTAAGTACAACAATTAGCAGTAATTTCTTAAAAGTTTACGCAGATGGAGATATGAGTAAAGGTAAAAATTTAATCATTTTTGAAATTGCAAAACGCTACGTAGAAAACTTTTTAGACTTAGAGTTAAAAGATTTAAAACAAGGAAATACCATAAAAATTATTGCACTAGAAAACCGTAGCGAAATTAATTTAAAAATTCCAGAATTAAATTTTAATGTACGGTTAAAAGGAACTGTAGATCGAGTAGACGAGTATAATGGAATAACTAGAATTATAGATTATAAAACAGGAAAAGTAGAGGGCAATCAAGTTGCTGTTATAGATTGGGAAGATTTAACTACCGATTATAAAAAGTATAGTAAAAGCTTTCAAATATTAGCATACGCTTATATGATGAATAAAGAAAAACCATTAAACTTTCCAATAGAAGCAGGTATTATTTCATTTAAAAATTTAAATGCAGGGTTTTTAAAATTCACAAAAAAAGAAACACCAAAAGGAAATATTAAAGACACTTTAATAACAAA
The DNA here is from genome assembly GCF_001874145.1 of Lacinutrix sp. MedPE-SW. GTDB lineage: Bacteria > Bacteroidota > Bacteroidia > Flavobacteriales > Flavobacteriaceae > Lacinutrix. Next base: position 25,253 of record NZ_MPCX01000002.1, on the reverse strand, counting down.
GGAAACATTAACTAGTTTTTTTGAAGAGTTAAAGAAACTTATTATAGAAATTTGTAATCCAGATATTAATTTTATTGAAAAAGAAGTGTAATGATTTCTAAAAACCTAGTGCTAAAACGTAAAATAAAAAAACCAATTGTTTTTGATCTTTTCTTTAAAGAAAACACGCAGCAAAAACCAATAATAATTTTTTGTCATGGGTATAAGGGTTTTAAAGATTGGGGAAGCTGGGATTTGGTAGCAAAAACATTTATGGAAGCCAATTTGTTTTTTGTAAAATTCAACTTTTCACACAATGGCGGCACCATAAACAATCCAATAGATTTTCCAGACTTAGATGCTTTTGCAGAAAATAATTACACTAAAGAGCTTGACGATTTAGATGCAATTATTAACCATTTGCTATCCTCTAAATTTAAATATAGAAAAGAAATAGATGTTAATAATATAACTGTAATTGGTCACTCTCGTGGAGGTGGAATTTCTATAATTAAAGCCAGTGAAGACTCTAGATTATCTAAATTAATAACTTGGGCTAGTGTTTGCAATTTCTCTAAAAGATCTTCAACTATAGGAGATTTAGAAAATTGGAGAAAAACAGGTGTTAAATATGTTTTAAATGGAAGAACAAACCAAAAAATGCCTCATAACTTTCAGTTTTATGAAGATTTTAAGGCCAATGAAAACCGGTTAAATATTGAGAATGCTGCAAAAAAACTTAAAATTCCTTTTTTAATTATACATGCAAAAAATGATCCTTCAATTAAGTTTCATGAGGCAGAATGCCTTAATAGTTGGAATGCTAAAAGTGAGTTATTTATTGTAAATAATAGTGATCATGTTTTTGGAGCCAAGCATCCTTGGCAAAATAATACTATGCCAGAAAAATTAAAACAAGTTGTGGAAAAAAGTATTAGTTTTATTTTTAACTAAGCTATTTTTAATATGCTTCTTTTCTGCTCTAGTATTTTACTGTATAATACCTCTCTATTTACAGGTTTTGTTATATAATCATTCATACCAACATTTTTAACTTTTTCTCTAGCGCCATCTGTAGTATCTGCCGTTACAGCTATAATTGGTATATTTTTAATGTTGTGCATAGCAACGTCGTTTCTAATTAAAGAAGTAGTTTCATAACCGTCCATTATTGGCATTTGTAAATCCATTAAAATAATATCAAAATTATAATTTTCTAAAAGCTCTATTGCTTCCTTACCGTTTGATGCTACTTTAAAGTTTGTAATGGCTAGTGTTGTAAGCATTTTTTTCATTATAATTTGGTTCATTGTATTGTCTTCAACAACCAAAATTTTAACTTCTGTACTAAGCTTTTTTAAGGTTTCCTCTTTAATACTTTTTTGCTGTTTTACTTTTAAATCTAAGGTTATAGCGACAATGGTTCCTTTTCCAAATTCACTATCTATAGTTATGGTTCCTCCATATAAATCGACTAAATGTTTAACAATACTTAGCCCTAATCCAACACCACCAAAACTCCTTTTGTTGTTTAGTCGCATTTGCCCAAAACTATTAAATAGATTTTGTTTTTGGTCACTTTTAATACCAACTCCAGTATCTAAAATTTTTATAGAGATTCTAGCTGTTTTTTTAGTTTTTAAAGTGCTTGAAACGCTAAAGTCTATTTTTCCAAAGTTTGTGAACTTAACGGCATTACTAAGTACATTATTTATAATTTGAGAAAAACGCTCTGGGTCACCTTCTAAAATTTCTGGAAGAGTATCTTCAATATTAACATTGTATTTCAAACCCTTTTTTTCTGCCATTCGCTTCCAATTGTCACTAATTTGAATAATAGATTTCTTTGGGTTAAATGCTTCGTTTCTAAGTTTTAGTTCTCCTTTTTCAATTTTTTCAAAATCTAAAATATCGTTAATATTACTTAGTAGACTTAGTGATGCATGCTTAATAACTTGAAAATTTTTAAGCATTTCGTTATTTTGATTTTTACTTAACTCATCATCTGCAATACCCATAATTGCATTTATAGGTGTTCTAAATTCATGACTAATATTAGACATAAAATAACTTTTAAGCTCACTAATTTCTTCAGATTTATTTAAAGCTAAAACTTGAGACTCTTCTTTTTCTAAGCGTAAATCTCTAATTAAATTTGTCATAGATAGAGATAAAAAGATTACTTCTAAAGCAATGCCAAACTTAGCACTATTTAGTGTTAAAAAATTATTAGGTAGAAGACTTAAATTATTCATTAAAAAGCCAAGTAGGCCAATAATTAAAAAAAAGATACCAATAGTAAAATAAACATCTACTTTATAATTTTTAAAGCGTAAATAGAATAAGGTAGTAAGAATTACAATTAAACTTAGCATACCATTTATATTACTCATTGGATAAACCCATACCTTTGTTTGGTCATTAATAAATAATAAAATACATAATGCGATTATTATAGTATAAAGTATTTTAAAAACAACTTTTATATATTTTGTTCTCTTTCTAATTTTTAAAAAATGCTCGCAATATTTTAACAGAAAAAAGTTAGAAAATAAGCCTGCAGTTAGTACTGCTCGATTATTTAAAAAACCACCAGATGGCAGTATATATTGAAAAATTAAACCGTCTAAAGCAGATTGTAATAAAGCTATAGAGAGCACATAAATGCTGTAATATAAAAAGGTTTTATTAGATAGGCTTGTGTAAAAAAACAAATAAACTATTGCTGCCAAAAATAATAAGCCATAAAAAAAGCCTAAAAATAATTGTTGATTATAATTAGATTTCCAAAATTGATTTTCTGTATGTAAAATTAATGGTAGATTTAATGTTTCTCCATCACTTTTTAAATGAATGTAAAATTGTTGAATACTATTTTTAGGAAGCTCAATTTTAAAAATTGTTTTTCTATGCTGTACCTGTCTTTCGTTAAACGGTGTTGTATCTCCACTTTTAAAATGTGAAATTTTATTGTTGTGTATTTGGTATAAATTAGCAACATCTGTTACTGGTCTAGCAGTTTGTAAATAATAAATTTTAGTTTCGTTTGAAGGATTTTCTAATTTAAAATTTAGCCAATAATTATCTGTTGTAAAGCCAACACTTTCATTGTCTAATGTTAATGGTTTAAACTCAAGGTTAGCTTCGCCCAAAATAATATCATTTATAGATACATTAGAATTTGAAGTATTTGCAAAACTTGTGTACTCGTAAAGCTTACCTTTACTATGTAAAGGATTATAAGGTGGGTTTTGTGCTAAACAAATACAATGAATAGTACAGAGCACGAAAATTAATACTTGCCGCATTTTTTGTTAATTTGGGTGGTTATCAAAAAAAAGTCAAGTACAACTAAAAATAGAAAATTAATAGCTGAACATTCTATATACGCAATATAATAAAATTTAGTTTTTAAAAAAGGTTATGTCTGTTTTTCAGTGTGTTAAAAAAAATAATTGTAAATATAATATGTTTTAATTACAAAAAATATTGAATTTATAAGTGTGTAATATTTCATGTTACATTAAAACTAACGACCTTAGTTGTTTTTTAAATACAAAATAATTTTGAGTACTAATATTAGTTTAAAACATATAAATAAACTTGCCATACCAGCACTTATAGCAGGAGTGTCTGAGCCAATTTTATCATTAACAGATGCAGCGATTATTGGAAATGTAAACCTAAATGCTACAGAAGCTTTAGCGGCAGTTGGTATTGTATCTACGTTTTTATCTATGCTTATTTGGGTATTTGGCCAAACAAGAAGTGCGTTATCATCTATTGTTTCTCAATATTTAGGTGCTAATAAATTAGAAGAAATTAAAAACTTACCGTCGCAAGCCATATTTATAATTACTGCGTTAAGTATTGTTATAATATTTATTACCTACCCATTTGCTGGTTATATTTTTAAATTTTATAACGCCGAAAATCTTATTTTAGATTATGCCATAGAATATTATAAAATTAGAGTATTTGGTTTTCCGTTTACATTATTTACAATTGCTGTTTTTGGCGCATTTAGAGGTTTGCAAAATACTTTTTATCCAATGATTATTGCAATTATTGGAGCGAGTACAAACATTATTTTAGATTATGTTTTAGTGTATGGTGTTTCAAATTTAATACCAGCCATGCATATTAAAGGAGCAGCTTTTGCAAGTGTGGCTTCACAATTTTTTATGGCAATATTATCAGCTTATTATTTATTAAAAAAAACAAATATTCCGCTATTGGTTTCATTTCCATTTAATAAAGAAATTACGCGTTTCTTAGCTATGATTGGTAATTTAATAATTAGAACAATAGCATTAAATGTAACACTATATTTAGCGACTAGTTTTGCTACAAATTATGGTAAAGAATATATTGCAGCTTATACAATAGCTATAAATTTATGGTTTTTAGGAGCTTTTTTAATAGATGGTTATGCAAGTGCAGGTAATATTTTGTCTGGAAAATTATTAGGCGGTAAAGAATATAGTAAATTAATAAGCTTAAGTAATAAATTAATAAAGTATGGTATTATTGTAGGTATAATTATGGCTTGTATAGGTAGTCTTTTTTACTTATCAATAGGAAAAATTTTTACTAAACAACCAGAAGTTTTAAAACAATTTTATAGCGTGTTTTGGTTAGTACTTGCTATGCAACCACTGTGCGCATTGGCCTTTATTTTTGATGGAATGTTTAAAGGATTAGGAAAAATGAAAGATCTTAGAAACCTATTATTAATAGCAACCTTTTTAGTATTTATTCCTGCATTATATATTTTAGATAAAAACAACTTTAAAATTTTAGGTGTTTTTATTGCTTTTACACTCTGGATAGTTGCTCGAGGTATACCATTAATTATAAAATTCAGGAAAGAATTTTTACCACTATCTCAAAAGGGTTAACTTTGCCACTTAAAGCGCATTAAAATATAACTTTATGGAAATATTAAATTTTTTAGGCGGTAGTGGTTTTTTTGCCATCTTAGCCTTAGTAATAATCATTATCTATGTTTTTAATAGATATAGAAATCGCAGATAATGGCAAATATTAGAATTACCAAACTCTTTTCGTTTGAAACTGGCCATGCGCTTTACGGTTATGATGGTAAGTGTAAAAACGTACACGGACATAGTTACAAACTTTCGGTAACAGTTTTTGGGCAACCTATTACAGACACTAATAATGTTAAATTTGGAATGGTTATAGATTTTTCAGATTTAAAAAAAATAGTAAAAGAAGAAGTTGTAGATGTGTTTGATCATGCTACAGTGTTTAATAAAAACACACCACATGTTGAGTTAGCTAAAGAATTAAGCGATAGAGGTCACAACGTACTATTGGTAGATTACCAGCCCACAAGTGAAATGATGGTTGTAGATTTTGCCGAAAAAATAAAAAAACGTTTACCAGATAATATACAATTACACTCTTTAAAACTTCAAGAAACAGAAAGTTCGTATGCAGAGTGGTACGCGACAGAAAATAAATAAGTATGCAAATTCCCAAAGGAAAAAAAATATACTTTGCTTCAGATAATCATTTAGGAGCACCAACACAAAAACAATCTTTTCCAAGGGAAAAAAAGTTTGTAGCCTGGTTAGATGAAATTAAAGAAGATGCAGCGGCAATATTTTTACTAGGTGATTTATTCGACTTCTGGGCAGAATATAAAACGGTAGTACCAAAAGGCTTTACTAGAACATTAGGAAAGCTTGCCGAAATTAGCGATTCTGGTATTCCTATTTATTATTTTGTAGGCAATCATGATCTATGGATGAATGGTTATTTTGAAGAAGAACTTAATATACCAGTTTACCATAAACCTCAAGAATTTACTTTTAATAACTCAACATTTTTAATTGGTCATGGCGATGGTTTAGGCCCAGGAGATAAAGGCTATAAACGCATGAAAAAAGTATTTACTAATCCAGTTGCAAAATGGTTTTTTAGATGGTTACATCCAGATTTAGGTGTGCGATTGGCACAATACCTATCTGTTAAAAATAAACTTATTTCTGGTGATGATGATGCTAAGTTTTTAGGAGAAGATAAAGAATGGTTAGTACAATATTGTAAACGTAAGCTTACAGAGAAACATACAGATTATTTTGTGTTTGGTCACAGGCACTTACCATTAAATATAAATCTAAACGAAACGTCAAAATACATTAATCTAGGCGATTGGATTACATATTATACTTATGGAGTTTTCAATGGAGAAACACTAGAGCTTAAAGAATACTAATTTTCCAGTTCTATAATATCGTCATTATCTATTATAGTTTGAAAGTTTAGCATAAAGAACCCAAAACAATACTGCACTAGAGATTCGCTAAAATTAACTGTAAGAGCTAAAACAACATTTTTTTCTTGAAATAAGTACACAATTAACCCAGATGTACAAGTAAGTAAATAACCTATTCCAGTTAAAAACAATAATATTACTTTAGGGTGATTGTTAATTGAAGTAATATAAAAGCAACAAAAAATAAAAAAAGTAAATAAAAGTACAGTTATAGTAAAAAACATATAACTATTAAGGCTTAACTCATTAATAAACAGCATATATAATGAGAATATAATGTATGTTAAAGCTGTAGCAACAACTAGAAATATAAGTAAATTTATTCCTTTAAGTTTTAGTTTTCCTTTTTTTAATAAAGGTAATAACAAGATTATGCCAGAGACAAAGCATACAGTATAACCTAATAAAATCCAAAAGAAGTTAAAGAAGTAAGTCTTTGAGCTATCCATAAACTCAACAGCCATTGCACCAATATAAAACACATAAAATAAAGGCTTAATTTTTTTTGCAAAGCAGCTGTAAGCAATTAAAACTATAGCATGAAAAAATGTTTTAAAATAACCTTCTAAATAACTAAAATCTGTTATAGATATTATAACACTAAAAAGACCTAAAATTAGAGCTAGTCTGTATGTGAGTTTTTTTGTTAACAAGTTAGGAGATTTGGTTTTAAAAACTAAAAAAGGATCTAATTAAGTAATAAATCTAAACTCATAGCATCTATTTTGCCATCGGGAAATAGATTGTTTTTTTCCTCAAATGTTTTTAAAGCATCAGACGTTTTTTTTTGGTAAACGCCATCTATTGGAATATCAAAACCTTTAGCAACTAAAAGTTTTTGCATTTCATATATAAAAGCACTTTTTTCTCCAGAGTATAACGTTCTTTCAGGCAACATTTCTTTTATCATAGCTTTATATTTTGAAGCTGTTTCAGTTTCACGTAAATCTGAAAACGAAAGATTTTTTGATTCTAAAAGCTTAATATCATTATTGTTTAAACCTTCTTTTTTTAAACTTTGTGATTGTTCTAAAATTGCTTTATAAAAATTAACTTTAGCTATTTTCTTCCCATATTGGTTTACTGCTAAAGTTGTTGTTTCATCATCATTCTCAGGGCTTCTAACATCAATATTATTTACACTCCACTGCATTTGCATGTAATTATTGGCTGCTTCTATCGCTTCAAAATAATTAGATACTGTAGAAGGGTTATGGTAGTTTAAATCTATGTTTTTTGAAGCTGTAATATTTGCGTTTTTAGGATGAAACCGTTGGTAGTCCTTATATTGACCGTAAGCAAAGATTAATACGATAACAATTAAAATAAAAATGAGAATTTTTTTCATTTGAGAAAGAATAAATAGCTATTTACACAAATATAACAGAATTTTATTTTTAATCTATTCTAAGGGTATTTCCTTGCTAAAAAAATTAGAGCTTAACTATTATTATTTGCTTCAAAATCTTTAGTTAAATCTAATTTTCTAAAACTTGGAGATACAATAGCTGTTGTAATAACAGTAATTAACGTCATGCTTCCTCCAAAAACAACCGCTGTTGCTGTGCCCATAAGTTTTGCGGTTAATCCGCTTTCAAAAGCACCTAACTCGTTAGAGCTACCAACAAACATTGAATTTACAGACGATACACGACCACGCATATTATCTGGTGTTTTAAGCTGAAGAATAGTTTGCCTTATAACCATAGAAACACCATCTGTAACACCACTAAAAAAGAGTGCGACTACAGATATCCAAAATGTTGAAGACAAGCCAAAAACAACAATACAAACTCCAAAACCAAAAATGGCAATAAGTAATTTCATTCCTGCATTTTTACTTATAGGAATATACGCAGTAACTAACATAGTTAAAAAAGCACCAACTGATGGAGCAGCAACTAAAATACCAAAACCTTGCGGGCCAACTTTTAAAATATCTTCAGCAAAAACAGCTAAAAGTGCTACAGCACCACCAAATAAAACCGAAACCATATCTAATGTTATAGCGCCTAAAATGGCCTTTGTTTTAAACACAAAACTTACGCCTTCTTTTAAACTTTGCATTACAGGTTCTCCAATTTTAGGATTAAGTATTGGTTTTTTAGAAATTTGAAACACCATAAATAGTGCTGCCATTACTAAAGCAAAAACAATACATAATGAAAAATGAACACCAATCCAACCTATAGAAAAACCAGCAAAAGCAACACCTAAAACACGAGACATTTGCCAAGTAGAACTATTCCATGTCGCGGCATTAGGATAGATTTTTTTTGGTACTATTAAAGCTACTAAAGAAAAAATAGTTGGCCCGAAAAAGGAACGTAAAAAACCACCAAAAAACACTAAAGCATAAATAGAATACAATAAGCTGTTTTTAGACCAAGTTTGAGAAACACTATCTGATGTTAACCAGAATAAAGCAAAACTAATAATAGAGAATGCTGCTAAACATATAGCAAGTAAGTTTCGTTTTTCGCGTTGGTCTACTATATGTCCCGCAAATAAAGCCATAGTAAAAGCAGGTATAATTTCCATTAAGCCTATAATACCAAGCGATAGAGGATCTTTTGTTAAAGCATAAACTTGCCATTCTATAACAATAAATTGCATAGACCAGGCAAAAACTAGTAAAAATCGCATGATTAAAAAAAGATTAAATTCTTTAAACCGTAGTGCTGCGTATGGGTCGTTTTTAGACATTAAACGTTATAATTTTATAGAAACACAAAAGTAAAGTAACGCAGGTTTATATTTTAATTTTTATCCATTAGTTTAAACTCAACGCGTCTGTTTTTTGCTCTGTTTTCTTCAGAAGAATTTTTTACTAATGGTTTAGAACTACCAAAACCAAACCACTGTATTCTTTCTTTTTTTAAACCTTTTGAGATTAAATATTCTGAAACAGATTTTGCACGTTGTAAAGACAATTCTTGGTTTCTTTTAGTTAAACCAACATTATCTGTGTGGCCATATATTTCAATATTAAGGTTTTTATTTTCTTTTAAATGAAGGTTTAATTTATCTAATTCTTCTATAGAAGTGTTTACTAATATGGCTTTATTGAAATCAAATAAAACATTATTAAAAGTATAAATGGTTTTTGTTTCTAAGGGTTTTGCTTTATCAACTTTACTTAACGTTTTTTTTGATAGTTTAAGAGTTGTTACACTTACATCATCTATATAATAATAAGTAAATTGTCTTTCTGCTGTACTCCAAACCTCCTGTATTTTAATTACTCTATTTGTTTCAAAATTTCCAATAGTCATAAATTTTTCAAAACCATTTGCAGTATATTCTAATGTAACTTTAGTCCATTCTTGAGTGTTAGAATAAAAGCTTTTATTCTCAATTTTCGAATATTTGTATTTTATATTATCTTTTTTTAAGTATTTAAAATGAATAAAATTTTTGCTTTTACTATCTAATTCTTCTGAAGTAAATAGCACTCCAAAATTGTTATTGCTATGAGAAGAACAGTCTGAAAGACTGATTTGAAATGTAATTAAATATTTTGTTCCTTTTGCAAGTTGTGAAACTAATTTGGTTTGTATGTATTCTCTGTAACTTGCAGGAGCAAAGGTGTAAATACCAGAGTAAGCATTACCTGTTTTTGGTTCTTGAAACCCAACATAATTTTCAAAGCCTAAATCTTTACTGCAATTATTAAAATAGTCTGTAGAACCATAATTTGAGCAAGACCAATTAATAACATTTTCATGAAAAGCTCCCTTGTTTTTAGGACAGTTTTTAAATGCTTCAAAACTAGAATTTAATACTAGGTTTTGAGCAATACTGTGTCCAAAGGCAAAAAATAAAAGCGTTGTAATTTTTAATTTCATATGTGTTAAAACGAAATAACACATTAATTATTCTTTTAAATCTCTTAACTTTAGTTGTAAAGACACATTGCCTTGCCATTCATTTTCATCTATAGAATAAACGGCTTTAAAACGCTTGTTATTTTTAATTAAGTTAAGCTTATCACTAAGTCCAAAACCAATGCAAACAATTGCATTACTACCAGGTTGTTTTACTGTTATTCGTAAATGTTTATCGTCTTCACCTACACATTTACCATAACCAGTATCTTGTAAATTGTCAGTCATAAAAACAGGAGACATATTTCCTGGACCAAATGGTGCAAATTGGCTTAATATTCTGTAGAATTTATCTGAAATATCATTAAGTTCTATTTGCCTATCTATTGTAATTTCTGGTGTTAGTAGTTTTTTATCTATTGTAGCTTGTACTACTTCTTCAAACTTTTGTTTAAAAGCCTCGTAGTTTTCCTCTTTTAAAGTTAATCCAGCAGCATATTTATGACCACCAAATTGCTCTATATGTTCAGCACAAGCTTCTAAAGCATTATAAACATCGAAACCTTTTACAGATCGTGCCGAAGCTGCTAACTTATCTCCACTTTTTGTAAATACTAATGTTGGTCTATAATAGGTTTCTATTAATCTACTAGCTACAATGCCAATAACACCTTTATGCCAATTTGGTTGATAAACGACTGAGGTTAAGCGGTCTTTTTCGTTATTATCTTCAATTTGTTGTAAAGCTTCTATGGTAATATGTTTATCGGCTTCACGCCTATCTGTATTAAAATCTTCAATTTCTTGAGCGTAAACTTGAGCAGTTTGCACATTAGTTTCGGTTAATAAATCTACGGCATATTGGCCATGTTTCATTCTGCCTGCAGCATTTATTCTTGGTGCAATTACAAACACAACATCTGTAATGGTAAGTGTTTCTTTTTTAATTTGATTTATTATCGCCTTAAATCCTGCTCTTGGCGCACTATTTATTACTTGTAAACCAAAATAAGCTAGTATTCTATTTTCTCCAGTTATTGGAACAATATCTGCTCCAATTGCTGTAGCAACCAAGTCTAGATATTCTTGTAAATCTTCAACGGTTTTTCCTTTTTTTGAAGCTAAAGCTTGTATTAATTTAAAACCTACGCCGCAACCACATAATTCTTTATAAGGGTAATTACAATCACTTTGTTTTGGGTCTAAAACGGCTACTGCATTTGGGACTTTGTCTCCAGGTCTATGGTGATCGCAAATTATAAAATCGATGTTTTTTTCTTCCGCGTAAGCGATTTTATCAATAGCTTTTATACCACAATCTAATGCAATAATTAGTGTGAAATTATTGTCTTCGGCAAAATCAATACCTTGAAAAGAGATGCCGTAACCTTCGTTATAACGGTCTGGAATGTAAGTGGCAACGTTTGGATATTCACTTTTTAAATACGATGACATAAGCGATACCGCTGTTGTACCATCTACATCGTAATCGCCATACACTAAAATATTTTCGTTGTTTGCTATAGCTACCTCTATGCGTTTTACTGCTTTTTGCATATCCTTCATTAAAAAAGGGTCGTGCAAATGTTTTAAACTTGGTCTAAAAAAGTCTTTTGCTTGCTCGTATGTTTCAATGCCACGTTGCGCTAAAAGTGTTGCAACAGGTTCTTCTACTTGTAAAGCATGTTGTAAAAATTGTACGGTTTCTAGATTTGGTTTAGGTTTTAAAGTCCAACGCATTAAAAGTGTAGTGTTTTAGTAATAAACTATTTATTAAATTGAATGGTAATGAATTTTAGTGTTTACTGTTGCAAATTGTCTAAACATTTCCATAACACCACAATATTTTTCAATAGATAGATCTACAGCCTTTTTTATTTTTTTTTCGTTTAAATCCTTGCCATAAAAATGGTAGTCTACAGTTACGGTATGGTATGTTTTTGGATGTTCATCTGTTAATTCTCCAGATACTTCAATTTTAAAATCTGAAAATTCTGTTTTCATTTTTTCGGTCACAGAAACTACATCTAGTCCAGAACAGGCTGCTAAAGAGGATAACATTGCTGCTTTTGGCCTTAACGATTTATACGGGTCGTTTTCTTCTTCTGAAACACCTAAGTTAAAACTATAACCACTTGGATTATCACTTTCAAAAATCATTTTTTCTTTCCAAACAGTTGTTACTTTATGCGACATAATTAAAGTTTTTTTCGTTTATTGATACTATCAAAAATACTATTAAAAAACAAATATATGCCATTAGTTACGCCTTTAGAAGCAGAACATGATTTAGAAACAAAAAAACTTGCCGAATTTTTTAACGAGACCTTAGGTTTTTGCCCAAACTCGGTATTAACCATGCAAAGACGACCAGCAATTAGTAAAGCGTTTATTAATTTAAATAAAGCAGTAATGGCTAACGAAGGTCGAGTAACTTCTGCTTTAAAACGAATGATTGCCTGGGTGAGTAGTAATGCTACTGGTTGCCGCTATTGTCAAGCTCACGCTATTCGTGCTGCCGAAAGATATGGTGCAGAACAAGAACAGTTAGATAATATTTGGGAATATAGAACGCATGAAGCTTTTAGTGAAGCAGAACGTGCTGCATTAGATTTTTCACTAGCAGCTTCTCAAGTTCCTAATGCTGTAAATGCAGATATACAAAAACGTTTACATGAGCACTGGGATGAAGGAGAAATTGTAGAAATGCTTGGTGTTATTTCTCTATTTGGTTACCTAAACCGCTGGAATGACTCTATGGGAACAACACTTGAAGGTGATGCTATTGAAAGCGGAAACCAATATTTAGGGAAACATGGTTTTGAAGTAGGAAAACATATTTAATAATAACAATAAAAAAACCTCAGTTATAATAGTTGAGGTTTTTTTTATTACTATTTGTATAAAACACATTAAGAGATGTTTATGTGTTTTATCGGGTTAAAATTACTACTCATCTTTTTAATTACACTTTAACGAATTATTACAGAATATAATCTAATAACTTTCTCTACAATTGAATCCTATTTTATTTTTGTGCAGTTCAAATAAATTTATTTATTGAAGAGTAATACATATTGTTTTTGTTATTACTTTTGCAACCCTTTTTTACAGAAAAGTATTTACTGTAAACAGCTTTGTGAATAATTGTTTCAATTAAAGTTTAAAATATATTTCTGAGTAATTAATTTTAGTAGGTTTTTTACTTTTAAGCCAGCGCAGCCAGCGCTGGCTTTTTATTTAAATTGAAATGTTTAGTCGTTATTTGCCATCATAGATTTTAAATCATTAGTATAAGATGGATAAGTGAAAATTAGTTTTTTAAACTCTGAAACAGTTATGCCTTTACTTATAGCCATTGTAAAGATATTAATATTTTCATTTGCCTTTTCGCTTAAAATATGTGCACCAACTATTACATCTGTTCTTTTATTTGAAATAATTTTAAAGGCATAAGTATCTTCATTTGCTTTTTTAGCATTAAACCAACCAGGAACTTTTCCTTTATATACATTAATATGTTTATATCTTTTTTTTGCTTCTTCTTCTTGTAAGCCTACCATAGATAAGTTGGGCTGTGTAAAAACTGTAGATGGTACTAAAGGGAATTGAAATTTTTTTGAGTTATTGTTTATTATATTTTCTCCCGTAATATGACCTTGTAAACCAGAAAGAGGTGTTAAGGGTAGTGATAAACTAGAAACATCACCGCAAGCATAAACTTTAGAGTTGGTTTTACTTTGAAGATAGTCGTTTACTAATATACCACCATCGTTTGCTTCTATATTAGCATTTTCAAGTTTTAATTTTTTTATAGATGGTATACGGCCAGCGGTATTAAATACTTTTCTACTTTTAAGTTTTTGCTTTTTTCCTTTTAAAGTATAGTGTACACGTTTGTTTTTATTTAAGGCTTCTATTTTTTCAATTTTAGCATTAAAAATAAATGTAACACCTAAGGATTTCATTTTATTTATTAAAGCTTCAACTAAAAACGGGTCGAAGTTTTTTAAAGCAGTCGAGCCGTGTTCAAAAACAGTTACTTTAGAGCCTAAAATGGCAAGCATGGTAGCAAACTCCATTCCTACATACCCAGAACCAATAAAACTTGCAGTTTTAGGAATTTTATTTAAGTTTAAAATTGAGTCACTAGTCTCAACATGCTTGTTTCCTTTTATCTTTAATTTTCTAGGTACTTTACCTGTGGCAATTACAAAATAGTCTGCAGAGATGGTTTTGCCTTCAACTAAAACTTCATTTTCACTAATAAACTCTGGAGATTGGTGATATAAATCTACATGTAAATTCTGAAGATTTTTTTCAGTTTCGATTGGAATACTTTGAACAAATTTATTTTTAAATTTTTGCACATCGCTCCAGCTAATTTTTGGCGGTTTAATAATACCAGAATGTTCTAGCTGTTTACAACGTTGAAGTAAAGAAGAAAACTGAACAAGAATTTTTTTAGGGTCGCAACCTCTATTGGCACAAGTACCTCCATATTCTCTATTATCTGCAATTGCTACTTTTAATTTGTTTTTTGCACAAATTTCTGCAACGGTTTGTCCAGCGATTCCAGAACCTATAACAAAAACATTATAATGTTTAACTTTCATAGCTTTAGTTTTAAAACTGAAGTTAAAAAAGTAAACCTTGTTTTTTATTAATTAAAGCTTAAAGTTTTATAGTGAAACTATTTTGCTTTACCGCCAACAACTATAACTATTTCTCCTTTTGGAGGTTTATTAGTATAGTGTTCTAAAACCTGTTTTGCGGTACCGCGAATAGTTTCTTCGTAAAGCTTAGTAAGTTCTCTAGAAACAGATACAGGTCTATCTTCGCCAAAGTATTCGCAAAAATGACCAAGTGTTTTAATTAGCTTGTGAGGACTTTCGTAAAAAATAAGTGTTCTGGTGTCTTCGGCTAAAAGTTTTAGACGTGTTTGTCTTCCTTTCTTCACAGGTAAAAAGCCTTCAAAAATAAATTTGTCATTGGGTAAACCAGAATTTACTAAAGCAGGAACAAAAGCTGTTGCTCCTGGTAAACAGTCTACATTAATATTGTTTTCTACACAGGCTCTGGTTAGTAAAAAACCAGGGTCGCTAATTGCGGGAGTTCCAGCATCGCTAATAAGCGCTATGGTTTCTCCATTTTTAATACGCTCTACTAAACGGTCAACCATTTTATGCTCATTATGCATATGGTGACTTTGCATTGGTGTAGTAATTTTAAAATGTTTAAGTAGTTTTCCTGAAGTTCTAGTGTCTTCAGCTAAAATATAATCTGCAGATTCTAACACAGAAACAGCTCTAAACGTCATGTCTTCGAGATTTCCAATAGGAGTTGGAACGATATAGAGTTTTCCCATTAAAGTAAAATTTATTACAAATTTACAATGTTTTAAAGTTTTTATATTAAGCTATTAGGCGTTTCTTACAATCTCACCAAAGATATAAGGTAGAAGAATGAGATTTTATATTATTAAAATTATAGAATCTTATGTAAAATAATGAGTGAAAAAAGGTTAAAACAACATTGAAAAAAAACCTGTGTAAGCCATGTAGTTTTATACCATAATTACACCAAGAATTTTAAAATTGCTAAAGATTATATTAAATATGTTAGGTGATTAAAGTACTCAAAAAAAAACGTAGTTACTTAATGTGTTATTTTTTTTAATTTTTTATAAGGTGTCTAACTGTATCTAGCCTCTATAATTTCCATAAATCGTTCGGCATATTCTTCTTTATTAACCCATGAATTATAATCTGGTTTTATTTGGTTTTCAATTAAAAGTGTGGCTTCTTTATAACTTTCTATTGTATTTAATTGAGAAATTACACGGTTATAATCATCTGCTTCACCGTTAAATAAATGTTTTATAAAAGCAATTTTATCGTTTAACCCAATGTTAAAACCACCAGATTTTAGTTTATCATTTAAAGATTTTTTTTCATTGGCCTTGATGTCGCTAACTTTATCAAAAACAGGAATGTTATTATAATCTGCAGTGATATCTTTAAAATCGTTTTTTTCGTATTTATTGGTTGAGTTTACTTTATCAAATATAGCATCTACTTCTTGAGTCTCTTCTGGCATTTGCGCAACCATGTCTTTTATCTTTTCCATTACAGGTTCCATAATACCATCATCTTCACGGTCATCTACATTTACATAAGTTCTATCGTCAACCTCAATATTATCACTTACTCTATTATTAAATGCAACATCTAACATATCAAAAAAAGAAGAGTCATTTCCAATAGTTGGTAAACTGTCTTCAAAATTTTCTTGAGCAAATTTTAAAACTGTTAGTTTTTCATATAATGCAGCAACTTCTGCATGCATTTTATTTATATCATCTTTACCTTTAAGTTTAAGAATCTTGTGGGCAATGCTCATTAATTCTGATTCTAACTTCTTCTTCATGACTCAATGTTTTTTATTTTTTTTTGAATTTAATGCAATTTAGGCTTTTGTTTTTAATTAAATTTACGCCACCTTTATAGTTAACGAATATAATTTTCGTTAGTGTGTTAAAATTACAAAATGTTTCTCGAAAATACAGTAAATCAAAAAGAACAATTTGGTTGGATTGAAGTTATATGTGGCTCAATGTTCTCTGGTAAAACCGAAGAATTAATTCGCAGACTTAAACGCGCCCAATTTGCAAAACAAAAAGTTGAAATTTTTAAACCAGCAATAGATGTAAGATATGATGATGAAATGGTAGTTTCTCATGACTCTAACGAAATACGCTCAACTCCAGTTCCTGCAGCTGCAAATATTCCAATTCTAGCAGATGGTTGTGATGTAGTTGGTATAGACGAAGCACAATTTTTTGATGATGAGATTGTACGTGTTTGTAACGATCTTGCAAATAAAGGTATACGAGTAATTGTTGCAGGTTTAGATATGGATTTTAAAGGCAACCCATTTGGACCAATGCCTAACCTTATGGCAACAGCAGAATATGTAACAAAAGTACATGCCGTGTGTACGCGTACAGGAAACCTTGCACAATTTAGCTATAGAAAAAATAAAAGCGAAGACCTTGTTTTGCTTGGTGAAACAGAAGAATACGAACCTTTAAGTCGTGCAGCTTATTATAAAGCTACAATACGAGAAAAAATAAAAACAATGAAGGTGAATGACCCAGAAGAACTTAAAGAAAAACAAAATAAACCTAATGCCTAAAGCGCACGAAACTACACTAGAAATAGATTTAAAAGCATTAAAACATAATGTAGACTATATAAAATCTAAACTTTCTAAAGACACTAAATTTCTAGCTGTAGTAAAAGCTTTTGCGTATGGTAGTGATGCTGTAGAGATTGCAAAATATTTAGAAACTTTAAAAGTAGATTATTTTGCAGTTGCTTACACAAATGAAGGTGTTGCTTTAAGAGATGCAGGAATAGAGACGCCAATTTTAGTTTTACATCCACAACCAGAAAACTTTAAAACTATTATAGAGCATTGTTTAGAACCTAATATTTATTCTCAAAGAGTATTAAAAAATTTTATCGCTGTAGCGGAAAATTTAAAACAAAACAACTATCCAATACATATAAAATACAATAGTGGGTTAAACAGACTTGGTTTTAATGTTAACGATATTGAAGCAATAAACACAACATTAAAACAAACAGCTGCTATAAAAGTAAAATCACTTTTTTCACATTTAGCAGCAAGCGAAGATCTTGATGAAAGAGAGTTTACTTTAAATCAAATACATAAATTTAAAGTTTTTGCACATACTTTAATAGAAGCCATTAATTATAAACCACTATTACACCAAAGTAATACCTCTGGAATTTTAAATTATCCCGAAGCACATTTTAGTATGGTTAGATGTGGTATTGGCCTTTATGGATTTGGTAATGACAATGCATACAATAAAAACTTAATACCTATAGCGACTTTAAAAACAATAATTTCTCAAATACATACATTAAATGCAGGAGAAAGTTTAGGTTACAACCGTGCGTTTAAAGCAAGTAAAATTACAAAAACAGCAACTCTACCTATAGGTCATGCCGATGGCATTGGAAGACAATATGGAAACGGAAAAGGATTTGTTTATGTAAACGAACAAAAAGCATACATAGTAGGTAATGTTTGTATGGACATGATTATGGTAGACGTTACAGATATTGACTGTAAAGAAGGAGACGAAGTGATAATTTTTGGTCCAAAACATAAAATTAATAACCTTACCAAAACAGTTGACACCATACCTTACGAATTACTCACAGCGGTATCTCAACGAATAAAAAGGTCTTTTTGTCGATAAAAGTAATATTGTAATACTTCCAGATGTTAAATCGTGTTAAAATTTTAGCTATCTTGAAAGAAATTAATTTCAACTAACTTTAAAAATTTAAAAGATTATGCTTAAAGAATTTAAGGATTTTATCATGACTGGCAATGTTGTAGAATTTGCAGTCGCAGTAATAATGGCAGGTGCAATAGGAGCAGTTGTTACTGGATTTGTAAACAATATTATTATGCCTATAGTTGGTCACTTCTCTGGAGGAGTTGATTTTGCCGACAAAAAATATGTATTAGATGAAGCTGTTGTAGATGCGGCAGGAAAAGTGGTAACACCAGAAAACGCAATTACTTGGGGAATATGGGTAAACGCTATTATTAGTTTAGTAATTATTGGATTTGTAATGTTCATGATTGTTAAAGCATATAATAAAATGAAAAAGCCAGCGCCGGCTCCAGCACCTTCTGGACCATCAGATAATGATTTATTAGCAGAAATTAGAGACTTATTAAAAAAGTAATCTAAATTATAATAAAAATAAAAAAACCGGTTTTAAATTATAAAACCGGTTTTTTTAATGCCTTTTTTTGTGAAAAAATTAATGTATTTTTTAAACTTAAAAACAAGAAATACAATAGCTTTGTAAATTAATATCAAAAAAATTTCTGTAATACTAGAAATTGAAAAATTAAATTTTTATGAAATTAGCCGTAGTAGGAGTCACTGGAATGGTAGGTGAAGTAATGCGTAAAGTTCTTGAGGAACGTAATTTTGAAATCACAGAGTTTATACCTGTAGCATCAGAAAGATCTGTAGGTAAAAAAATCACTTTTAAAAGCCAAGAACATACTATTGTTAGTATGGAAGACGCTGTAGCAAAAAAACCTGATGTAGCTTTATTTTCAGCAGGCGGAAACACATCTTTAGAATGGGCGCCAAAGTTTGCAGCTGTAGGTACAACAGTTATAGATAATTCTTCAGCATGGAGAATGGATCAAGACAAAAAATTAGTAGTACCAGAAATAAATGCTACAAACCTTTCAAAAACCGATAAAATTATAGCAAACCCTAATTGCTCTACTATACAAATGGTAATGGCACTAGCGCCGCTTCATAAAAAATATAAAATAAAACGTATTGTTGTTTCTACATACCAATCTATTTCAGGAACAGGAGTTAAAGCTGTTAAACAATTAGAAAACGAAATGGCAGGAGTTAAAGGTGAAATGGCCTATCCTTATCCAATTCATAAAAATGCAATTCCACATTGCGATGTTTTCGAAGAAAACGGATACACAAAAGAAGAAATGAAACTAGTGCGTGAAACACAAAAAATTCTTGACGATAAATCAATAGCTGTAACAGCTACAGCAGTAAGAATTCCTACTTCTGGTGGACATAGTGAAGCTATAAATGTAGAGTTTGAAAACGATTTTAATTTAACCGAAGTAAGAGAAATATTAAATGCTACAGATGGTGTAACACTACAAGATAATGTAGATGTTAATACCTACCCAATGCCATTATATGCAAATGGGAAAGATGATGTTTTTGTTGGGCGTTTGCGTCGTGATGGATCATTACCAAACACATTAAATATGTGGGTTGTTAGTGATAATTTAAGAAAAGGAGCTGCAACAAATACAGTACAAATTGCAGAATACTTGGTAAAAAATAATCTTATATAGCTTTTAATCTTAAAGCTTATGCATACAAAAAGCGTTTACTACATAAGTAAACGCTTTTTTGTTTATTTTTATAGAATATAAAAACAAATACCTATGAAAAAAGTAGCATTTAGCTTAATAATACTATTAGTAATAATGTCTTGTAAAGAAGAAGAAAAATCTAGAAAAGAAATTACTGTAAACTATCCAGAAACAAAAACAGTAGATACTGTAAATAATTACTTTGGTACAGAGGTAAAAGATCCATATCGTTGGCTAGAAGATGATAGGAGTGAAGAAACAAAATCATGGGTACAAAGTCAAAACAAAGCTACATTTGGTTACTTAGATAATATACCTTTTCGTGAAGAATTAAAATCACGACTAGAAAAACTATGGAACTACGAAAAAGTTGGAGCACCATTTAAAGAAGGTGATTACACCTATTTTTATAAAAATAACGGCCTACAAAACCAATATGTAATTTACCGTTATAAAACTGGTGAAGACCCAAAAACGGCAACTGTATTTTTAGATCCAAATACATTTAAAGACGATGGTACTATTTCTTTAGGAGGTACAAGTTTCTCTAAGAACGGGAAAATTATGGCTTACGCTATTTCTGAAGGAGGAAGCGACTGGAGAAAAATTTTGATAATGAATACCGAAACAAAAGAAATAATAGAAGACACTATAGTAGATGTTAAGTTTAGCGGTATGTCTTGGTATAAAAACGAAGGGTTTTATTACTCAAGTTACGATAAGCCAAAAGGGAGTGAGTTATCTGCAAAAACAGACCAACATAAAATGTATTACCATAAGTTAGGGACACCTCAAAAAGAAGATAAATTAGTTTTTGGTAATACACCAGAAGAAAAACATAGATACGTTTACGGTGGCGTAACAGAAGACGACCGTTATTTATTAATAAGTCCAAAAACATCAACATCTGGAAATAAACTTTATATAAAAGATTTAGAAAACCCAAATAAGCCATTAGTAGAAATTTTAGGAAATACAGATAGCGATACCTATTTAATAGAAAACGAAGGCAGTAAGTTGTTTCTAGTAACTAATTTAAATGCACCAAATAAAAAAATAGTTACTGTAGACGCTGCAAACCCAACACCAGAAAACTGGAAAGATTTTATTCCAGAAACAGAAAATGTTTTAAGTCCATCTACTGCTGGTGGTTACTTTTTTGCAGAATACATGGTAGATGCTGTTTCAAAAGTTTTGCAATACGATTATAATGGTAAATTAGTAAGAGAAGTAAAATTACCAGGCGTTGGTAGTGCAGGAGGCTTTGGTGCTAAAAAAGAAGAAAAAGAATTATACTACTCTTTTACAAACTATGTTACACCTGGAAGTATATATAAATATAATATAGAAGCAGGAACATCAAAGTTATTTAGAAAACCAACAATAGACTTTAATCCAGAAGATTATGAAAGTAATCAAGTATTTTATACATCTAAAGACGGTACAAAAATACCTATGATTATAACACATAAAAAAGGATTAGAATTAAACGGAAAGAACCCAACAATTTTATATGGTTATGGAGGTTTCAACATAAGCTTAACACCAAGCTTTAGTATTACAAATGCTGTTTGGATGGAGCAAGGTGGTGTTTATGCTGTTCCTAATCTTCGTGGTGGTGGAGAATATGGAAAAGAATGGCATGATGCAGGTACACAATTAAAAAAGCAAAATGTATTTGATGATTTTATCGCTGCTGCGGAATACCTAATCGATAACAATTATACATCATCTAATTATTTAGCAATTCGTGGTGGTTCTAACGGTGGTTTATTAGTTGGAGCGACAATGACACAACGTCCAGATTTAATGAAAGTAGCATTGCCAGCAGTTGGTGTGTTAGACATGTTACGTTACCACACATTTACAGCTGGAGCAGGTTGGGCGTACGATTATGGTACTGCAGAAGACAACAAAGAAATGTTTGATTATTTAAAAGGATATTCGCCGTTGCACAATATAAAAGAAGGTGTTCAATACCCAGCAACACTTGTAACTACAGGTGATCATGATGATAGAGTAGTGCCAGCACACAGTTTTAAATTTGCGGCAGAATTACAAAGCAAACAAGCAGGAAATAATCCAACACTTATTCGCATAGAAACAGATGCAGGACATGGTGCAGGAACTCCTGTTAGTAAAACCATAGAACAATATGCAGATATTTATGGCTTTACATTATATAATATGGGATTCGATGTACTACCAAGTAAAATGAAAGAAGAATTTAAAGATTAAAAACACTTAATATTATATTTAGGCCTCACAAGTTTTATTACCTGTGAGGTCTTGTTATATTTACAATATGCTAGACGTAAAAAACCTTTCTTTTTCATATAATAAAAACACTGTTTTAAATAATCTCTCATTCACAGTTAATGCTGGAGAGTGTATTGCTATTATTGGAGAAAGTGGTTCTGGTAAAAGTACTTTACTTAAAACACTTCGTGGAGAATACGATTTAAATAATGGTGAAATATTTTGGAACAACACTCAAATTTTAGGTCCAAAATTTAATCTTGTAATTGGTTACGATTTTATAAAATATGTTGCTCAAGAGTTTGAGTTAATGCCATTTATTTCTGTTGCAGAAAATATAGGTAAACACCTTTCTAATTTTTATAAAAAGGAAAAAAAAGAAAGGGTTGACCAGTTAATAAATGTTGTAGAGTTAAATGCGTTTGCAAATACTAAAGTAAAACTATTAAGTGGCGGGCAAAAACAACGTGTGGCTTTAGCTAGAGCATTAGCTAAAAAGCCAGAAATACTTTTGTTAGATGAGCCTTTTAGTCATATAGATAACTTTAAAAAGCAAAGCCTTAGGCGTAATGTTTTTAAATATTTAAAAGAAAATAATATAGCTTGTGTTATGGCAACTCACGATAAAGAAGATGTGCTTGGTTTTGCAGATAGGTTGCTGGTGTTAAACAATAAAAGCATTGAAGAAAATAGTACACCAAAAGCTTTATTTGAAAACCCTAAAACACCTTTAATAGCTTCATTTTTTGGAGAGTTTAATGTTATAAATAAAAAAATTATTTATGCGCACCAAATAAAAGTTGTTGAGGTTTCAAACATTAGAGCTTTGGTTTTAAAAAATTATTTTAAAGGAAATCACTATTTAATTGAAGCTGTTTTAAATGATGAAACTATTTTTTTTGAACATGATACAGCACTTGAAATTCAAAAGGAGGTTTGCTTAAAAACAGAGTAAATAAACTATAGTACTTTGGTGATTGTAAAATTATTATCTCTAAAAGCAACAGTGTCACCTTCAACTTTAGACATTAAAAGTTGTGCAATTGGTGTATTTGCAGATATGGCATAAAAGCTCTCATTATTATACTCAATAACACCGGCACTAATTGCTATAAAATAGTTTACTTTATTTGTGTAAATTATGCTACCTAGGCTAACTTTATTAGCGCTTTTTTGGTAATCTATTTTACTTAAAATTAAATTTGTTTTTTGAATTTCGGCTAATTGCTTACCCGCTTTTTCACGCTCTAATTGTAGCATTGCTCTACCAGTTTCATGTTTGTCTCCTGCACTACTTTTAGTTTCAGATAGTAGTGATTCTTGAATACCGGCTATAGTTTCTTGTACTGTTTTTAAGCGGTTTTCAATAAAACTTTTACATTGTTTATAGAGCTGTTCTTTTATTTTCATTTAAACTAAATCTGCTAATTCTTTACCAACCAAGCTACCTATTGCAACTCCCATGCCTCCTAATCTTATGCCACAGTAAACATTATTCTCTATTTGTTTTACAATGGGTTTTTTTTGTTTGCCAATACCCATAATGCCACTCCAGCGATGTGCTATTTCAAAAGATGTATTTGGTAGAATAGTAGTTTTTAAAAGTGTTTCTAGTTTGTTTTGAATAACTTCTGTTTGTCCAAATACACTTGTGTTTTCAGTTTTAAAATCTAAATTTCTTCCGCCTCCAAATAGTATTCTGTTTTCT
The DNA here is from genome assembly GCF_001874145.1 of Lacinutrix sp. MedPE-SW. Taxonomy (GTDB): domain Bacteria; phylum Bacteroidota; class Bacteroidia; order Flavobacteriales; family Flavobacteriaceae; genus Lacinutrix. Next base: position 1,192 of record NZ_MPCX01000002.1, on the reverse strand, counting down.
ATATTTCTAAAATAATAATATCCTTTATCTAAATGAAAAGTACCTTTTATTTTTAAATTCTTTATTGGTTTTGTAATTAAAACTTGTGCTCTTGCTGGCTCAACTTTCTCATTAATTAGTCTTGAAGCAAAACCGTTTGTGGCTATCAATAGTTTTGAAGTATTAAAGTCTACTTGGTTTGTTTTTATTTTAACTAAAGAATTGGTTGTCACATATTCTTCAATTTGAATATTATTTAAAATTTTAATATCGTTTATCTGTGCTTTTTTTAACAAAGCATTCATCATTTTACCAGTATCTATTTGACCTTCAAAAGCATTGAAAATATAATGCTCTTCAATATTTTTAAAACCAAAACTATTTTTTTGAATTTTAAATATGTCTTGATTAAATATTGGGTTTAATAGTGTGTTTATTTCATTTCTTCTATCCAAGCAATCTTGTAATAATTTATTGTCTTGCTTACTAAACAATTCAAAGCCACCATTGTTTTGATAGTCAATAGCTTTGTCACTAAGTGTCTCCCTTAATAAATTAAGACCTTTAATTCTTTTCTTTATTAAATTTATTACTTCAATTTTAGTATGAGAGTTAAGGTCGTCTATAATTTCGCTTAAACTTCCAAAACAAGCAAATCCAGCATTTTTTGTACTTGCTCCTTGTGGTAAAATTCCTTTTTCTAAAATTAAAATTTTAGCTTTTGGAAAACGGTTTCTTAATTGTAAAGCACAGTTTATACCTACAATTCCACTTCCAACTATTGTGTAATCTATGTTAGTTAACCATGTTTTTATTTCCCAGTACGATAAATTCATATTGCTAAGTTACTATATTATGTGTTAGTTTATATATTAAAAAAGCCGCAACGTAAGTTGCGGCATTTTTGTTTTTACTAGGTAATTATTGCAAGTTTAGTTAGTTATTGCATGTTTTTTCTAGTGGTTTATATTGTTATTTTTTAGGTCCACCACTTAAAATTTTAAACTCACTTCTACGGTTTAATTGGTGTTGCTCTTCTGTACAATTAGTACCACAGTCTACTGCTAATTCTCTTTCTCCTTTTCCTGCTCCAGAGATTCTTGTAGCGTCTATACCTTTTGATATAATGTATTGTACTGTTGTTTTAGCTCTTCGGTCTGATAATGCATCATTATATTTGTTTGATGCTCTTATATCTGTGTGAGATGTCGCG
>NZ_MPCX01000019.1 GCF_001874145.1 Lacinutrix sp. MedPE-SW | reverse complement strand
ACAATCTACAGTTTGATCAGTGACATTACAAGCAGAAATATCAGGCGCAGTATTATCTTCAATAGTAATAGTTTGCACAAGTGTTGTGATGTTATCACAGTTATCAGTAAGAGTCCAAGTTCTAGTAATAATAGCTTCGTTTTCACAAGCACCAGCAGCAGTCGTATCGCTAAAAGTAGCTTCTAGAGTTGTCGCACAATTATCAGCTTCATCAGTAACATCACCAGTAAGTGTTAAATCGTTAGGATCTTGCTCACAGTTAATAGTCACATCTGCCGGAACCGTAAAAGTAGGAGCAGTAGTATCTTGAATGGTAATTACTTGTTGCGCAGTTGTTGTATTACCACACTCATCCGTTAATGACCAAGTTCTAGTAATAATAGATTCGTTGGCACATGTACCAGCAGCAGTAGCATCGCTAAAAGTAGCTTGAAGAGCTCCAGAACAGTTATCAGCTTCAGTAGTCACATCACCAGTAAGCGTTAAGTCGTTAGGATCTTGCTCACAGTTAATAGTAATATCAGCCGGAACAGTAAATGTAGGATCTGTGCTATCTTGAACATTAATTATTTGTGTATGAGATGCTTGATTATTACAACTATCTGTAGCTATCCAAGTTCTCGTAATTGTGTATTCACTTGAACAAGAACCTTCTGTAATAGTTTCATTAAATGTTGCTGTAGGTAATGGATTTTCATTTACTTCAGAAAAAGAAATATTGTGAAGACCAAAACCAGGAGCACTATTAGGGTTAATGTTTGGACTATTAATAATTTTGAAAACGATAGTAATTGTATCTACAGCTTCAGAAAAAGCAACAGAAACAACACCTTCGGTTGAATTTCCTCCGCTAGGAGTAGTTGGATCTATACCATAAACATCATTACCAGTAATTATTTGGTTGTCTGTAGCACTTAAAGCAGGCATTACAGTAGTACCATTTAAACTACCTGTAATGGTATAATTTTCTTGACGATAAAAATTATTAATTTCACCATCTACATCAAATAATTTAAAAAATGTATTTGTAACTCCAACTCCTGAGTTTCCAAGAGTTATAGTTAATGTAATAGTATCTTCTTGTAATACAGGAAGACTTGAGGCTAAAATTAAAGTGTTTTCTATTGTAGGTTCATCACCTTGATAAAATGCTCCAGTAACAGGAGTGCCTGAAGTTAAAGATCCAGTAGGATCTTGGATTGTTATAGAAACGTTGGTACCATCAATATTATAACTATTACTTAAAGAGCCTGATGGCCAAGTTTCATTTTCCCAGTTTAATAATTTTGAGTTAATGCTACTACAATTATCATCAAATAATAAAACAGATGCTTCTGGCACTTGGTCGCATTCTGCTGTAATATTTTGTGGTAATACACCAACAAAATAAGGAGCAGTATTATCTTCAACAGTAATAGTTTGTGTAAAAGTAGTAGAGTTACCACAATCGTCTACTAATGTCCATTCTCTAGTTATTATAGACTCGTTAGGACAAGAACCAACAGAAGCAGTATCTGTATAAGTTGCTTCAAGATCATTGTCACAATTATCATCTTCGTTTGTAACATCTCCTGTCAAGGTAAGATCGTTAGGATCTTGCTCACAGTTAATAGTAATATCTGCAGGAACTGTAAATGTAGGTGCAGTAGAATCTTGTACTGTAATGGTTTGAATAGCAGATGTTGTATTATTACAATCATCTGTTAAAGTCCAAGTTCTAGTTATAATAGTTTCGCTTGAGCATTCTCCAGAAGAATTATCTTCTGTATCTGTAAATGTTGCTTCTAAAGTTGTATCACAATTATCAGCTTCATCAGTTACATCACCAGTAAGCGTTAAATCGTTAGGATCTTGCTCACAGTTAATAGTCACATCTTCCGGAACCGTAAAAGTAGGAGGTGTTGTATCGACCACATTAATTATTAGAGTCCTTGTAGTTGTGTTTCCGCACTCATCTGTTGCAGTCCAAGTTCTTTCTACTACAAACTCATTTTCACAGGTTCCAGGTGTTGTAGTTTCGTTAAAATCTATAGTTGCTGTTCCACATTCATCTGTAGCTGTTAAAGTTTCAGCTGGTTCAAGTTCATCACATTCAATGGTAATTTCTTCAGATATTGTTACGGCATTAGTGTAGTTTGAAATACAAGTAAACTCAATATTATGTTGTCTTCCTCCTCCAGAAACGTTATTTCTTCTTGCTTCTACACCTAATCTAAATCTAAAACTTGAAGAATTTGTATTTCTAGTAGAAAAATTAGCTTGTGGATATGCATTAGATACGCCAGGATACTCGGTTGTTCCTGCAGTTGCAACTATCCAAGGACCTTCTTCTGTAATTGTTAAATCTGTTGGGTCATTTACAGTATAACTATTAGTAAATTGTGTCCAGTTTACTTCTCCATAATTATTACCTCCATCAATATCATTAAAATTAGAATAAAACTCAGGTAATGTTGTTGGATTGGTTGTTCCTGCATCAACAAAATCTATTCTATATTCTGTATAAGCACGATCTCCATTATTTGCAATAGAAAAAGCTGTTTTTGGTCTAAAAGAATCACTACTTGTTGAGTTATCATCTAACACAGGAATTGTTGTACCTACAGTTTCTAGAATATTAACTAAAGCATCAACACCAGGAGCAATGTTTGTGAACCTAAATACTTCTCCTTCTAAAAATGTAGTGTTATCTCCATCTCCAGTTTCTTCTGTATAGTTTTCAAAACTTAAAACCGGTACATCTACACAAGAAGGTTGTGTGTTGTCAACATTAGATGGAAAACCTACAATAGTAGGAGGTAAAGTATCAATTATAGTAAAAGAAGCAGATGTAGTACTTGTGTTTCCACAAGCATCTGTAGCAGTAAATGTAACTATTGCAGATCCAGTACCACCACAATCGTCTGAAAGTCCAGAGTAATCGTTAGACCAAACTACAGGATTGTTACAATTATCAAAAGCAACCGCACCACCATTAGTATCTAACCAGTCGTTTAAATCGTCTGTATTTCCGTTACCATCACATTGAACAGAGAAATCGAAAGCTGTTGTATCTATAACAGGACCTTGAGTATCTTGAACCGTTATTACTTGAGTATAAGTATCTATTACGTTCCCATAAGCATCTGTAAATGTAAATGTATTAGTATAGGTTCCATTTGTTGGGCAAGAACCATTTTGAACAAATTCACCACTAGTTTTGATTGGAGTTAAATTTTCACAATTAGATACTGGCGATAAATTTTGCGCAGCATTTAAACCAGAATTATTGTTACACTCTACAGTAGTATCTAATTCACCAGGCTCTGTTTCCCAAGTTGGTGGATTTGGATCGTTAATTGTAATTATAGTAGAATTTAAATCGCCATTTGAGCAAACATCAGAATTATGTGAACTTTGTGTCGATTGGTTTGTAGGGTTTATTTCTCCATGATAATTTGCATCAAGTTGGATAGAAAACTCTCCACTATCTGAACCATTTTCTAAAAAATAACACTCGTCATTAATATTTACTTGAAAATCAATATCTAAAGGTTGAGAATTTGATGTTAAAACACCATTGTCTACTGTAAAAGTTAATAATCTAGATGTCTCATTATAAGTATATGACACTCCAGTTGGTAAACCTGTTATTGGTAATACTAGTTCTGCTTCTGGACCAATAGTTGTAGATAGGACTACATTTTCTGCGTTATCATTACCATTATTTACTAATTGAGTATTAAAAGTAACAGTGGTTGGAGTTGGACCAGGTGTTAAAGAGGTTGGAGTTGCGTTTAAAGAAATATCTAAATCGGGTTGGTACACTTCTATAGAAAACCCTAAAACATATAAACCATAAGTTTCTTGGGTAGATGTTAACCTTAAAGATGCAGAAGTTTGATTATTCGCTAATATAGATTTTCCAGGATTGTTTAAAGGAAATAATGCAGCATCAAACCCAAGTGTGTTTGTACTAGCTGGTGTTCTGTTTGTAAAATTACCACCACCAGAACCTATAGTAATTTTACTATTAAAAAAATTATCGTTTGCTCTTCCAGGTGTGCTAATGTTTACAAAATCACCATTAGTGTCCTCTATTTGCAACATGTCTCCATTTAAACCTCTATCGCCTTCAAGAGCACCAATTAAAACATTGGCATTAATATTTCCGTTTGGCACGGTTTGAAAACCATTAAAAACAAAATCTAAACTACTAGTTGTATTTGCTATATGTACATAACCATCAGATAGAGTTATGTTTCTTAATTTCATATCAGGACTAGAGTATACTACTACAATTTGCCAACCACCAGAAGTTCCTGTGTTACCACCTGTATGAGATACTAAAAATCCTGTTCTTGCTTCTACATTAGCAATTTGGTATGTACCAAAAGGTGAATTTAAATTTTTAACATCTTCAGTTATATCTTTATAACAAACATATGGATCGTTAATAAAGTGAGGACTATCGTCTCTACCACGGTAAATTACTTCATCTGCTGTAATTATTGTATAGTTTGTTTGGCCAGGTAATCTAATTTTTGCATCGTTAAAATTCCAATTTGGAACATTTTCAGATTCAGCATTATTTATTACAACTCCTTTATCTGCTGCAACCCAGTACAACATAACTTTCTCAATCTCTAAACATGAATCACCAGGTCTTGGGTTTGATAAAACAGCATTGCTTGAATTGAAAGTTGATGGGTCATTATCTATATCTACAAAAACGTTGTTATCAAAATTTTGATTATCTCCTTCGCCATTATAATTTGCAGTAGGGCTTTGTGACACAACATTGTTAGCAATCATACTAACTTCTCCACGAATAGTTTCATTATATCTGGGAGAAAACACTTCTTTAACTTGGGCTTCAATTTTTTGAGAACTTAATAGCAAAAGTAGTATTGGGAAAATAACTATGGCAAACCTTGTAAGGGAATACTTTAAACGAGTAGTTTTATATAGCATAATTTGGGATTTTACAAATGGCTCTAAATGTAGGTGCTAGATAACCGTTTGTTATATTATTTTTAATCTCAAATAAATGAGAGTTTTTTGTACAAAAATGTGTTTCCGGATAACAAATAATTAACTTGCTAAAACCGAAAACATTAAGATAAATATTTAACTTTGTTCTGAAAGTATGTAGTTTCATAACAAAAAAAAATTAACTGTTTAATTAAAATTTTACTACTATTAATTACGTAATTTATAATCTACAGTTGAGGGAAGTGCACCATAGGCGACACAAAGTAGGTTGTTTAATTGGGTATTAATAGCACTTACAAATGAAACAGTATTTAAATTGTAATTCAAAAAAATGAGTTTAATAACTTAAATACTCGTTAAATGGCCGAAATTAAACCAAAATACGTTCAAATGCAAATAAATCCGACAAAAAGTGTTAAAAGACTTTATTTAGTTCGTCATGCAAAATCCTCTTGGAAGTACGATTTACCTGACTTTGACAGACCTTTAAAAAAAAGAGGTTTTAATGATGCTAAATTAGTTTCAAACCATTTAAAAACCTTTTCTTTAAGTCCAGATTTAATAATAAGTAGTGGTGCTAATAGAGCTAAAACTACAGCAGATATTTTTGTAGAAAATTTAAATTTAAAAAGCGTAAATTTTATTATTAATAATGATGTTTATGATTTTTCCGGAGAATCATTATTGAGTGTTTTGAAATCTTGTGATAAAAATATCGATAAACTGCTTATTTTTGGGCATAATTATGCATTAACAAATATTGCAAATACCTACGGAAACACTTATATAGAGAATATTACAACCTCAGGATTTGTAGAAATTCATTTTAATATTGATAGTTGGTCTCAAATAAAAAAAGGAGAAACTAAAACAATACTTTTTCCAAAGCATCTTAAATAAGAAAACTGTAATATATTTGTTAAAACTTAAATTTTATAAATGAATAAAAAAACGTCTAATTTTAGCTATATAAATAGAGAATTAAGTTGGTTACAATTTAATGCTAGAGTACTTCAAGAAGCCTCAGATGAAAATGTACCACTTATTGAACGTCTTCGATTTTTAGGTATTTTTTCAAATAATTTAGATGAATTTTTTAAGGTAAGATACGCTACTGTTAAGCGTATTGATGAAGCAGGGAAAGAAGGTAAAAGTCATTTGGCTGGTATAAAAGCTTCAGAATTATTAGAAATAATAACACAAACAGTAATTAAACAACAAGCCGAAAGTTTAAAAATTTTAAGTAATATTCAGCAAAAACTAAAAGCTGAAAATATTTTTATTATTAATGAAAAACAGATTACTAAATCTCAAAAAAACTTTATAAAAAATTACTTTATTCAGCATGTAAGTCCGGCATTGGTTACCATAATTTTAAATGAAGATGCAGCAATACCAAATCTTAAGGATAGCGCAGCATATCTTGCAATAAATATGAGTTTAGAAAATGGAGAACACCAATATGCGCTTATAGAAATCTCTAAAAACATGGATCGTTTTGTAGAACTTCCAGAAGAGAATGGAAAACAGTCTATTATTATTTTAGACGATTTATTACGTTTCTGTTTAGATGATATTTTCAATATTTTCGAGTATAATTCTATAACGGCACACATGATAAAAATTACACGTGATGCAGAGCTTGACTTAGAAAGTGATTTAAGTAAAAGTTTTATGGAAAAAATTAGTAATAGTGTAAAAGATAGGCAAGATGGCCAACCGGTTCGTTTTGTTTACGATAAAAGTATAGATAAACATACACTAGATTTTTTAATGGATAAAATGAGTATAGAATCTTCAGACAGTATTATACCTGGAGGTCGATATCATAACCGTCGTGATTATATGAATTTTCCAAGCTTAGGAAGAACAGATTTGTTATATGATAAAATTACAGCTTTACCCGTTAAAAACTTAGGATTAGAAAACAGCATATTTAAAGCAATTTCAAAAAAAGATTATTTACAATACACACCATATCATACCTTTGCATACATTGTAAAGTTTTTACGTGAAGCAGCATTAGACCCTCAAGTAAAAAGCATAAAAATTACAATTTACAGGCTGGCACAAATTTCTCATGTTGCCAGCTCGCTAATTAACGCTGCAATTAACGGTAAAAAAGTTACTGTTTCAATGGAGATTCAAGCACGTTTTGATGAACAAGCCAATATTGAATATGCAGAACAAATGCAACGCGAAGGCATACAATTAATATTTGGAGTACAAGGTTTAAAAGTGCACAGTAAAATGTGTGTTATAGAAAGAGAAGAAGGACCTAAATTAGTACGATATGGCTTTATAAGTACAGGAAATTTTAACGAGTCTACTGCAAAAATTTATACAGATTATACACTGTTTACAGCAAACCAAAAAATACTAAAAGATGTAAATAAAGTTTTTAACTTCTTTTCTGTAAACTATAAAATGTATCGTTATAAACATATAATAACATCACCACATTACACACAAAATGCTTTTTTTAGTTTAATAAATAAAGAAATTAAAAACAAAAAAGAAGGAAAACCAGCTTATATTAGACTGAAAATGAATAGTATATCAAGCTATAAAATGATTGATAAACTATATGAAGCTAGTAATGCAGGCGTTAAAATACAAATGATTGTTAGAGGAATTTGCTGTTTAATTTCAGGCGTAAAAGGAATGAGCGAAAACATTGAAGTTGTAAGTATAATAGATAAGTTTTTAGAGCATACTAGGCTTTACGTATTTTGCAATAATAATGATGAGAAAGTATATATATCTTCCGCAGATTGGATGACAAGAAACATAGACAATAGAGTAGAAGTAAGTTGCCCAATATATGATGAAAGTATTAAAGAAGAATTGATTGATACCTTTAATATCTGTTGGAATGATAATGTAAAATCAAGAATTATAGATGCAAAACAAAAAAACATTTATAAACGAAACGATAAAGAAAAAGTAAGAGCTCAATTTGCAACCTACGATTATTATAAAAATAAATTAAACGAATGCTAAAAATTAAAAAATTTGCTGCAATAGATATTGGTTCTAATGCGGTGAGATTACTTATAGCTAATATAATTGAAGAAAAAGATAAACCTGCAACTTTTAAAAAAAGATCTTTAGTAAGGGTTCCAATTCGTTTAGGTGGAGATGTTTTTTTAAACGAGAAAATTTCACCAGAAAATATAGAGCGTATGGTAGATACCATGCAAGCTTTTAAGCTGTTAATGAAATCTCATAAAATAGAAAAGTTTAAAGCCTGCGCAACTTCTGCTATGCGAGAAGCAAAAAACGGCCAATTAGTTGCAGATAAAATTTTAAAAACCTCTGGAATACCTATAGATATTATAGAAGGTGAAGAAGAAGCCGCTATTATTGCTGCCACAGACCTACATACATTTATAGATAATACTAAAACATATTTATACGTAGATGTTGGTGGTGGTAGTACGGAATTTAGTGTAATTTACCGTGGTGAAAAAATTACATCTAAATCTTTTAAAATAGGTACAGTTAGATTGTTAAATGATATTGTTAAAAAAGAAACGTGGCAAGAGTTAGAGCAATGGATAAAACTTAACACAAAAAACCACGAAAAAATAGATGTTATAGGTTCTGGAGGAAATATAAATAAGATATTTAAAATCTCTGGAAAAGCACTTGGCAAACCGTTAACTTACTTTTATTTGACGTCGTACTACAATATGTTGCAAACTTATTCGTACGAAGAACGTATCACACAATTAAACTTAAATCAAGATAGGGCAGATGTTATTATTCCCGCTACACGTATCTATTTATCAGCGATGAAGTGGTGTGGTGCTAAGCATATTTATGTACCAAAAATAGGTTTGGCAGATGGTATTATAAAAAGTATATACAATAACACTGTTTTAAGCCATACACAGTTAAAATAATACACTTTATCTTTTTATTATTTAATATTAGTTAAATTTAATATATATTAGCTTTAGTATATAAAACTATATAAATTAACACAAAAATAATTTCTTTTTTATGAAAAAAACTGTACTCTTATTAGCCTTTTTACTTTGTACTATCTATGGCTTTTCTCAAAACGCATTATATGGTGTACGTGCTGGATATAATATTTCTAACTTAGATTTTGAACCAGACCCAACAGGATTTGCAAATAAACATAGAAATGGTTTTGCTATTGGATTCTTTGGAGAATATTCTTTATCAGATAATTTAGCAATAGCACCAGAAATTCAGTTTTCTTCAGAAGGAGCAAATGATGAAGGTATAAAATTAGATTATTTACAAATGCCTATTGTTTTTAAATTTAAATTAGGCGATAAATTTGCTATAGGTGTTGGACCACAAGCAAGTTTAAAAACTCATGATTACCAAGATGGTTTAAAAAACTTTGCCTTTTCTGGTATAGGAGGAATAGAGTATATGTTATCTGATGAGTTTTTCTTAGATTTTAGATATTCTTACGGTTTAACAAATATATTTGATGACGAAACAGAATTAGATGCTATTAACACTAATATGCAAATTGGTTTTGGTCTTAAGTTTTAACCAACAATAAATCAAACTAAAAAACGCCAAAACATTTAATGTTTTGGCGTTTTTTTTTATGTTTAATGTTTGGTGATATAATGGTTATTTAACCATGTATAGTTTCACTTTTACTTAAATCTTTCATTATTTCGGCTTCAAAATCTAATAAATCTTGCCATTTTTTATCTACTTCTTTTCTATCACCGTATTGTCTAGCAAAACCTAAAAACATAGTATAATGGTTTGCTTCACTAACCATTAATTTTCTATAAAACTCAGCTAATTCTTTATCTTCCAATTCTTCACTAAGCAGCCTAAAGCGTTCACAGCTTCTAGCTTCAATTAAAGCAGCGTAAAGTAGTCTATGTACTAATTGCGTTGTTCTACTGCCGCCTTTAGGAAAAAACTGAAGTAACTTAGCAACATACTCATCTTTACGATCACGACCTAAAACCCAACCGTTTTTTAAAATTAAATCGTGTACCATTTTAAAATGGCTAATTTCTTCTTTTACTAAAGCTACCATTTCTTGAACCAAATCTGTGTACTCAGGAAAGCTTACAATTAAAGAGATTGCTGTACTAGTTGCTTTTTGCTCGCAAAAAGCATGATCTGTTAAAATATCTTCAATATTTTTTTCTACAATATTTACCCAACGCGGATCTGTTGGTAATTTAAGTCCTAACATATTTTATTAGTTTATTCTTTTGTAACATTTTCTAGTTTGTAATTTCCGTTAGCTTCAATTTGTAAGATAAAATACTCACACCAATCTGTTTCTGGTTTACAAAATGTTATATCTATACTTATATTTTTTTTATTTAAAGATTCAGCTTCATTAAGCCAAACACCTTGTAAAATAGATGTATTAAAAAAGTTTTTGTAGGAGTCATCTATATTTAAAATAAAATCTTTGTCTATAATTTTATTAAAAATCATAGAGTTGTTAGTTACAGTAATTAAAGCTTTTGCATCTCTATAATAGTGTTTGTATGTGATATAATTGTTTGTAAACTCGTTTAAATAACTGTCTTCCATATTTGTGAAGCTTTTTATTTTTATACGGTTTCCGTTATTAAAAAGTGTATCTATTTCGTTTTCAGAGTATTTTTCTGGAAAATATTTTACAACTTTAGAGAAAGAATCTAATAATTTGTGTTCTTTTAACACCTGTGTATTGCTTTTATGTACACGTTCTTTACCGTCACAACTCAAAAAAAATATACTTATAATAGCTAGAAGGAATAAGATGTTTTTCATTTTAAAAAATAAATAAAAATAAATTTAAAGATACTTAATTTGAAGTGAAAAGAATTATAAATCTAAATCGAAAGTTTTTCTAAGTAATTCAATATTAGGGTTTTTTTCTTTTAATTTCTCGTATTTTTCTTCTGGTGTGTAAGCAAATTTCTTTTGCATTTCTTCATTAACATCAATATCCAAACTTATATCAAAGTTTCTTAATGTTTTGCGTAAAAACTGAAGCAAATCGTACGATTGTCTTTCAACTTCTACTTTATTAGTGGCATTTGGAAACGTTAAATGTATTGTTGTTCCTTTTAATTTTGGTTTGTCTATTGAGAGTATTGCGGCAAGATTCATTTTACCTTCTTTCTCAATATCTTTAATAAATGTGTTCCAAACTTCGGTTAATTCATCTTGAGTAAAAGGTTCTCTTGGTAGGTTTTCTTCATCTATAGTATTATCTTTTTGTTTTATTTCGTGCTCTTTTTTAGCTCGAATACTTTTTAAAGACAATCCAGATGTTGGTTTTTTACCGCTATTAAGTATTATTTTAGGAGCAGTTTTTGTTGCTGTATCTGCCGTATTTAATATAGGTTGTTTAGTAGATACTACAGATTGTGGTTTATTTTCTACAGGAGTGTTTGTAGTTTGTTCTACTTTTTTTACCGGAATAGGCGTAATACCTACACGTTTAAAATAGGATGGTGGAATTATGTACCGACTGCTATTTTTTTTTTATCTCCATCAAAAGTGATAGAGGCAAGTTGCATGATACAAAGTTCAACGAGTAGTCGTTGGTTTTTACTGGATTTATATTTTAAATCGGTTTCGTTAGCTAACTCAATTCCTTTTAATAAAAAGGCTTGAGAAGCTTTTTTAGATTGCTCTAAATATTTTTCTTTAGTTTGATCTCCAACTTCTAAAAGTTCTATAGTAGCTGGATTTTTACAGACTAATAAATCTCTAAAATGAGATGCTAGTCCTGCTATATAATGGTGTCCATCAAAACCTTTAGATAAGGTTTCATTAAATTGTATTAGTAATTCTGGTATCTTATTTTCTAAAATTAAATCTGTACTTGTAAAATAAGTTTCGTAATCTAATACGTTTAAATTTTCTGTAACAGATTGTCGTGTTAATTCTTTTCCCGAAAAACTTACCACACGATCAAAAATAGATAAAGCATCACGCATAGCGCCATCTGCTTTTTGAGCTATAATATGTAAAGCATCATCCTCTGCATTTATACCTTGTTCTTGTGCAATATATTTTAAATATTCTTTGGCGTCTTTTACAGTAATACGTTTAAAATCGAAAATTTGACAACGTGATAAAATTGTAGGTATTATTTTATGCTTTTCTGTAGTTGCAAGAATAAATATACAATGCTTTGGCGGTTCTTCTAAAGTTTTTAAAAAAGCATTAAAAGCGGCTTGAGATAGCATGTGTACCTCGTCAATAATATAAACTTTGTATTTTCCAACTTGTGGAGGAATACGTACCTGATCTGTTAAACTTCTAATATCGTCTACCGAGTTGTTTGAAGCAGCATCAAGTTCAAAAATATTAAAAGCAAAATCTTCCTCGTTAGATTCTGTACCATCACTATTAATCATTTTAGCCAGAATACGAGCACAACTGGTTTTACCTACACCTCGTGGTCCGGTAAACAATAAGGCTTGCGCTAAGTGATTATTATCTATAGCATTTAGCAAAGTATTTGTAATGGCAGATTGCCCAACAACATCTTTAAATGTTTGTGGTCTGTATTTTCTTGCCGATACTACAAAGTGTTCCATTTATATTCTTGCTAAATTTTGCGCCTTAAGATACTTTTTAAAGGTAATTTTTAGAATAACAAAGTTAAAAATTCAATTTGTATTTTAGAATTTTGCAGCTATAATTTAAAAGGAGTTATTAACAAACGTTCACTAGTTATAGATCCCCTTTTTTTAGCATTATTAAACAAAACGCTTTTCTGTATAAATATTTCATATAGTTTATTCTATTTTTGCAAATAAGTAAATCGCCTTATCGCGCTTGTACTAAAGTAAATTTAGTGCAAGTGAGGAAAGTCTGGACACCGTAGTGCAATATAGTGGTTAACAGCCACCAGCCGTGAGGTTAGGAAAAGTGCAACAGAAAGTATGTACAGGTCATGCTGTAGTGAAACCAGGTAAACTCTATGTGGTGCAATGTCATGTATACTAGCGTTTGAGCGTGCACGCGCGAGTTAGAGGGTAGGCAGCTAAAGTGTGTTGGTAACAACTCACGAAGATAAATGATAAGGGTTAAAACAGTAATGTTTTAATACAGAATCCGGCTTATAGATTTACTTATATATAATAAAACCATCTAATTTTTTAGATGGTTTTTTTATTTAAATATTATTCGTTTTCTTCTGGAAGTTTATAAAAACTAAACATATTACCACCATAACTTTTAGAATGGCTGTAATGGTCTAAATGTGATATATCTGTATGTTTAGAGTGCTCAACTATTAGCATACCATTTGGTTTTAAAAGATTGTTTTTAAATACCAGTTCTGGTATTTTAGAAAATGCTTCTACAGGAAAATCGTATGGTGGATCTGCAAATATTACAGTATGTTTTGTATTACTATTTTCTAAAAATTTAAAAACATCGCTTTTAATGGTTTGTATTGGCATATCGAAACTTTCGGCAGTTTCATTTATAAATTTTATACAACCATAATCTGCATCTACACAGGTGATTTGTTGTGTACCTCTGGAAGCAAACTCGTAACTTATATTTCCTGTACCTGCAAATAGGTCTAGAACCGAAATGTCATCAAAATAATAATGGTTATTTAAAATATTAAATAACGATTCTTTTGCCATATCTGTTGTAGGACGAACTGGAAGCTTTTTTGGAGCTGTAATTCTTCGGCCTTTAAATTCTCCTGAAACTATACGCATTATAAGCTTTTTAAAAGGGTGAAATTTGAATATTGATTGTTTTGCTTTTCTGTAAAACTAAAAGAATCCATTCTATTACCAAACGATACATTTCTAATGTATTTATATAGTATATTATATAAGGTATCATCTTTTTCAATTGCACCTAATAAAATAGCAGAAATTGTTTCTGGATTGAATTCTAATTGTTCTGTTGTAAATAAAACATAATAGATAAAATCTTCGGGTGTTGTATACTCAAAAGTATTATAAAGTAATAATTTTCCTTTTGCAAAGGCAAGCAATTCAAAATGTGTAGTGTTTACATTTATATATAATTTATCATCACTTGCATTTTTTTCAGCTGCAACTAAATTTTCTATTAATACTGTAGAAAAGTGTTTGTATGTAAAGGCTCCAAAATGGTCATAAATAAAGTTATTTACATTAATATATGGTACATAAACATTTACAGTTTCGTTTGCTGTAATAGTATCATACGTTATATAATCTGACTTTAAAATTTTAGAACTTAGTTTTAAATAATCTGCCATAGCATCTTCGTTAAAAAGTGCTTGTGGCACTAATGCAGATAATTCGTTTGTATGTATTACTGTTACTTTATTGTAGTTTTCTTTTAATAGTGATTCTGTATTAAATAAATGTTTTACAAAATCTAAAAGCTCAAAAGGAGTTAGTTTTTTTTCTTTAGAGAAATGCTTTATAGCTGTAATAGTATTATTGCTAGTATTTAGCACACAAAAAGAAAGTCCATTCAAACTTAGTTGAATGGACAATTCTTTATCTGTTATTTCTAAAATTGTATTAACTTTTTGGGTCATATACTTTTGGCCAGTTCCCGTTAACTTTTACTTCTTCCATAGATCCAACTCTTACAGCATCTCCTTTAATTTCTTCTACAGAAATTGCTTTGTTTTCTTGAGCAATATAAGCTTTGTCTTGATCGTGTAAAACATCTTTTTTCAATACATAAGCTTCAAATACAGGAAATTTATCGTCATCATCTTCACCAACTTCTCCAGCGTTTAATTTAAACTTAGTACCTTCTTTAGCAAAAGGAACGTTCATCATTGTTTTATATCTTGTAGAAGTTTTAAATAAAGAATCTTTTACAGAAACAAAATCTAAAGTATCTATTATAGTTTTTTCAACACGAGTTTCAACACCACCATAACGACGTGTTAATTCTTCATCTACAACACTTGTATCTCTTCTTTCTACAATTGCAAATTTTCCGTTTTCAATAAAATTTATTAAAGAATCGTAGCTATTTGTATATTTTCCTTTAACTTCTTTATAAGCAACTTGAGAATCTCTAATGTCAACTAATTTTTCAATTACTTGAGCATAACGCTTTTCTTTTACTTGGTTAAATAAAATTGGTTTGTATACAGACATAAATGTTTGGTAACCCAAAAAGGCAATAAGTCCCCAAAGAACTAAAGTTACAACAGGTTTAATTTTTGCAGGAATAAACTTATCAATAAGCCAAACAATTAAAATTGTTAGTAGTATTGCTCCAATAATAATAAGCGCTAATTTCATATTTTATTTAAATTTAATTTAATTAAGGTCTAACGCAAATCTACAATTTTTTTTTATTCGTAAAAACCAATAAGAGTAAAAATCATTTATATATTTGAATAAAAGTTATAAAACACCTAATGGAAATCACTAAATCTGAATTTTATTCCCTTATAAAACAGCAGTTTCCGTTCCAGCCAACTCAAAAACAAGATATTTTACTTTTACAGCTATCAGAATTCATTTTTGATGATAAATCTAACGGTATTTTTCTTTTAAAAGGGTATGCAGGAACAGGAAAAACAACAATAATTGGTACAATAGTTAATAATTTATGGAAAGCTAAAAAAAGCGCTGTGCTAATGGCACCAACTGGTCGAGCAGCTAAAGTAATTTCAAACTATTCTAAAAAAGAAGCCTTTACAATACATAAAAAAATATATTTTCCTAAAAAAGATAAAGGTGGTGGCGTAAATTTTGTTTTACAGCCTAATAAACATAGAAATACACTTTTTATAGTAGATGAAGCGTCTATGATACCAGATACTCCTGGAGATTCTAAACAATTTGCTAATGGATCACTATTAGACGATTTAATGCAATATGTCTATCAAGGCCATAATTGTAAATTACTATTAATAGGAGATACTGCACAATTACCACCAGTAAAATTAGATATAAGTCCTGCTTTAGACGAGAACACACTAAGCTTAAATTATAATAAATTGGTTTCTAAAATGGAGTTAGACGAAGTAATGCGTCAAGAACAAAACTCTGGAGTTTTAGAAAATGCGACAATGCTTAGAGAAACCTTATCTAGCGGTTTTTTTGAAAGTTTTCAATTTAATCTTAAAGGTTTTAAAGACATTGTGCGATTGGTTGATGGTTATGATATTATGGATGCTATAAACGATAGTTATAGTACTTTAGGAAATGAAGAAATGGCAATAATTGTTAGAAGCAATAAACGTGCAAACCTTTACAACCAACAAATACGAAGCAGAATTTTATTTAATGAAAACGAATTGTCTTCTGGAGACTATTTAATGGTTGTAAAAAATAATTATTTTTGGTTAAAGCCTACAACCGAAGCTGGTTTTATTGCAAATGGTGACATTATTGAAGTTCTTGAAATATTTAGCATTAAAGAATTATACGGTTTTCGTTTTGCTGAAGTAAAAATACGAATGGTAGATTACCCAAAAATGAAACCTTTTGAAACAGTATTGTTATTAGATACTATTTCGGCAGAAACACCTTCGTTAACCTATGAAGACTCTAACCGTTTATATCAAGAGGTTCAAAAAGATTACGAAGAAGAGAAAAGTAATTATAAAAAGTTTTTAGCAATAAAAGGAAACAAACATTTTAATGCATTACAAGTTAAGTTTTCTTACGCTATAACCTGCCATAAGTCGCAAGGTGGACAATGGAATACAGTATTTGTAGAGCAACCATATTTACCAGATGGTGTAATTACTAAAGATTATTTAAGATGGCTTTATACAGCAATAACACGTGCAAAAGAAAAAGTATATTTACTTGGTTTTAAGGATAATTTTTTTGAATCTGAATAAAAATAATAAACGCAATATATTATGACAGCTGAAACAATTATAAGTATTTGCCTTGGTATAGGTTTATCTGCATCTGTTGGATTTCGTGTTTTTGTACCACTTTTTACCTTAAGTCTAGTCTCTTATTTAGGTATTTGGGAATTAAATGAATCTTGGCAATGGATAGGAAGTTTATCTGCATTAATAGTATTAGGCGTAGCAACTGTAGTCGAGATTTTAGCATATTATATTCCCTATGTAGATAATATTTTAGATACAGTAGCAATACCATTAGCGGCTATTGCCGGTACAGCAGTTATGGTTTCTACGGTAGCAGACTTAAGTCCAGTAATAACATGGGCATTAGCCATTATTGCTGGTGGCGGAACGGCAGCAGCAGTAGCAAGTTCATCTGGAGCAACACGTTTGGCATCTACCGCAACAACTGGTGGTGTTGCAAATCCTGTAGTTAGCACAGTAGAAACGGGAACAGCAATAGGCATGTCTATAGTTTCAGTTTTATTACCGGTTTTAGCAATTTTCTTTGTGGCTATACTATTTTTTGTAATATTTAAACTCTATAAAAAAATGAAATCGGCTAGCGCTTAACTCGAAAAAAGCATTAAAAGACTCTGTCTTTCATTTTAAAAATTATATTTTTGAATCTTTAATACTTCAATTTTTTAGATGAAAATAATCGCAATGATTCCCGCACGATATAGTGCATCTCGTTTTCCTGGTAAATTAATGCAAGATTTAGAAGGTAAACCTGTGATTACTCGTACTTACGAAGCTACAGTAGCTACCAATTTGTTTGATGAAGTTATCGTGGTTACAGATAGTGAAATAATTTTTAAAGAAATTACAAGCATTGGAGGCAAAGCCATAATGAGTATTAAAACGCACGAATGTGGTAGTGACCGTATTGCAGAAGCTGTAGAAAATTTAGATGTAGATATCGTTGTAAATGTACAAGGAGATGAGCCTTTTACCGAAGTAGCATCCTTAAAAAAGCTTATTAAAGTTTTTGAGAACGACAGTGATAAGTCTATAGATTTAGCCTCATTAATGGTTAATATTAAAGACATTGAAGAGATAAATAACCCAAACACTGTAAAAGTTATTGTAGACCAAAAAGATTTTGCATTATATTTTTCTCGCAGCCCAATACCATACCCAAGAGATAAAGAAGTCGCTACAAAATACTATAAGCACAAAGGTGTTTATGCATTTAGAAAACAAGCATTAATGGACTTTTATAACCTCCCAATGTTAATGTTGGAAGCTTCAGAAAAAATAGAATGTATTCGCTATTTAGAATATGGAAAGCGAATTAAAATGGTTGAAACAAGCGTACAAGGTGTAGAAATTGATACACCAGAAGATTTAGAACGTGCTAAAAAATTGTGGAAATAAATTGAAAAAAGAATACAATAATATAAAAGTAATAGGTTTTGATGCCGATGATACACTTTGGGTAAACGAAACCTATTTTCGTGAAGCTGAAGAAGATTTTGCCAAACTTTTAAGCCAGTTTGAAACGCCAAATAAAATAGACCAAGAGTTATTTAAAATGGAAATTAAAAACTTACCTGTATACGGTTATGGTGTTAAAGGTTTTGTATTATCTATGGTTGAAATGGCTTTAGAACTTTCAAATTATACCATTTCAAATAAAACAATACAAAAGATTATAGATATTGGTAAAGAGATGATTAATAAACCTGTGGAACTCTTACCAAATGTAGAACAGGTGTTAAAAACATTATCTCAAGACTATAAACTAATTGTAGCTACAAAAGGCGATTTGTTAGACCAAGAACGCAAATTAGAAAAATCTGGATTATTGCAATATTTTCATCATATAGAAGTATTAAGCGATAAAAAAGAAGATAATTATATTAAACTATTAAAGCATTTAGAAATTAAGCCAGAAGCTTTTTTAATGATAGGTAACTCATTAAAATCTGATGTTTTACCATTAACCAAAATTGGCGCAAAGGCAATACATATACCGTTTCACACCACTTGGGCACATGAAGAAGTAGAACCATCAATTAGTGATAAAAACGACTATAAAACACTATCAAACTTAAACGAACTAATTTCTTTGTTAAATTAAGATGCGAGAAATAGTATTAAATACTTGGAATAGAAAACAACACTTTGAGCATTTTAAAACGCTTAAAGACCCATATTTTGCTGTTACTTTTCCGTTAAATGTTACAAAAGCCTATACGTTTTCAAAAGAAAACAAAATATCATTTTTTGGTGTGTATTTACATGATTGTATGAAAGCAATAAATAGCACCGAAAATTTAAGGTATCGAATAGTAGACGAAAAAGTAATAGATTTTGAAACTATAAATGCATCTGCAACAATAATGAGAGCAGATAAAACCTTTGGCTTTTCATTTATAGATTTTAATGAAAATTTAAACTTATTTTTGGAAAGTTTAGAGAATGAGAAAGAAAGAATTTTAAATACAAAAGATTTGTTTCCGCCTAAAAACGGTTTAGATTGTGTTCATGCTTCGGCAATGCCTTGGCTTCATTTTTCGGGACATAAAGAACCTGTTTCTGGAATAGAAGAATCTGTACCAAAACTAGCTTTTTCTAAAGTAATACAAGAAAATGAAATTTATAAAATGAATGTTTCAATAAATGTAAATCATGCTTTAGTAGATGGTTATCATTTGGCAATGTTTGCAGAAGCATTTCAGAACAATTTAAATAATAAATAGAATATTAAAGACGCAAGTCAATGAGTTATAAAAATTTTCCAATGGTGTCCAAAGTAATTTTTGGACGTGGTAGTTTTAATCAATTAGGAGATATTTTATCTCCAAAACGATTAAATATTACTGCACCATTTATATTTTTTGTGGATGATGTATTTAAGGGTAATGCATGGTTAACATCTAGAATACCTTTGTCTTACGATGATAAGGTAATTTACGTCTCTGCAAAAGAAGAACCTAAAACGTCACAAATAGATAGTCTGGTTGAAGATATTATAGTAAAATATAAAGAATTACCGTCTGGAATAATTGGCATTGGTGGTGGTACGGTTTTAGATATTGCCAAAGCGGTTTCTATTATGTTAACTAACAATGGAGAGTCTAAAGATTACCAAGGTTGGGATTTGGTAAAAAATCCTGCCGTTTATCACGTTGGAATTCCTACTATTTCTGGTACAGGAGCAGAAGTATCTAGAACCACTATTTTAACTGGTCCAGAACGTAAATTAGGTATAAATAGCGATTTTACACCTTTTGATCAAGTTGTATTAGACCCAGAGTTAACTAAAGATGTGCCCAAAGACCAATGGTTTTATACTGGTATGGATTGTTATGTACATTGTATTGAATCTTTAGATGGAACATTTTTAAATGCTTTTAGCAAATCATACGGTGAGAAAGCCTATTCTTTATGTAAAGAAATTTTTTTAGATGATAATTTAACCAAAGAAGAATCTCAAGACAAATTAATGATGGCCAGTTGGCATGGAGGCATGAGTATTGCATATTCTCAAGTTGGAGTAGCACATGCATTAAGTTATGGCTTAGGTTATTTATTAGGCATTAAACATGGTATAGGAAACTGTATCGTTTTCGATCATTTAGAAGAATACTACCCGGAAGGTGTAGCCCTTTTTAAGCAAATGAAAGAAAAACACAACATACAGTTACCTCAAGGTATTTGTGCAAACCTATCAGATAAAGAATTTGATACCATGATAGATGTAGCTCTAAGCTTAGAACCTTTATGGGAGAATGCTATTGGTAAAAATTGGAAAAAAACAATTACTCGCGATACATTAAGAGCATTATACCAAAAAATGTAATATGCGAAAAATAGCAAAATTTATATATTTTAAACTACTTGGTTGGAAAGTTGTTGGAAACACAACAATGTCTAAAAAAGAGATAAAAAAAGCCGTAATTATAGCTGCACCACATACAAGCTGGCACGATTTCTATATTGGTGTTTTATTACGAAAAGTAATAGATATAAAAACAAATTTCGTTGGTAAAAAAGAACTATTTATTTGGCCTTTTGGTTATTATTTTAGAGCGCTTGGTGGTGTACCTCTAAATAGAAGTAAAAATGAAAACAAGGTTCAGGCCATTGCTAAAGCTTTTAAAAATAAAGAAGAGTTTAGAATCACTTTCGCGCCTGAAGGAACAAGAAATAAAGTAGAAAAATGGAGAACTGGTTTTTACTATATCGCAAAAGAGGCCAATGTTCCAATTATAATGTTTACCCTAGATTTTAAAAACAAACAAAATGTAGTTTCTCAACCATTTTATCCTACTGATGATATGGAGGCAGACTTTAACTATATGTATTCTTTTTATAAAGGCGTAATAGGTAAAGTAGAAAAGTACTCTTAAATACTAATCTTATTTATAAGTGATTGATTTTTATAAAAAAAATTGAGCTTTTATAAATTTTTGGCATTATAATTGTTTTATTAAAAATGTTGTAGAATTGGTAATGAAACATAAAGTAAACTTTTATAGTCCCTAAAAAGAAACATTAACCTATTACTAAAATAACAAACGGCTTCAATGGTATTGATGCCGTTTTTTTTTAAATAAATTTTTATTAAAAATATCTTAAAATTTAAATATTTAAAGAATCGTTTTAGTTTATTTTTCTTTTAAATAATTTTTAAATTTTTGTTTTTAATGTTCTCTTTATCAATAAATTGTGTTGTTTTTTTAAGGTTTAACAAAATTTATGAAACAAAATTTCAATTGTTAAAGTAGGGTTAAAAAATTAATAGAGCAAAACCTTAGGTGTATTCACTACGTAGATTTATAGTATCACGTTTATTAAAAACATGATCAATTAACTTTAATCTAAAATAAACAAAAATGAAAAAACAAATTAAAACCTTAAGTATTATAGCATTGTCTATAATAACTTTTAACTCTTGTAGTGATGATGATGATAACAACAATGTTAACCCACCAACAAATACTGAAAGCACACGATTATATACATCTAACAATGCTGATGGTAATATTACATATTATGATGTAACAGACTTATCTAATGTAAGCGCTACTACTTTAGTAACTGCAAGTGTTGCTGCAGATGGTATTTATTTTGATGCGTCTACAGATGCAGCCATTCAAGCTTCACGTTCTGGATTAGCTTTAGAAGGGTTTACAGATATTAGTGCAATTGCTTCTGGTACAACTATTACAAGCGATATAGTTGGTACCGCAGATATGACTAGTCCAAGAGAAGTAGCAGTAAACGGAAATTTTTACGTTGTAGCAGATAACGCAGATGTAGATGCAGACGATACAACTGCAGATGGACGTTTATTTATTTACGAAAGATCAAACGGAACATTTACTTTAAGAAATACTATTACAACAGATATTAAACTTTGGGGTATTACTTTTAACGGTAATGATTTATATGCAGTGGTAGATACTACTAACCAATTAGCCGTTTATACAGATTTCTTATCTAACACAACAGATGCTACAGTTTCTGCAACTAAAACTATTGCTGTAGAAGGTATAGTGAGAACTCACGGTTTAACTTTTGATGCAGCTTCTAACACAATGGTATTAACAGACATTGGTTCTGCAGGAGATGCAACAGATGGAGGATTTCATGTAATTTCAGATTTCTTAACTAAATTTAATAATACTGCAGATGGTGGTACTTTAGCATTATCTAGCCAAATAAGAGTTGCTGGTTCTAACACTGTATTAGGTAACCCAGTAGATGTTGCTTACGATGCAGATACTGAAACTGTATTTATTGCAGAAGCCGCAAACGGAAGCATTTTAGCTTTTAATAATATTGGTACTGGTGGAAATATTACTCCATTTATAAACAATACTTTAGCATCTGCTTCAGCAGTTTATTTATCTAAAGACTAATATTTTTATAATATTCATTCATAAAAAAAGCCGCTTATTTAAGCGGCTTTTTTTTATATATAAT
>NZ_MPCX01000018.1 GCF_001874145.1 Lacinutrix sp. MedPE-SW | reverse complement strand
TGTAGATGTAAAACCAGAATCGAAAGTCTCATCTATAGTTACAGTATATGTACCATCTACAGCTGCAGTAAAACTATACCAAACATCTTTTCCACTTGTTCCACAACCATCATTACTATCGTATGCATTTTCTGTAGTTCCAGAAACTACTGTTGTACATGTATTATCCATAGAAGGTGTAACTACTGTAGCACCATTACAATCATCATTTGCTACTGGTTCTGGTGGTATACCTACACAGACATCAAACGTTGTTTGTGCTGAAGTATTCTGAGTATTTGACCAACCATAAACTCTTAATAAATAAGTAGTACCAATTGTTAAACCTGTTACAGTAAATGAGTTTGGGTCACTATCTCTTATTGGTGCTGCCAATGAAGCACCACAACCTGAAGTTGCATCATATAAAGCCATACCCATATCTGTAGATGTTCCAATAACTGCTACTACATTAGTTAAAGAAATTGTATGATATTCTGATGTTGCAACAAAATTATACCATACATCTGTATACGGTGTTCCAGTAATTTCTCCAGAAGTTTCCATTTCTGAAGATTCTGTAGCAGCTACATTAGTTCCCGCTGTTACAGATCCACATGCTAAATCTGTATTAACAGTTAATGTTATAGCATCAAGACATTCATCATTTACAGGTGGACAATAATAAGAAATAGAATCTAACTGTAAATTGCATATGCTATCTTGATCGTGCTCAACTGTAATAGTTACATCTGTACCTGAATTAAAAGGTCCAACACTTACTATACCTGTCGCAGCAGTTGGTGTACTAGCTACTCCTGCATCATTAGAAATTGTTAGTGATGTAGCATCACCTAAATTAGTAACATCAACATCGATCATAAATGTTCCTGCGCCAGAACAATCAGTAGTACCAACAATAGCAGTTGCCGTTGGCTGTGTACATTGAGGTGCAGCATCATTTACAAAATTGTCTGCATACAATTCCCATTCATTATTTCCTGTCGCTCTAACTGCTACATAAATTGTACTTCCAACATAAGCACTTAAATCAAACGTTAACTCTGTCCATGTAGATGGTGCATCAGTAGAAGGTTGCAAAACAGTAGTGAAATCTGCCGCGTCAGTTGACACTGAAGACAATAATACTTCGTATGGCTCTAAATAGGCACTACTTCTAGATTTTACCCAAAATGATAATCTATCATTCATACCAGCTGTAACTGTTATGGCTGGTGTTATTAAGTAATCGTCATGAGCAGCTGATGTGTCGTAAATAATTTTTGCGGCACCACTTCCATCCTGAGCTCCACCAGTAATAGTTGTACTTTGAGCCCAAGTACCTGAACTTGCCAAATCCAAAACAGTCCATGCTGCAGGAATTTCAGTCTCGAAACTCTCTGTAAATTGCGCATTGGATTGCCAACAAAAGGCTACCATTGCTAAAAGTAATAAAGTAATTTTTTTCATAATTTGATTGTTATTAGTTGAGTATTCACATCATTTCGTCTAAAATATCTATAATATTTTAGCTTTTTTAGTAAACTATTAACAAATCGTTTATAAGAATAAAATCATCGATTAAATGTAATAATTGAATTATTTTAATGTTTTAATAACTTTAAATTTACTTCTATGTATAAAAAAAACCATATAGCCTAAGCCATATGGTTTTTAAATAATATATGTTTTAATATTACTTCTGCCCTTCTACAAAAGCATCCATAACTGCATCGCTAACTCCCATGTTGCTAAAACCACCATCATTATAAAGGTTTTGTAGGGTTACACGTTTAGTTAAATCACTAAATAATGAAACTGTATAATTTGCACAATCCATTGCTGTTGCGTTACCTAATGGCGACATTTTTTCTGCATAAGCTATAAAACCATCAAATCCTTTTACACCACTTCCAGCAGTTGTAGGTGTTGGAGATTGAGAAATTGTATTTACTCTTACATTTTTATCTTTCCCAAAGAAATACCCAAAGCTACGTGCTATACTTTCTAAATAAGCTTTGTTATCTGCCATATCATTATAATCTGGAAAAACACGTTGTGCAGCCATGTATGTTAAAGCTACTATGCTTCCCCATTCGTTCATTGCATCTTGCTTATATAAGGTTTGCATTACTTTATGAAAAGACATTGCTGAAACATCTGTTCCTTTTTGTGTCCATGCATAGTTTTGGTCTGTATAATGTTTACCTTTTCTTACGTTTATAGACATACCTATAGAATGTAAAACAAAATCTAATTTACCACCTAAAATTTCGGTTGCTTGTGTAATTAAGTTTTCAAGGTCTTCAGTAGAAGTTGCATCAGCAGGAATTATTTGTGAACCTGTTTTTTCTGCAAGTTCATTTATTTGACCCATTCGCATAGCAACTGGTGCATTTGTTAATACAAAGGTTCCGCCTTCTTCATGAACACGTTCTGCTGTTTTCCAAGCAATTGAGTTTTCATCTAAAGCTCCAAAAATAATTCCTCTTTTCCCTTTTAGTAAGTTATATGACATGTTTTTTATTGTTATATCGTTAGTTGTAGTAATTCGTTTTAATTTTTAATCAAAGATAATATTAATAATAGAAATAATTTTAATTCAATAGTTCTTTTGCATGTGCTAAAGCAGAATTTGATACATCTACTCCGCCTAACATTTGTGCTATTTCTATTATACGCTCATCGTGATTTAATTTTACAAGATTAGTTGTTGTTACTTCATTTACATCTTCTTTATAAACTTTAAAGTGCGAGTTACCTTTTGCTGCTATTTGTGGTAAATGTGTGATACTAAATACTTGCATTGTTACACTCATTTGAGACATGATATCTGCCATTTTATTTGATACTTCTCCAGACACTCCTGTATCTATCTCATCAAACATTATTGTTGGTAATTTTATATATCTAGTTAGTATAGATTTTATGGCTAACATAATTCTAGATAATTCTCCTCCTGAAGCTGCTTTTTTTAATGATTGAAATTGCCCACCTTTATTTGCAGAAAATAAAAATGACAACTCATCTTTACCATTAGAAAAATAGGTTTGTGAGTCTGTTATTTTTATTTCAAATCTAGCATTTGGCATGCCTAATTGAGCTAATATACTTTGTAATTCTTGTGTTAATTTTGGTATAGCTTTTACTCTTTTAGTATTTATTTTTTTTGCTAAACCGTCTAAACTTGTTTTTACTTTGTTTATTTCTTTTTCTTTTTGCTCTATGTCCTGTTCTACATTTTCTGTAGCATCGACTTTATTTTGTAATTTATGTTTAATTTCTATTAATGCGGCAATATTATCTACTGCGTGCTTTTGAAATAAATTATTTAAAAGTGCTAATTTACTGTTTACTTCTTCTAATCTGTTTGGGTTTGCTTCTATGTCACCTTGAAAGGCTTCAAGCTCTGAAAACACATCGTCTAATTCAATAAAGCTGCTGTTTACTCTATTATATAAATCTTGATATTTAATTGAAATTGTAGCGAGTTGTTTTAAAACTACTTTTAATTCTGTTAGAGTATTAATAATTCCAATTTGTTCATCACTAAATAATTGGTTTGAAACCGTTAATTTTTCTTGTATAGTTTCAATATTATTTAATGTTTCATACTCTTCTTCTAAAGCTTCTAATTCTCCTTCTTTTAGCTTTGCTGTTTCTAATTCGCCAAGTAAAAAAGTATTATAATCATGTTCCTTTATGGCTTCAGATTGAAATTGTTGTAAGCGCTCTAATTCTTTTTTTAATTTTTTATATTCTGAAAGCTTAATTGAATAGGTTTGAAGTTCTTCTTTATTGTTAGATAAGGCGTCAATTACTTGAAATTGAAATGCATCATCTACTAACTGAAGCGTTTCATGTTGAGAGTGAATATCTATTAACTGTTCGCCCAATACTTGTAAACTACTTAAGTTTACTGGAGAATCGTTAACAAATGCTCTAGATTTACCTGATGGTAAAATTTCTCTTCTAATTATAGTATGTGTTTCGAAATCTAAATCGTTAGCTTCAAACAAGTGTTTTAAATTATAGCTTGTAATATCGAAATGAGCTTCTATAATGCACTTTTTATCTTTATTTCTTAAACTGTTTAAATCTGCTCGTTTACCTAATATTAGTGACAATCCACCAAGTAATATAGATTTACCGGCTCCAGTTTCTCCTGTAATAATTGTAAATCCATTATTAAAATCTACTTGAAGCGAATCTATAAGCGCGTAATTTTTTATTGAAAGTGCGGTTAACATTTAAAGTATTAATTTTAAGGTTAAGATAACCAATTACGAAAGTAAAATGGTTATAAATTAAAACTTAATATTTCTCCATTTACTTGCATGTGTAGGAGCTACACTATTTAAAACATCTACCAATCCAGAGACTTCTATACTTGGTCCTGATGAAAAAATATCTTGTATCTCTTGTGCTTTTGCATCAAAAAACACTCTTGATAAATAAGAGTTTGGTCTACGGCTATTCATTTTTGCAAAATTTAATAAGGCAATAGATATCTCTTTTTTACCATCTTTTTTATTTTGCGCCATAATATCTAATCCTCTTCTATGGTAATTATACATTACCTCTCTAAACTCAATAAATGTTGGTGATAAAATATTATCTATTATAGCAAAACGGCTTTGTAAACCATCTTCTAATTTCCAACCGGTATTATTATCTCTTTGTGAATAGTTTACAATACGTTGGGCTTGTTTAAAATAAGTTTCACCACCTTCTAATGCAAAACTTTCTGCATCTAAACCTAAAACCATATAAATGTGAAATGCTATCACAGATACTAAATTTGATTCGTATTGCGTTTCGTTATAAATAAGATTTTGAAATTCTACGTAATTAAAATTAAAATCCTTATCGTTTATATTATAAATTGGTGTTGTGTATGAAGAGCCATAAACAGGTCGTGAAGATTGCACTTGAATTGTTGCATTGTAATTTTCGTTATTACGTTCTGTAACGTTTATTACTATATTACAATCTATACGTTCTTGTAACTTAAACTGTTTTTTTGTCCATTGCGTTTTATTTATAAATTCTTTAAGTTGATTTTCTAAAGTTTTATAAATCTGTAAATTTTCGTTTCCCGTTAATTGTGCATTTACTACAACATTGCAATTAAGTTCTTGAGCAAAACTTATTGCGGTAAAACAAATGGCTACAAGTATAATTAATTTACGCATCTAGTTTGTTTATTACTTCACTTAAAATGTCTTTAGCAACTTCTGCTTTAGATTTTAAGTTGTAAGCTTTAATATTATTTTCTTTATCGATAATAGTTACTTTGTTAGTTTCACTTTTAAAACCAGCACCTTTGTCGTTTAACGAATTTAAAACAATTAAATCTAAATTCTTCTTTTTTAGCTTTCCTTTTGCGTATTCTAATTCGTTATTAGTTTCTAAGGCAAAACCTACTAAAAGTTGTTTCTCTTTTATTTCGCCTAAAGATGCCAAAATATCTTTTGTTTTTTCTAACTCTAATACTAACGTTGTATCTTTCTTTTTTATTTTCTTATTAGAAACTTCTTTTGGCTTATAATCTGCAACTGCAGCAGAAAGTATTGCTACATCCACATCTTTATAGTAAGTATGTGCTGCATCGTACATATTTTGTGCACTAACTACGGGAACAACTTTAATTAAATTATGGTTTACTTTTTGGTGTGTTGGACCTGTTATTAATATAACATTTGCTCCCAAACTAGCGGAAGCTTTTGCTATTTCAAACCCCATTTTACCACTTGAGTGATTTCCTATAAATCGTACTGGATCTAAGGCTTCGTGCGTAGGACCTGCTGTAATTAGTATTGTTTTTCCTTTTAGAGGTAATTTTCCTAAAATATCGTTTTCCATAAAAGTAACAATATCTTCTGGTTCTGCTAAACGACCTTGACCTACTAACCCACTTGCCAATTCTCCTGATGTTGCAGGAATCATTACATTACCAAATGCTTGTAATGTTTTAAAAGTATTTGCTGTTGATGGATGTTTGTACATATCTAAATCCATTGCTGGTGCAAAATATACAGGACATTTAGCAGAAAGGTATGTTGCTAATAATAAATTATCGCAAGTCCCGTGTGCCATTTTAGACAGTGTGTTGGCCGTTGCTGGAGCAATTATTAAATAATCTGCCCATAGACCTAATTCTACATGGTTATTCCATTCTGCATTTTCATCGTCTTCATTATAGAAACTTGAATGTACAGGATTTTTAGATAGTGTAGATAATGTAAGAGGTGTTACGAAGTCTTTAGAAGCAGGTGTCATTACAACTTTTACGTTTGCACCTGCTTTTATAAATGCTCTTACTAATGAGGCTGTTTTATAAGCAGCAATACCAGCGCTTATGCCTAGTAATATATTTTTGCTACTTAATATAGACATAATTATTTTTTGTCTTCCTCTGTGTTTCTATGGTAGATTTTTTCATCTAACCATTCTTTTACTGCTAAAGCGTGTGGCTTTGGTAATTTTTCGTAAAATTTAGAAACTTCAATTTGCTCTTTATTTTCAAAGATTTCTTCTAAAGAATCGTTGTATGTTGCAAACTCTTCTAACTTTTCAATTAATTCTTTTTTAATTTCAGAATTAATTTGCTCTGCTCTTTTAGAAATAATAGAGATAGCTTCGTAGATGTTTTCTGTTGGTGCATCTATTGCATTTCTATTATAAGTTGTCGTGCTTAAAGGCGCATCAATCTTTTTTAAATCCATGGTTATATTAACTTTTTGTACTGTATTGTTCTAATTGTTTCTCTATGTTTTCTGCTTTTACAGAAGCTAAGACTAAAAATTCTGAATTAGCGTAGCGTTTTTTAAAGGCTTCAAAATAACTTTTTGCCGTTTGTAAACGTTCTTCTTTTAAGCTTTCTATACTCTTTATTGCTAATTGATAAGCAGAATCAAACCTAATGTATAATGCTTCTTCTCTTAGTGATGTCCCTGGAAAATCACTAATAAAATCATCAAAAGCTGCCATAGAGGCTTTATAGTCTGATATTCTATTATATTGTTTTGCTATTTCAAAAGCTTTTTTCTCTAACTTATAGTCTAACTCCTTAACCATTTCATTGGCTTTCGCTACATTTTCTTCTTCTTCTGGAAATAAGTTTATAAATTCTTGAAGTTTCTCTAAAGCTGTTCTTGTTTCAGATTGGTCTTTAGAATATACTGGAGATAACTCGTAATAACTTCTTGCACTTTTAAAACTTGCTTCTGCCAACTTTTCGCTTCTTGGGTAAGAGGTTACAAAACGCTCAAAATGATATCCAGAAATGTAATAGTCTCCCATTTGGTATGAAGCATCTGCATTTAAGAACATTAGTTTTTCTGCTTGAGGTTTACCTCTGTACTGAGGTATAATCATTTCGAAAATACGATTTGCCTTAGCAAATTTTCCTTCTTCATATTTTTTAACTCCCATTCTATACTTTACTCCAATATCTTCAGACTTTAAAGCTTTTTGATATTCGCTACAACTACTTAAAGTTAGCAAGGTAATTAGGATGATAAATAAATTCTTCATAAAATTTTAAACAAGGTGCAAAAATACGCTTTTAATATGGATTTTAAAAATATAATTTTAAAGCTAAATTAAGTCTTGTAATCTAGTTTTAACGTGGTTTAAGTAATTTTTAACGGTTATTAAATTGTGCTAAATAATTTTTAATTTTTTCTTTTAAACCTTCTGTTGCTTCTACTAATGGTAATCTTACCGTATCGTTACATAAATTTAGTTGTTGTAATACCGCTTTTATTCCTGATGGATTGTTTTCTGAAAATATTAAACTTGTAATTTCCATTAAGTCGAAATGAATTTTAAAAGCTTCTTTTGCTTTACCTTCGATTGCTAGATTTATCATGCTAGAAAAAGCTTTTGGTAACGCTTGACCAATTACACTTATAACACCATCGCCACCGGCTAAAGCAACCATAGATACTAGATCATCATCTCCCGAAATAATTCCAAATCCTTCTGGTTTGTTTTTTATTAACTGTAAATATTGAGACATATTATTTCCTGCCTCTTTAACTGCTACAATATTATCAAAATCATTTGCTAATCTCAATGTTGTTTCTGGCAACATGTTAGATGCTG
This sequence comes from Lacinutrix sp. MedPE-SW, assembly GCF_001874145.1. Lineage (GTDB taxonomy): Bacteria > Bacteroidota > Bacteroidia > Flavobacteriales > Flavobacteriaceae > Lacinutrix. Next base: position 38,494 of record NZ_MPCX01000018.1, on the reverse strand, counting down.
TTCGTCCTGGAACGTTATATAAAATAATTGAAACTGGACAAGCTTGAGATATTGCTTTAAAATGCTGGTATATTCCTTCTTGGGTAGGCTTGCTATAATATGGTGACACAGATAAAATACCTGTAAATGGTGTAAGGTCTGTAGTTTTAATTTCTTCTATAACCGCCGCAGTATTATTACCACCAATACCTAAAACCAATGGTAATCTATTATTATTTACTTTAACAATACATTTTATAATTTCTGCTTTTTCCTTTTTAGTTACTGTAACGCTTTCTCCGGTTGTACCGCTAATTACGATATAATTTGTTCCGTTTTCAATATTGTATTCTACAATATTTTCTAATGCTTTGTAATCTACAGTTCCATCTGTATTAAAAGGTGTTACAATTGCAATTCCTGTACCTTTAAAAGGATTATTCATATGTTTATTAATTATATTTTGTTTAAAATTGATAGGTATTTTAAAAGTTCTATTTCGAACATTTTATAATTTTCTATATCTGTTTTTATTATTAAATCGTTTAATCTTTCGTCTTCTTGCAAAATTCCAACTTTAAACCTTGCTTTAGATACGGCTGTTAACAGCTTTAAATACATAGGAGCTTCAACATAATAACTTATTAAAATATCAAATTCTCTGTTTAAAAAATGTTTTAAAGTTTCGTTTTTTATGCTGCCTTTCCAGCCAATACTTTTTTTATTAAAACATTGAAAATTACTATTTTCTTCAAACGTTTTTTCTATTGTAAATGCTATAATTTGAAAATTATTAGGATTAACATTTAAAGTCTTTAATAAAGAGCTAATTTTTTTATAATCAACCGTTTCGTCTGCATTAATAATAACTCCTATACTTTTAATTTTAGAATTGGTTGCCAACACAACTCGATTATTTAAAGTTTTATTAATATAGTTTTGGTTAGATTTTTCCTTAAATCCTTTTAAAATCATCTATATTTATCGCTTTGTTACAAAAGTAGCAAAACCTAACTAATACTCAGCTTAATTTTAATAATTAGTATATGAAATTAAATGCCTTTTTTATTTTGTTTATAGTCGCTAGTTTAACAGCTTGTAAACAAAACCAGAAACACCTATCTAAAATTGAAGGAAAACAATTACCAATTACAGATAGTATTGCTATTAATGCCGATTTCGATTCTTTAATTGCACCTTATCGCAAAAGCCTTAATAAAGATATGAATGCCGTTTTATCTTTTGCACCAAAAACTTACACAAAAAATGATGGCGAATACAATACTGCGATTGGAAATTTAATGGCAGATATTGTTTACACTCAAGGTAATATTGTTTTTAATAAACGTACTAATAATAACATAGATGCTGTAATTTTAAATCATGGAGGTATTCGCTCGATTATTTCTAAAGGAAATATAACTACAGAAACTGCTTTTCAAGTTATGCCTTTTGAAAATAGTATTGTTGTTGTAGCCTTAAAAGGACAACAATTAGATAGTATGGCAGATTATTTAAGGCAAGCTAAAAAAGCACACCCAATTAGCGGTATGACATTAGAGTTAGATAAGAATTTTAACATTACTAAAACTCTAGTTCAAGGAAAACCTATTATAAAAGATAAAACGTATTACTTAGCTACAAATGATTATTTGTATGACGGTGGCGACCGCATGCGCTTTTTTAAACCAAATGACAGTGTTTATTATTTAGATTATAAAATTAGAAATGCTATGATTGACTATTTTAAAAAGAACGACACTATTAATCCAAAAATCGACAACCGTTTTATTCAAACTAAATAACTATGAAAAGAAGACAATTTATAGAACAATCTGCAGCTGCTACTGCTTTAGTAACATTAGGCGGTTTTGGATTACAATCTTGCACAGCAAGTACTAAAACAAAAAAAATTACTATACTACATACTAACGATGTACATAGCCATATCGATGCTTTTGGACCAGAAGATGGCCGCAATGCAAACCAAGGTGGCGTTGCTAGACGTGCTACTCTAGTAGAGTCTATTCGCAATGAAAACCCAAACACACTTTTATTAGATGCTGGCGACATTTTTCAAGGCACACCTTATTTTAATTATTACGGTGGTGAGTTAGAATTCAAACTTATGTCTAAATTAAAATACGATGCTGCTACTATTGGGAATCATGATTTTGATAATGGTATTGATGGCTTGTATGCACAATTACCACATGCAGAATTTAAATTTTTATCTGCCAATTACGATTTTAAAAATACGATTATGGATACTCACGTTAAACCATATCACATATTTATAAAAGATGGAATTAAAATTGGCGTTTTTGGTTTAGGAATAAAACTTGATGGTTTGGTTAACAAAAACATGTATAAGGAAACTAATTACCTAGACCCAATAGAAATTGCCCAAGACATGACTAGAATTTTAAAAGATGAAGAGCATTGCGACCTCATCATTTGCTTATCGCATTTGGGTTATCACTATAGAAGAAGTCCAGATAAAATCTCCGATTTAAACCTTGCAAAAGCTACAAAAAATATAGATTTAATTATTGGTGGGCATACTCACACTTTTTTACCTAAACCAACTGTAGCACAAAACGTTGATGGTAAAAATGTTTTAGTAAATCAAGTAGGCTGTTATGGTATTAATTTAGGTAGAATAGATTTTTATTTTGACGCCGAAAAAAATAAAACTGCAAACGGAACCTCTATTATAGTGTAAATTCTATATTTAAATTACGACCTATTGGTTAAACAAAATCGTTTTACATGAAAACCAAGGTCTTTTTTATTATTAGATTGGCAATTGCTATAATACTTATTCAAACATTACGTTTTAAGTTTACTGGGCATCCAGATAGTGTTTACATTTTTAAACAAGTAAATCTTGAGCCTGTAGGCAGAATTTTTGTAGGCGTTTTAGAACTCGTTGCTGGAATTCTTTTATTAATACCCAAAACCGTGTGGACTGGTGCTATATTGACTTTAGCAATTATGAGTGGTGCTATTATAATGCACTTAACACGACTAGGTATTGAAGTAAATAATGATAAAGGATTATTATTTATAACTGCTATAATTGTATTTGTTCTCTCTGGAATTACACTTTATTTCTATAGAAAAACAATACCTTTTTTAAAATAAAACTTTATAATATTTATTTATTTTAGAAGTAATATAAATATAGACTAATAGAAATCCTGTAAAAAGTAAAATAGAATACACAATACTTAATACATAAGCTGAAGACACAAAGATGTAAGCAACTTGTACCATTTCTGAAAATACGATACAAACACTAGCTAAAAAAAGCAACAAACTTCTTTTAGAATCATGATATAGATAATTAAGTAGTGAGACCGATAATATTAATAATACACAAATATTATAAAAACACTCTAACACAAAACTAAATGTATACGTTTTAATAGTCTCGTCTGCTAATATCATTTGATTTAATGTATAAATTAAATAAATATTAAATACAGTTAATACGATAATTGGTACTTGAAATTTTTTAAATAAAATTGAATAATTAATACTTTTTGCCATATAAAATAGCAAACTAGAATAACCAATAATATATCCAATATTGCTTACTGTAGAGAAAAGAGAATAGTTAAAATCCCAAAAAATCTTAGATAATTCGGCTAGTGAACAAGAAATTAAAAAAGTTGCAAAATAAAAGCTTTTTCTTTCAGACTCTATAAAATATAAACATACAAAAAAAGGTAATATTAGTGCTCTAGAATAATTTGAAACAATTTCAAAGTTAAAAATTGCACCAAATAAAAACACAAAAGCAAGCGCCACTATAGCGCTGCTTATTATTTGCAGTCTGTTAATTCTCATTTATAATAGATTTGGGATTACAAATATACTAAATAAAAAACATTTAATCGGTAAAAAATGTATTTAATCGATGAATTGTAAAATATAGAAAATCATTCAAAAACCTTTAAGCCAAAATATTAGTCATCAAAAAAACATTAATAGCACATATTTTTTTGAATGATATTAGATAAAGTAATTAAACTTTATACTAAGTTGTTTCAATAAAACTTTCATGGTTAATTAAGGTGTGGTAATACAACAAAAAAATCGCTGTAACATATAGTATTGTAGATATATAACTAATAAAAACATACTCTGCAATGTAATAATAGCCAACTAATACAAGCTCAGAGAATACTAAACATAAACAACCTAAAAATAATAGAAAAAATTTTCTACTAGTATGTTGTATATATTTAAAATAAGAAAGCATCATTAATATAATTAAAATGATACTAAAGGAGAATTCAACAAAATGAATGAGCCCAATATTATCTGAGTCAAAATCTACTAATAAAATAATAGTAACAAGCACATAAGTCATACCTATAGCTAATAATAAAAGCACAAATAAATCTAACTTATTCTTTTTTATTAACTGCAAGAGGTTTAATTGTTTAGACACGTAACTTATTAGCCCTAAATAAGCTATAATATAGAGTGTATTACATAGGTAATACGACCAGTCTGAAACTTTATTAAAATCTAAAATATTAGCTAAATCACCTATGGAATAACTAATAAAAAAAAGTGTTAATCCTGGTGTTTTTAAATTTCCTAAATAGTAAAAAACTGTTATTACAGGAACAAGTAATAATTCTATTGACGAAGAAAGTAGCTCAAAACCAAACATATTGAAACCTATAACTAAAAAAATTATAGTTATAGCAGCAAGTAAACATTTAGAGTTTAAGGAAATCAAAAGTTAAGATAGAGTTTGAGTTATATCAAAATAACAACAACAATTTTTAACAAACAAGAAAAAAATTAAATTTGATTTAAAAACACACTTTTTTAAACAACATTAAACAAAAAAAATTCAAAAAAAAGCTAAAAATCAATCATTTGCAAAAAGTCTTCTTCTGTAATTAAAGTTATGTTTAACTTTTCTGCCTTCTCTTTTTTACTTGGTCCCATTTTATCTCCTGCAACAACAAAATGGGTTTTAGATGAAATAGAACTTACATTTTTGCCACCATTATCTTCTATTAGTTTTTTTAGCTCATTACGTGAAACTTTGGTAAACACTCCAGAAACAACAAACGATTTTCCTTCTAATTTATTTGTTTGATTTGCTAATTTTTCGGCTGAAATCTCAAGCTGAACGCCAACATTTTTTAGACGTTTTATAATATTTCTATTTTCTTCCGAAGCAAAAAAGGCAACAACACTTTCGGCTATTTTAATTCCTATTTCATCAACTTTTTCTAAATCTTCAATTGATGCCTGCTCTAAAGCTTCTATGCTTTTATAATGTTTCGCCAGTTTTTTAGCTACTGTTTCACCTACAAAACGAATTCCTATTGCAAATAACACGCGCTCAAATGGAATTTGTTTTGAAGCTTCAATACCATTAATTAGATTCTCTGCACTTTTTTCTGCCATTCTTTCTAATGGCAAAACTTGTGCTTTTGTAAGTGTGTACAAATCAGCATAATTCGTTATCAAACCTTCTTTAACTAATAAACCAACAGTTTCACCACCTAAGCCTTCAATATCCATTGCTTTTCTAGAAATAAAGTGTTGTATTCTACCTATTACCTGAGGTTCGCAACCATTATAATTTGGACAAAAATGTTTTGCTTCTCCTTCTAGCCTTTCTAAAGGTGTTTGACACTCTGGACAATGTGTTGCGTATTGGGTTGGCTTAGAATCTTGAGGCCTTTGCGTTAAATCTACAGCTATAATTTTAGGAATTATTTCTCCTCCTTTTTCTACAAAAACAGTATCGTTAATTCTTATATCTAGTTTTTCTATTTGATCTGCATTATGTAACGATGCTCGTTTTACTACTGTACCTGCTAAATCCACAGGTTCTAAATTTGCCACTGGCGTTATCGCTCCTGTTCTTCCTACTTGATAGGTAATTTCTTTTAAAACAGTAGACACTTGCTCTGCCTTAAATTTATAAGCCATTGCCCATCTTGGTGCTTTTGAGGTATAACCTAATTCTTCTTGTTGGTATAGGCTATTTACTTTTACTACAACACCATCTGTTTCATAAGGTAAGTTATGACGTTCTGTATCCCAGTGATTTATAAACTTAAAAACCTCATCTATACTTTTACACAAACGTGCTTCGTTAGGAACTTTAAATCCCATTTTTCTAGCTTTTTCTAAGCTTTCAAATTGATTTTCTACGCCTAGATTTGTTCCTGTTAAATTATACAACAAACATTCTAAAGGACGTTTTGCTACTTCTCCACTGTCCTGAAGCTTTAAACTTCCTGATGCTGTATTCCTTGGGTTTTTATAAGGTTCTTCTCCGTTTGCTACACGTTCTTCATTCATTTTTAAAAACCCTTTAAAAGGCAAAACTATTTCTCCTCGAATATCAAACTTTGCTGGGTAATCACCTTTTAACTGTAATGGTACAGATTTTATGGTTTTTATATTTGCGGTAACCTCATCGCCTTGAAAACCGTCACCACGTGTTACTGCTTTTAATAAATTTCCATTTTCGTAGGTTAGACTTATAGATGCACCATCGTATTTTAACTCACAAGTATAACTAATATCGCCATCAACTAATTTTTTAATTCTTGTTTCCCAATCTTTTAAGTCTTCTAAAGAATATGAATTATCTAATGAGTACATGCGATGCTCATGAACAACTGTATTAAAATTTTTTGTTATTTCTCCTCCAACACGTAATGTTGGTGAGTTTGCATCAAAAAATTCTGGATGTGCTTCTTCTAAAGCTTGAAGTTCTTTTAATTTTATATCAAAATCGTAATCACTTATAGTTGGGTTATCTAATACATAATAATTATAATTATGCTCTCTAAGTTCTTGACGTAGTTGTTCTATTTCTTGCTTTTTACTCATTTTACAATCCTTCTTTATTCAACCATTTTGGCGCTGGTAATGGTGTGAAATTATTCATTTTTTCTAATAAATCGTCAATACTGTCGCTTACCAAAACAGCATCTAAGTTTTCTTGTTTTAGAAAACCGTTTTTTACCATGGTTTTACTTTGCTCTATTAGTGCATTATAATAACCGTTAGTGTTTAAAATACCTATTGGCTTAGTGTGTAAACCTAATTGTCCCCAAGTCGTGATTTCAAAAAACTCATCCATAGTACCAAATCCGCCAGGAATAATTATAAAGCCATCACTTTTTTCGTAAATAACAACTTTTCTATCATGCATACTATTGGTTACAATTAAATGGGTTAAGTTTTCGTTTACAATTTCTTTTGTTTTTAAAAACTCAGGAATTACACCTATAGCATTGCCTTTATTTTCAAGCACTCCTTTTGCTACTTCTCCCATTATGCCAATTTTTGCAGCACCATAAACTAAAGCGATATTACGCTTTGCAAATGTTTTACCTAAAGCATAAGCTTCAGAAATTATTTTTGAATCATTTCCTGAACTTGAACCACAAAAAACTGCTATATTCTTCATTTTAATTGCTTTTATATTTTGTTTTATAAACTTATAAATCTGCAGATAACATTCTATCTTTATTAAATATATCTTTTATTATTTCTACATTTTTAAAGCCTATACTTTCTACTAAAGCTTTAGTTTCTGCTCCAAGATATTCATTTATTTCAAAAAAAAGTTTTCCGTTTTTATGTAATTTTTTTGTTGCAAACTCGGCAATTGCCTTATAAAAAAGTAATGGGTTGTCGTCTTCTACAAACAGTGCTAAATGCGGCTCGTTGTTTAGTACATTATTTTTTATTTCGGCTTTTTCAAGGTTTCTAACATATGGCGGATTTGAAATTATAACATTAAACTTTAAATCTTTATTTAATGTTTCATTGCAAGTGTTTAAAATATCGCATTTAATAAACTCTACAGCTACATTATTTAATACTGCATTTTCTTTTGCTTTTTTTATTGCTTCTGTAGAAACATCTATTGCATAAACTTGTGCTTCCTTTAATTCTTTTGCTAGTGAAATTGCTATACAACCACTTCCTGTTCCTATATCTAAACAAGTAAGTGGTTTAGATTCTTTTAGTTTTTGTTTTGCGGTTTTTAAAACTAAAGTGACAAGTTCTTCGGTTTCTGGTCTTGGAATTAGTGTGTGCTTATTAACTTTAAATGGTAAACCGTAAAATTCTGTTTCACCAATTATGTATTGAATGGGTTTTTCGTTTTTTAAATCTTCAAGCGCGTTAAATATAACGGTTTGCTCTTCTTTATTAATAGCTAAATCTGAATCTAAGGCTAATTGTAAACGCGTAACATTATAATAGTTTTCTGTACAAATAAAGAAAAAGCTAGCAACTTCTTCTACACCATAAATAGCATCTAATTCTTTATGAAAGATATTTTTTAAATCTTTAATTAACACAAGCTTGTTTTTAGTTTTATAAATCTTTTAGCATCCAAACAGCACAAGCTGTATGTCCAGTATTACCTAATGGCGCATTTAAATGCTTAAAACCAAAATACTCATAAATATGAATTGCTGCTTTTAACTGTGGTGCAGACTCTATATAACATTGTTTGTAGCCTAATGTTTTTGCTGCTTCTAAACACTTTTTAAATAACTTTTTACCCAAACCTTTACCTCTAACTTTAGGAGAAAAATACATTTTTTGAATCTCACAAACACGATCTTCAAAGCCTTCTAAAGGTTTTACTCCAGCGCCACCAAGTATTTCTCCATCTCTATCTATTACATAATACACATCATTACTATTTTGATAAGATTCAAACATTTTCTTAGTCTCTGGATCTGCAAAAGCAGTACCTTCTAATGGAATATCAAACTCTGGAAAACAAGCTCTTATAACGCTTTCTAAAGCTGCATTATCTTGCTGTTCTATTTCTCTTATTATGTAATTATTATTACTCACAATATTATGGTATTTTTACGCTTTATTTAAAGGCTGAATATACAGTAATTATAAAAATTTTTAGATGAAGAAACTCATAATCTTATCAACAATTCTACTTACAATACTAAGTTGCAAAGTAAACGAAAAACCAGAATTTTTACGTATTGAAAACATAGAAGTTGAAGACTCTAATAATGAGTTTATTATTTTAACTGCCGATGCTTTTTTTAACAATCCGAATACTATTGGTGGTAAATTAGAAACTGATGGTATTAAAGTTGTTGTTAACGATATTGAAGTTGGTACAGTAAGCTCTAAAACTTTTAACGTTCCTGCAAAAAAAGAGTTCTCAATCCCTTTAAAAGCAAACATACCTGCGAATAAAATTTTAAATTTAAACAACCTTAGTGGTTTACTTAATAGTGTTTTAAATAAAGGTATGCAAGTGCAATATAAAGGAGAAATAAAGTATAAAGTTTTTGGTTTCTCTCATAAATACGCCTTAGATGAAATTCAAGATGTAAAAATTAAATTGTAAATCTTGACTACTCACGAAACATACATGCAAAGAGCAATACAAATTGCTAATAATGGTTTAGGCACAACACGTCCTAATCCTATGGTTGGTGCGGTAATAGTACATAATAATATTATAATTGGAGAAGGTTTTACCAGTGCTTATGGAGGTAATCATGCCGAGGTTAATGCAATAAATGCAGTTAAAAACAAAGATTTACTTAAAAAAAGCACACTATACGTTACTCTTGAGCCTTGCTCTCACTATGGTAAAACACCACCATGCAGCGATTTAATTATTCACCACAATATACCTAATGTTGTTATTGGCTGCGTAGATGATAATCCAGAAGTTGCTGGTAAAGGCATAAAAAAGTTAATGGGTGCCAACTGTAAAGTTACCTTAGGTATTTTAGAAAACAAATGTAAAGAACACCACAAACGTTTTTTTACATTTCATAATAAAAAACGTCCTTATATAATATTAAAATGGGCAGAAACCAGTAATGGCTATATTGCTCCAAAAACCAGAACAGAACAAAAACCAGTTTGGATTACAAATAAAATTTCACGACAGCTTGTGCATAAATGGCGCGCCCAAGAACAAGCTATTTTAGTAGGTACAACAACAGTTATAAAGGACAATCCTACTTTAAATGTAAGGGATTGGAGCGGCAATAACCCTACGCGAATTGTATTAGACAAAAATAATATGCTCTCTAAAGAATATACAATTTTTAATAACGAAGCAGAAACGCTTACAATTAAAGCACAAACAGCTAATGACATTTGCTCCTTTTTATTTAAGCAAAATATAAACTCGGTTATTATTGAAGGAGGCGCAAAAACCTTACAACTTTTTATTAATGAAAATCTTTGGGACGAAGCTAAAGTCTTTAAAGGCCATATTACTTTTACTGATGGTATAAAAGCACCAAATTTTTCTGGAGAACTTAAAGCAGAAGAAACCATATTAAACGATACTTTATTAACTTACCAAAATAACCACTAGTTTTCTAACACATTTAGAAACACCTATTAAAATGATAAAAACCATAATTTTTGATTTTGGAGATGTCTTTATTAATTTAGACAAAGAAGGCGCGATGAGCAATGCTTTAGAGCTTTTTGAAATGGAAGCACTATCTGATGATTTAATAGCCATCAACACATTATATGAGCAAGGCTTATTGTCTACAAACGAATTTTTAGAATTTTATACCGAAAATTTCCCTAAGCTTTCTAAAAAAGATATTACAGATGCTTGGAACTTTATTATTCGAGACTTTCCGCCAAAGCGTTTAAATTTTATTGAAACTTTAGCTAAAGAAAAAAAATACAATCTTATACTTTTAAGTAACACTAATGCGTTACACATCGATTGTATAAAACAACATGTACCGTTTTATAACGATTTTAAATCGAGTTTCAATAAGTTTTATCTCTCTCATGAAATCATGATGAGAAAACCTGATGCTAGTATTTTTGAATTTGTTTTAAACGAAAATAATTTAAAAGCAGAAGAATGTCTATTTATAGATGATACAGTCGAAAATACTGTAGCTGCACAAAAACTTGGTATAAACGTTTGGAATAACAATCCTAAAACCGAAGATATTACAGATTTATTTACAATAAAAAGAGATTTATTTTGATTTATCTTCTGTTAAGCATAATTGCCTCAACATTAATTTTTGTAATTTTTAATTTATTAGGCAAATTTAAAATAAACACATTACAAGCCATTATAATAAATTATTTCGCAGCTTTTACTACTGGTATTTTAAGCTCTAACGAAACTTTTGTTGCTAAAGAAATCATATATAAAGAGTGGTTTTTAGGCGCTGTTTTTTTAGGCTTTTTATTTATTAGCATATTTAATGTTATGGCTTTAACTGCACAACGTAACGGATTATCGGTAGCATCTGTTGCCAGTAAAATGAGTGTAGTTATTCCAATAGTTTTTGGTTTATATGTTTATAACGAAACATCAAATTTTCAAAAAACAACAGGAATTATTTTAGCATTAATCGCAGTATATCTAACCTCGGTAAAAGCAAGAACAGGAACCATAAAAATAAAAAACTTATGGCTTCCTATTTTATTATTTATAGGCTCTGGAGTTATAGATACTACCATTAAGTATCTAGAAAACTCTTATGTTTCCAGTGATGGTATTCCTCTTTTTTCTGCAACTATTTTTGCTATAGCAGGAATTATTGGTGTCTTAATACTAACTGTAAAAGCAATACAAGGCAAATTTAAATTTGATTCTCGCAGTATTTTTGGAGGCTTAATATTAGGAGTAGTAAACTACTATTCTATTTATTTAATTTTAAAAGCTCTAGATTACAAAGGTATTGAAAGCTCTACAATTTTTACTGTTAACAATGTTGCTATTGTCATGTTATCAACTTTAGTTGGCTTATTATTTTTTAAAGAAAAATTAAGCTTAAAAAACTGGGTTGGTATTTTAGTTGCAATACTTTCCATTTTACTTGTAACTTTGGCATAATGGAAAATAATACCGACACATATAAAACAATTTTAAAACCTTCGGAAGAAGTTTTATTTAAAGATAAAAACTCAAAATTTTTTGGCTATGCATTTCCTGTTCATAATGAAGACCATGTAAAAAACCACATTGAAAATTTAAAAAAACAACATCACCAAGCAAGACATTGGTGTTATGCCTACCAAATTGGTACAGAAAATATAGCTTATAGAGCAAATGATGATGGCGAACCTAACAATAGTGCAGGCATGCCTATTTACGGACAAATACAATCTTTCGAAGTTACCAATATTCTTATAGTTGTTGTTCGCTATTTTGGTGGTGTTAAATTAGGCGTTGGTGGTTTAATAAATGCTTATAAAACAGGAGCACAATTAGCATTAGAAGCTTCTAACATTGTTACAAAAACAATAGACATTAACTTTTTAATTAAGTTTGAATATGAGTTAATGAATAAAGTTATGCGTGTTATAAAAGAAAAGAATATAAATATTACTAATCAAAAATTAGAACTCGATTGCGAAATTACCATTTCAACAAGAAAACGAGATGCTAAAGAAATTTTTGAGATTTTCGATTCTATATATAAGGTATCTATAAAAACTTTAGAGAATTAATTTTTTAATGCATCAAGAAAATATTGAGGTGGTTTTGTAGGTCTATTTGTTTTTAAATTTACAAAAACCAAATCTACAGATGCAGTTGATAGAATTTCACCAAAATCATTCAGTATTTCATACTCAAATTCAACCTTAACAGAAGGCGCTTTTTTTAGAGTTGTTTTAACTGTAATTACATCATCATAACGAATAGGTTTCTTATATTTTACACTTAGTGAGGCAACTGGTAAACCAATACCATCATCTTCCATTTTACGGTAAGAAATGCCCAATTTTCTCAACCATTCAATTCTGGCTATTTCCAGATATAATGCATAATTTCCGTGATGAACTACACCCATTTGATCGGTTTCTGCATAACGTACTCTTATGTCAATTTTATCGGTTTTCATAACGTTTTATGGATTATTTTTTGTAGTTTCGTTTTAACATCCATTATGAGAAAAAAAAACTAAATATTCAATAGGAAATCATTTTTTTTTTAAGTTTTTTGTTCACATATTTGTCCAGCTATAAAAAAGGCCCGAATTATTCCAAAATTCACCTAACTTAGAACTAATTAAAAAACACTAAAATTTAACAATGAGTATAACTGCGCAATCGGTATGGAATAACTGTCTTAATTTTATAAAGGACAATATCCAACCTCAAGCATATAAAACATGGTTTGAACCAATTATAGCAGTCAAACTCACAGATAATGCTTTAAGTGTACAAGTGCCTAGTAAATTTTTTTACGAGTGGCTTGAAGAGCATTACGTTAAAATTCTAAAAGTAGCACTTACCAAAGAATTAGGTGAAACCGCAAAGTTGGTTTACATTATTAAAATGGAAAACACCTATGGTAACAAACAACCATTTACAGAAAAAATTCCAAGTTCAAATCGCTCTGCTGTAAAAGCTCAAGATGTCGATGTCCCTTTAAAAAATAAAGATAGAGAATTACGTAACCCTTTTGTTATACCTGGAATTCGAAATGTAAAAATAGAATCACAATTAAACCCTAGTTATAATTTTGATAACTTTTTAGAAGGTGATTCTAACCGTTTAGCACGTAGTGCAGGTTTAGCTGTTTCTGCAAAACCAGGAGGTACTTCTTTTAACCCTTTATTAATTTTTGGAGGTGTTGGTTTAGGAAAAACCCACTTAGCACATGCTATTGGTGTAGATATTAAAGATAAATACCCAGAAAAAACGGTATTATATATCTCTGCCGAAAAATTTACACAACAATATATAGACTCTGTTAAGAAAAATAACAGAAACGATTTTATACATTTCTACCAATTAATTGATGTTCTAGTAATAGATGATGTTCAGTTTTTATCTGGTAAATCTGGTACTCAAGATGTCTTTTTTCACATTTTCAACCACTTACACCAAAACGGTAAACAAGTGATTTTAACAAGTGACAAAGCGCCTGTAGATATGCAAGATATTGAGCAACGTTTATTATCACGTTTTAAATGGGGATTAAGTGCAGAGTTACAAACTCCAGATTTTGAAACTCGTGTTTCTATACTAAAAAACAAATTATATCGTGATGGCGTTGAAATGCCAGAAGATATTATAGAATACGTCGCTAAAAATATAAAATCTAATATTAGAGAATTAGAAGGTGCTATAATATCATTAATTGCACAGTCATCTTTTAATAAAAAAGAAATAAACATAGAACTTGCTAAACAAGTTGTAGAGAAGTTTGTAAAAAATACTAAACGTGAGGTTTCTATAGATTATATTCAAAAAGTAGTATCAGATTATTTCCAAATGGATGTAGATACTTTACAATCTAAAACAAGAAAGCGTCACATTGTACAAGCTAGACAGTTAGCCATGTTTTTTGCTAAAAAGTTTACAAAAGCTTCATTAGCTAGCATTGGCTCTCAAATAGGAAAACGAGATCACGCCACTGTATTGCATGCTTGTAAAACTGTTGACAACTTATCATCTACAGATAAGCAGTTTAGAAAATATGTTGAAGATTTAACTAAAAAACTTTCAGTTTAATTACCCAATATTATGGTTAGAATTTTAATGGTTTGCCTCGGAAACATCTGTCGCTCTCCTCTAGCTCATGGTATTTTAGAATCAAAATTAAATTCTAAATCATTTCAAGTAGACTCTGCTGGTACTAGTAATTATCACATTAATAGTTTGCCAGATAGTCGCTCTATTGCTGTTGCTAAAAAAAATGGTTTAGATATTACAAACCAACGCGGTAGGCAATTTGTAACAGAAGATTTTGAAAAGTTTAATTATATCTATGTTATGGATCAATCCAACTTTAAAAATGTTATAAAAATGGCACGCAATGCTCAAGATATTTCTAAAGTAAAATTAATATTAAACGAAAGCCATCCCAATAAAAATTTAGAAGTTCCAGATCCCTACTATGGTGGTGCATCTGGTTTTGATGATGTTTACAACATGCTTGATGAAGCTTGCAATGCTATAGCTAAACAACTAAACGCTATTTAAATTCCGTATATTAGAGTACAAACATTTTCATTAACTATTAAAAAAAGTTGCCATGAAAAACTTCTACTCTATTCTTTTTTGTTTTTTTCTATCCTTTTTCTCTAACGCACAATCTACAAGTGTTCAACTTACAACATTTAGCTCCGGCTTTACTAGTCCTGTTGAAATTGTAAATTCAGGAGTAGCAAATGATTCCAGATTATTTGTAGTTGAACAAGTAGGCATTATTAAAATTTTAAATAGTGATGGCTCTATAAATACTACTCCTTTTTTAGATATTAATAGCATTGTAAATTCTGGTGGTGAGCGTGGTTTATTAGGCTTAGCATTCGCTCCCGACTATAATACATCTGGTAATTTTTACATAAACTATATTAATAATAATGGTGATACTGTTATTGCAAATTACACTGTAAGTGCTAATCCTGATATTGCAAACACCAATGAAAATATATTATTAACCATTGCGCAACCATTTTCTAATCATAATGGTGGCAAAATAGCTTTTGGTCAAGATGGTTTTTTATACATTTCTACAGGTGATGGCGGTTCTGGAGGTGATCCTGGAAATAGAGCGCAAGACACTAACAACTTGTTGGGTAAACTTTTAAGAATTAATGTTAATGGTAACACATACACAATACCTCCAACTAATCCTTACGCTTCATCGGGCGGAGCACCAGAAGTTTATGCAATTGGCTTAAGAAATACATGGAAGTTTTCTTTTGATAAAACAAATGGAGACCTATGGACTGCTGATGTTGGACAAAACTTATACGAAGAAATAAACCAAGTAATTGGACCTGGCAATCCTGGCGATAATTATGGTTGGAGATGTTATGAAGCCACACACGATTTTAATGTAGAAAGCTCTTGTCCTACAATAACAAACACTATACAACCTATTGCAGAATATTTACACGAAAATGCAGGAAATGGTAATAGATGTTCTATAACTGGTGGTTATGTATATAGAGGCAGTATGTTTACTAATTTTATAGGAAAATACTTTTTTGCAGATTTATGTTCTTCAGAGATAGGAATACTAAGTAGTACAGATGGAGTAAATTGGGATATCAATTTTCAACTTCCTAACATCACTCAAGCCTGGACTACATTTGGAGAAGATATAAGTGGAGAGCTATATATTGCAGGAGGAAATACAATATATAAAATTGAAGATCCAAATTTAGGCGTTACTGAAAATATAAAAAATAATATTATTATTTATCCTAATCCTTCAAATGGAAAAATAACAATAGATTTTGGTATGGATTTTTCTAAAATTGAATCTGTAAATATAACCAATATTCAAGGTCAACAAATAATACATTTTAATACTTTTAAAAGTAAACGAATTAATATTTTAACTGAAACTTATGCAAGTGGTATTTATTTCATAGAAATTAATACCTTTAACCAAAGAAAACTGGTTAAAAAATTAGTAATAAATTAAATGAACGCATCTTACGGCAAGCTTTATCTCATTCCTACAACATTAGGAGACACAGAACCTTTAAACGTTTTACCTTTAACAGTAAAAAAAATAATAGAACATGTAGATTTTTATGTTGTTGAAAATGAAAAAACAGCTAGAAGAGATATAAAAAAAATATCGCCAAGCAAAAAACAAGCAAACCTTACGCTTTTTCCTTTAAACAAATTTACTAATGCTAGCGAATTACCAAGTTATTTAGAACCTTGTAAAAAGGGTATCGATGTTGGTTTACTTTCTGAAGCCGGATGTCCTGGAGTTGCAGATCCTGGAGCAGAAATTGTAAAACTTGCACACCAAAATAATATTAAGGTAGTTCCATTAGTTGGACCATCGTCAATACTAATGGCAATGATGAGTAGCGGTATGAATGGGCAAAGTTTTGCTTTTAATGGCTACTTACCAATTGACAAACAAGACCGTAAAAAGGAAATTAAAAGACTTGAACGCTTATCGTTCGAGCATAATCAATCGCAGTTGTTTATTGAAACACCTTATAGAAACAATAAGTTTCTGGAAGATTTATGTAATACTGTAAATGGTAATACAAGCATTTGTGTTGCTTGCGACATTACTTTACCTACAGAATATATAAAAACAATGACCGCTAATGAATGGAAAAAAAATAACGTTGACCTACATAAAAGACCAACGTTATTTATAATTCATAAAAGTTAAAAAACTAAGCTTTTAAAGAAACTCTAGCTTTTTTATTAGGTTTAATTTCTGAAGTATCAAAACCAGAAAAACGTTTTAAGTACGATTTAATAGTTGTACCATAGGCATCTTCAAAACAATCTGCACCTTGACTTCTTAAGTATTTTTTTACACTTCCTGGTCCTGCTAAATGTGCTGCTGCTAAAATACCAGATTCTGTAATTTTAACGCCGCCAATATAACGTCCAGAATAGCGTTTAATATCTCTTCTTAATACCCATTTATTACGTTCTGTATTTGCTATAAAAGCTTTTTCTTGTAATTCTGGATTGCTTAAAAAATGTTTAGTATCATTAATCCCAATCATTTGTAAAGTACTTCTACCAAATTGGTATTTTCCTAAATACCCTAAAGTATTTACTCTAAAATAATTATTTTGAGATTCTTTAAAACCTAACTGCTCTTTAAAACCTGTAAATGTTTTTCCTAATCTAGGATTGTAATTTAAAAATCTTTTGTCTAATTTTAAATTATAATCCTGGCCTAAAGGAATATCTAATTCAGGTTCAACAACTGCAACAGCAGCTGTTTCTTTTAAAGATGCTAAATCTTTTTTAGATTTAACAGCTTTATTAGTGTAAAGCGATACTACTATTAAAATACATATTGTAAGTACTAAGGGAACTAACTTTGCAATATTTTTTTTATTCATAACCTTTGATTTTTTTAAGTTCACTCTTATTCAAAAAGCGTGCCTAAAATTTCGCCGTGCAAATATACAACATTTTTTTAGAACCTGAAAACCAATAGATTAAATGCTATTAAAAGTAGATAGCGTGTAGCTTTATGCCATTTTCTCCGTTAATCTCCAAGGTTGGAAACGGTACTTTTATAGTATTAAAAACGCTAAAAACCGTTTTTAGTAAAGCTGAGTTAGTTTTTATTTTTGTTAAATCGACATCTAAACTTAAGTAAAATTGACGCTGTCTGTCTTGCTGAATAAATACATTATCAACAAACAGATTATCGTTTCCAGATAATAAACCGTCAACACCGTAACCAAAAGCAACATTTAACCATTTTGGTATTTTACTACTTTTAAAGAAGGAATGTACATTAGCAGACAACCAATAAGTTTGACCATTATAATCTTTTAAAAATTCTTCGGTTAAGCCATTACCAAGTTTATCTGGGCGTTGCGCAGCAAATTGTGTTCTATGAAATGAGTATTTCATTACTATACGTTGCTCATCCCAAAGTAACTCTTGACCAATAAAAAGTCCTGTTCCTGCTGCATTTGCCGTAAAATCTCCCCAACTAAATCCCCATTCTTGGGAAAAACCATCCATTACCTCAACTGCAGTTAAAAAAGTAAAGCCTAACGTACCACCATATAGTAATTGATTTTTTTTACTTACACCACTCCATTTTAAGGTTTGCGCTCCCAAGCGTCCCAAATGATAAGCAGAAAATGTATGGCCAAACTTATCCATTTGTAACCATTCACTATTATCATTTATAGTATGAAAATTAGAACGTTCATAATCTGCATACCACAATTGGTTCAAAGCTAATAATGTAACACCACCAATTGCTGCTTCAGAAATTACAACAGTATTTCTTCTTTTTATATTTAACGTATCGCTAGGCTTAAAAAAACTAGATTCTTGTGCAAACGCACAGACAGAAAATAAAAATACTAAAACGTAAGTTGTAAGTTTTATAAACATTATCTATTAACGCCTTGCTTATTTATCCAACGTACATATTCTTGTTTATTCTGGTTATGCTGCGATAAAGTTTTAGCAAATTTGTGGTAACCAAAGTTTTTTACATTGGCAACAAAATAAATATAATCATGCTTTTCTGGGTTTAAAACAGCATCTATTGCAGAAACATCTGGCATAAAAATTGGTCCTGGTGGAACACCTGCATTTTTATAAGTATTGTAAGGTGAGTTTGTTTCTAAGTCTTTATATAATACACGTTTTATTACACGATTAAAATTTCCATCTTGTTTTTTTACTGCATAAATTACCGTTGGATCTGCTTGTAAAGGAATGCCTTTTCTTAATCTATTTAAGTACACACCTGCAACACGAGGTCTCTCGTCTACTTTTGCTGTTTCTTTGTGAACTATTGCTGCTAATGCTATAACTTCATTTTTAGATAAGTTAAGTTTTTTTGCTTTTGCCTCTCTTTCTGCAGTCCAAAAACGATTATACTCTTTAAGCATTTTATCTCTAAAGCCTTCTGCAGATGTATTCCAGAAAAACTCATAACTATTTGGAATATACATTGCTAAAGCTGTTTCTTTTGTAAAATTATTTTTACTTAAAAACTCAGGATCTGTCATTGCCATTAGTAGTGTAAGGCTATCTGGTTCTATTTGAAATGCAATTCTGCCTGCCAAATCTTCTAATCGTTCTTGATTGTTAAAAGCAACTCTTAATGGTATATTTTTACTTCTAATAGAATTAATAATATCATTATTACTCATTCCTTTTTTTATAACAAAGCGTCCAGCTTTAATATTGGTTGTGTATTTTTTTTGTTCTGCTAATGCATCAAAACCATCAATATCTATTAACAAAGGTTCTAATTGTTCTCGCACTTCCTGATACTTTGCATGTGTAGGAATAAAAATATAAGCTTCTTCATTATTAAAAGCTGTATTAGGTTTTAGCATTGCTCCATAAATAAAATAAGCAAAATAAGCTGCGATAGCTAAACCAATAATAGCAATGGCTACAAGTATTTTTTTAATGTACATTATTTAATTAGTTGATATAAATATTCGTTTTTATAATTTCCGTTTATAAGATTCCAATCTTTTTTTAATCCTATTTGTTTGAATCCTTGGTTTTCAAATAAATTAATACTTGCAGTGTTTTCTTCAGAAACATTACAATATAACTGATGTAAATTTAAATGTTTAAAACAATAGTTTACTAAAAGTTTTAATGCTTCACTACCATAACCTTTATTTCGGTTTTTAGTTTCTTTTACTAATATACCAATACCTGCGCGTTTATTTTTTACATCAAAATCAAAAACATCAATCATGCCTAAAGTTTCATTTTCATAGTTTGA
Organism: Lacinutrix sp. MedPE-SW; assembly: GCF_001874145.1. Classification (GTDB taxonomy): domain Bacteria; phylum Bacteroidota; class Bacteroidia; order Flavobacteriales; family Flavobacteriaceae; genus Lacinutrix. The sequence continues at coordinate 18,279 of NZ_MPCX01000018.1, read as the reverse complement.
GATAACTAATCGTAATTGTTTTACTTCGTATATATCTGCATGTGCATGTTCTAAATATTGTTTTATTAAATATCTTGAATATGGTGTTATAGTATTACTTAACTCCCAAATAGATTCGTCGTTTTCTATTGTATAAATAAACTCTAAATCTTCTGGTTCCAGAGCACGTAAATAAATATGTTCTCCTTTTAGCGTTACCATTCTATTTCACCTTTAAAAACTAAAGTTGCAGGACCTTGAAGCCAAATATTTTTATATCCGTTAGTTGTTTTTTCGAAAGAGACTTTTAGTGTTCCGCCTTCAACATTCAAGCTAACTTCTTGAGTGTTTGCTTTTTTTAATGTATGCATTGCTAACGCTACTGCTGTTACTCCTGTACCGCAAGATAATGTTTCATCTTCTACTCCTCGCTCATATGTTCTTACTGCGAAAGTGTTGTTATCTAATGGCTCAACAAAATTTACATTTGTTCCTGCTGCATCATATAAATCACCATATCGAATTGCTGCGCCTTCAGTTTTAACATCAAATTGTTTAATATTATTTACTAATGCTACATGGTGTGGAGAACCTGTATTTAAAAAAGTATGATCTTTGTTTACCTTAATTGTATCTACATCTTGCATTTTTAGTTTTACAAAACCATCGTTTATTGTTGCTTCGTGTAAACCATCAATTGCATTAAAAGTGGTTTTACCGTTTATAATGTTTAGCTTTTCCGCGAAAGCGACAATACATCTACCTCCATTTCCACACATAGTACTCTCGTTACCATCTGCATTAAAATACACCATTTTAAAATCTGTAGTCGTATCGTTCTCTAATAAAATAAGGCCATCTGCACCAATACCAAAGCGTCTGTCACACAAGTGCGCAATTAATTTGGTATTATTTTTGTTGAATTGTTCTTGTCTGTTATCAATAAAAACAAAGTCATTTCCTGTGCCTTGATATTTATAAAATGTATGAGTCATTATGTAGATATTATTGCAGCAAATATAGTGTATTGAAAATTTATTTTTGTTGTTAATGTGACGTTAAAGTTGAATTTTCAACGCAATAAAAAAATTAATTTTATAGTTATTCTTATTAATTCTAAACTAAATTATATATGAAAAAGATAGCAACATTGGTTTTAGTTTCGGTATTAGGAGGTGCAATTACCCTAGGAACATATAAAACCTTTATAGAAAAAGAAGAAACAATTGCAAAAACAGAACAATTTTCTCTACCAACATTTCAGCCGGTAAATTATACAAACACAAGTTTAGCTGCTGCAGAAGGTATAGATTTTACTAATGCTGCCGAGAAAACATTAGATGCTGTAGTACACGTTAAAAATATTACTATAAGTACTGTACAACCTACATTACAAGATTTATTTAGAGGCCGCGTACAACAACGTCCTCAACTTGGTACTGGTAGTGGTGTTATTATTTCTCCTGATGGTTACATAGTTACAAATTACCATGTTATTAAAGGATCACAAGATTTAAGTGTGACTTTAAATGATAACAAAACGTTTAAAGCAGATATTGTTGGTGTTGATGAAAAAACCGATATCGCTTTACTAAAAATTGAAAGTGACGACCAATTACCTTATACTACATTTGGAGATAGTGATCATGCTAAAATTGGCGAATGGGTTTTAGCTGTTGGTAATCCTTTTAATTTGACCTCAACCGTTACTGCTGGAATTATTAGTGCAAAATCTAGAGACTTATCTGGACGAAGCAACCAATCGTTTATACAAACAGATGCCGCTGTAAATCCAGGGAATTCTGGTGGTGCTTTAGTAAATACTAATGGTGAACTTATTGGTATTAATACCGCTATTACCTCTCAAACTGGATCGTATATTGGTTACTCTTTTGCGGTACCAAGTAATATTGCAAGAAAGGTTATTGAAGACATTATGGAGTTTGGAAATGTACAAAACGGTATTTTAGGTGTTGTTGGTGGCTCTTTAAATAGTGCTTATGCCGAAAAACTTGGCATTGGAGAAACTGAAGGTTTTTATATAGACGAAGTTGAAGAAGATACTGGAGCAGAAATTGCTGGTTTAAAAAGTGGTGATATTATTAAGAAAATTGATGATATAGAAATTACTAAACTTTCAGATTTAAAAGGATATTTAGATACTAAAAGACCTAATGATAATATTAACGTTTATTTTTTAAGAAATGGTGTGCAAAAATTAGCAACTGTTAAACTTCTAAAAAATAACACTTATACTATTCCATCAATAGGTATTATAAAAAATGCAAAACCTAAAGATTTAAAAAAGTACGATGTTAAAAACGGTGTAAAAATAACAAGATTAAGTGGTAGATATGCTAAATATTTTGCTCTTGAAGGTATTGAAGAAGGAAATATAATTACTGCAATTAATAATATTAAAGTAAACTCTGTTGAAGATGTACAAGAAGTAATAAAAAATAGAGACATGTATCAACCACTAAGCATACAATTAGTAGACTCAAATGGTCAAACAAAAAGATACGGGTTAGAATAATTTTATTTTTAATAATAATAAAAAGCACTTTAGAGCAATCTAAAGTGCTTTTATTTTTTAGCACAAAATGTTTTACGAAAACGTTTGAATTCTATACTTTTGCAAAAAATTTCGGTCTAGCCATTAATTTAAAATTAAAAAAATAGTGAAACCGAAAACAATTTAACAACACACTAAATACATAAACGAATGCCAGTTAAAGAAACCTATGAAAACGAATTAGCATTTCAAGCCGATAGACGTCGCGCTACTGTTGAATTCATTAAAATTGTTAGCGACCTATGGTACGACAAATCTATCGAGTTGGTTTTATTTAGAAACCAATTAATAGACAAAAACGTTAGCGATATTTTAAACCTACATGAATATGCAGGAGAGTTTGTTCAAAAGCCAATTTCGGTTTTCGATTCTGTAGAAATTGCACAAGCAATTAAAACATTAGACATTCCGCCAGCAAAACTAGATATTGGGAAATTAACTTACGAGTATCATTTAGAAGAGCAAAAGCATAACAATGCTATGGCATTTGTAGCTAGCAAATTAAAAGAAGCTAGTGCAAGTGAAGAAATTATACCTAAAGACGTAGTACTTTATGGTTTTGGACGTATTGGTCGTTTGGTTGCTAGAGAATTAATGACTAGAACAGGAAAAGGTAGCCAATTGCGTTTACGTGCTATTGTAACACGTGGTAAAAATGATATTACTGTATTAGAAAAAAGAGCATCGCTATTGCGTAATGATTCTGTACACGGTGATTTCTCTGGAACAGTTGCTGTAGATTTAGAAAACGAAGCTTTAATTATTAATGGTACCACTGTACGTATAATTTCGGCAAACCAACCAGAAGATATAGATTATACTAAATACGGTATAAACAATGCTTTAATTATAGATAACACTGGTGCTTTTAGAGATAAAGAAGCATTAATGCGATTAAAAAATTCTCCAGGTGCAGATAAAGTTTTATTAACTGCTCCAGGTAAAGGAATACCTAATATTGTTCATGGTGTAAATCACTTAGAAAACAATCCAGATGAAATTGATATTTTCTCTGCAGCGTCTTGTACAACAAACGCTATTACTCCTGTTTTAAAAGCTGTTGAAGATACTTATGGTGTTAAAAGCGGGCATTTAGAAACTATACATGCTTATACTAACGACCAGAATTTAGTAGACAATTTCCATAAAAAATACAGACGTGGACGTGCAGCAGCATTAAATATGGTAATAACAGAAACAGGTGCTGGTGCAGCAGTTTCTAAAGCATTACCAACGTTTGAAGGTAAACTAACCTCTAATGCCATTAGAGTTCCTGTACCAAATGGATCTTTAGCTATATTAAACTTAGAGTTAGAAACAGAAGCTAGTGTAGACAGCATGAATGCTACACTTAAAAAATATGCTTTAGAAGGAGATTTAGTAGAGCAAATTAAATACGAAATGAGTGACGAATTAGTATCAAGCGATATTGTTGGTAGCTCTGCGCCTTCTATTTACGATAGTAAAGCAACCATAGTAAGAAAAGATGGAAAAAATGCAATATTATATGTTTGGTACGATAACGAATATGGCTACAGTCATCAAGTTATTCGTTTAGCTAAGCATATTGCAAAAGTAAGACGCTTTACTTATTATTAATAGATTAGGATTTTTTGTAAAAAAATATAATCCAAATACATAATACAATACGTATATAATAAAAGCCTTGCACTTAGCAAGGCTTTTATTATATATATTTATTTAAACTGAACATTATTTTTTACTTTCGCAGTACAAAGAACCAATTTTATTACAATGAATTTTCATAAAGCGACATTACTTTTATTATTTACCCTTTTTACATGTTTTCTTCAAGCACAAAACAACAGTGAAGATAACGGTGAAAAACTCTCTCTAGATAGTGGTACTATAGAAAGCCAATTTAATTATTTAACTAAAAAATCTAATGGTTGGACAGATGGTCGAGGACAACGTTACGAAGTAATTAGAGTACAATGGATAGAAAAATTAAAACAAAACACTTTAGATTCTTTAAAAGCGGTACATAAAACATTAAACGATACCAAAGCGGTTGTAACAAAACAAGATTCTGAAATTACAAAACTTAAATCTAGCTTAAGTGCTACACAAGGAGATTTAGAGCAAACAAATACAGAGAAAGATAGCATGTCTCTATTTGGCATTCAAATGAGTAAAACAGGTTATAATGGCTTAATGTGGTCTATTATTGGTGCATTATTAGCCTTAGCTCTATTCTTTATTTATAAATTTAAAAATAGCAACGCTGTAACTAAGCAAGCAAAAATTTCTTTAGCAGAAACAGAAGAAGAATTTGAAGAACACAGACGTATTGCTTTAGAGCGTGAACAAAAAGTACGAAGACAATTACAAGACGAAATAAATAAACATAAAAATTCTATTTAAAATTTAGAATTCTGTTTAAAATTAAAAATCTGTAACTTCGGTTACAGATTTTTTTTTGCATTAATTTTAAAGTAAAGCTATGGCAAAAACAATACAAATACATGATACCGCCTTTATAACTTCGGCATTTAGAGCATCAAACGAAACTTTAAGTCTAGATCCATATGCTAAACTATGGACTAACAAAGGTGCTCAAGATTGGTCTAAAAACTATTTAAATAAAGTATCAAAACATGAAGCAAATGCGCATTGCTTGAGAAACCGTTATTTTTTTAATACTATAAATACATTGCTAAAAGCAAATAAAATTAAAGTACTTATAAATTTTGGAAGTGGTTTTAGTATGTATCCATATTGTTTAGATTCATCTTTAATAAATATAGAAATAGATAAACCAGAAATAATAGAATTCAAACAAAAACAAACTAAACAATTTATAGCTTCAGGAAAATTACCAGAAAGAAACATACAATATATAGGTGTAGATTTTAATGATGATTATCAAGAAGAGTTACAAAAAAAAATAAATGCAATTGTAAAAAATCAATCGTCTTTTATATTATTAGAAGGTGTGTTGTTTTTCTTAAAAATGAAAGAAGCCAAAACACTATTTAATTTTTTTAATAGCATTCAAAAACAAGGAGATTATATAGCAAGTGCTTCATTTAGAGAAAACATTCAAGAAACGAGTGCTTTTAAAAAACTTCTACAATTTACAGCTAGCGAAACTAATATAATAGATTACTTAACAGTTAATGATGATTTTTATACGGAAATAAAAAATTATAAACTTATAGATGATCAAGATTATTTTACACTTTCTAAAAAACACTTAAACCTAACAAACATAGACAATAACAACGTTTTAAACGAAAGGTTTTATGTACTTAAAAACATAACTGATAAATAATAATATTATTAAATTTTTGTTATAAATTTTTCAGAATGCAATATTAATCGTAATATTGCAATGAATAAAAAAAAGAAATATGGGACTTGCTAAAACCGAAATGTTTACAGATCAACAAAACGAAATTGCAACGTATGCGAAAGTTTTTGGTCATCCAGCTCGTGTAGCTATATTACAACACCTTTTTAAAATAAACACATGCGTGTGTGGTGATTTAGTTAACGAAATTGGGTTAGCGCAACCAACAATTTCTCAACATTTAAAAGAGTTAAAACTTTTAGGATTAATAAAAGGAAATGTTGAAGGTACAAGCGTTTGCTACTGTATAGATACAGAAAAATGGTCGCAAATGAAAAATACTATGTTTCATTTTTTAAACCAAGACTTAAGCAAAAAAGAAGACTGTTGCTAAAAAAAAATTTACATTTATTAATCGTATTATTACAATAAACAAATAAAAGAAATCATGAAATTATCTCAAGTAAAATTAATTTTAGAAGAATTAGATACTATCGCATTTCAATTACCAAATGGTGAGTTAGTACCTAACCACTTTCATGTTACAGAAGTAGGAAAAATTACTAAAAACTTTATAGACTGTGGCGGTACCGTTAGAAATGAAGAAATAGCAAATTTTCAATTATGGAATGCTAATGATTATGACCATAGGTTACATCCAGAAAAACTATTAAGCATAATAGAACTATCTGAAAAAGTTTTGAAAATTGAAGATTTAGAAATTGAAGTAGAATATCAAGCCGATACAATTGGGAAGTTTGGTTTAGAATTTAACGGTAAAAACTTTTTACTAACAACTAAACAAACAGATTGTTTAGCAAAAGATCAATGCGGTATTCCTGCTAAAGACGAAAAACAAAAAATAGAATTATTAAATTTAGGAGACGAACCTTGTTGCTCTCCAGATGGAAACTGTTGTTAAATAATTAAAAGCTATTAAAAATGATAACTACAAAACCTACAGTGTTTCAAGAAATTGAAAATATAATAGAACAATTAAATGTCAACACTATAGCTGAAGAACGTAAAGACATTTTACAACCTTTAATAGATTTTATACAGCAAAAAGTAGAAAGCCAAGCAACTATAAGAATTAATTTTATTTGCACACATAACTCTAGAAGAAGTCATTTATCTCAAATATGGGCGCAAACAATAGCACAGTATTATAATATTAAAAATGTACACTGCTATTCTGCTGGAACAGAGGCTACTGCTCTATTTCCAATGGTTGCCAAAACGTTAGAAAATACCGGATTTAATATTACAAAATTGTCTAACGATAATAATCCTGTATACAGTATAAAGTATAGTGATAACGAGCAACCAATTATTGGTTTTTCTAAAACATTAGATAACACATTTAATCCAAAATCTAATTTTGCAGCTGTAATGACTTGTTCGCAAGCAGATGGCGGCTGCCCTTTTATTGCTGGAGCAGAAAAAAGAATACCTATAACTTTTGAAGATCCAAAAGTATTTGACAATACACCACAACAGGCCGAAAAATACCAAGAAAGGAGTTTACAAATAGCAACAGAAATGCTATATGTGTTTTCTCAAATTAAAAACTAGGAAATAAACATTTATAATTTATATCTCAATAAAAAATGAAGATTCAATCTTTACTTTTTTATTGAGATTTTCTTTAAAAAAAACAGTAAACTAATTCTTATCATTAAATAGAAGCAAAACATGTAAAACCTTGGTTTAAATTATAGCAGCATTTAATTTATCTTTGTAAATTGATAAGAAGATAAAGCATAATGAGAATTGATATAATTACCGTTTTACCAGAATTACTTAAAAGTCCGTTTGAAGCTTCAATTTTAAAGCGTGCAATAGAAGCTAAATTGGTTTCGGTTCACTTTCATAATTTAAGAGATTATACTTCAGACAATTATAAATCTATAGACGATACACAGTTTGGTGGCGGCGCAGGAATGGTAATGAGTTGCGAACCTATAGATAAATGCATAAGTGCTTTGAAAGCACAACGTGATTATGACGAGGTTATTTACATGACTCCAGATGGTAACACCTTAAATCAAAGTATCGCAAATACCTTATCATTAAAAGAAAATATAATAATTCTATGCGGTCACTATAAAGGTGTAGACCAACGTGTAAGAGATATGTTTGTAACTAAAGAAATTTCTATTGGCGATTATGTTTTGTCTGGTGGAGAATTAGGAGCAGCAGTATTATGCGATGCTGTAATTAGGTTAATTCCTGGTGTTTTAGGTAATGAGACATCGGCGTTAACAGATAGTTTTCAAGACAATCTATTAGCTCCACCAATTTACACCAAACCAAGAGATTATAAAGGTTACAAAGTGCCAGAGGTTTTATTAAGCGGTCATGCAGCAAATATTGAAAAATGGCGTGAAGAAAAAGCTTACGAGCGTACTAAAGAACGTAGACCAGATTTGTTAAACGATTAATTACTTAACGCTTTATGCAATATACAGAACCTAAAATAGTAACAACCAAAAGCAAAATCCTTATTGGGCAATCTATAGAAATGTCTCTAACAGATAATAAAACTGTTACGTTATTTTCTAATTTTATGCCGAAAAAAAAACATATAGAAAATAAAGTTTCTAATGCTGTTTTTGAAGTTGTTTTATACAACGATACCTATTTTAAAAACTTTAACCCTAGTAATACTTTTACAAAATGGGCTACTGTAGAAGTTAAAGAAAAAGAAACACTTACTAACAATTTTGATTATTTAGAACTAACTGGTGGATTATATGCCGTTTTTAACTACAAAGGTTTAGCTAAAGATTTTGGTAATTTAATGCAGTATATATTTACAGACTATTTACCAAAATCTAAATATGCTTTAGATAATAGACCACATTATAATGTACTTGGTGAACTTACAAAAAGAAATAGTCCAGACTCTGAAGAAACAGTTTACATACCTATAATATTAAAATAGTTGAGCTAATTGAAGTATTAAAGTATAGTAATGCGTTAAGGATTGATGCGGCATCCTTTTTTATTTTTCTTAAAAAAGATATAGCGGAAAGCCTGACCAAGACATTGCCTTTCGCATGGCTTGGTAACGCCCAAAATATAAATGACTTAAAATTAATTTTAGTTGTTTGCTATTTAAGTTAATATAACTATATTTGCAGCCAATTTCGGGTTAACCTCTGGCGATATACGTGAATGTTGTTCTGAATCAATAATTTTAAAATAAATAAAGATGGAATCTTTAATTAAATTTGTACAAGACGAGTTTGTAACAACAAAAGACTTTCCAGAATTTTCTGCTGGTGATACAATTACTGTATACTACGAAATTCGTGAAGGTGAAAAAAGTAGAACACAGTTTTTTAGAGGTGTAGTTTTACAAAGAAGAGGTACTGGATCATCAGAAACCTTTACAATTAGAAAAATGTCTGGAACAATTGGTGTTGAGCGTATCTTCCCAGTTAATTTACCTGCATTACAGAAAGTTGAAGTTAACAAAAGAGGTAAAGTTCGTAGAGCTAGAATCTTTTACTTTAGAGGTCTTACAGGTAAAAAAGCAAGAATTAAAGAAGCGAGAAGAAAATAATCTCTTTCTTTTAAATAACATTAAAAAGCCTAACTTTAATAAGTTAGGCTTTTTGTTTATTAACAATTGTTAATAACCTAAGTTTATAACTGGTTGATAAATAGCACTTTAATAAATTTGCTAATACTAATCTTATTTATTAAATTAGCTAAACAATTAACAACAAAACTATTGGTTTTTAAGAATTGTCTTAAAATTTATGTTAATTTATTTAAAACTTATTAGTTTTAAATAGTACTTAAAAAATTAAGTATTTATTGTTTTTTGAGGTTTTTAAATACTGTATGTAGATATTGTTATTTAAAACCATGATATTTTTAAAACTAGAGTATGTAACACAGACTGTAGTTGTGAAAATTGAAAGTTTCGGAAAAAGTAGTAGAGATCGAAAGTGAATACGAAAGGAAGAAACAAGACTTTAAAATAAATATTTTATTAAAATAAAATATATACGGGTTAAAGTTTAAAGAAAAACAATTTTCGGGTACAAACGGTGTAACAAGTCAATACATTTTGAAAGTTAACCAAATGTATCTTTGATTTAACAATTTTTAAATTGAAAAGATGTAAAACTTAGGTTTTAGATTGATTTAGTGAAAGCTAAATAAATTAAAAATGTTATCTCAAAAAAGCCATAATATTAATAGTTAAATCTATTATGTTATGGCTTTTATTTTATAATCTCTTTCACTATAATTTATTAGAAATTCAAAAAGTGTATTTTTACCACAAATACTAATAATGAACTTACCTTTTATTACCGATAAAAATTTTAAATCTATAGATTATAAAGAACAAACATTACCTAAAGCAGAATACGATAATTGTACGTTTACAAACTGCGATTTTAGTAGCACCTATTTATCTGGCATAGCTTTTTTAGAATGTGAATTTATAAACTGTAATTTTAGCGCTGTAAAACTTGGAGAAACAGCTTTTAAAACTGTAAGCTTTGATAGTTGTAAAATGGTTGGCACGCCTTTTAATGAATGTAATACATTTTTATTACAAATGTCTTTTACTAATTGTAAGCTTAATTTAGCCTCTTTCTATAACTTAGATATTAAACAAACCGTTTTTAAAAACTGTAAATTAGAAAAAACAGATTTCACTAATTCTAATTTACAACAAGCAGTTTTTAGCAACTGTAATCTTGATCTTGCAGTATTTGAAAACACGAACCTTGAAAAAACAGATTTTACTACTGCATACAACTACTCTATTTCACCTATTAAAAATAAACTGAAAAACGCTAAATTTTCGAAAAATGAAATTTTAGGCCTTTTAAAAGACTTTAAAATTATAATTGAATAATTTTTAGCTACCAAAATTATTAATTTAATAAAAGCATAGACAGATATTTGCAATCTATTCAAATACAATTAAGTGATGTGCTTCTGGCTTTAAAAAAGCATTGAAATTTTGTATATTCGCATTCCGAAACTTTTCGGATTTTTATTATTTAAAAACTTCATATATATATGTCAACTACACCAAAAATCATTTATACAAAAACGGATGAAGCTCCAGCTTTAGCAACACGTTCTTTTTTACCAATTGTAAAAGCGTTTGTAAAATCTTCAGGAATAGATATTGAAACAAAAGATATCTCATTAGCTGCTAGAATATTAGCTACTTTTCCAGATTTTTTAAATGACGATCAAAAAGTTAATGATGATTTAGCTTATTTAGGTGAATTGGCTAAAAAACCAGAAGCTAATATTATTAAATTACCAAATATTAGTGCTTCTATTCCTCAATTAAAAGCAGCTATAGAAGAATTGCAAGAACAAGGTTTTAAGATACCTAATTATCCAGATGAGCCAGAAAATGATAGCGAAAAGGATACTAAATCTCGATACGATAAAATAAAAGGTAGTGCCGTAAATCCTGTTTTAAGAGAAGGAAACAGTGATAGACGTGCACCAAAAGCAGTTAAAAATTACGCTAAAAAGAATCCACATTCTATGGGCGCATGGTCTAAAGACTCTAAGTCTCACGTTTCTACAATGACTCAAGGCGATTTTGCACACAACGAAAAATCTGTAACCGTTACAGATGCTACTTCTGTAAAAATACAGCATACTGCAGCTAATGGTGATACTACCATTTTAAAAGAAAGTTTCCCTTTATTACAAGGTGAAATTATTGACGCTTCTGTAATGAGTAAAAAAGCTTTAATTGAATTTTTAGATGAGCAGGTTGATGATGCTTTAGAGCAAGGTGTATTATTCTCATTACACATGAAAGCTACCATGATGAAGGTAAGTGACCCAATTATTTTTGGTCATGCCGTTCGTGTATTTTTTAAAGAATTATTTGAAAAACATGGTGAAACTTTCGAAAAAATTGGTGTAGATGTTAATAATGGTTTTGGAAACTTATTAAGTAACCTTCATGAGTTACCAGAAGATAAACACGAAGAAATTAAAGAAGATATTCGTTATGCATTAGAGCATAATGCAGATTTAGCTATGGTAAATAGCGATAAAGGTATTACAAATTTACACGTACCTAGTGATGTAATTATAGATGCTTCTATGCCTGCTATGATTCGTAACTCTGGACAAATGTGGAATGCAGAAGGAAAATCTCAAGATACAAAAGCTGTAATTCCAGATAGTAGTTATGCTGGAATTTATACTGCTACTATAAACTTTTGTAAAGAGCATGGTGCTTTCGATCCTACTACAATGGGAACTGTACCAAACGTTGGTCTTATGGCTCAAAAGGCCGAAGAATATGGTTCTCACGATAAAACTTTTGAAATCGCTACAGATGGAAAAGTACAAGTTATTGATGCTAATGGAAATGTATTAATTGAACACACTGTTGAAACTGGTGATATTTGGAGAATGTGTCAAGTAAAAGATGCACCAATTCAAGATTGGGTAAAGTTAGCTGTAACAAGATCTAGAGCATCAAATACTCCTGCCGTTTTCTGGTTAGATGAAAATAGAGCTCATGATGCAGAATTAATTAAAAAAGTAAACACATACTTAAAAGACCATGATACTGAAGGTTTAGAACTTCATATCTTATCTCCAATTAAAGCTACTGAGTTTACACTAAAAAGAGTAAAAGCAGGAGAAGATACTATTTCTGTTTCTGGAAACGTTTTACGTGATTATTTAACAGATTTATTTCCTATTCTAGAATTAGGTACATCGGCAAAAATGCTTTCTATTGTTCCTTTAATGAATGGTGGTGGTTTATTTGAAACTGGTGCTGGTGGTTCTGCTCCAAAACATGTACAACAATTTACTAGCGAAAACCACTTACGTTGGGATAGTTTAGGTGAGTTTTTAGCACTTGCTGTTTCGCTTGAACATTTTAGCCAAGTAAATGATAATGCTAAAGCTAAAATTTTAGGTGATGCACTTGATAACGCTACAGAAAAATTATTAGAAAATAAAAAAGGGCCTTCTAGAAAAGCTGGAGAATTAGATAATAGAGGTTCTCACTTTTACTTAGCAATGTATTGGGCTCAAGAATTAGCAAACCAAACCGAAGACACAGAATTAGCTTCTCAATTTTCTACTTTAGCTAAACAACTAGAAGAAAATGAAACTAAAATTGTTAACGAATTAAACGATATACAAGGTGAACCTGTTAATATTGGAGGTTACTACGAACCTAAAGAAGATTTAGTAAATAAAGCTATGCGTCCAAGTGAAACTTTAAACAGTATTTTAAATAACTAAAATTTACATTAAGTTTAATAAAAAAGCTCCTGTTTTAGGAGCTTTTTTTTATAAATTTACTTTATAAAATGCTATAGATGAATACCTCTAAATTATTACTAATTCTCTTATTTTGTTTTAATATTTCATCGCTAATAGCGCAAGAAAAATTCACTTTAAGCGGCACTGTTTTTGAAGAAAATAGTAACGAAACATTAATTGGTGTTAATATTCTTTTTCCTAATGAAAACACTGGTACTATTACTAATGAGTACGGTTTTTATTCTATTACTTTGCCTAAAGGTAATTACTCAATTGTATTAAGTTATGTTGGTTATCTAAATAAAACGGTAGCGATTACACTAGATAAAAACTTAAAACAAAATTTCACTCTTACAGAATCGTCAGAAAGTTTAGACGAAGTTATTATAACAGAAAACATTGAAAAGCTAAGCATAAAAAAACCGCAAATGAGTGTTAATGCACTTACAGCATCTACTATAAAACAAATTCCTGTAGTTCTTGGTGAGGCAGATGTTTTAAAAGCTATAACACTACTTCCAGGCGTAACAAATGCCGGTGAAGGTTCTTCTGGGTTTAATGTTCGTGGTGGTGCTGCAGACCAAAACCTTATATTACTTGATGAGGCTACAGTATTTAATTCTTCACATTTATTTGGACTATTTTCTGTATTTAATCCAGATGCTATTAAAGATTTAAAATTATATAAAGGAGGCATTCCTGCACGGTATGGTGGTCGTGTAGCTTCGGTTTTAGACATTTATCAAAAAGATGGAAATAACAAAAGCTTTCATGCGAATGGTGGAATTGGAATAGTATCTAGCAGATTGCTAATCGAAGGTCCTATAAAAAAAGAAAAAGGTTCCTTTTTACTTGGTGGTAGAAGCTCTTATGCCCATTTATTTTTACCACTTTTTGATATAGACAATAAGGCCTATTTTTACGATTTAAATACTAAATTAAGTTATAAACTTAACGAAAATAATAGTGTTTATCTATCAGGATATTTTGGTAGAGATGTTTTTAGTCTCTCTCAAAGTTTTAGAAATTTATATGGTAATACAATTTTAAACTTTAGATGGAACCATCTGTTTTCTGATAAGTTATTTTCTAATATGTCTCTAATTTATTCAGACTATTACTATGGCTTAGATTTAGACTTTGTAGAATTTGATTTTAATTCTGGCATAAGAAATTTTAATTTTAAATACGATTTAAAACATTATATAAGTAACAAGTTTAAATTACAATACGGTTTAAACAGTATCTATTATAAATTTAACCCTGGAGAAATAGAACCTTCTACCCCAACTTCTGGAATTAATGCAGAAAAACTTATAGATAAATATGCTTTCGAAAATGCAATCTATCTTGACGCAGAACACAAAGTATCTAATAAACTTACATTATCCTATGGGCTAAGATTAAGTAGTTTTCTTCGTTTAGGACAAGACGAACTAAATATTTATGAAAACAATCAAGCAGTAGTTTTTAATAATAATTTTCAAATTTACCAAAGTGCAGATGCTATTGGTACACAATCTTTTAGCCGCAGTAAAACTATAAAATCCTTTTTTAATTTAGAGCCACGCATTTCAGCAGCATATCAATTAAATAGAGTATCATCTATAAAAGCTAGTTATAATAGAATGACTCAAAATCTACATTTACTTTCTAATACAAGTTCTCCAACGCCATTAGATGTGTGGACACCAAGTGGTAAATATGTAAAACCACAAATTTTAGATCAATATGCAATTGGTTATTTTAAAAATATAAAAGATGGAGATTATTCCTTAGAAATTGAAAGTTACTATAAGGATGTAAAAAATAGAATAGACTACATAGACGGCGCAAACCTTATAGCTAACAATGCTATAGAACGAGTAATACTAAATGGAAAAGCACGAGCTTATGGCTTAGAATTATTATTTAGAAAAAATGAAGGACGATTAAAAGGCTGGATAGCATATACAATATCTAAATCTGAACAAAAAACTGAAGGACGTACTCCAAACGAAACAGGTATAAATAATGGCAACTGGTATAATACTGGTTACGATAAAACACACGACCTATCTGTAACTTCTAGTTATAACTTTAATAAAAAATGGAATTTTAATGCCAATTTTTTATATCAAACCGGACAACCAACAACATATCCCAATAGCCAATATGAATATAATGGAGTTGTTATACCAAACTATAGCGCTAGAAACTCTTCACGTCTACCAAGCTATAATCGTATAGACATCTCTGCCACTTACACACCTAAACCAGAAAAAACAAAAGGTTGGCAAACCTCATGGGTGTTTGGTATATATAATTTATACAACAGAAAAAATGCAGCATCAATATCTTTTGCTCAAAACGAAGACACAGGAAATAACGAAGCAACAAGGTTATCAATTTTTGGTATAGTACCATCAGTTTCTTACAATTTTAAATTTTAAAAAATGAAAAACATAACATTAATACTATTATCATTTTTATTTTTAACAGCCTGTGAAGATGTAATAGATGTAGACGTTCCAACCTCAGAACCAAAATTAGTTATAGACGCTTCAATAAATTGGTTCGAAAATACATCTGGCAATTATCAAACCATAAAATTAACACTTACAACTTCATTTTTCGACAATCAAATACCAGCTGCCACAGGAGCAATAGTATCAGTAATCGACCAAAATAACAATACATATAATTTTAATGATACCAACAATAACGGGATATATGAATGTTTCAATTTTAATCCACAAATAAATGAAACCTACACATTAAATATAAACTATAATAACGAAAGTTACACAGCAACAGAAACAATGACGAGTGTAACACAAATAGATTCAATACAACAAGAAAATGATGGAGGATTTACAGGAGATGAAATCGAGATAAAAGCATATTATACAGACCCAGCTAACGAAGAAAACTATTATTTTTTCGAATTTCAAGAAGAAACAGAAACAAATCCGTACCTAGAAGTATATAATGACGAGTTCACAAACGGAAACCAAATATTTGCCTTTTATACAAATCCAGATACCCAACCAGGAAATCAACTATCAATAAAAAACTACGGTATATCAAAACAGTTTTACGAATATATGTTTATATTATTACAACAAACTTCCGAAGGTGGTGGCGGACCATTTGAAGTGCAACCAGCAACCGTTCGTGGAAACTGTACAAATCAAACAAACGCAAAAAACTATCCACTTGGATATTTTAGAGTTTCACAAGCAACAGAAACAACATATACAATACAATAATTAGGGCGTTACCAAAACATGCTTTAAGGCATGATTTGGTCGTGTCATCCGCTATATCTTTTTTTTGCATAAACGCAACAAAAAAAAGGATGCCGCTACTACCACTAACGCGTTGATACAATTAATATTTATAACAATTATCGTACTTTTGAAACATGACATTCGAAAAAACTACAGAAAAAGACTCAAACTATAACCATCTTGAAAAGATGGCAACCTTAGAGATTTTAAAAAATATAAATAAAGAAGATCAAAGCGTACCACTAGCAGTAGAAAAAGCTATACCACAAATTGAAAAACTTGTACAACAAATAGTATTAAAATTAAAAAATAACGGAAGACTATTTTATATAGGTGCAGGAACAAGTGGAAGACTAGGTATCGTAGATGCTTCAGAATGTCCACCAACATTTGGTGTATCACCTAATATGGTAATTGGTCTAATAGCCGGTGGAGATAAAGCAATTAGAGACGCAGTTGAATTTGCAGAAGACTCTAAAGACCAAGGTTGGAAAGATTTACAAAAACACAACATTACTAATAAAGATATCGTAATTGGTATAGCCGCATCAGGAACTACTCCATACGTTATTGAAGCACTAAATATTTGTAATAAAAATAATATAATTACAGGATGTATTACTTGTAATAAAAATAGCCCATTATCTAATGTTGCAAAATATCCAATTGAAGTAATAGTAGGACCAGAATTTGTAACAGGAAGCTCAAGAATGAAAGCAGGAACAGCTCAAAAATTAGTACTTAATATGCTTTCAACTACTACTATGATTAAGCTCAAAAGAGTAAAAGGTAATAAAATGGTAGATATGCAATTAAGCAATAATAAACTTGTAAATCGAGGAATTACAATGGTCATGCAAGAATTAAAAATAGACAAAGAAACAGCTCAAAAATTATTAGAAAAAAATAAAAGTGTAAGAGCTTCTATAAATGATTATTTAAAATAATGGAAACAAAAAGTACAGACAGAGATATTTTGGTTAAAGGTCTAAAAAAAATGGGAATATCTATAGCCTTTATGTTTTTAGGACCTACAGTATTATATATTGCATTTAGTAATCAAGAAAAAATATTATATATACCCTTAATCGTTATAGGTGTTCTATTTTGTATATCTGCAATATATTTTGCTTTTAAAGGTCTAAATACTATTTTAGATAGTATGTTTAAAAGTAATAAAACTAGATAAAGTTTTATTTAGTTTTTTTAGGAGTAGTTGGGTTATATCCAAAATCATCATCTAAAAACTCAATATTTAGTCTGTCCAAAATATAGCCAATTATAGCATAATGGTGAATTGTGTGACTATTTGCTTGAGCCAGTAATGCAGGATAAGTATAATTTATTTCAACATTTCCATAACCAAGATCATCTATTACTTTAACTAAAGTATTAGCTTCGTATTTAAGAGATTTCAATTTTAATGTAATATCATCTAAATACCCAATTGCAGAATCACAGCATGTTTCTACAGATAAATCTCTTTTTCTAATAGTTAAGTCTATAACTCCTTCATTACCATTATTAAGCAAACAATTATAAAAATCATATACGTGTCTTAAATGAGAGCCAATACTAGAATAATATGGAGATATACTAGCATTACTTAAGCTTTCACTATTAAGACTTAATAGTAGCTTTTTTGATTTTTGAAGAGTTTCAAGGCTACATTTTATAATATTATCCATAAACGAATTTAACTAGAAAAAATTTAATTATACAATCTATAACGTATTTAGTCAACATTTAAATATAATCTTACAAAAAGGGCAAAAAAAAATCCTCAACGAATAAACGTTGAGGATTTATAAAAAAGGCGACGACCTACTCTCCCACAAATGTAG
>NZ_MPCX01000017.1 GCF_001874145.1 Lacinutrix sp. MedPE-SW | reverse complement strand
TGATGATGAGTTAGTAACAGTTGAAATAACAATAAACCCATTACCAAATACAGGAACACCAACTCCAGCTACTTTCTGTGAAAATGATTTAACAGCAAACTCACCATTAGATTTATTTGGTCAGTTATCAGGAAATGATGCAGGTGGAACTTGGACAGATGATGATACTACAGGAGCATTAACAGGCAGTAATGTAGATTTAACATTATTAACTATTGGTGTTTACAATTTCACATATGCAATTACAGATTCTAATGGGTGTACAAATAGTTCTACAGTTACAGTAACCGTAGAAGATGCACCAGTAGCCGGAACGGTTAGCGAATCACCAGAATTTTGTGTTTCAGATATTGTTAGTGGTCAAACAATAGATCTTTTCGATTATTTAAACGGTGAAGATCAACCAGGAGTTTGGAGTGATAATACGCCTTCAAATCAATTATCAGGAAGTATTTTAACCCTAGACGGTTTAGCACCGGGAGCCTATACGTTTACTTATGATGTAGATGCTATTGGTAGTTGTGATGACCCAAATATGCCAACAGTAACTATAACAATAAACGATACTCCAGCTCCAACAGCTATGGCAACTCAAGATTTTTGTGATGCAGCAACAGTAGCAGATTTGTCTGCGACGGGAACAAGCATATTATGGTATAATGAAGCAACAGGAGGTAATGCTCTAGATGCAGCGACACCATTACAAGATGGAGAAACTTACTATGCATCCCAAACAGATGCTACAACAGGCTGTGAATCTTCAGTTAGAGTAGAAGTTACAGTATCTATTATCCCTTTACCTAATTCAGGAGGCTTAGCTACAAATCCAATAATAGTATGTAATGATACTACTGTAGATTTAAATACTGGCTTAGATGGGACTCAAGATACTACGGGTACTTGGACAGATTCTTCTGGAACAGTAATTACAACTCCTTCAATGTATGATGTAACAGGGTTTACACCTGGAGATTATATATTTACATATACCGTTTCTGCAGCACCTTGTGCAGATGCAGTAACAAGTATAACAGTTTCTATTCAAGAGCCTTTAAGTTCTGGAACTTCAAATGGAGACTTGGCTTTTTGTAGTACAGATGGAACATTCGATTTATTTACAAACATTACAGGAGAAGATATTGGTGGTGAGTGGATTTACAATGGTAATTCTGTATCAAACATCTTCGATCCTGCTGTAAATGAATCTGGAACATATATTTACTTCATTGCAAACTCATGTGGGAATTCTAGTACAAGTTTTGAAGTATCTGTTTCACAAGCACCAAATGCAGGCACAAACGGAACATTTACAATTTGTGCGGCAGATGTAGATACATCTAATAATATTTTAGATTTATTGTCTGTATTAAATGATATACCAGATGCATCAGGTACATTTACAAACGATGATAGCGCAAACGGTTTTTCTGGTAATAACCTTGATTTATCATTAGTTACTCCAGGTACTTATAACTTTACATATACAGTAATAGCAACAGCACCTTGTACAGTAAATAGTAATGCAATTGCAACAGTAACTGTAAACGATACAGGAGCAGTAACAATTGTAAACGCTTCTCCAGCTTTTTGTGCAGTTGATGATGCAGTAGTTTCAGATTTAGATACAGCAGTAAATGGAACAAATATAACTTGGTATGCAGAAGAAAATGATAGTACGCCACTAGATGCTAGTGAAGCATTAATAGATGGAGAAGATTATTTTGCAGTACAAAATAACACAACTAATGGTTGTGAATCTTCAACAAGAGTTCAAGTTGTTGTTTCTATTAATGATGCACCAACACCAACACTTTTAAATTCAGATTTAGAATTGTGTATTAACGATGCTCCAACTATTGCAGAGTTAACAGCTAATATTACAGAATATAATTCAGCTTCAAACAATGTAGTTTGGTATGATGCACCTACAGGAGGAAATGTAGTTACGGCATCAACAAATTTAGAAGTTAATACAACATATTATGCAGTATTAATAGACTCTACTTCTGGTTGTGAAAGTAGTATACGATTAGATGTAAGTCCAGATTTAACTGGCTGTGGTTTATTAGTTATCCCAGATGGTTTTTCTCCAAATAATGACGGTGTAAATGATACCTTTAATATTGAAAATTTAGATATTATTTATCCAAATTTCGAAATTGAAATATACAACCGCTATGGTAATGTAGTTTATAAAGGGAATGCATCAACTCCTGCTTTTAACGGTAAATCTAACCAATCTAGATTAATTGGAGGAGGAGAATTGCCTGTAGGAGTGTATTTCTACATATTCAATTTTAACGATGGTGTAAATAAACCACAACAAGGAACTTTATATTTAAGCAGATAATTTATAGACAACACAAAATTTAAAACAATGAAAAATTTAAATATATATAATAAAATAGCTGTTGTCGTTTGCTTGATGGTTATATCGTTTCAAGGTAATGCGCAACAAGACGTTCAATTTACACAGTATATGTATAATATGAGCGTTATAAACCCTGCATATGCAACTGCAAATGAAGATATTTTAAATATTGGAGGTTTGTATAGAACGCAATGGGTTGGAGTAGAAGGAGCCCCAAAAACAGGAAGCTTTTTTGTACACTCTCCAGTTAATGAGAAAATTGAATTAGGACTTTCATTTACTAACGATAATGTTGGTGATATTGTTAAAGAAAATAACATTTATGCAGATTTTGCTTATGTACTTCCAGTAGGTTTAGAAAGTAAACTATCTTTAGGCTTAAAAGCTGGAGTAACACTTTTTGAAGCAAATTTTAATGGTTTCGTATTAGAGTCTGGAAATCAATCAACAGATACTGCATTTAACGAGAATATAAATAAGGCATTCCCAAATTTAGGGATTGGAGCTTTTTTCTTTACAGATAAATACTACTTAGGAATATCTGCACCAAATATGCTTACTACAAAGCATTTAGAAAATGAAAATGGAATCCAGTCTACGGGAGTACAAAGTATTCACTATTTCTTTACTGGTGGTTATGTTTTTAATATTAATCAAGATATTAAATTTAAACCATCTTTTATGGCAAAAGCGGTAAACGGAGCGCCTTTAGCTTTAGATTTAAATGCAAATGTTTTATTCAACGAAAAATTAGAAGCAGGTTTAGGATATCGATTAGATGACGCTGTTAGTGCAATTGTTAATTTTAAAATAGCACCTCAATTAAGAATTGGTTATGCTTACGATTATACTACAACTAATCTTGGTGATTACAACTCTGGATCTCACGAAATATTTGCTTTATTTGATATCGATTTATTCGGTTTAAAAGGTGGATATGATCGTTCACCACGTTTCTTCTAACCTCAAAGACTTATAAAATGAAAAATTATATATACATATTTACTTGCCTTTTATTTGTTAGCAGTATCGCTTCTGCACAAAAAGGAAGTTTAAAAAGAGCCGATAAGCTTTTTGAAATGAGAGCTTATAAAGAAGCAGCAAATATTTACGAAACTAAAGACCGTTCTAAACAAGTGCTTCAAAATTTAGCAGATAGTTATTATTATAACTCACAAATGCAAAAAGCAATTAAAACTTATCGCGAGTTTTTTGTAACCTATAAAGATTCTATAGACATAGATGTTTACTTTAGGTATGCACAAGCATTAAAAGGTGTAAAAAACTATAAAGAAGCAGATAAGTACTTAAGTATATACAGTGCTAAACCTGTAAATACATTGGCATTTATTGAAGAAAATACAAAAACAACACCTCATACTTTTAAACTAAAACAGTTAGAAAATAAAAACTCTAGTAGTGATTTTGGTTTAACTTTTTATGGAGATAATAAAGTAGCATTTGCATCATCTAGAAATAGCGATAATCCATCTTATGTTTGGAATGAGTTACCATATTTAGATTTGTATAATGGAACAATTACTAAAGATGGAACAATTGAAAACGTAACACCTTTTTCTAGTGAGATAAATACAGACTCTCACGAAAGTAGCGCTACATTTAGTAAAGATGGAAAAACAATGTATTTTAATAGAACTAATAAAACCAAAACAAAAAATGAAGATGGTAGAATAGCACATATTAAAATTTACAAAGCAGAACTTGTTAATGGTGTCTGGACCAACGTAACCGCTTTACCTTTTACATCAAACAATTATAGTACAGAACATCCATCACTAAGTAAAGACGGAAAAACCTTATACTTTGCTAGTGATATGGAAGGTGGTTTTGGTAGCTTTGATATCTATAGAGTTGCAATAAATGAAGATGGAACTTACGGTGAACCAGAAAACTTAGGAGATAAAGTAAACACAAAACATAGAGAACAGTTTCCTTTTATTAGCGAAAATGATGTATTATATTTTTCTTCTATTGGCCATTTAGGTTTTGGAGGTTTAGATGTATATAGAAGCAACTCTGTAAACGGAAACTTCGATAAGCCAGTAAATTTAGGAAGTACCATAAATAGTAATTTAGACGATTTTGCGTACGTTATACGTGAAAAAGATAACAAAGGTTATGTATCATCAAATAGAACAGGTTACGATAAATTATACGGTTTTGCACGTGAAGAAAATTACTTAACTAAATATCAAGTAGAAGGTATTGTTACAGACAAAAACAGCAAAGAACTTTTAGTAGGTTCATTAGTAACATTATTTGATGAAACAGGAACCGTTATTCAAGATACTTTAGTAGGTAACGAGGCTAAATATCTATTTAAAATCGAACCTAATAAAAAATACAAAGTTCGTGGTACACGTAAAGCTTATATTCCTCAAGATGTAGAGTTTTCTACAGATAGCAAAGGAAAAGTACAACACGATATAGAGCTTGTTTTAGAGTCTTATGCAGATGCTGAAGAGCGTATAAAAGAAAACGAAAAAGGTGATGTCCAAATCACTTTAGATCGTATTTATTTCGATTTCGATAAATCTAATATTCGTCCAGATGCAGCAAAAACATTAGATGTTTTAGTAGAATTAATGCATAAATATAAAGATATGGAAGTAGAAGTGTCTGCACACACAGATGCACGCGGTAATGATCAATATAACTTAAATCTATCTAAACGTCGTGCTGCTTCAACTTTAGAATATTTAGTAAGTAAAGGTATAGAGCGTAACCGTTTAAAAAGTATAGGTTACGGCGAAATGCAACCACTAAACAATTGTGATAAAGAAGGTATTTGTACAGATGAAGAGTATGATATTAACAGACGTTGTGAGTTTAAAATTTTAAACTAGTATTTACACTAGCATCATAATAAGAAGCCTTTCAGTAAAACTAAAACTGAAAGGCTTTTTCTTTATATTTGCTTAAGTTGAATTTTCTTTTTTATTAAGAAATCCAAACGTTATTTATTCCTATGAACGAGAACCTAAATCCATCTAACGAAAACTTTTCACCTGAAGAATTCGATATCGAAAAAACATTGAGACCATTATCTTTTAATGATTTTACGGGTCAAGATAATGTGTTAGAAAACTTACAAGTTTTTGTTCAAGCAGCAAACCAAAGAGACGAAGCATTAGACCATACATTATTTCATGGACCACCAGGTTTAGGTAAAACTACATTAGCCAATATATTAGCTAATGAGCTTAATGTAGGTATTAAAATCACTTCGGGACCAGTTTTAGATAAGCCAGGAGATTTAGCAGGACTGTTAACTAATCTAGACGATAGAGACGTTTTATTTATAGATGAAATTCATAGGTTAAGTCCTATTGTAGAAGAATATTTGTATTCTGCAATGGAAGACTTTAAAATAGATATCATGATAGAGTCTGGTCCTAACGCAAGAACAGTTCAAATAAATTTAAATCCCTTTACTTTAGTTGGAGCAACAACACGATCAGGTTTATTAACAGCGCCAATGCGTGCACGTTTTGGTATACAAAGTCGCCTACAATATTATTCAACCGATTTATTAAGTACCATTATACAACGAAGTGCACAAATTCTAAATGTACCAATATCTATGGAAGCAGCTATAGAAATAGCAGGTAGAAGTAGAGGAACACCAAGAATAGCAAATGCACTGTTAAGACGCGTGCGAGATTTTGCACAAATAAAAGGAAACGGAAGTATAGATATTGCAATAGCAAAATTTAGCTTAGAAGCGTTAAATGTAGATGCTTATGGCTTAGATGAAATGGATAATAAAATACTTTCTACAATAATAGATAAATTTAAAGGAGGACCTGTTGGCATTACTACTATAGCAACCGCAGTTAGTGAAAGTACCGAAACAGTAGAAGAAGTTTACGAACCCTTTTTAATACAACAAGGCTTTATTATGCGAACACCTCGAGGCAGAGAAGTTACAGCATTAGCCTATGAGCATTTGGGTAAAATTAAAGGACCAACTCAAGGAGGTTTGTTTTAACTTAAAACAAAGCAAAATTCTTTAATGATAAATAATAAAGCGAAATACACAAACCTTATTAAAACCGAAGCCAAACGCCTCGGTTTTTTATCTTGTGGTATTAGCAAAGCCGAATTTTTAGAAGCCGAAGCACCACGTTTAGAAAACTGGCTAAATAAAAATATGAATGGTGAAATGCGTTATATGGAAAACCATTTTGATAAACGCTTAGACCCAACAAAATTAGTAGAAGATTCTAAAAGTGTTATTTCTCTTTTACTAAATTACTATCCTGAAGAAACCCAAAAAGATCCAGAAGCTCCCAAACTTTCAAAATATGCTTATGGTAACGATTATCATCATGTAATAAAATCTAAATTAAAAACACTTACACATTATATACAAGAAGAAATTGGGGAAGTAAGTGGTAGAGCTTTTGTAGACTCTGCACCAGTGTTAGATAAAGCTTGGGCAGCAAAATCTGGATTAGGCTGGATTGGTAAACATAGTAATTTATTAACCCAACAAGTAGGCTCTTTTTATTTTATAGCAGAACTAATAATAGATTTAGATTTAGAATACGATACTATAGTTTCAGACCATTGTGGAACTTGCACTGCATGCATAGACGCCTGTCCAACTCAAGCAATTGTAGAACCTTATGTGGTAGACGGAAGTAAATGTATAAGTTACTTTACAATAGAACTTAAAGACCAATTACCTAATGAGATGAAAGGTAAGTTTGATAGTTGGATGTTTGGTTGCGATGTTTGCCAGGATGTGTGTCCATGGAATAAATTTTCTAAGCCACATAATGAACCATTATTTAATCCGCATCCAGAATTGTTAGATATGACTAAAAAAGATTGGGATGAAATTACTGAAGATGTATTTAAAAAAGTGTTTCAAAAGTCGGCAGTAAAACGAACTAAATTTTCTGGATTAAAACGAAATATTGAGTTTTTAAAATAAATTATTTTTTATTTTGTCGAGTTTCTTTTAACTAAACTGGTTTCTAGTTCTATAATCTTAGGGTGTATAACTTTATTATTCTTATTAGCCTTAAGCTCTTTATATAATTGTTTAAAAGCCATTTTTCCCATTTTAAACCCAGGTTGATCTATAGTTGTTAGTGATGGTGTTATGGCAGATGACATAAACCAATTACTAAATCCCACTACAGAAATGTCTTCAGGAACTTTTACTCCACGTTTATTAAACTCTGTAATTGCTCCTATAGCAACCATATCTGTATTAATAAAGATACCGTCAACATCATTATGGTCTTCTAATAATTTTGCAGCATTGGCTTTACCTTCGTTAAAACTCATATCATCACATGAACATGTATATACTAAACTTGGGTCGTAATCAAAGCCATTATCTAATAATGCTTTTTTATAACCAAGAAATCTGTCTATAGAGTTTTGTGGTAATAATGGACCTCTAAAATGAGCAACACGTTTACAGCCTGTATCAATTAAATGTTGTGTAGCTATGTATGCAGCTTTTCTATCATCAATAACTACTTTAGAACAGTTTACAAGTTTTGCAATTTTATCAAACATAACTAAAGGTGTACCGCTTTCAATAATATCATTCAAATGTTTAAAGTCTGAAGTACCATTTGCAAGCGAAATTAAAATACCATCAACACGTTTATTAAGTAACAAGTCTAATTGTTGTTTTTCTAATTCGTAAGACTCATTAGATTGTAATATTATTACTAAATATCCTTTTTTTTCAGCTTGAGAAATTATGCCTTTAATTACACTTGAGAAAAAGTGATGTACTATTTCAGGAATAATTAGACCAATAGTTTTAGACTCTTTTGTTCTTAAATTAACAGCGAATGCATTAGGCTTATAATTTAATGTAGCAGCTGTTTCTCTTACAAGTTTTCTAGTTTTTTTACTAACATCAGGGTAATTTTTTAATGCTTTAGAAACAGTTGTTATAGAAATATTTAAAGTTTCAGCGATATCTTTAAGAGTAGCAGGTTTCATGCAATTTTTTTATAAATGTAATTCTAAAATCTAATATAGTAATTATTAATCGAAAACGTTTTCGTAAAATCGAAAACGTTTTCGATTAATAAATTTATATTTTTAGGTATCTTTAATTATAGATTTGTGATATAACAGCTATAAATATTATTAATTAACTAAAAATTATCAAAAATGAATACACTAATCAAAAAATGGGGTTTGTTCCTTTTGTGTTTATTCTCGGGTATTTCCTTATTTGCACAATCTGTAATCTCTGGTAAAATTAATGACGAAGCAGGTATGCCGCTACCAGGTGTAAATGTTATTTTAAAAGGCACTTCACAAGGTGCAACTTCAGATTTTGAAGGGAATTATTCTATTGAAAACGTAAGTGATGGTAACTATACTCTTGAAGCAACTTATTTGGGTTATACAAAATATTCAAAAAATGTTTCTGTAAATTCTGAAAATTTAGTTATTGGGTTTACAATGATTGAAAACGCAGAATCTTTAGATCAGGTTATTATAACAGGTGTAACAAACCCAAGGTCTAAAATAGAATCAAGTGTATCTGTAACAACAATGAAACCTAAATTAATAGAGCAGTCTGCACCTAGAACAACTGCCGAAATATTTAGAACTATTCCAGGAATTCGTTCAGAATCCTCAGGTGGTGAAGGTAACTCTAACATTGCAGTAAGAGGTGTTCCTGTATCTTCAGGAGGTTCAAAATATGTACAATTACAAGAAGACGGTTTACCTGTTTTGTTATTTGGTGATATGTCTTTTGCTACAGCAGATATTTTTACGCGATACGATTCTAATATATCACGAATAGAAGCTATAAGAGGTGGATCTGCTTCAACATTATCATCTAATTCGCCAGGTGCAATTATTAATTTAATTAGCAAAACTGGTAAAGTAGAAGGTGGTTCTATAGGTACTTCTTTTGGTTTAGATTATAGTAATTTTAGAACAGATTTTGAATATGGAGCACCATTAGGAAACGATTTATATTTTCACATGGGAGGTTTTTATCGCGTAGGAGAAGGTATTAGAGATGCTGGTTATACAGCTAATAATGGAGGCCAATTTAAATTAAACTTAACTAAAGAATTTGATAAAGGTTATGTTCGTGTATATGCTAAATATTTAAATGATAGAGCTATTGGATACCTACCAAACCCAATACAAGTAACAGGTACAAATGATGATCCAGATTTTCAAGATCTTTCTAATTTTGACGCTAATAGTGAAACATTACATACACCATACTTATCTCAAAACGTTGGTTTAGGTGAAAGTGGTGAGTTAAGACGATCTAATGTTAGTGATGGTATGAATCCAATTTCAACATCAATAGGTATGGAAGCAGCTTTCGATTTAGGTAATGAATTTAAAATAACAAACAAAGGTAGATTCTCTTCTAATAAAGGTGGATTTAACTCTCCATTTCCAGCAAGTGTTTTAACAGCATCAGATTTTCTTGCAGGAGATTTTGCAACAGGTAATGGTTACAGTTCTTTAAGTTATGCAAATGGCGATGGCGCAGTAAGTGATAATACAGTAATTGCACCTGTAGTTTTATTTGACACGCAGTTAAATAACTTTAATAATTTTATGAACGATATTCGTTTAACAAAAGACTTTGGAAACTTAGATGTAACTGTTGGTTATTTTAAAGGCATCCAAAATGTATCTATGTCTTGGTTATGGAACTCATATTTATTAGAAGCTTCTGGTGAAAATGCAAGATTGATTAATGGAGTAGATACTGGAGGAAACGATATAACATCTAATGGTTTAGTAGGTTATGGAGCAGCGTTTTTTGGAAACTGTTGCCAACGTAGTTACGATACGCGTTACAATGTTTCTGCACCATATTTATCTGTAGCTTTAGAAGCTTCAGAGAAATTAAATGTAGATGCAAGTATTCGTTTTGATAATGGTAAAGTAGATGGTTCTTTTGCTGGGCCAGTAACTTCTGCTTATGATATTAATAATGATGGTACAATCTCTCAGCCAGAACAAACTGTACAAGCTATAGATTTATCAAATCCTACAGTTGTAGATTATGACTATGATTACGTTTCGTATTCTTTAGGTTTAAATTATAAAATTCAAGATAATCAAGCAGTGTTTGCTAGATATAGTAGAGGTGCTTCGGCTAAAGCAGATAGAATTTTATTTGCAGGATTAGATTATACAGATAGTGATAGAATTAATGCATTAGATTTTATTAATCAAGCAGAAGTTGGTTATAAAAGAGGTTTTGAAAATGGATCTTTATATGCAACTGTATTTTATGCTAAAACAACAGAAGAAGGTGGTTTTGAAGCAACTTCAAATTCTATAATCGAGAACGATTACAAGTCTTTAGGTATAGAAGTAGAAGGATCTTATAGATTTAATGATTTTGATGTTCGTGGTGGTTTGACATTTACAGATGCCGAAATAGATTCTGGAGATAACGAAGGTAATACACCAAGAAGACAACCAGATTTTATTTATAACCTTATTCCATCTTATAACTTTGGTAATGCAAAGCAAAACAGTGTAGGTTTAAGTTTTGTAGGACAAAGTAAAGCGTATGCACAAGACTCAAACGAATTAGTTTTACCAGGATTTGTAATTATAAATAGTTTTATAAATATTGGAGTGACAGAAAATTTAAAAGCAAACATATCTGCAAACAATATTTTCGATACTTTAGGTATTACAGAGTCTGAAGAAGGAAGTATAACAGAAGGTCAAGTAAACTATTTAAGAGTTAGACCAGTACCTGGACGTTCTATTTCTTTAGGTATTAATTATAGTTTTTAATTTAAACAAGTGTTAGTTTTTTTGATTTGAATTTGTATAGAGTCAATATTAACATAATTAATATTGGCTCTTTTCAATTAACTAAAAATAAATTGCGATGTTAAAAAAACCAAAGTTGTCTTTTTGGCAAATATTAAACATGAATGTTGGATTCTTTGGTATTCAATATAGTTTTGGTTTACAGCAAAGTGCCGTAACTCCAATCTATGATTTCTTAGGTGCAAGTCCAGATCAAATACCAATATTACACCTTGCTGGTCCTGTAACAGGACTGCTAGTGCAACCAATAATTGGAGCGTTAAGTGATAAAACTTGGAACCCAAAACTAGGAAGGCGAAAACCATACTTTTTAATAGGTGCAATTTTATGTAGTTTAACATTAATAGCATTTCCATTTAGTAGTTCGTTATGGATGGCCGCAGGATTATTATGGATTTTAGATGCCGGAAATAATACTGCAATGGAACCTTATAGAGCATTAATTGCAGACCAGCTGGAAAAAGAACAACAGCCTTTAGGTTTTCAAATGCAAAGCTTTTTTACAGGTTTAGGTCAAGTATTGGCAAACGTATCTTTATTTATATTTCCATTAATATTTATAGGCACCACTGGCGCATTACCAACTTGGGTTTATGCTTCATTTTTTCTCGGTGCTATTTGCTCAATTGGTTCTATTTTATGGAGTATGAGTAAAACAAAAGAAATTCCTCCTACAGAAGAAGAATTAATTAAAATTAAACAAAAAGGAAGCCTTTTAGAGCCGCTTATAGAAATTTTTTCAGCAATAAAAGATATGCCAAAAGTCATGTGGCAATTAGCTTTGGTATATCTGTTTCAGTGGTATGCATTATTCTGCTATTGGCAAAACTCATCAAAAAGTGTAGCCTTATCTGTGTGGAATGCTACACCAGAAAATACAGAAGCTTATAGTGAAGCTGTAAGCTGGACAGGTTTAATAAATGGTTGGTATAATGTGGTGACTTTTTTAATAGCCTTTGCACTTGTGGGTTTTGCAAAAAAATACAGTGCTAGAAAAGTACATGCAGTATGTTTAATAATAGCAGCAATTGGGTTTTTAGCGTTTCCTCATATCGAAAATAAAAATCTACTCTTTTTTGCCATTACAGGATTTGGAATTGGTTGGGCAAGTATGATGGGAATCCCATATTTAATGGTAGTTGCAGATATTCCTAAAGAAAGATATGGAGTTTATATGGGAATTATAAACATGATGATTGTTATACCAATGATTATTCAAACATTGTCTTTTGGGTATATTTTAAAAACCTTCCTAAATAACGACCCAAGAAACGCCATTACATTTGCAGGCGCATTACTTTTAATAGCTACAGTCTGTACATTATTTATAAAACAAAAAAATAGCTCAAATCATTAAAATGATAAAAGAAAAATCATATACAAAAGCGGTAGAATTATTGGCTCGAGCAAGAACAGACAAAGGATTCTTGGCAAGTGCTAGTGACATAACAAATTATAAGAGAGTTTGGGCTAGAGATGGTGTAATTTGTGGTTTAGCAGCACTATTAGATGGCGATTTAAGTTTAACAGAAACATTTAAAAATACATTAACGACTCTTGCAGAGAATCAACATGAATTAGGTCATATTCCATCAAATGTGTTTTTTACAGAAAAAAATGAAGTAGAAGTTAGTTTTGGAGGATTAGCCGGAAGAGTAGATACAATTTCATGGTTTATAATTGGAATTTGTAATTATGCACATTTAACAAATAACTTGAGTTTTGCTGAAAATTTAAAAGCAAAAATGGATAAAGGTTTGAAACTTTTACAAGCTTGGGAATTTAATAACAATCATCTTGTATATGTTCCTAGATCTGGAAACTGGGCAGACGAGTATATTACCGAAGGCCATATTTTTTACGATCAAGTATTAAGATTATGGGCGCTAAAATGTATAAATAGTTTGTTTCCTAATAAAGAATATCAAACCAAAATAGATATTGTTACAGAAAAACTTACAGGAAATTATCGTAAAACAAATTATAGTAACCCTTTTCATCCTAATGCTTATAAAAAACTAAAAAAAGAAAAGTTTTGGATGGCTTCAATAAATCCTTCTGGTTATCAAACGATGTTCGATGCTTTAGGAAATAGTATAGCGCTTTTAATTGGGTTGGGAGCCATAGATTTTCAAGAAGAAATTATTAATTATTCCGAAAATTTGAGAGCAGCTTTACCATTAAAGTTGTTACCTGCATTTTGGGAACCCATAAAAGAAAATCATGAAGATTGGAAACTTCTAGAAAACAACTGTAAGTATGAATTTAGAAACATTCCTTACGAGTTTCATAATGGTGGAACATGGCAAATGGTAAATGGTTTTTATGGTATGAGTTTAGTTAAAAACCATGCAGAAAAAGCTAAAGATGTATTACATCAAATAAAAAAAATAAATAGCGTAGAGCAATTTAAATTCTACGAAAACTTTAACAGTAAAACAGGAAATCCTACAGGAGTAGAATATTGTACATGGAGCGCAGCTGGTGAGGTTGCTTTACAACAATATATTTTAGGAAAAAGATTATTAGCTTAAAATGGAAAGAGAAATAGATATACTTTGCGTAGGTGAAGCATTAGTAGATTTTATAGGTCACCAACAAGGTGTTAATATCAACCAAACAAGAGATTATCATAGGTATTTAGGAGGTTCTCCTACTAATGTAGCAATGAATACGTCTCGTTTAGGTTTAAAATCAGCCTTAGTAGCAACAATAGGAAAAGATGGTTTTGGAGAATATATACTACAAAGATTAAAAGAAGTTAATATTAACGTAAATAATATTCTAGCACTAGAGACAGAGCCAACGAGTACAATTTTTGTTTCAAGATCTACAGATACGCCAGATTTTGTGGCATACCGTAAGTCAGATTTTATAATAACAGAAAAACAAATAGAGTTAAAAACACTCCAGCAAACCAAAATATTTCATACTACATGTTTTGCATTAAGTAAAAATCCAGCACGAGACACTATACTTAAAAAAGCTAAAGAAGCAGTAAATGCTGGTTGTAAACTTAGTATCGATGTAAATTTTTCTGAAAAAATATGGCCAGATAGAGCATTAGCTGTAGAAGTAATAAAAGAGTATTGTAGCTATAATCCTTTAGTTAAAATTAGTGAAGATGATATGGAAAGGTTATTTAATACAAAGAAATCACATAAAGAAATTTTTGATTTCTTCCATAATTCAGGTGTTGAAATAGTGTGCCTAACATTAGGAGAAAAAGGAGTAGTGCTTTCGCAAAAAGGAAAATCGGAAATTTCACTTCCAGCAATAGATATTAAAAAGGTAATGGACGCAACAGGAGCAGGAGATGCTTTTTGGTCAGGTTTCCTATTCGCCTATATAAAGAAAAATTCTATGGAAGATAGTTTAAAAATAGCTTTAAAATTGGCAGCGCTTAAACTGCAAAATGTAGGTAGACTTCCAGATAATATTAATATTTTATCCAAACTTATAAGTTAGATTTTTTTTAAAGTTTTATTTCTATCATTTTTCCTGTTCAAACTTTTAAACTAAATCATTCAAAAAAATGTGAGCTTAAACGATTGAGTATTCTTAAATTTGCGTGTTCTATTAAATATAAATTATGAGCAAACAAAGCAAAAGAAGAGAAGCCTTAGTATATCATGCAAAGCCAACTCCAGGAAAGATAAAAGTTGTTCCTACAAAAAAATATGCATCGCAAAGAGATTTAGCTTTAGCCTATTCTCCCGGTGTTGCAGAGCCTTGTTTAGAAATAAAAAAAGACGTAAATAACGTATATAAATATACAGCTAAAGGTAATTTAGTTGCTGTAATATCTAATGGTACAGCCGTTTTAGGATTAGGAAATATTGGTCCAGAAGCCTCTAAGCCAGTTATGGAAGGTAAAGGTTTACTGTTTAAAATTTTTGCAGATATAGATGTTTTCGATATTGAAGTAGATACAGAAGATGTTGACGCTTTTATAGAAACTGTAAAAAATATAGCACCAACATTTGGAGGTATAAACCTTGAAGATATTAAAGCGCCAGAAGCTTTTGAAATTGAAAAGCGTTTAAAAGAAGAACTTGATATTCCTGTAATGCATGACGACCAGCATGGTACAGCCATAATCTCATCGGCTGCATTATTAAATGCTTTAGAAATAGCAGAAAAAGATATAAAAACAGTAAAAGTTGTAGTATCTGGAGCAGGATCTGCTGCAATGGCTTGTGTAAACTTATATGTTGCTTTAGGTGTTAAGCTAGAAAACATAACAATGTTTGATAGTGAAGGCGTATTACATAAAGACAGGACAGATTTACTTGATAGCCAAATAAAATATGCAACAACTATTAAATACAATAGTTTAGCAGAGGCAATGGTAAATAGCGATGTGTTTTTAGGGCTTTCTGTTGGTAATTTGGTGTCTCAAGACATGTTAAAAACCATGGCAAAAAATCCTATTGTTTTTGCAATGGCAAATCCAGATCCAGAAATTAGTTACGAACTAGCAATAGATACTAGAGATGATATAATTATGGCTACTGGCCGAAGCGATCACCCTAACCAAGTAAATAATGTATTAGGATTTCCGTTTATATTTCGTGGAGCATTAGATGTACGTGCCACAAAAATTAACGAAGAAATGAAAATGGCGGCAGTAAAAGCATTAGCTAAATTAGCTAAAGAATCTGTGCCAGAACAAGTAAATATTGCATATAACGAAACAAGGTTAACTTTTGGTAAAGACTATATTATACCAAAACCTTTTGATCCAAGATTAATTGCCGAAGTTCCTCCTGCAGTAGCAAAAGCAGCTATGGATAGTGGTGTAGCAAAAGAACCAATTGTAGATTGGGATAAGTATAGAGATTCTTTATTAGAACGTTTAGGGTCAGACAATAAAATTGTAAGATTATTATTAAATAGAGCAAGAACAAATCCAAAACGTGTTGTTTATGCAGAAGCAGACCATATAGATGTTTTAAAAGCAGCGCAAATTGTTCATGATGAAGGTATAGCCATTCCTGTTTTATTAGGAAGAAAAGAGCAAATTGAAAAGCTAAAAGAAGAAATTGAATTTTTTGCAGATGTTCCTATAATAGACCCAAAATCAGACGAGCAAGTAGAACAAAAAAATAAATATGCTCAAGTATATTGGGAGCAAAGAAAACGTCGTGGAGTTACATTATTAGAAGCTCAAAAATTAATGCGTGAACGTAACTACTTTGCTGCAATGATGGTAAATGAAGGTGATGCCGATGCTTTAATATCTGGTTATTCACGTAGTTATCCACAAGTTGTAAAACCAATGTTAGAGCTTATTGGGCTTGCGCCAGGATCTACAAGAATTGCAACAACAAACGTTATGATGACCGAGCGTGGACCAATGTTTTTAAGTGATACTTCAATAAATATAAATCCTTCGGCTAAAGATTTAGTAAAAATTGCTCAAATGACATCTAGCGTTGTAAAAATGTTTGGTATGACACCAGTAATGGCAATGACAAGCTATTCAAACTTTGGTTCTTCAAAAGACCAAACTGCAACAAAAGTACGCGAAGCTGTTTCTTATTTACATAGAAGACATCCAGATTTATTAGTTGATGGAGAGTTACAAACAGATTTTGCATTAAATAGTAAAATGCTTCAAGATATTTTTCCGTTTTCAAAATTATCTGGACACAAAGTAAATACATTAATATTTCCAAACTTAGAGTCTGCAAATATTACGTATAAGCTTTTAAAAGAATTAAATAAAGCAGAATCTATAGGCCCAATAATGATGGGATTACGAAAACCAGTTCACATTCTTCAACTTGACGCTAGTGTAGATGAGATTGTAAACATGACTGCTATCGCTGTAATTGATGCCCAGCAAAAAGGAAAACAATCATAATCTAAACCTTTATTTAACATAATTTTAAGTCCAATAATTTTCTTACATTTGAATGCTTAAGAAGAAATTGTAGATGATCACACATATAAAGGGAAAAATGGTGGAAAAAAATCCAACCGATGTTGTAATAGACTGCAACGGTGTTGGATATTTATTAAATATATCATTAAATACATTTTCCCAAATTCCAGACCAAGAAAGCATTCATTTATTTACTCATTTGCAGGTTAAAGAAGACGCTCATAGTTTATATGGTTTCTTTACAAAAGGCGAACGTGAGGTTTTTAGATTACTAATTTCGGTTAGTGGTATTGGTACAAATACTGCTAGAACCATGCTGTCTTCTTTAACGCCAAAACAAATTCGTGAAGGTATTGCTACTGCAGATGTTGCCTTAATACAATCTATAAAAGGTATTGGAGCAAAAACTGCCCAACGTGTTATTTTAGATTTAAAAGATAAAATTCTTAAAATTTACGATATAGACGAAGTTTCTGTTAATAGAAACAATACCAACAAAGATGAAGCGTTATCTGCTTTAGAAGTTCTTGGTTTTGCCAAGAAACAAGCAGAACGAGTGGTCGACAAAATTGTTGTAGCTCAGCCAGAAGCTTCGGTAGAAGCCATAATTAAACTAGCTTTAAAAAATT
This sequence comes from Lacinutrix sp. MedPE-SW, assembly GCF_001874145.1. GTDB lineage: Bacteria > Bacteroidota > Bacteroidia > Flavobacteriales > Flavobacteriaceae > Lacinutrix. Next base: position 30,533 of record NZ_MPCX01000017.1, on the reverse strand, counting down.
TATAGTAGATTTTGAATACAACTAACCTATACTTTCACAAATCGATTAAACATAATATAGTTTTAATATTAGCAATGCTGATATCAGTATTTGCTTTTGCTCAAGATCCAGATCCTACTGTAGCTTCAGATTCTACTAAAACTGGATTTAGTATGGGTAATATTGAAATGCCAAATCCAAGTAGTGTAGAGTCTAAATATACTTACGACCCAATTACAGATCGTTATGTTTATACAGAGAAAGTAGGGAGTTTTGATATTAAATACCCGTTAATATTAACACCTAAAGAATATCAAGATTTAGTATTTGCAGAAAACCTTAAAAGCTATTATAAAGACAAAATAGATGCTTTAGACCCAAATAAGGAAACAAGCGAGGAACAAAAAAAGAATTTGTTACCAGAGTTTTACGTAAACTCAGGTTTTTTTGAAAGCATTTTTGGAGGTAATACCATAGAGGTTGTACCACAAGGTTCCTTAGAAATGGATTTAGGTGTGTTGTACACTAAACAAGAAAACCCTTCTTTTTCTCCTAGAAATCAAAGTAATTTTACATTTGATTTTGACCAACGTATAAGCCTAAGTTTATTAGGTAAGGTAGGAACAAGATTGCAAGTTACTGCAAATTATGATACCGAGGCAACTTTCGATTTTCAACAATTAGTAAAGCTAGAATACACACCAACAGAAGATGATATTATTCAAAAAATCGAAGTTGGTAATGTAAGCATGCCTCTTAATAGCTCCTTAATTACTGGAGCACAAAGTTTATTTGGGGTAAAAACACAACTTCAGTTTGGTAAAACTACCATTACAGGAGTATTTTCAGAACAAAAATCAGATACAAGGTCTGTTGTAGCTCAAGGTGGCGGAACATTAGATGAATTTGATTTTTTTATACGTGATTACGATGAAAATCGTCACTTTTTTTTAGCTCAATATTTTAGAGATACATATAATAAAGCCTTAGAGCGTTATCCATTTATAGATAATCGTGGATTGCAAATTACAAGAGCAGAAGTTTGGATAACAAACAGAAGCAACCGTACAGAAAATGTTAGAAATATTGTAGCGCTACAAGATTTAGGAGAATCACGAGTAATTGGTAATCCTGGAGTTGCTGTAACGGCTGGACCAGATGCATTTCCAAGCAATCAAAACAACCGTTTAGACCCAACAAATATTGGTGGAGCTGGATCGCAATTAACAGAAGCAATTAGAGAAACAGCAACAGTAGAACAAGGTATTTTAGTACCAAATTTTAATGAAGGTTTCGATTATGCTAAACTTGAAAATACACGAAAATTAATTGAAGGTCAAGAATATACTATAAATACTCAATTAGGTTATATATCTTTAAATCAAAGATTGAATAATGATGAAGTACTAGCAGTAGCCTTTCAATATACAGTAGGTGGTCAAGTATACCAAGTTGGTGAATTTGCAAATGACGGTTTAGAAGCAACAGATGTACAAAACGGAACAAACGCCCAAGGAGAACAAACAACAGTTGTAACAAACAATAATCTAGTTTTAAAATTATTAAAAAGTAGTATTACTAGTGTATCGCAGCCTATATGGGATTTAATGATGAAAAACATCTACGATACTGGTGCTTACCAACTATCGCAAGAAGATTTTAAATTAAATATATTTTATAACGAAGCAACACCATTAAACTATATTAAGCCTGTTGAAGGTGAACCGTTCCCTTTATTTGATATAGAAAATACTCCGGCAAACACAAATGACGATGTAGTAATTAATGAAACAACATTATTACGTTTATTTAATTTAGATAGACTAAATTTTAATAACGACCCTCAAACTAACGGTGATGGTTTTTTCGATTTTGTTTCAGGAATAACTGTTATTCCAGAAAACGGAAAAGTTGTATTTACAAAAGTTGAACCTTTTGGGCGTTATTTATTTGATGTTTTAGATAATGATGGTAACGATGCTAATAACGATATAGATTATGAAGCAGATACGTATAACAATGCAAACCAAGAGAAATACGTTTACGATTTATTATATAAAGCAACCAAAACTGCAGCTTTAGATGAAATACAGAAAAATAAATTCCAAATAAAAGGACGTTACAAATCTCAAGGAGGCGAAGGTATACCAATTGGTGGTTTTAATATACCACAAGGATCTGTTAAAGTTACAGCTGGCGGTCGTGTTTTAGTTGAAGGTGTAGACTATACTGTAAATTATCAACTAGGTCGTGTTCAAATTTTAGATGAAGCTTTAAAAGCATCTAATACACCAATTCAAGTTACAACAGAGAATAACTCTATTTTTGGACAACAAACAAAACGCTTTACAGGCTTAAATGTACAGCACCAATTTAATGAGAATTTTGTTATTGGCGGTACTTTTGTTAATTTAAACGAAAGACCAATTACACAAAAGGCAAATTATAATAGTGAACCAATTAATAACACCATACTTGGTTTTAATGGTAACTATTCTACAGAGGTTCCATTCTTTACAAGATTAGTAAATAAATTACCAAATATAGATACAGATGCACCATCAAATCTTTCAGTAAGAGGAGAATTTGCATACCTTTTACCAGGAGCACCAAAAGGAACAGATTTTAATGGTGAAGCAACTGCATATATAGATGATTTTGAAGGCACCCAAAATGGTATAGATTTAAAATCACCACAAGCTTGGCGTATTTCAAGTAGACCTTTAGATCTTGGTCGCAATTATCCTCAAACAGGTCGAGATGAAGATGCAAAAGGACTTCAAAATGGTTACGATAGAGCCTTATTAAACTGGTACACTATAGACCCAATATTTTATAGCGGTCAACGTCCAAATGGTGTAGACGATGATGACGTTTCTGGTTTATATACATCTAGAGTATTTGTACAAGAGTTATTTCCGCAGCAAGATATAGCACAAGGTCAAACAACAGTTTTAAATACATTAGATTTAACTTATTATCCAGACGAACGTGGACCATATAATTTTAATGGTGAAAACTTAGAGCCAGATGGCAATACTATTACCAATCCAGAGCAAAGTTGGGCTGGTATTACAAGACAAATAACATCTACAGATTTTGAACAAGCCAATGTAGAATATATAGAATTTTGGTTACAAGACCCATTTCAAGAAAATCCATTAAATCCTGGTGGAAAATTAGTGTTCAACTTAGGTAGTATTTCAGAAGATGTTTTAAAAGATGGAAAAAAGCAGTATGAAAATGGTTTACCAGAAGATGGAAACGTGTCGATGATTACCAATCCAGATATTACACCATATGCTGTGCCGCAAAATCAAGCATTAATTTACGCATTCGATTCTCAAGGTCAAGAACGTGCTAACCAAGATGTTGGTTACGATGGTTACGATGATATTGAAGAAGCTAATATTGTAGACGAAACTGTAGATGGCGCACAGCCCATAAACATACCAAGTTTTGTTGCAGCCTTACCAGATCCATCAGCAGATAATTATTCGTATTATTTAAGTGAAGAAGGAAATCTTTTAGAGCGTTATAAAAAATATAATGGAGTAGAAGGAAACTCTCCAGATACTTTTAGTGATACAGATAGAGGATCAACTACACAACCAGACGTTGAAGATATTAACCGTGATAATACTATGAATACTATAGATAGTTATTTTCAGTATAATCTTGAGTTAAGTAGAGCTAATTTACCAGAAAATAGTTTAGATGAAATAGCTCCAAATAATCCAATTGGCGAATTTATAGTCGATTTAAAAAATGTACAGCGTGTTCTTCCAAATGGTGAAACTGCAAATGTACGTTGGTACCAATTTAGAGTACCAGTTAATGTGCCATTAGCAACATTTGATGATCCAACAATAACGCAGTACGATAGAGTAAATGAAATTACAGACTTTAGATCAATACGTTTTACACGTATGTTTTTAGAAGGTTTCGAAGAGCAAACAACATTACGTTTTGGTACTTTAGAATTAGTTAGAAGTGATTGGAGAAGATACCAATTAGCTTTAGATGGCGGACCAACACCACCTAACTTTGGCGATACAGATTTTACAGTTGGAGCAGTAAGTACTCAAGAAAACGACGGTAGTTATGCTTCACCTCCAGGAATTGAACCAGAGAGATTAAACAATAACAACTCTATAATAGACCAAAATGAACAAGCATTAGTAGTTAATGTTTGCGATTTACCAACAAAAGATTCTAGAGCAGTCTATAAAAATATTAGTGTAGACATGCGTCAATACGAGCGTATTAGAATGTTTATTCATGCAGAAGAAGGAGACACACCAGGATTATCAGACAATGACTTGGTAGGTTTTATTCGTTTAGGTAATGATTTAACACAAAACTACTATCAAATAGAAGTACCGCTTCAGGTTTCTACAGGTTTAACCTCAGAAGCTTTATGGCCAGCTTCAAACGAAATAAACCTAAATTTAGAAGTATTACAAAAAATAAAATCTTTAGGTATTTCTAACATGACTTTGTCTAATCCAACAGCTACTTTTTACGATGTTGTAAATGGTGAACCTGTTCAATTACCAACAGGAACATCAGAATTTCAAGGTTATACCGAGGGACAACAACGCGTCGCAATTAAAGGTAATCCTAATTTTGGTGCTGTTAGAACATTAATGGTTGGTGTAAAAAATGCAACAGAATTTGATACTTGTGGAGAAGTTTGGTTTAACGAGCTTCGCCTTTCTGGGCTAGATAACGAAGGTGGTTGGGCTGCTATTATGAGTGTAGATACTAATCTGGCCGATTTTATGAATGTTAGTGCAACAGGAAGAATGAGCACAGCAGGATTTGGTTCTGTAGATCAAGGCCCGCAAGAAAGAAGCCGTGAAGACGTTAAACAATACGATGTTGTTACTAATGTAAACGTTGGTCAATTATTACCTAAAAAATGGGGATTACAAATTCCTTTTAATTACGGTCAAGCCGAAGAATTAATAACGCCAGAATACGACCAGCAATACAAAGATATAAAGTTACAAACACGTTTAGATGCTGCTGAAACTAACGAAGAGCGAGAAACAATAAAAGAACAATCTGAAGATTTTACTAAACGACAAAGTATCAATTTTATTGGTGTTAGAAAAGTTAGAACAGGAGATTCTAAACCTCGGTTTTACGATGTAGAAAATTTAACTTTAAACTATTCTTTTAATAAAGTAGATCATAGAGATTTTGAAATTGAAAGATCTGTCGATAAATTAGTAAGAACAGGTGTTAACTATGCTTATAATTTCGAACCTAAAGTTATAGAACCATTTAAAGCTAATGATTCTTTATTTACTAATAAATATTGGAAAATATTAAAAGACTTTAATGTAAATCTTTTACCAACAAGTTTAACTGTAAATACAGATTATAATAGGCAATTTAATAGGCAACGATTTAGAGAAGTAGAACTTGGAGGCGATAATATTGGTCTTGAAGAGTTGTTTAGAAGAAATTACACCTTCGATTTTCAAACTAATTTAAATTGGAACCTAACTAAAGCACTTTCATTAAACTTTTCTGTAGCTAATAATAATATAGTAAGAAACTATTTTAAAGATAATATTATAAATGGAGAGCAAGACTCTACATTAGATGTCTGGGATGGCTTTTTTGATGTTGGAGATCCAAATAGGCGCTCTCAATTAATAGGAATAAATTATGAGTTGCCATTAAATAAAATTCCTACGTTAAACTTTTTAAAAGCTTCATACTCTTACTCAGGGCAGTTTCAATGGCAAAAAGGATCAGACTTATACGGTAATTTACCAATCGATACCTATGATGAACAAGGTAATGTTGTGGCATCAAATACTTACGACTTAGGTAACACTATTTCAAACGGTAATTCTCACAATATAAATTCAACTCTAGATATGAATAAGCTATATAAGTATTTAGGTATAGCTAAAAAACGAAATGTTAGAGCAAGTGATAAAGTGAGTAGAGTAAAAAGAGGAACTCCACCAGGATCTAATAATAAAATTGCACAACAACCAAAGAAAAAAAGAAACGGCTTAGCAAATTTTGGAATAGGTATATTAACTAGTGTAAAAAGAATTCAAGTTAATTATTCAGAAAATAATGGTACATACCTGCCAGGATATTTAGATACACCAGGTTTTTTAGGGACATCAAAACCAACTTTAGGTTATACTTTTGGTAGCCAAAGTGATGTTAGACAAACAGCTGCCAGAAATGGATGGTTAACATCTTTCCCAGACTTTAACCAACAGTATACAAAAACACAAACAAGACAGTTAGATTTATCTGCAAACTTAGAACCAGTTAACGATCTAAAAATAGATCTTGTTGGTTTTAGAACATATGCCGAAAATTATGCCGAAAACTATAGAGTTGAAAATAATGAATATATATCATTAACACCAAACACTTTTGGAAACTTTAGAATATCATCATTTACCTTACCAACAGCTTTTAGTAAAAGTGATGAAAATCAATCTCAAGCTTTTGATGATTTTAGAGAAAACAGACTTGTAATAGCAAAGCGATTAGCTCAAAATAAAGGCATAGACACAAATAACCCAAATAATTTAGATGCAGAAGGATACCCATTAGGGTTTGGCAAAACAAGTCAAGCAGTTTTATTACCAGCATTTGTTAGTGCTTATACAGGACAAAAAGCTAATAAAACAAAGCTAGGTGCGTTACGTAACATTCCAATACCAAATTGGGATATAAAATATACAGGCTTGATGAAGTTTGCGTGGTTTAAAAAACGCTTTAAACGCTTTTCTTTATCCCATGGATATAGGTCAGATTATAGTGTAGGACAATTTAGAACAAACTTAGATTACAACGCAATAGATTTTGGTGTTGCTTACCAATCGCAACCAAGCGAATCTCTAGATCAAGCAGGGAATTTTAAGAATCAAGAAATTTATAGTAATGTAAATTTAACAGAGTTGTTTAGCCCATTAATTAGAGTAGATATGGAAATGAAAAACTCTGTAAAAGTTCTAGCAGAAATTAGAAAAGATAGGCTGTTATCTCTTAGTTTTGATAATAATTTAATGACCGAAATTCAAGGTAAAGAATATACACTTGGTTTAGGATATAGGTTTAAAGATGTAAGAATAAAAACTAAATTAGCTGGGCCAAAACAATCTATAGTAAGTGATTTGGTTATGGAAGCCAATCTGTCTTTAAGAGATAATAAAACAATAATTAGATATTTAGATTTAGAGAATAATCAAATAACTAATGGTCAAACCATTTACGGTTTAAAATACAATGCTAACTATTCATTTAGTAAAAACTTAACAGGAATCTTTTATTTTGATTATACATTTTCAGAATACGCAATTTCAACAGCATTTCCTCAAACAACAATACGATCTGGAATTACTTTAAGATATAATTTTGGTAACTAAAATTTCTGTTTGAAAACCCATACCTTTTAAATACATTTGTAAAAAAATAAAAATAACATAATGAATATTCCAGCAGAATTAAAATATACAAAAGATCACGAATGGGTTAAAATCGATGGTGACGTTGTAACCGTTGGTATTACAGACTTCGCTCAAAGCGAATTAGGAGATATCGTATACGTAGAAGTAGAAACTTTAGATGAAACTTTAGATGTAGAAGAAGTTTTTGGTACTGTTGAAGCTGTAAAAACCGTTTCAGATTTATTTATACCTGTTTCTGGAGAGATAATAGAGTTTAATGAATCTTTAGAAGACGAGCCAGAAAAAGTAAATTCAGATCCTTATGGAGAAGGTTGGATGGTTAAAATTAAATGCTCAAACACATCAGAATTTGAAGCACTTTTATCTGCAGACGACTATAAAGCTTTAATAGGTGCTTAAAAAATATAGCTTAATAATAAGTACTGTATATAGTATGTTATTGTTAGCATTAAGCTTAATAAAAGTTAATACCGCAGGTCCAGAGTTACCAACAAACTCAGATAAAATATTTCATGCAGTAGCACATTTTGTTTTTACTGTACTTTGGTATTTAGCATTTGTAAGCAAAAAAGTAGAAAACAAAAGTGCTATAATTTATGCTTTTATTAGTTCTACAATATTTGGTATAGCTGTAGAAATTTTACAAGGTACACTAACACAAAATAGAGAAAGTGATGTTAAAGACATCATTGCGAATATAATAGGAGCGATTATTGCATCAATATTAATAATTAGTATAAAAAAAGACTCGTTAAAAAACAATAATACTTTGCTTTTTTGAGAAATAAATAGTTATTTTAGCAGTCAGGACAAACAATTTTTAAATATATGGAACCTAAAAAGAACCCAAAATCAAACGTAGGGAGAAATAGTTCTCTTTATTTTGCTGTTGGTATGGTACTTATGTTATCACTAACATATTTTGCTATCAACTACAAAACGTATGATGACAGAGTTGTAGAGCAAACCACACTAGATGTGGATGAAGAATTGGATGAAGAAATTCCAATTACAAATCAAGCACCGCCGCCACCACCGCCACCGCCACCACCGCCACCAGCACCAGAAGTAATTGATGTTGTTGAAGACGAAGTGGAAATTGAAGAAACAGTAATAGAATCTACAGAAACAACTCAAGAAGAAGAAATTGTTGAGGTTGAAGAAGTGGAAGTAGAAGAAATTGAAGAAGATGTTGAGGTTTCTTTTGCCGTTATTGAAAACGTTCCAATTTTTCCAGGTTGTGAAAAAGGTAACAACGCAGAGAAGAAAAAATGTATGTCTGATAAAATCAACAAGTTAGTTGGTAGAAAATTCGATACAGAATTAGGTAGCGAATTAGGATTAAGTGGAAGACAAAAAATAAACGTATTCTTTACAATTGATAAAACAGGAAACATTACCAATGTAAGAACACGTGCGCCACACCCACAATTAGAAAAAGAAGCTAAGCGTGTTGTAGGTTTAATACCGCAAATGAAACCAGGTAAGCAAAGAGGAAAGCCAGTTAAGGTAACTTTCTTTTTACCAATTACATTTAACGTACAAGACTAATTACACAGTCCTTTTTAAAATATATTTTAAATCCCGTTACATTTTAGTAACGGGATTTTTGTTTTTGGTATGCTTATTGTGATTTTATCATAATATTAACATATAAACTTTAATTATTATGAGTAAATCAAAAAACAGTCACGATGTTGTTCGCCAAAACAATAAGACTTTAAAAAAATCGCAAAAGCATGAAGTTAATTTGCAAAAAAACTCAACGCTCTATTTTCAAATAGGATTAATTATATGCTTGTTAGCAAGTTATACTGCTTTAGAAATGACTTTTGCAGTTAATAACGATACGTATGCTTATATCGAACCATTAGAAGACGAAATCTACGATATGGTTCCAGAAAGTTTTGTAGTAGAAAAGAAAATAGAAGCTAAAAAGCAGCCAGTATTTAAAAAGCCAAAAGAACCACAGCGTTTTGAGGTTGTAGATAATGACGCTAAAGTTGAAAAAGCTACAGAAGAGATAGTTAGCATAGAAAAACCTACAAAACCAACCAAAGTAATTGATCCAGATAGTTTGGTGCCAGATTATGACCCAAGAGAAGAAGAAACGTATTCTATTTTAGCAGTGCAAAAAGTACCAATATATCCAGGTTGTGAAAGTGCAAAAAACAATACAGAACGAAGAGCATGTATGTCTCAAAAATTAGGTAAACTAATACAAAGAAAATTTGATACAGGACTAGGAAGTGATTTAGGTCTTAACGGAAGACAAAAAATTTATGTGAATTTTAAAATCAATAAAGAAGGGAATGTTGAAATTCAAAAAATTAGAAGTCCACATCAAAAATTAGACAAAGAAGCAAAGAGAGTCGTGAACAAAATACCTAAAATGCAACCAGGTAAAAATAACGATAGAGCTGTAGAAGTTTCTTATAATCTTCCTATAATATTCGATGTTCAAAATTAGATTTTAAACATTAGTAAATCTAAAATCCCACTATAAGGTGGGATTTTTTATTGTCTAATATTTTAAAAGCAAAAAAATAAAAAACTGTATCTTTCGAGAAATTTAACTCCACGTTTTAAAGGTATGAAGCACAGCTTATATATTTTATTTTTCTGTTTTATTAATTTTTCTTTTACACAAGAAATTACAAATGAAAAACCTCCAGTTTTTAGTGATTGTGAATCTTCAGAAATAGAAAATCTTCAAAAGTGTTTTGATAATAAAGTTTTTAATTTGTTTTTCGAAAACTTTAATGTGCCGGAAAATGTTTCTGCAGAAAATTATAAAGGAGAAGTAATTGTATTATTCGAAATAGACACTACAGGATCATTTAGAGCAATGTATGTTGATGCAATTTACAAAGAATTAAAAACTGAAGCAGAACGTGTTGTTAAAGCTTTTCCAAAGGTTAAACCTGCAACGTATAATGGTAATCCTACCTTTAAGCAATATTCTATAGCGTTAAAAATTCCTTTAGTAGATCAAACAGTTAAAACTATTGATTTAACAAAAAAAGAAGAAGATGTTAATGCACTTTCTGCACTAGAGCTAAAAGCTAAAACAGAATTTGATAGTGTTAAATCTGGTATAGTTAAGTATACTAATAAAGCGTTTAAAAGTCAACTAAATATACCTTTTACACATGCAGATTACTCAAGGTTTGATAGAGCAATAAACCTAATAGGAACAAATAGCCATACAGCTGCAAAGCCTTTTATATATAATGATGTGTCTAATTACCATGATTTTGAAGCAAAAAAGCAAGCGCTTTTAAAAGAAAAAGATACTTGGTTAGGTAGAAAGTTATGGAATGAACATCTAGCAAGAATACAAGGTAAAGATTATTGGTTTATTATTGATCCTATTTTAGATTTAGAAATGGGTAAAGATACCGATGCAGATTTTGGAACGACCTATAATAATACTCGTGGTGTAAATATTCAAGGTGGTTTAGGAGATAGATTTAGTTTTTCTGCACAAGTTTACGAAAGCCAAGGTCGCTTTCCTCAATATTTTAATAACTATGCAGAAAGCTTAGCACCAGCAGATAATTCGCCTGCTGTAATTCCTGGTCGTGGTATAGCCAAAAGGTTTAAAACCGATGCTTATGATTACCCAGTTGCTGAAGCTTATTTAAGTTATACGCCTGCAAAATTTATTAATATACAATTAGGTCATGGTAAAAACTTTATTGGTGATGGTTACCGTTCGTTATTACAAAGTGATGTTGCCAGTCCGTACCCGTTTTTTAAATTAAACACTAAGTTTTGGAAAATAAAATATACCAATACATATACATTTTTAAAAGACCTTAGGCCTGAAGTTTTAGGCGAAGATGGTGCGTTTTTAACTAAATATATAGCGAACCACTATTTAAGTTGGAATGTAAATAAAAGATTAAATATTGGTTTTTTTGAATCTGTAATTTGGGCAAATACTAATAACCGTGGTTTCGATTTTAGTTATTTAAATCCAATTATTTTTTATAGAGCTATAGAATTTTCTACAGGTCAAGATGCTGGTAATGCAATTATTGGATTTTCTAGTAAATATAAATGGAGTGATAATTTTAATATGTATGGCCAATTTATAATAGATGAATTTTCTTTAAGTGATGTAAAAGCAGGAAATAAAAGCTGGAAAAATAAATTTGGTTTTCAAATAGGAGCTAAATATTACAATGCTTTTAAAGTTAAAAATTTAAATCTTCAGTTAGAATATAATCAAGTTAGACCTTATGTATATTCTCATAATACAATTAGGCTAAATTACGCTCATAATAATCAACCAATGGCGCATCTTTGGGGTGCAAACTTTAGAGAATTAGTAGCTATTGGTCGTTACAGAAAAGGTAGGCTGTTTGGGGAAGCTAAATTTATTATTGGTGAACGTGGTTTTGATTTAAACAACGGAACAGATAATTTTAATTACGGAGGTGATATTTTTAGAGATGAGCGCGATCGCCCTTTTGATACAGGCGTAGAAATAGGTCAAGGTATTCAATTAACTTCAATATATGCAAGTGTTCAAGGTGGTTATATAATTAATCCAGCTTCTAATTTAAAACTATTTGCAAATGTAAATTACCGTAATTTTAATCCTGAAGCAATTGGAGAAGATACACTTAGGAGTAGTTCTGTTTGGTTTAATTTAGGTTTAAGAACAGATTTATTTAATTGGTATTTCGATTACTAAAGAAAACAGTAATAATTTTTAGAGTATTAAAAACCTCGCAGTTTATTACGATAAATCTACTTTTACAACGTATCTTTGCCAAAGCAAAAAAAACAGCTTAAACTTTAATATAGTTTTGAGTAAAACTTCAGCAAAAGTAATAGAACATACTTGGATTTCAGATTTTAAAGAAATCACTAAAATGCGTTTGGCATTAAGTGTCGTGTTTTCATCAATTGCAGGTTATCTATTAGGTGTAGATACTGTAAGTGTTACAACGTTACTATTGTTAGCTTTTGGTGGCTATTTTATGGTAGGTGCTTCAAATGCATACAATCAAATTATAGAACGAGATCTCGATGCCTTAATGGATCGAACAAAAAACCGTCCAATTCCTGCAGGACGTATGAGTGTGAAAACGGCATTTGTAATTGCAACAGTTTTTACAATTATAGGAATTTCAATTTTATATATTATAAATCCTCAAACAGCAATGTTTGGTGCGATTTCAATTTTTTTATACACGTGTGTTTACACACCTCTTAAAACAAAAACACCTTTAGCTGTATTTGTTGGTGCAATTCCAGGAGCAATACCTTTTATGTTAGGTTGGGTAGCTGCAACAAACGATTTTGGTATAGAACCAGGTGTATTATTTGCATTACAATTCTTTTGGCAGTTTCCACACTTCTGGGCAATTGGCTGGTTTTTATATAACGACTATAAAAAAGGCGGGTTTTTTATGTTACCTACAGGTAAACAAGATAGAGGTACAGCTGTACAAACTATAACTTATACTGTTTGGACTATTTTAGTTTCTATTGTTCCAGTTTTTGAAGTAACTGGTCAATTAAAACTATCAATAGTTTCTGCTATTATTGTGTTTGGAGCAGGAATGTTTATGCTTTATTATGCAATTTTACTATTTAAAAAAATGACAGAGAAAGCTGCTAAAGAATTAATGCTAGCAAGTGTTTCGTATATAACGTTCATTCAAATAATTTACGTTTTAGATAAATTTATTAGATAATTATGGATTTAACTCAAGGTTCTTTAGAAGAGAAAAATGAACGCGCAAAAAAAATGATGCTATGGTTTGGTATCATTTCTCTATTTATGTCTTTTGCGGGTTTAACAAGTGCGGTTATAATAAGTAGATCTAGGCCAGATTGGTCAAATGATTTACAATTACCAATCATTTTTTTATATAGTGTATTTGTTATTATTATAAGTAGTTTAACTTATATTTTAGCAAAACGCGCATTAAAAAATAATAACAGAAAAAATGCATCTCTATTTTTAATTACAACATTTGTATTAGGAATAGTTTTTATAGTAATGCAATTTGAAGGCTTTAATACTTTAATAAATTCAGGATATTATTTAACAGGTCAAACAAGTGATCCTAAAGCATCTTTTATCTTTTTAATAGCTTTTGTACATATTTTGCATGTTGCAGTAGGACTTATTTGTATAATGGTTGTAATTTATAATCATTTTAAACAAAAATACACGGCAGATAAAATGTTAGGCTTAACATTAGCAGGTACCTTTTGGCATTTTATTGATATACTGTGGGTATTTCTATATTTATTGCTGTATTTCATAGCTTAAAATCTATTTAGAATTTAGCATTCATTACATTTATTTAATTAATCATATAATACTAGGCTCAAAAATTACACTTTAACATTTCTTTAGAAGTAGAAAATGATTATTTTTGTGCCATATTAAAAAAAAACGAATCCAACTATATGAACACTACAGTTGCTACTACTGGAACAGAAACTAAAACTTGGGGAGGCGGAAATAAGCCACTTAAAGCAAGTTATGGTAAAATGATGATGTGGTTTTTTATCTTATCAGATGCTTTAACTTTCTCAGGATTTTTAGCTGCATACGGTTTTTCAAGATTTAAATTTATTGGTTCTTGGCCAATTGCCGATGAGGTTTTTACGCACATTCCGTTTTTTCACGGTAATTATCCTATGATTTATGTAGCGTTTATGACTTTCGTATTAATAATGTCTTCTGTAACTATGGTATTAGCCGTAGATGCTGGTCATCATTTAAGACAAAAAGCTGTAACATGGTACATGTTTTTAACTATTATTGGAGGTTTAATATTTGTTGGTTCTCAAGCTTGGGAATGGGGAACATTTATTAAAGGTGATTTTGGAGCAGTACAAACAAAAGGAGGAAATATTTTACAATTTGGCCACTATGAAACTATAGAAGGTGAAAAAGTATTTGTACGTGATGCTGTAAAAAATTTCGCAACAGCAACGGTGACAGATAGAACTCAACATGAAAGAAAAAACGGTTTATGGTTTGTTAGTGAAGATGCATTACCAGAATATACTGTAAATGATGTTTATAAAGGTTTAGAATCTCATTCTAATATTTTAGTTAGAACTCAAGATATTAACGAGCACGGAGAAAAAACTGTTTTAACTCGAGAAGAGTCTTTAAAACAAATTAAAACAAATGGTAAACAAGTAGTGCACGGTGCAAATCTTCATGTAAATGAATATGGGTCACCTTTATTTGGAGATTTTTTCTTCTTTATTACTGGTTTCCACGGTTTCCACGTATTTTCTGGTGTAATAATTAATATAATTATTTTCTTTAATGTTGTATTAGGTACTTACGAGAGACGTAAAAACTATGAGATGGTAGAAAAAGTAGGTTTATATTGGCACTTTGTAGACTTAGTTTGGGTATTTGTATTCACGTTCTTCTACTTAGTATAATAGATTAAAATAAAAATTACTTCTTTTAAATAAGATTTAAAAAAATATAAAAATGGCACACGAACATAAGTTAGAAATATTTAGAGGGTTATGGAAGTTTAAGTCTAATACTCAAAAAATTTGGGGAGTTTTAGCATTCTTAACTTTTGTAACAGCGATTGAAGTTGTCTTAGGTATATATAAGCCTGAAATATTAATGGGACAGATTTTAGGTATGAAAGGCTTAAATTGGATCTTTATTATACTTACAATTGTTAAAGCATATTATATTACTTGGGATTTTATGCACATGCGTGACGAAACTAAAGGATTACGTAGAGCTGTAGTATGGACGGGTATTTTTTTAATTTGCTATTTAATATTCATACTACTTCAAGAAGGTGGATATATAGAAAGTGTATACTCTAATGGTTTTATTAAAAGAGATTTTTAATAAATCAATATAACATATAGCTTTATTGAGTTAAAAGATAAGAAAAGGTGGTTTATTTAAACCACCTTTTCTATTTTTGTATAATTATTAATTTCACTATAAATGGATAGAAAAAAAATAAAAAAGTATAGTATTTTAGGTGTATTGTTTTTCTTACCTGTTGCTTTTTTACTAATGTTGTATCCTTCTACAAATAACTATAATAAGTTAGATGTTGTTAAAGAAAACGTATTAGATTTAACCAATTTATCTTCGGTTAAAAATTCAGAAATAACATTAAAAGATCACATCACAGTATTAGGTTTTTTAGGTAACGATCCAGAATCTAAAATTGTTGAAGCTTCTAACCTTAAAGAGTTAGTTTACAATAAATTTAAAGGTTTTAAAAAGTTCCAAATTGTCATTTTAGTTTCTCAGCAAGCAAAAGCACAAACTAAGCGACTAATTCAAGAACTTAATAAGTATAGTGAGCATAAATATTGGCACTTTGTATATGCTAGTGAAAGTGACATGAATAAACTATTTAATAGTTTACGTTCTAGCTTAAGGTTAGATAGTAATTATGCCACACGCGGTTTTTTTGTAATAGATAAAGAATTAAATCAAAGAGGACGTTTAGATGACCGCTCTAAAAAAGAAATAGAAAGAGGAGATAAAGTTAGACCTTTAACTGCTTATAACGCGTCAGAAGTGTCTATAATAAAAAACAAGTTAGCTGCTGAAGATATGCGAGTGTTACTTGAAGAATATAGAAGATCAGGTAGAAATAAAGCAGACTCGTCTAACCGAAGAGCTAAAGATTTAAATCCAAATCAAGAAGCACCAAACGAATAATTTTAATACAATTGTTTGGCCAATTTTTAAATAATATTGAATAATGAAAAAAAAGAACTACTCGTACATAGGAATTGCTTTTATAATTCTAGTATTTGGTATCATTTTTATTCCAAGAATAATAAATAGAATAAAAGATAATTCTATTGTAGATAATAATAGTAGAAGCGTAGGTATTGCAAAACCTTCAGATGAAGAAAAAAAAGCATCAGCATTATCTTTTATCGAAATAAATGGTTCTCCAAAAAAAGTGCCTAATTTCAGTTTTACAAATCAAAATGGTGAAACAATTACTCAAGATGATTATTTAGGTAAAGTGTATGTAGTAGAATTTTTCTTTACTACTTGCCCAACTATTTGTCCAAGAATGAATAGAAATTTAATTGAAATTCAAAACGCATTTAAAAATGAAGATGATTTTGGCATTGCTTCATTTTCAATAATGCCAGAAGTAGATACACCAGAAGTTTTAAAGGCTTATGCTCAAGATTATGGTGTAACAAACCCAAACTGGAATTTAATGACAGGAGATGAGAAAGCAATATTTGATTTAGCAAATATTGGTTTTAATATTTTTGTTGGTAAAGTAGCAGATGATGAAATGGGATTTGAGCATTCTGGAGATTTTGCTTTAATAGATAAAAATGGTTATATAAGATCTAGAAAAGATGCCTTTGGAAACCCTAAAATATTCTATAAAGGTGTTATAAGTGAGCAAGAAAAAATGGATGAAGATGGAAATGAGGAAGAAATATCTATGTTAAAAGAAGACATTAAAAAGCTATTAGACGAATAACCTTCTCTACAAACCAAAATTAAATTAAATAGAGAAAGTAAACACCCAAACGAAATTATGATACCACAAGAAAATATAGAAAACGAAAAAAAATATAATAAATGGATTGTTGCGTTGTCAATAATCATACCTCTTGCGGTAGCTGCATTATTTGGTATTAAACTTAAAGATTTAGGTGTAGACATAGAACCACTAACTTTTTTACCTCCAATTTATGCCACTATAAATGGATTAACTGCTATTGTACTTATAATTTCAGTTAATGCTATTAAAAAAGG
Source organism: Lacinutrix sp. MedPE-SW (assembly GCF_001874145.1). Classification (GTDB taxonomy): domain Bacteria; phylum Bacteroidota; class Bacteroidia; order Flavobacteriales; family Flavobacteriaceae; genus Lacinutrix. Next base: position 13,319 of record NZ_MPCX01000017.1, on the reverse strand, counting down.
AAATAAAAAGTTACACGAAAAGTTAAACAAGTTGGCAATTGCACTATCTGTGTGTTTTTTATTAATGTATATCGCATACCACATGACGAGTGATTCTACAGTTTTTGGTGGCGAAGGCATAATTAAATATGTGTACTACTTTATTTTAATTACTCATATTATACTATCTATAGCGGTAATACCATTTGTATTAATAACATATGTTAGAGCTATTTCTAATAATTTTTTACGTCATAAAAAAATAGCAAGAATAACTTATCCAATGTGGTTGTATGTAGCAGTTACAGGAGTAATAGTGTATTTAATGATATCACCTTATTACGCTTAAAATAAATTTTAAAATGAAAATAAATAAGTTTATACTATTATTTCTTGCACTAATATCGTTTTATAATACAAATGCTCAATGTGCCATGTGCCGTGCTGTATTAGAAAGTGAAGAAGGTTTAGGTACAGCAAAAAGTATAAATGATGGTATAATTTATTTAGCAGCAATACCTTATATATTAGTATTTGGCATTGGGTATTACATTTACAGAAGGTATTTTAGAGTCAAATAATACCAATGCTCCTATTGTATTTTTAATATTTTAACATTTTATTAGTAAAATACTTGTAACAAATAAAGTCCTTTGTAGTCTAATGGATATGATGTAACTAACATCAACCAAAAAACTAACCATTATGCTAAAAATAAGCAAACTACATAAGTCTTATCCTATAGGAGACTCTAGCTTACATGTTTTAAAAGGAATTGATCTTTCAGTAGAAAGTGGAGAGATGGTTGCCATTATGGGATCATCAGGTTCAGGAAAATCTACATTACTAAATATAATTGGTATGTTAGATGAAGCAGATGAAGGAGAATATATTTTAGATAACGTTCCAATTAAAAACCTTACAGAGAAAAAAGCAGCTATTTACCGTAATAAGTTTTTGGGTTTCATTTTTCAATCTTTTAATTTAATAAATTATAAAAACGCATTAGATAATGTTGCTTTGCCATTATACTATCAAGGTTTAAAACGTAAAGAGCGTATTGAAAAAGGGCTTTTTCACCTAGAAAAAGTAGGTTTAAAAGATTGGGCAGAGCATTTGCCAAATGAGCTTTCTGGTGGACAAAAACAACGTGTAGCCATAGCTAGAGCATTAGCTGCAAATCCCAAATTATTATTGGCAGATGAGCCAACGGGAGCTTTAGATACAAAGACGTCTCACGAAATAATGGACTTTATACAAACTTTAAATGACGAAGGAAAAACCATTTTAATGGTAACCCATGAAGAAGACATAGCAAGTATGTGTAAACGTATTGTGAGATTAAAAGATGGTGTAATAATGGAAGACGCTTTTGTAGAACAAGTAAGAGCATCGCAATATGTTTGATAGAGATCTCTGGAGAGAAATTTTCCAAAGTATTAATATGAATAAAACCAGAACCTTATTATCTGGTTTTACAGTAGCTTTTGCAATATTATTGTTTGCCTTGTTATTTGGTATAACTAATGGGCTTTTAAACACATTTGATACCGCATTTGTAGATGATGCAAAAAACTCAATATTCATAAATTCTGGTAGAACTTCAAAAGCAAGTAATGGTTTACAAGCAGGTAGGCAAATTCAATTTGAAAACGCAGATCAAGAATGGATTAAAAAAGAATTTGGAGATAAGGTACAATACATTACTTCACGAATTTATTTAAACGTTACTGCATCTTTTAGAAACGAAAAAAACAATTATAGTATTCGTGCAGTAAACCCAGACCATCAATATCTAGAAAATACAAAAGTAAATTATGGTAGATATATAAATGAATCTGATATTAAAAATAAAACCAAAGTAGTTGTAATTGGCCGTTTGGTAGAAGAAGATTTATTTTTAAAAACAACAGCCATAGGAAAGTACTTAAACTTAAACGGAATTCAGTACAAGGTTGTAGGCGTTTTTAGTGATGATGGTGGTGATAATGAAGAGCGTTTAATTTATATGCCAGTATCTACAGCACAACAAATTTATGGAAATAACGACCACATAGACCAAATTAATTTAACCTATAATCCAGACATGAATTTTGATGCAGCTATAGGTTTTAGTAACATGTTAACCAGAAAACTTAAAGAACGTTTTTTAGTTTCTCAAAACGACCAACGCGCCATACGAGTAAGAAACTTAGCAAATGAGTCTAAAGCAGTAGACCAAATGACGTTTATATTAGGAATCCTTGTTTTAGTAATTGGTTTTGGAACCTTAATAGCAGGAATTGTAGGTATAAGTAATATTATGATTTTTATAGTAAAAGAACGTACTAAGGAAATTGGAATTAGAAAAGCCTTAGGAGCGGCGCCAAAATCTATAGTTTTAATTATACTATTAGAATCTATTTTAATAACAATAATAGCAGGTTTTGTTGGACTATTATTAGGTATGGGAATTTTAGAACTTGTAGGTCCAAGTCTTGAAAAATATTTTATAAAGGATCCTTCTGTAAGCTTAAACTTAGTTATTGGAGCAACAATAACATTAATTATAGCTGGAGGTTTAGCAGGATATGTACCAGCAAAAAAAGCATCGAGAATTAAACCTATTGTAGCACTAAGAGACGATTAATTATGCGATTTTTATTAGAAAGAGATACATGGCAAGAAGTCTTCGATAGTTTAGGTAAAAATAAACTTAGAACAGGACTAACAATGGTTGGTGTTTGGTGGGGAATTTTACTACTTATCGCACTATTAGGATCAGCACGTGGTATAGAAAATTCATTTAATAGACTATTTGGTAGTTTTGCAACAAACAGCGTATTTGTTTGGGCGCAAAGTACAAGTAAACCATTTAAAGGTTTTCAAGAAGGAAGACAAGTGCAGTTAAAAATTAGTGATGCAAAAAAAATAGAAGAAAATGTAGAAGGTATAGAGTTTGTTGTACCAAGAAATCAAAGTCAAGCTTTAGTAGTACGTAATTTTTTATCAGGAACTTTTGGCGTAAATGGTGATTATCCATTATTAGATCAAGTTCAAAAAAAGAAAATGATTCGTGGGCGTTTTATTAATCAAACAGATATTGATGATAATAGAAAAGTAGTAGTAATTTCAGAAGAAATTTACAAACAGCTTTTTGAAAAAGATGCCGAAATGATTGGAGAATACATTCAGTTAAACGGTATGAATTTTAAAGTTGTTGGTATGTTTGAAACAGGAAATGCAAACATGGGACCAAGTAGCGACATGCATATTCCATTTACCACATTTCAGCAAATTTATAATATGGGAGAAAATATTGGTTGGATGATGATTACTGGAAAACCAGAATACAATATTTCACAAATTGAAACCGATGCTAAACTTATACTAAGAAACCTAAATAAAGTACACCCAAAAGATAACCGAGCTTTTGGTAGTTTTAACTTAGGAAAAGAATTTGCTAAAATCACAGGATTTTTATCAGGAATGCAATTTTTAACATGGTTTGTAGGTATTGCTACGCTTTTTGCAGGCGTATTTGCAATTGGTAATATTCTATTAATTACAGTAAAAGAAAGAACAAAAGAAATAGGCGTACGCCGTGCCTTAGGAGCAACACCATTTGAAATAAAACGTCAAGTAATATTAGAAGCCATATTTATAACATTAATAGCAGGTTTGCTAGGTATAATAACAGGTGGATCTCTTTTAATACTTGTAGATAAATTAGCAGGTCAAGGCCCAGATGCAGTATTAGTAAATGCATCTGTACCAATTTCTGTAGTATTAGTTTCATTAGTAATACTTGTAGTTTTAGGTACCTTGATAGGTTTAATACCAGCTTTCAAAGCTACTAGTGTAAAACCTATAGACGCCTTAAGAGAAGAATAATAAATTAAACATAAAACCGAAAGTAAATCGCTTTCAAACCAACTGAAGTAAATTATAATAAAATGAAAAAAGTATTTAAAATCATTGGAATATTAGTGCTAGTTATTGCTTTAATATGGGTGTTAAAGTATTTTAAAGATTCTAATTCAAAATCTGTAGAAGACTTTAAAACAGCAAAACCATTTTATACATCAATAAACACAAAAACTGTAGCAACAGGAAAACTAAACCCAGAAGAAGAAGTCGAATTAAAGCCTCAAATAGCAGGAATTATTGACGAAATTCTTGTAGAAGAAGGAGATATTGTTGCAAAAGGAGATTTAATTGCTAGAATTAGAGTTGTACCAAACGAGCAAAGTTTAGTTGGCGCAAGCGGTCAAATATCATCAGCTAAAATTTCTTACAATAATGCCAAAACATTATACGATAGAAATAAAGCATTATTTGATAAAGGTGTAATATCTCGTCAAGATTTTGAAAACAGCCAATTGTCTTTAAATCAAGCAAACGAAGCATTACGTCAGGCTCAAAATAATTACCAAATAATAAAAAGAGGATCACTTTCTGGTGGAGGTTCTGCAAACACAAGTATCACAGCTCAAATACCAGGAACAGTACTAGAAATACCTGTAAGAGAAGGAGATCAGGTAATAGAAAGTAATAGCTTTAATGCAGGTACAACTATCGCTACTATTGCAGATATGAGTAAAATGATTTTTGAAGGAAAAGTAGATGAAGCCGAAGTAGGAAAACTTGAAGAAGGAAAAGATATTAAAGTAATACTTGGTGCTATTAACGAAAAAGAATTTCCTGCAAAATTAACTTTTGTTGCTCCAAAAGGAAATGAAGAAAATGGAGCTGTACAATTTACAATAAAGGCAGATGTTGAAGTAGAGCAGTCTACAAAAATTAGAGCAGGATACAGTGCAAATGCCGAAATTGAAATGGAAAGCAAGGATAGCGTTTTAGTTATTAAAGAATCTCTTTTACAGTTTAATAGAATAACTGAAAAGCCTTTTGTTGAAATTGAAAAAGAAGCAGGTAAGTTTGAAAAGAAAAACGTAGAGTTAGGACTTTCTGATGGAATTAATGTTGAAATTACCGAAGGTGTAGAAGAAGGAGATAAAATAAAAGTGTGGAATAAAGCATCAAAAGAAGATAATGAAGATGAAGACTAAACATATTATTAAATTTACGTTAGCATTATTAATTAGTCTTTCTGCGACAGCACAAGAAAAAAAGTGGTCGTTAAAAGAAAGTGTTGATTATGCTTTACAAAACAACATAACAGTAAGACAATCATTATTAGACCAAAAATTAGCAGAGCAAGATTTAATATCAGCTAAAGGTAATTTTTTACCAACTGTAAATGCTAGTGCTTCTCAAAACTGGAATTTTGGTTCTTTTATAGATCAAAACGGAAGTAGAATTTCTAGAGACTCGCGTGGTAATGGTTTTGGTGTTAATGCAGGTGTAACATTATTTAATGGTTTCAGGAATACTAATTTGCAAAAACAGGCAGAGTTAGGTATAGAAAGTAGTAAAATACAACTTGAAGTTTTAAAAAATAACATTTCTTTAAATGTTGTAAATGCTTACTTAAATATTTTATTTAATAGAGAAGCAGTAAAACAAGCCGAAGAGCAAGTAGCTATAAGTCAAAAAAGTTTAGATCAGGTTCAAGAACTTGTAGATGCAGGAGCAAGAGCAAGAGCAGATTTGTTAGTATCTAAATCTCAATTAGCATCAGATAACGAACGTTTAGTAAATGCTGTAAACAGTGTAGATTTATCACTATTAAATTTATCGCAACTTTTACAGTTACCAGCAAACGAAAATTTTGATATTCAAGATGTAAATATAGATTTAACCGAAGCTGTATTGGCATATAAAAACTCTAATGAGATTTTATCTTATGCTTTAGAGAATAGACCAGAAATTAAAGGCGCACAATTAAATATTGATAATGCCGAGCTTAATTATGAAATAGCTAGAAGTGCTTACTACCCTACATTAAGTTTAGGAGCAGGAGCAAGTACAAGTTACCAACATTTGCAAGGGCAAAAAGATGTATTACAAATTGTAACAGGATTTGATGCTACTACAGGAGAACCAATTGTAGAGTTTCAAAAAAATGGATTTGTAGAGCAAATTGAAAACAATTTAGGTTACAATATTGGTTTTAGTTTAAGTATTCCAATTTTTAACGGGTTTAGAACAAAGGCTAATGTTAAACGTGCAGAAATTAGTAAAGAGCGTATTACTTTAGCATTAGAACAAGAAAAACAAACGTTGCGAGCTAATATTGAACAAGCCTATGCAGACGCAAAAGCATCACTACTACAATACGAATCGTCTAAATTATCTTTAGAATCTCAAGAATTAGCGTTTCAAAACGAACAAGACAAATACGATTTAGGTGTAAGTACATCGTTTCAATTAGAACAAGTTAGAAACAGATTAATAAATGCACAATCATCATTTTTAAATGCAAAATATAACTATGTGTTTAAAACAAAAGTGTTAGATTTTTATCTTGATAAGCCTATAACTCAATAATATATCGTGACTATAATATTAAGCATAGAAACAGCAACAACAAATTGCTCGGTCTCACTATCTAAAAATGGTGAGACTTTGCATTTAAAAGAAGATTTTAATAATAATTTTTCTCATGCAGAGCGTTTGCATTTTCTTATAGAAGAGGTTTTAAAAGAAGCCAAAATAAAAAAAGAAGAATTAAGTGCAATAGCAGTAAGTAAAGGACCTGGTTCTTACACAGGTTTGCGTATAGGAGTATCTGCAGCAAAAGGCTTGTGTTTTGCATTAGACATTCCGTTAATTTCTATTTCTACTTTAGAATCTTTAGCGCATCAGGTAAATACAAATGAAGGTATTATAGTGCCTATGATTGATGCTAGACGTATGGAAGTATATTCAGCTATATTAACATCAAATTTTGAAGTTTTAAGAGCTGTTGAAGCGCAAGAATTAGATGCTACATCTTTTAGCGCTGAATTAGCTAAAGGGAAAGTACATTTTGTGGGCAATGGAGTAGAAAAAACAAAAGCAATTATAGATAATAGTAATGCTGTTTTTGTAGAAGGTAAATTACCATCTGCTAACGAGATGAGTGCTTTAGCATATGCAAAGTATAAAAAAAGCGACACCGAAGATGTCGCTTATTTTGAACCTTATTATTTAAAAGATTTTGTGGCTTTAAAGCCTAAACCTAAAAAATAATTAGCCTTCTTTTTGTATTTCTACACTGTGAGGATATGGTATATCTATTCCCGCAGCATCTAGTGCTTCTTTAGTTTGTTCAATTAAATAAAAATGAACGTCCCAAAAGTCTTCTTTTTTTACCCAAACTCTTGTAAAAAAGTTTATAGAACTATCTGCTAGTTCTGAAACATTAATAGCTGGAGCTGGTTCTTGTAGTATTAAATTATTGCTTTTAATAACACTAAGTATAACTTCTTTTGTTCTTTTAATATCAGAATCATAACCAACACCAAAAGTTAAATCTACACGTCTAGTATCTTCTGTAGAGAAATTAGTAATATTACCATTACTTAAACTACCATTAGGTATAATAATTTCTTTATTATCTGGAGTGGTAAGTTTTGTTGTAAATATATCTATTTCTTTAACAGTTCCAGCTTCACCTTGTGCTTTAATATAATCTCCTACTTTAAAAGGTTTAAAAATCATAATTAAAACACCTCCAGCAAAATTAGCTAAAGAACCTTGTAATGCAAGACCAATTGCTAAACCTGCGGCAGCTATAATTGCAGCAAAAGAAGTTGTTTCTACACCAACGGTACCAAGCACTACTATTATTAATACAATTTTTAAAATCCAACTTATTAAATCTAGTAAAAACTTTCTAAGGCTTATGTCGTAATTAGCCTTATCCATTGCTTTAGCAATACCTTTTAAAATGTATTTAATAACAAATGCACCAACAATCCATATAACTATAGCCATTAGTACTTTTGGCGCATAGTCAATAGTTAATTGGTAACCTTTATCTACCCATTTTTGTAATTCCATTATAACTTTTAGTATTAAATTAGTAGTGCGAAACTACTAACTATAAAAAAAGCTTTACGTTAACACTTTGTTATAATTAAAGCTATAAATAAAAAATTATGTTAATAATAGAATTAGCACTAAACTAATTATTGCAGGAACAGATTGAATGTAAAATAATTTTATTTTTTTAGTTGAATATGCACCATATAATCCAGCAATAATAATACAGTTTATAAAAAATATTAATGTACTAAGGTTTTTAGATAGTAGTGCAAAAATAATTCCTGAAGCCATAAAACCATTATAAAGTCCTTGGTTGGCAGCAAGAACTTTAGTGTCTTGAGCAAAGGTTTTATTTTTTAGTCCAAACGCTTTTATTGTTCTTGGTTTGGTCCATAAAAACATTTCAAGTATTAAAAAATAGAAATGTAAAAAAGCGACAAGAAGAGAAAAGATTATTATTAGTGTATTCATTTTACTTTATTTTTAACTGGTTAATGGCTTGGTTTGTATTTGTAACTGGTAATTTACAAGTGTTATTAACACATACGTAAATAAGTGTTTTATTTTCTACGTATCTGTTATTTAATAAAGGTAAACTATTCTTACTTTCAGTACATGCTACTATTTTGTTAGGTAAATATTCTTTATTTAAATCTTTTACTTTTTCATTGGCTTTATCTCCTGTAATGGCTACTTCATAAAATGGTTCTGTAAAGTTTAGCATTAAATTCATCCAATTAGAAAATGCCGAACCGTATTGATGTATTTCTGGTTTAATATTATTTAGCATGTTTTTAGATGTTTTTAAATAGTGTGTATTATTGTAAAAATGCGATAATTTAAAAAGGCAGTTTGCCATAATTGAATTACTAGCAGGAATTACATTATCTCTATATTCTATTGTTTGTACAATTAATTTTTTGTCTTGATTAGAGGTAAAGAAAAAGAGTTGACTTTTGGTGTCAAAAAAAGTATCAAAACAATAATCTGTAAGTGCCTTAGCATTGTTTAGCCATTTAGTTGTTGCGGTAACTTGGTATAATGCTATAAAAGCATCAATAGTTGTTGCATAATCTTCTAAAAAACCATTTATACTGGATGTTCCATTTTTATAATTATGGTAAAGCGAACCGTCTTCTTTTAATTGATTGTTTAATATAAATTCGGCATTTTTTATGGCGCAATTTAAATAGTTTTCATCTTGCAAAACGCGATAAGCATCTACATAACCTTTAAGCATTAAAGCATTCCAAGATGTTAATGTTTTGTCATCTAATCTTGGTAGGTTCCTTTTTTCTCTTTCTTTAAGTAAAATAGATTTCCAGCGTTTCTTTTTTTCTTTTAATTTTTCTAATGTTATATTCTCTTGGTTAGTGAATTTTAGATCACTTTTATCTCTAATAAGCACATAATTTTTATGTTCCCAATAGCCATAATTATTTACATTATAATAGGTGGAAAATAATTTAAAATCGTCTTTTAAAAGTGTTTGTAATTCTTCTTTCTTCCATACGTAATAGGCGCCTTCTTCTAAAACATTATCTTCAGTTAAGCTGTCTGCATCTAATGACGTATAAAATATACCGTTTGTTCCCGTTAATTCTCTTTTTATAAACTCTAGTGTTTCAATTACTACATTTTTGTATAATTCGTTTTTGGTTAAAGCAAACGCCTCTGCATATAGGCTTACTAGTTGTGCATTATCGTATAACATTTTTTCAAAATGAGGTATGTGCCATTTGTCGTCTACAGAATATCTAGAAAAACCACCACCAATTTGGTCGTAAATTCCTCCATAAGCCATTTTTGTTAGTGTAGTATTTACAAAATCTAGAATTTCTTTATCTTGTTTTTGATAGCCATATCGTAATAAAAATTGATAATTATTTGGCATCATAAACTTTGGTTCCTTTCCTATTCCTCCTTTATGGGTGTCAAAATATGTAGACCAATCTGCTATTATTTCTTTTAAAAATGTGGTATCAAATTTTGGTTCATTAGTATTAGGCTTAACTAAATCCATAGCTTTAATGCCTTTCGCTAATTTAGTGGCATACTCATAAAGTTTGTCAGGATTTTTTTTATATAATTCTGAAATTTGATTTAAGGCATTAACCCATTGTTCTTTTTTAAAATATGTTCCGCCCCAAACAGGTCTTCCATCGGGTAGAGCAACTACATTCATTGGCCATCCACCACTACCTGTCATTAATTGTACAGCATTCATATATACTTGGTCTATGTCTGGTCGTTCTTCTCTATCAATTTTAATATTAATAAAGTTTGAATTCATTACAATAGCAACATCTTCGTTTTCAAAACTCTCATGCTCCATAACATGACACCAATGGCAAGCAGCATAACCAACACTAATTATTATTAGTTTATTTTCTTTTTTAGCTAATTCAAGAGCAGAATTATGCCAAGCTTTCCAATTTACAGGGTTATGTGCGTGTTGTAATAAATAGGGACTCGTTTCATTTATCAAATCATTAGTGTATTTATGTATCATATTTTTTAATTGTTTGTATAAAAGAGTAGTTTGAGAGAGTAATAAAATGTAAATAAGTTACTATATACTTAAAAACGAAACAATAACAATTTTAATATTTTATTTAATTTTTAGTAAGGTAGGATATTCTCATCTTAAATTGTTATACAGGTATAACAATGAAATTAAAAAAAAGTATTTACACTAAAGGTTTAACAGTTTAAGCATAGTAAATACTATATAAACTAACTAATTATTAGTATTATTGTATACTAATTATACCATATCAAAAATATTTATAATGAGGAACTTTACGCTAATCATCTTTTTACTATTTATTTCCATTCCAATTTTTGGACAAGATATTTTAATGCAAAATGGAACATTTAATCAATGTTCAGGGACTTTATATGATTCAGGTGGACCTTCAGCAAATTATTCAAGTGACGAAAATTTTGTGCTTACAATATGTCCAGATGGACCAGACCAATTTATACAATTAGATTTTACTACTTTTGGAACACAAGGAGGAAGTGACATTCTTACTATTTATGATGGAGATGATACAACTGCTCCAGTAATTGGTTCTTATGATGGTGGTGGAGTTACTAATGATCCAGGAACAATAATGGCATCTATAACAAGTGCAACTGGTTGTTTAACATTAGAGTTTGTAAGTAATGCTACTGGAAATACTATTGGTTGGGCAGCAGATATTAATTGCTTTACAGATTGTCAAACAATAACACCTTCAATAGACTCTACAAATCCTGTTGCTAATGGAGCGGGAGTAGTTCAGGTGTTAGTTGGTAGTACAGTAGATTTTTCAGGAAGTGCTGTGTTTTCTGAAGATGGTACAGGAGCAACTTATAATTGGAATTTTGGAGACGGTTCGCCTTTTGGAACAGGAGAAACAGTAACAAATCAATTTGATTCTATAGGCACGTTTACTACAACACTAACAGTTACAGACACAAATCCTTTAGGTTGTTCTGAAACAGCCTCAATTACTGTTCAGGTTTTAGGACCTTATATTGATGTAGACCAAACAACATACACAGTACCTCAATTAGTAGAAGATGTTTTAATCAACAGTCCTTGTGCAGCAGTATCTAATATTAACTGGAGTACAGGAACTAATTTTGGAGACGTAAATGGTATAGGTTATTTTAGTGCACTTCCTGGTGCATTTGGTTTTGAAGCAGGAATAGTTTTAAATTCTGGAGACGCTATGGAGGCCGAAGGACCAGAGTCTGGAATACAAAGTAGTGGTGGCGGTGCTTGGCCAGGAGATGCTGATTTAGAGGCCGCAATTAATACCGATTTGGATAATACTCCAGGTGACGATTTACCTGCTGGAAATTCAAGAAATGCTTCGTTTATAGAATTTGATTTTGTACCATTAGCCGATACTATTACATTCAATTTCTTATTTGCATCAGATGAGTATGGAGCGTTTCAATGTTCTTTCTCAGATGCATTTGCATTTTTACTTACAGATTTATCTACAAATACAACAACTAATTTAGCATTAGTTCCTGGAACAACAGATGTCGTATCTGTTTTTACTGTTCGCGATAATGCTTTTGCAGGAGGATGTTCTTCAGAAAACCCAGCATATTTTGATTCTTATCATGGCGCTGGTGGAGAACCTGCAGCAAATGCTCCAATAGATTATTTAGGATATACAAGACCAATGGCGGCAATTGCTAATGTAACACCTAATAATAATTATAGAATAAAACTTGTAGTTGCAGATGCTAGAGATACATCATTTAATTCAGCAGTATTTTTAGAAGCTGGTTCTTTTAGTTTAGGAGGTGATTTAGGAGACGATATTACTATAAATGCTGGTACAGCAGAGTGCCAAGGTACACCAGTAGTTTTAGACACTCAATTACCTACTGCAACTCATACTTGGTATTTTAATGGTGATGTAATTCCGGGAGAAACAAATTCAACCCTTAATGCTACTCAAGATGGAGAATATACTGTAGATATTACTTTCTCTGCTACATGTATGGCGTCAGATTCTATTATTATAGAATTTATTCCTGGTCCAACAATACAAGCAGTTAATACTATTACAGAGTGTGATGATGGTAGTGGAGCTGTTGTTTTTGATCTTACAGAAAACGATGCGCCTGCTTTTGGAGCTCAAGATCAAACAGCAAATAGCTTGTCTTACCATAATTCTAATGCAGATGCCATGACTGGAGTAAATCCTATTGCAGATCCTGTAAATTATAATGGTACCGATGGAGAAATAATTTATATAAGAATTGAAGATAATACAGGAACATGTGCAGATATAGACATGTTTACTTTAGAATATTTAACAGTAGCTTTAAATGATGCTCCAGACATTGTGGTTTGTGATGATCTTTCTAATGATGGTCAAGAAGAGTTCGATTTAACAAACCAAGATGCAGCAGTTCTTGGAGCTCAAGCAGCCTCAGATTTTATTGTAACTTATCATTCATCTATAGCAGATGCAGATACAGGAGCAAATCCTTTAACAAGTCCATACACAAGTTCTGGTGAAATTATATATGTTAGAATTGAAAGTGTAGCGAGTAGTGTTTGTTATATTTCTTCTCAAAATGATGCTGAAGGATTTACAATTACTATTAATCCTATTGCTGAAGCTGCACAGCCTTCAAACCTAGAACTTTGCGACGATTCATCAAACGATGGCGTAGAAATATTCGATTTAACAACCGAGGAAGCAGTTATTTTAAGCGGTCAAGATCCGGCAAATTACACGGTAAGTTATTACGAGCAGCCAGGCGATGTTGCAACAAGTACCAATGCAATAACAACACCAGAAGCTTATCCAAATATGTCAAGTCCACAAACCATATATGTTCGTGTAGACGATAACTCTAATCCAACATGTTTTGGGGAAACAAGTTTTACCATTACGGTTAATCCA
>NZ_MPCX01000016.1 GCF_001874145.1 Lacinutrix sp. MedPE-SW | reverse complement strand
GCACTACTTACAACAACGTATATAATCCATTGCTAGTGAGAGCCTACTTACGAAAATCCTCGCGGATTTTCTATTTGGTTTTTATTTGCTAAATTACGTACTAAACCACGCAACGTATCATATACAAAACCGTTGTAAGCAATTTGACAAAAATATCGTGATAAAGAACCTGAACGAATTACATAACTTATTTTTCAACGAGTGGAGATTGCCATTTATTCGATTAGAGAACGAGAATTTAATCTCTAAATCGAATAGTATTTTACTTAATTATGTCAAGAATTTTGGTGCATTAATTGAAAAAAACAACAATCAAGACCATTTTGAAATAAGTCAAAATTCAACGGAATTAGAATTGACCAATTTCATTGCGGAAAATTCTGGAAATTGGAATATAGCTGTAAATAGAAAGAGTGATAAAATTTATTCAAACGAACATTGGTTATATACGGAAAGTGACTTTACTGATTACAAAAAATTAAACTTTGGAATTGAGGAATGTTTAATAAGTTTTAGCTTGCAAGAAGTATATTTCGAATATTGTGAAAATAATATAAAAGCAAATTCAGAACTGAATCTAAAACCGCTTTGGATTGACAAAAGATATTGCTCAAATGAAAGAACTCATAGCTTTTATTATGATTCTGAATTTAAAGCTCTGAAATTCAATCACAGTCATAATAATTTTGAAAGAATAGCATTTATAAAATAACAATAGCGGAATAAAAACTGCTTACAACACCGTATAACCGCAATTACGGCGAATTCGACTACGCCTGAATCCACGCGGCATTGCTAACGTCTGTGCTAAACCAAAAAGCCTGCGTATATTAACCAGTAACTAACCATACACAAAACCACTGTGCTACATTATTAGTATAATACATAGTGGTATAATTTTTGTGAAATGAATCACTATCAAAGTAACTTAAAACCAACTTTCTATGAAGAATTTTTTACTATTTATTTTAGGGTTATTATTTTTTATTTTAACGTCTTGTAATGATGAAGAACTTCAAGACCAACAAATTACAGATCCTGTAGAAACAGAATTAGTACTTTCAAATTATTTCCCTAATCAACCCTTTGAACAACCAGTAGATATTCAAAGTCCGCAAGACGGAACAGATAGATTATTTATTGTAGAAAAAGCAGGTGTAATAAAAGTAGTTGAAAATACACAATCTTCAGTTAGCTCAACATTTCTATCAATTTCTGATAATGTTGATGCAACTGTTGAAAAAGGTTTACTTGGACTGGCTTTTCATCCTAATTTTGAAACTAATGGTTATTTTTATATCAACTACAACCCTATAGATACGGAAGATATAGCAAGGATTTCTAGATTTAAAGTATCTAATAACAATCAAAATATTGCTGATTCAAATAGTGAATTTGTGTTACTTGAATACAATCAACCTTCTATTATACACAAAGGAGGTCAATTAGCTTTTGGTGATGATGGTTATTTATATATATCTTCTGGTGATGGAGGTAATTCAAATAATGGTCAAGATTTACAAACGTTTACAGGTAGTATTTTGCGTATAGATATAGATAATCCAGAAAATGGATTAAACTATGGAATACCTAATGATAATCCATTTTTAAATGATAACGATGCGCTTAACGAGATTTATGCATATGGATTTAGAAATCCATGGAGAATGAGTTTTGATATTGTAACTGGACAACTTTGGGTTGGAGATGTTGGTCAAAGCCAAATAGAAGAAATTGATATTATAGAAAGTGGCAAAAACTATGGATGGCGTTTTTTTGAAGGGACTGAGTGTTATTTTGGTTCTTGTGATTCATCAGGGTTGATTTTTCCTGTTTTTGAATATGAACATGATGGAGATAGTGGTTCTATTACTGGAGGATATGTGTACAGAGGAAATTTGAATGTTGATTTAATTGGTAAGTATATTTATGGAGATTTTATTTCAGGAAAAATATGGGCTTTAGATATTAATACATTTGAAAATGAATTATTATTTGATACTGAGATTGGAATTTCAACTTTTGGTGTAGATAAAAATAATGAGATTTATGTTACTGGAATTTATGATGGACTTATTTATAAGTTAGAGCAGAAAATATTAGAATAAAAAATTAACATAAAAAAATAACGAACACACAACACCCTATATAATTAATTGTTAGTTAACTGCCACTTACAAAAAATCCTAACAGGTTTTCTATTCGGTTTTTTATTTGCTAACTTTAGTACTTAAACCACACAACGAAATCACACATTAGACCGTTGCCACCAATTAGATGAAAACTCAACGAAATCAACATATTGACAAGAATGTCGTAAAAATGTCGCAAACAAACCGTTATCAAATTAATAGATTCATAAGTAGTTTTGTGGGAACAATAAACCAAAATTAATTATGAACGAAATCGGAAAAAAAATTAGAGAAATAAGAAAGCAAAAAGGACTTTCTCAAGAGGAATTAGCTGAATCTGCTAAAGTAAATCTAAGAACAATTCAACGGATTGAAAACAACGAAAGTGAACCTCGTGGAAAAACTTTGAATTTAATTTGTAAGGTTCTTGACATAAATGCAGAAGATATTTTCGACTATGGCAAACAAACCAATAAAAGCTATCTAACAATTTTTCACCTTTCTGTAATAGCATTTTTAGCCATTCCTGTTGGCAACATAATTGTCCCTCTTATTTTATGGATGAACAAAAAAGATAAAATTGTAGGACTAAAAGAAATTGGAGCAAATGTTCTTAATTATCAAATTCTATGGTCGATTATTACATTTTTAAGTATAACAATATTCGCATTTTCAAAAATTATGCATTATGGCTATTATCCTATTCTTTTTTATATTTTTATAGGACTTTATGCTTTGAATATAATATTGCCAATAACTTTTGCAATAAAAACGAGTAAAGGAAAAACAGAAAGTTTGTATCCGAATATAATTAAACTTATAAAATAGTTGGTTGCAACAAAATCATATCTAATTCATTGCTAGTTAAAGCCTACTTACAAAAATCCTAACAGGTTTTCTATTCGGTTTTTTATTTGCTAAATTAGTAACTCAAACCACGCAACGTATCATAGCCAAAACCGTTGGTATTAATATGGGAAAAAAGAAAAAACATATAATTAATTGGAACATTATTACTTTGATAACAACAACTGCTGTTGTAATTATAAGTATAGTTCTGAATTACAATCAATGAGAAATTAGCATTCTTCAAAGTGAATTAAATCGCTCAGAAAATCGCATTAATGAATTAGAGGCTGTATTAGACCCAAGTTGGCACATAAAATATAATAACCAAAAAAATTATTACGAAAACGAAATAAATAGTAAGGAATCGGTAATTAATAAAAAAGATAAATTACTATCTGAATTACAATCGAAAAATGGATTAATACTTTCTAAAGACCAAAAAGTTGAAATAGTTAAAACATTAATGGCTTATCCGAAAGTTTTGGAAGAAATTAAAGTTTTGGAAGAATTAAATAATACTGCTGAAAAAATAATTAAAATTCAAGAAGAAATGTTAGCTATTAAAAACGCTGTTTCGGTAAAAGAAAACAACGGAAAATCAAATAAAATTTTATATATATTATTAATATTATTTGGAATAGCAGGCTTGTTTTCAGCTTTTATGATTTATAAGAAAACTGAAAAATAAAAATCCCACTGCCAACATCTTGTAAAATTAATTGCTTAAACACTAACTAAACCCAATCTAAATCTTACTAAATAAAAAATTGGCTAATTTCAACTTCTAAAACCTCAACCGTTAATAGTATTTGAGTTTTTTTATTTATTACAGACTATTATAATAACTTTATAAACATATATTTAATATTATTTACCAACTATACACTACAATTTTACGCTTTAACAAAATATTGGCACTAAAACACAACCACTAACAACTTGAATTACAATTAATTAAATAGTATGTTTTTTAATAAATTGCCATTCGGTATTTATTTTCTAAATTAGTTACTTTAAAATGCAAAAAAAGCATATAAAAATAGGGTGTTCATATATTAAAAAATGAAGTTATTAAATAAAAAGTATTGCTGGGATGGTTACTGGGAAACGTGTTACCTACTGTCAGAATTTAATCCAGATGAAGAAATTGATATTCAATTTGAAGATGAATTATCTGAAGAACCAGAACCCAAAATGGCACAATTAAATGCCATGACTTTTATTATTAATAATCAAACAAAAATTTTAAGCAGTTTATATAATAGTTTTTTAGCTGAATATGATAAATGGAAAGTAATTTACGAAGACCATTTACCAGTAATGAGAACCGCATGCGATGTTAAAGATCACATTAAGATATCCTCAATATATATAGATATACCAGAAAAAAACGGGCAAGCATATATTGGGTATTGCGGCAGCTGTTCTTGGGATGATGAACACGGTATTGGTTTTTACACGCATAACTTAGATGTTTTAGAAATAGGAGAATCGTCTGTTGGGTTTAGTGGTGTATGGAACGCTTACAAAGATTTAGGTATAGAAAAACAAATAGAGTTTGAAATTGAGGAAAATAAAAACAACCCAAAATTTCCTAAAATATATAAACCGCACCATACTTATGGGCTAAAACCTTCGCAAGAAGAAGCAAATAAAGGATATTATTACCATTTAATTGAAAGAGGTTTTAATGAAGCTTTTATAAATCACTTTAATCAAGGCGATATAAATACAGAAACAAGAACTGGCTATATAAACATTTCGTTTTTAGAAAGAGCTTGCCAAATAAACAATAATGAAATAGTAGAATTTTTACTATCAAAAAATCCTATTGAAACAAAAGGCTGCTTAAAACAAGCGTGCTATAATTTAAACTTACCTATAATAAAAATGCTAGTAGAACACGGCATAGATATTAACGAACAGGATGAATGGTTTAAAGACTACCCAATACAAAATGTTATTTCTTCAATTGGTAGGTTAGTAAGTAATAACGAACCGCAAGAGAAGTATTTGCAAGCACTTAACACTTTAAAGTGGATGTTAAATAATGGCGCTAACTCTAAAATTATTTTAAAACCAGCAAACGAGTTTGATAAATTAGAGTATAGCTTTTTAGACGAAAAAACCCGTAAAGAAATACTTAAAATAATAAGATCACACTAAAAACAACTATTTGTGTGTTAAAACACATTTAGTATTCTGTTTTTTAGTAATTTAAATTTTACTCTTTTAGCAACGTATCTACAAATTGAGTAAATTCTGTTTTAAATTCTGTAAATTTTTCTCCGGTTGCAGGACCATTAAAACCTGTATGAATTTTTCTTACTTTACCTTTTTTATCTACAAACACAGTTGTAGGATAACTTAATACATGGTTTAGCATTGGTAATTTTTCTTGCGCCTTTTGTTTACTTGTACTTCCTGTTTGCGCTAATAAAACTGGATATGTAATATCTATTCTATCTTGTAAGCGTTGTATTCCTGCGAAAGCTTTAGCCTCGGTTTTAGCATACTCAAATGCCAAAGCTACAATCTCTAAACCTTTATCTTTATTGTCTTTATAAAATTGAGCGTAGTATTTACTTTCATCTAAGCAATTAGGACACCAAGTACCCATAATTTGAACCAATACCACCTTATTTTTAAATTGCTCGTCGCTTAAAGAAACCATATTCCCATTAGCATCTGGAAACGAAAATGCTAAACTATCATAACCTTCATTTAAATAAGTTAAATCGTCTGCATTTGCTAATTCATAGTTCTCGTTTCTTTTTGCTACAAATGGTTCTTTCCAATGGTTTCCAGAGAAAAACGTACCTTTTATTGTAGAATCTGTAACTTTTCCTGTAAACAAAAATGCATGAGCACCATCAAAAGCAGATAGTTTTAAATCGTTTCCTGTAATAACACCTTCTAAAAATCGATAATCTCCGGTTTCTGTTCTAAAAGTACCTGTAACAACATTACCGTCTTGCTTAAAAATACCTTTTGCTACGTAGCGATCTGCAGCAGTCTCTGGACTAAATACAGTTTCCCAGTTTCCAGAAATATTGGCTTCAGCTTTAGCATCAACATCAAATCTTGATTTACTTTTTTTAGCTGTAAATGGTACGACTCTATTTTTACCTTCAACAATAAAATTTCCGTTTAGCGTTTCATCTTCAATTTTAGCTGCTAAAAGCGCTTCAAATACAGGCATTTTTATAAAAACAGAATCGTTTCTGTATTCTATTTCATCTACCTCAATTTCCTCTTCAGCGTTAAAAACGGTTAAATTATTTGCATCTTTTACTTTAAATGTAAACGGAAGAACATCTGTATTGCTCACCTGTAATTCAGCTCTATAGTCTCCATTAGACAAAAATTCTTGTGAAGATTTTTCTTCACACGAAAAAATAATGATGAAAGCTAAAAGTATTAATGATTGTCGCATTTGTAAAGTGTTTAAATATTATTCGAAGAAACAACAAAATACTAACAAAAAAAAGCAATTTTATTGCACAAAAAAAAAGCATTACATAGGTAACACTTTTCTTATTGGTTAAGCATAATAAATTATTCGTCCACCAACTTACCTTTTAATACTGGTTTATCATCATCATCTTCTAAATCTTCTTCTTCAATAATTTCAATTTCTTTTTTGTTAGTTCCTTCACCATTAACTCTGTTTGGCTGTACTTCTATTTTAGTATCAACTTGTTTCTCTTTAATGGGTTTAATTTCAACCTCTTTTTTAGTTTCTATTTCCATGGTATCTTCATCATCCATTTCAATTTCCGTTTCTACCGTTTCTACTTTCTTTTTATCTTCTTGAGCGACAACAAACTGTGTTCCTGCAAATAGTAAACCTATTACAAGTAACATTATTAATTTATTTTTTTTCATGACTACTATGTTTTTAAATTAGTTGTTAATATTTAATTAATTTACGATTTATTTAACCATTTAGACGTTTTATCTACAATATTTAACACTGTCACACAAATTATACTGTAATTTATAACATAAAAGCCTTTTCTAAAATTTAAAGTACACTTAAGTATTACTATATTTGCGGTTTCTAATTATGTTAAAATGAAGATTTCTTACAACTGGATTAAACAGTTTTTAAAAATAGATTGGCCTACAGAACAAACAAGTGAATTGCTTACAGATTTAGGTCTTGAAGTTGAAGGCTTAGACACTTACCAGAGTATAAAAGGTGGATTACAAGGAGTTGTAGTTGGCGAAGTTTTAACTTGCGAACAACATACAAACGCCGATAAATTAAAGGTTACCACTGTGAATATTGGTACAGGAGATCCTGTACAAATAGTTTGTGGAGCACCAAATGTTGCTGCTGGACAAAAAGTACCCGTTGCTACTATTGGTACAACTTTATATACAAATGAAGGAGAAGCATGGACTATTAAAAAAGGCAAAATAAGAGGTGAAGAAAGTCATGGTATGATTTGTGCTGAAGATGAATTAGGCTTAGGAACATCACATGACGGTATTATGGTATTAGCAGAAGATACCGTTGTTGGAACGCCTTGTGCAGATTTGTTTAAAATTGAAAACGATTATGTTTTTGAAATTGGTTTAACACCAAATCGTGCAGATGCCATGAGCCATTTTGGTGTTGCTAGAGACCTAAAAGCTGGTTTACAACATAAAGACATTAATTTAGAGTTAATAACACCATCTGTAAGTTCTTTTCATGTAGACAGTAGAATTTTAAAAATAGATGTTGATGTTGCTAACAAAGAGTTAGCACCACGTTATTGCGGCGTAACCATTTCTGGTGTAAAAGTAGCAGAGTCACCAGATTGGATTAAACACCGTTTAAAAGCTATAGGTTTATCACCAATAAATAATATTGTAGATATCACTAACTACGTTTTGCACGAGTTAGGCCAACCACTCCACGCCTTTGATGCTAATAAAATTTCAGGTAATAAAATTGAAGTTAAAACACTAGAGAAAGGAACAAAATTTACCACTTTAGATGGTATTGAGCGCGAATTACACGAAGATGATTTAATGATTTGTGATACAGAAAAACCACTTTGTATTGCAGGTGTTTTTGGCGGATTAGATTCTGGAGTAACACAAGGCACTACTAACATTTTTTTAGAAAGCGCTTTTTTTAATCCTGTAAGTGTTAGAAAAACAGCAAAACGTCACGCTCTAAATACAGATGCATCTTTTAGATTTGAAAGAGGTATAGACCCAAACATTACAGAATATGCGTTAAAACGCGCAGCATTATTAATTCAAGATATTGCTGGAGGAGAAATTACTAGTGATGTATCTGATGCTTACCCAAATAAAATTGAAGACTTTCAAGTACATTTAACTTTTGATAAAGTAACAAAATTAATAGGTCAAGAAATACCTAAAGAAACCATAAAAAGCATTTTATCATCTTTAGAAATTAAAGTTAATAATGTTACCGAAACTGGTTTAGGCTTAACCATTCCAGCATTTAGAAATGATGTGCAACGAGAAGCAGATGTAATAGAAGAAATACTACGTGTTTATGGTTATAATAATATTGTAACTACAACAAAATTAAATGCATCAATATCTAATGCTTCAAAATTTGAAGATTATAAGCTTCAAAATGTAATAGGAAACCAATTAGTATCTCAAGGTTTTTACGAAATTATGGCTAATTCGTTAACAAACCCTAATTATATTTCTTTAAGCGAGCAATTAAAAGAAGAGCATAATGTTACAATGCTTAATCCCTTAAGTAAAGACTTATCTGTTTTAAGACAGTCATTATTATTTTCTGGATTAGAAGCTATTTCATATAACATAAACCGAAGACAAAATAATATTAAGTTTTTCGAATTTGGTAAAACATACCATAATTATAATGGCAATCGTGAAGAGCCAAAACACTTAACACTATTAATCACAGGAAATAAAACCGAAGAAAATTGGTTTTCTGCAAGTGAAAGAAGCTCTTTCTTTTACCTTAAAGGCACAGTAGAAAGTATTTTAGACCGTTTAGGTATTTCTAGATATCGTGCAACTACTGTAAAAAGCGATTTATTTTCTGAAGGTATACAATACAGCCAAGGCAAAACAGTATTAGTAGACTTTGGAATAGTAAAATCTAAAATTGCAAAACATTTTGATATCTCTCAAGAAGTTTTATTTGCTAATTTTAATTGGGATAATATAATTGAAGTTGCTAAACGTAATAAAATAAAATTTACACCAATACCTAAATACCCAGAAGTTAGAAGAGATTTTGCACTATTATTAGATAATAATGTAACTTTTGATGATATAAATACTATTGCTAGACAAACAGAAAAAAAATTATTAAAAAAAGTTAATTTGTTTGATGTTTATCAAGGTAAAAACCTACCTAATGGTAAAAAAAGTTACGCTGTGAGTTTTACTTTTTTAGATGAAAATAAAACCTTAACAGATAAAGTAATAGACAAAATAATGAGCAAATTACAATCTAATTTTGAAAACAAACTAGGAGCAGAACTAAGGTAGTTTTTATAATTATTTAATTATGATGCAGTTTACTAAGTGCGCTATTTATATTATAATAGTATGTTTCTCTATTACCGTAAATGCGCAAAACAAAACAGAGAAAAAAAAGGACTCTACTTCAATTGGTAGACTTTTTATTGAAGATGGAAAAAATGCTGTACTAAGTGCTAAGCATGCTTTTTTAAGACCGCTAAGTTGGGATAAAAAAGATTTTAAAACATTAGGTACTGTTGTAGTAAGTACGCTAGCTTTAGCAACTGTAGACGATGAAACTAGTGCTTATTTTACTAGACAGAAACCACCAAAATTATTTCAAGAAGTTGGAACACGCTTTGGAAGCCCACAAGTATATTTTATTGCAAACGCGGGATTATATGGCTATGGACTTTTTACCAAAAATGAAAAAATTAGAAAAACAAGTGTTCTTATTATTTCATCATCATTCACAACAGGAGTTATACAAAGTTTAAGTAAAACAGTATTTGGTAGAGCAAGACCTGGAAATGGTTTAAAAAGTAATGAGTTTCAATTTTGGTCTCACAAACCTTCTCACCACTCTTTTCCGTCTGGACATACTGTATTGTCTGTAACAATGGCACACTCTATAGCTAAACAGTTTGAAAATACTTGGTCTAAAGTTGGCGTTTACGCTTTAGGCTCTATTGCTCCTATCTCAAGATTATTTGTTGGTGCGCATTGGCTTACAGATGTTGGCGTTGGTGCTGTATTAAGTATTGTTGTGGTTGATAGTATTGATAAATTTTTATTTAACTCTAATGCTTACGATTACCCTAATAAAAAGAAAAACAATATCTCTTGGAATATTAGTTTTACAGGAAATCAAATTGGTTTAATTGGTACTTTTTAAGCTTAATCTCAATTATTTTTATTCTACAATACCATAGCTTTATTTTTATAAAAACAAATGTAACGCTCCAATAAACAACCGCATAAACAACTCATTTAAAACATGTTAATTTATATGTTTTTATATTTAACACATTTTAACGTAAGTTTTATAACCAATGGCGGTGAAAAATTCGTAACTTATAATTGATTTAAAATTAAAGATTATGGATTCAAACTATGTAAAAATATATACAGGCAACACAATTATTGTTCAATTAATAAGACAACGTCTACAAGATATAGGTATTAATCCCATAATAAAAGACGAAACTGAATCTGGACGTTTAGCAGGATTTGGTACAACGTTACCAGGGCAACCAGAAGTTTATGTTCACGAAAGCGAGTTAGACAAGGCTGTTAGAATTGTAGAAGCTGTAAGAGGCGAAATGGAAGCTAATAATTAAACAACTAAAATATAAAAAGCCTCAAAAATAATTTTTGAGGCTTTTTTTGTACTATAAACAATAGTTTCTATTATGCTTTAACGGTATACATTTTTTCACGTAATTCTTTTACGCTAGCATCTTGCATATACTCATCGAAAGTAGTATATCTATCTATAACACCATTTGGAGTAAGCTCTACTACTCTATTTGCAACTGTTTGTGCAAATTCATGATCATGAGTTGTAAATAAAACCGTGCCTTTAAAGTTTTTAAGCGAATTATTAAAAGCTGTAATACTTTCTAAATCCAAGTGGTTTGTAGGTTCATCTAATTGTAAAACATTTGCTCTTGTCATCATCATTCTAGATAGCATACAACGTACTTTTTCTCCTCCAGATAATACAGAAGATTTTTTAAACGCTTCTTCTCCACTAAAAATCATTTTACCTAAAAAGCCTCTAATATTAACTTCTTCACGCTCTTCTTCAGTTTGAGCCCATTGGCGTAACCAATCTATTAAAGTTAAATCGTTATCAAAAAACTCACTATTATCTAATGGTAGATATGATTGTGTAGTTGTCACTCCCCAAGCAAATTTACCAGAATCTGCTTCAGCTTTACCATTTAAAATTTCGTAAAATGCTGTTGTGGCTCTAGAGTCTCTAGAAAACACAACAACCTTATCACCTTTAGCAAGGTTTAAATCTATATCCTTAAATAAAATATCACCATCTAAAGAGGCAGTAAGACCTTCAACATTTAATATTTGATCTCCAGCTTCTCTATCACGTTCAAAAATAATGGCAGGATAACGACGACTAGTACGTTTAATATCTTCAATATTAAGTTTTTCAATCATCTTTTTTCTACTTGTTGCCTGTTTACTTTTGGCTACATTGGCAGAAAAACGACGAATAAACTCTTCAAGTTCTTTTTTCTTTTCTTCAGCTTTTTTGTTTTGTTGTGCATGTTGTCTTGCTGCTAATTGAGAAGACTCATACCAAAACGTATAATTTCCTGAGAAATGGTTAATTTTTCCGAAGTCAATATCACTAATATGTGTACAAACAGCATCTAAAAAGTGCCTGTCGTGAGAGACTACAATAACACAATTATCGTAATTCGCTAAAAAGTTTTCTAACCAAGCGATTGTTTCGTAATCTAAATCGTTGGTAGGCTCATCCATAATAAGAACATCTGGATTTCCAAATAGTGCTTGTGCTAATAAAACACGTACCTTTTGTTTACCATCAAGATCACCCATTACAGTATAATGTAACTCTTCTTTTATACCTAGATTTGATAGCATTGCTGCAGCATCACTATCTGCATTCCACCCATTCATTTCTTCAAATTGCACTTGAAGCTCTCCAATTTTCTCGGCATTTTCATCTGTATAATCTGCATATAAAGCATCAATTTCTGCTTTAAGCTTATAAAGTGGTTTGTTACCTTGTAATACTGTATCTAAAACGGTATCTTCATCATGCTTATTATGGTCTTGCGTTAGAACAGACATACGTTTACCTGGTTCTAAATGCACATGGCCAGATGTAGGTTCTTGTTGTCCCGAAATAATTTTTAAAAATGTAGATTTTCCGGCACCATTAGCTCCAATAATACCGTAGCAATTACCGTTATTAAAAACTGTACTTACCTCGTCGAAAAGAACGCGTTTTCCAAATTGAACTGAAAGATTTGAAACTGATAACATGACTTACTATTTATTAATTTAACCTTATGCAAATTGCTATAAAGTTTAAGGCTGCAAAAGTAATTAATATCTTTGGTTTCGTAAAACAAATGCCTTATAACTATAAAAAAATTCTTATAATTGTGAGTTTAACTTAAGTTTCTATCAATTTAACAACGCCTTAACACCTTTGCAATAATTCAAAACATACTTTTGTTTGATTGCAATTTTTGGAATTATATTAAATGAATTTTAGATTACTCTACATACTATGCTTCTTTACTTCTATTTTTACTTCGTGTGAAAATGATAAAAAACCCGAAAGCACGTCGGCTTTTTTTGGTGGTAAAATAGTTAACCCTTATTCTAGCTACATTGTTTTATCTAAATCTAGAAAAGTAATTGATACTATTAGATTAGATGAGAAAAACCGTTTTGCTTATAAGATTAAAAACGTAAAGTCTGGATTATACCAATTTTTTGATGGCAAAGAGTTACAAACTGTACTTATTCAACCTAATGACAGTTTACTTTTAAGATTAAATACTTATGATTTTGACGAATCTTTAGTTTATTCTGGTATTGGTGCTAAAGAAAATAATTTTTTAATGGAATTATTTTTACTTAATGAAGAGGATGAAAAAAACACATTAGCACTTAGTCAACTCATGCCAGAGGCTTTTGAGCAAAGATTAAATGCTTTACGTGACGATAAATTAAAAAAACTAGAGCGATTTAAAGCAAAGTATAAAACAACTGCGCTGTTTGATAAACTTGTTGAAGGTAATATTAATTATAAATACTACTCATCTAAAGAAGTTTATCCTATTGCAAACTACAGCAAGTCTGAAAAACATATGCTAGAAATTTTACCTGAAGACTTTTACAGCTACAGAGATGATATTAATTATAATGATGATATTTTAAAAGATTATCCTGCATATACTTCGTTTTTACGTTTTCACTTTAACACTTTAGCATTAGAAGAACATTTTAAACATAGTAGCGATACAAATTACAATGAACTGTCTTTAGAGTATAATTTAGATAAACTTAGAATTATAGATGAAAAGGTAAAAAATAAATCTATAAAAAATAGATTATTATATTCTGCTACAATGCGTTTTATAAACAACTCTCATAAAACTGAAGAATATTGTAGTATTTTAAATTCGTTTATAGAAAAAAGCTCTAACAAAAAGCAAATTACAAGAGCACAAAATGTTGTACGATCTTATCAACGTTTAAAACCTGGTAATAAAATACCTAACATCACGCTTTTAAATACAAGTGACAAAGAGCTTGACTTAATAAGCTTAATAAAAAAACCAACTGTAATATATTTTTGGACTAAAACTAATAAAAACCATATTACAACGTCACATAAACGTATTAAAGAATTAAACGCTAAATATCCAGAAGTTGAATATATTGCTATAAATATAGATTCTATATCTTATGCTAACCAAAAGAAGGTTTTAAATCACTTTGATTTGAGAATTCATAATGAGTATAGACTTAAGTCACCATCTAACGCTATAGATTCTTTATCTATAAAACCAATTAATAACGTTTATATAGTTAATAAGAAAAGTGAGATTGTAAACCCTAAAGCAAATATATTTACAATACAGTTTGAACAAGAGTTACTTGAAGTTATAAATCATTAGTTACTTAAATTAAATACAAAAAAAGCCTCAACATGCAGTTGAGGCTTTTTTTGTAAATGAAAAGAAAATTAATTTCCTTTTTTATAATCTTCTAAAAATTTAGCTAAACCAATATCTGTTAATGGATGTTTAAGTAATCCTTCAATAGAACTTAATGGACCAGTCATAACATCGGCTCCTAATTTAGCACAATCAATAACATGCATTGTGTGACGTACAGATGCTGCAAGAATTTGAGTTTCAAAAGCATAATTATCGAAAATATGTCTAATTTCTGCAATAAGATTTAAACCATCTGTAGAGATATCGTCTAAACGACCAATAAAAGGAGATACATACGTTGCTCCTGCTTTTGCTGCTAATAAAGCTTGACCTGGAGAAAACACTAAAGTTACGTTAGTTTTAATTCCTTTATCGCTAAAATATTTACATGCTTTAACGCCATCTTTAATCATTGGTAATTTAATTACAATTTGCTCATGTAATTCTGCTAAAGCTTCTCCTTCCCTAACCATACCTTCAAAATCTGTAGAGATTACCTCGGCACTTACATCACCAGACACTAAGTTACAAATGTCTACATAATGTTTTAAAATATTATCTGTACCAGTAATACCTTCTTTAGCCATTAGTGATGGGTTTGTAGTTACTCCATCTAAAATTCCTAAATCTTCGGCTTCTTTAATTTGAGCAAGATTTGCTGTGTCTATAAAAAATTTCATATTAAATATTTAGTTGTGTTTGTAATAATAGCGCGAAGTTACAACTTCTTACTATTTTTAAATAGAAAATGATATTAATTAATAAAAAACTATAATTTATAGTGGTTAATTAACATCTTTTCATAAACGCTATCTGGAAGAATAAATTTTAAAACAATAGAAAACTTCTGCATAAATGCGCCAACCTTGTAATGTATTTTAGGTTTTTTGGTTTCAATCACCTTTAAAACTTGTTTTGCTACAGCAATAGGATCGCTACTATTATCTACATGCTCATCTATATCATTTAAAACACTACCATACTTTTTATATGGCGATGTATCTTTTAATGGCGCATGATAACGTCCTGCGGCAATATTAGTTGCAAAATCTCCAGGCGCAATATTTGCCATATTAATATTAAAGTCTTTTAATTCTATTCTAAAGGCTTCGGTTAAAAGCTCTAAAGCTCCTTTACTTGCACTATAAATTCCTCTATAAGGTAAGCCCATAAAGCCAGCAATTGATGTTATATTAATTATTAGTCCGCTATTATGCTTTCTCATTTCTGGTAAAACAGCTTTTATTACATTAATAGGACCAAAAAAATTTGTATCAAAATTATGTTGTATTTCTTCTGCTGGAATTTCTTCAATTGGACCTGTAATACCAACACCTGCATTATTAATTAACACATCTATTTTTCCTTCAGCTAAAACCACTTGAGCTACAGCTTTTTTTATTGAGTCTACATTTTTAACATCTAAAGCAATAATTTTAAAAGGATGATTTACATACTTTTCTGCACTTCGGCTTGTACCATAAACAGTATAACCGTTTTGAGTTAAATACTCACCAATAGATTTTCCTATTCCTGAAGATCCTCCTGTTATTAAAACGACTTTAGACATATATAATTTAGTGTTTAAATATTATGAGTTTTATATTGAAAAGAATACAATAAACAAAAAAATCCTGATTCGCAAAAGCTTTCAAGATTTGAGTTTAGTGTACAAAAAAAGGCAAGCTACCTACATCACACCGCTACGACCGCTTACCTTTGCTTCGTTCCCGACCTGGAGGATTCAACAGGAGCTGGTTGTGTAGGACTTGCCGCGGCAAATATACAATGTTTTAATTTTATCACAATGATTTTTTATACTGAATTTTAATAAATATCTTGCTTAAAATTAATTACTAAAAATGAAACTACATAATTACCTTACAATCATAATTTTAGCAATAACTCTTATTAGTTGCGGTGATTCTAAACAAGAAAAAAACTTTAACATCACAACAAATGCAACAAATAATACAATAGCATTAAATGAAACACTAGAATTATCTATTGCTAACCCTAAAAATATTGAAATAGAATCTGTTACCTATGAAATAGATGGTAAAACAGTAGATAAATCTGTACTTTTAAGCGGTTTTAAATTAGGATCTCAAACTATTACTGCCTCTATTAATTTTGATGGAGAAACAGAAATTGCTACCAAAAACATCGCTATTGTAAATAATGCATCTCCAAAAGTTTATAGTTACGAGATTGTAAACACCTATCCTCATGATATTACATCTTATACTCAAGGATTAGAATTTTTTAACGGCGAATTATATGAAAGTACTGGACAAAAAGGAGAGAGTAAATTACGTAAAGTAAATTATAAAACTGGAGAAGTACTTAAAAATATAAATCTTGGCGATCAATATTTTGGTGAAGGTTTAACCATATTAAATAATAAAATATACCAATTAACATGGTTAAGCGGCAAAGGCTTTGTATACAATCTTGATACGTTTAAACGCACAAGTACTTTTAAATTTGGTGAAAGCAAAGAAGGTTGGGGAATTTGTAATGATGGCAAAATGCTTTATAAAAGTGATGGAACCGAAAAAATTTGGCTGTTAAATCCTGAAAATCTTGTTGAAGAAAGTAATATTCAAGTCTATACTAATAAAGGAAAAATTGGTAAACTTAACGAACTTGAATGGATTAACGGAAAAATTTATGCTAACATATACCAACGTAATGGTGTTGCGATTATAAACCCAAAAAATGGTGCAACTGAAGCTGTAATAGATTTTTCTCCTTTAAAAAAAGAAGTAAAACAACATAAAGGTTTAGATGTACTTAATGGTATTGCTTACAACCCAGAAACACAAACTATATTTGTTACAGGAAAACGCTGGGACAAATTATTTGAAGTGAGAATTATTGAAAAATAACATGCAGGTTTATAGCGAAACAATAGTAGTTGCAGAAAATGATATAGATGAATTGCAGCACGTTAATAACGTACGCTATGTACAATGGGTTAATGATATTGCAAAAGCACATTGGCATAAAAACGCTTCTACTACTATTTTAAAAAACTATTTTTGGGTACTACTATCACATACTATAGACTATAAAGCATCTGCACTTTTAAATGAAACACTTTTAATTAAAACGTATGTTACAGAAGCTAAAGGTGTAAAATCAACTAGAATTGTAGAAATTTTTAACAAAAAGAACAATACTTTATTAGCAAAATCTACAACCAATTGGTGTTTTATGAGTGCGTCATCAAAAAAACCAACACGTATAACTCAAGAAATTGCAGATTTATTTACTTAATAAAAGAATATTAATACTAAAATAGTTTTTCAAAAGTTATATTTTAGTCCCTTAAAGTTAATTATCTCATGGCTATAAAACGCATAACATATTTTATTTTTTGTATCGCACTTTTAATTCTATCTAACGCTTGCCGTAAAGATTTTGACTTTGCTCCTAGTACTGGCAATTTAGAGTTTTCTAAAGACACGGTTTACCTTGACACTATTTTTGCCAATATAGGCTCAAGCACTTACAACCTTAAAGTTTATAACCGTAGTGATGATGATATTAGCATTCCAACTGTAAAACTAAATAGAGGTGAAAACTCTGGTTTCAGGTTAAATGTAGATGGTGTTGCTGGTAAATCTTTTAATAATGTAGAAATTCAAGCAAAAGACAGTTTATTTATATTTATTGAAACTACTTTTAATACAGACAACCCAAATAACGATCCGTTTTTTAATAACGAAATTTTATATACAGACAAAATTGAATTTGATACAGGAAGTAATTACCAAGATGTTGACTTAGTAACGTTAGTAAAAGACGCTGTTTTTATATTTCCAGAACGTGATGATGCAACAGGTATTATAGAAACACTAACTTTTGATGTTAATGGAGAACAATTTGAAACCGAAATTCAAGGTCGAGAACTTATGCCTGATGAATTAACGTTTACAAACGAAAAACCATATGTAATTTACGGTTACGCTGCCGTACCAAATGGAGAAACCTTAACAGTTAATGCAGGAGCGAGAATTCATTTTCATGCAGATTCTGGTTTAATAGTTTCAGAAAATGCGACACTAAATGTAAATGGTGCATTAAGTACAGATG
Organism: Lacinutrix sp. MedPE-SW; assembly: GCF_001874145.1. Taxonomy (GTDB): domain Bacteria; phylum Bacteroidota; class Bacteroidia; order Flavobacteriales; family Flavobacteriaceae; genus Lacinutrix. Next base: position 34,727 of record NZ_MPCX01000016.1, on the reverse strand, counting down.
CAGAATTATTAGAAAACGAAGTCATTTTTGAAAGTGATCGTTTAGAGCCTAATTTTGAAAACGTACCTGGACAATGGGGAACCATTTGGCTTTTTGAAAACAGTATAAATAATACCATTAATTATGCTACTATTAAAAACGGAACTGTTGGTTTGTTAGTTGATGCAAATCCAGAAGCTGTTAATGATAAATTGACAATAACAAATTCTCAATTATACAACTTTGGTAATTATGGTATTTTAGCAAGAAATACATCTATAACTGCAGAAAACCTTGTGGTTAATAACGCAGGTCAATCTTCTGTTGCTTTAACTTTTGGAGGAAAATATAATTTTACGCATAGTACAATTGCTAATTATTGGAATAATAGTTTTAGGCAATTTCCTGCCTTATTAGTTAACAACTTTTTAGAAACTGAAGGTGCAGTTACTATAACCAATTTAACCCAAGCTAATTTTAACAACTGTATAATATATGGTAATGATAATCCTGAATTTATATTAGATGAAATTGAAGACGATTCAGTTATATTCAATTTTAAATTCACCAATAGCTTATTGCGTTTTAGTGATAACTTAAATGAATTTACTGGAGATAATTACAATTTTGAAAACACCGTAAATTACGAGAACAATATATTTAATCAAGAACCAGATTTTAAAAACACAAGCCTAAATAAATTAATTATTGGAGACAATTCTAATGCCAATGGTATAGGTGCTTCATCTTTTGCTTCACAAGTACCAAATGATATATTAGGAGTTAACAGAACAAGTGCTCCAGATGCTGGTGCATACCAACATACTGTTTTCGAATAAAAAATTAAAACATCTTATAAAAAAAGCCTGCAAATTGCAGGCTTTTTTTATGTAAATAATATAATAATAAAACTATGCAGAGAATAACGGTAAATCACTCATCATTGCATTTACTCTAACAGCAATAGCATCTAATTTATCTTCATCTTCATAATTAGTAATAACCTCATCAATTAAATCTACAATAGTAGCCATTTCACTTTCTCTTAAACCACGAGTTGTAATTGCAGCTGTACCTACTCTAATTCCAGACGTTACAAATGGTGATTTATCATCAAAAGGAACCATGTTTTTATTAACTGTAATATCTGCTTTTACAAGTGCTTGTTCTGCATCTTTACCTGTAATGTTTTTATTTCTTAAATCAATAAGCATCATGTGGTTATCTGTACCACCAGAAATAATATTATAATCTTTAGCAACAAAAGCTTCAGCCATAGCTTTAGCATTTCGTTTTACTTGTAACATATAATGCATAAACTCATCTGTTAAAGCTTCTCCAAAAGCAATTGCTTTTGCTGCAATAATATGTTCTAATGGTCCACCTTGATTTCCTGGAAAAACACCAGAATCTAATAACGACGACATTTTACGTAAGTTTCCGTTTTTAAGTTTTATACCAAATGGGTTTTCAAAATCTTTACCCATTAAAATCATTCCACCACGAGGTCCACGTAAAGTTTTATGTGTTGTAGTTGTTACAATATGACAATGCGGAATAGGATCGTTTAAAATACCTTTTGCTATTAAACCGGCTGGGTGAGAAACATCGGCTAATAAAAGAGCATCAACGCTATCTGCAATTTTACGAAAACGTTCAAAATCTATATCACGAGAATAAGCAGAAGCTCCGGCAATTATTAATTGTGGTTTTTCACGCTTTGCTATTTCTTCAATTTTATCATAATTTAAAACACCAGTTTCTTTATCTACACCATAAAAAACTGGGTTATATAATTTACCAGAAAAATTTACTGGCGATCCATGAGTTAAATGTCCACCGTGAGATAAATCGAAACCTAAAATTTTATCTCCTGGTTTTAAACAGGCATGGTAAACTGCTGTATTTGCCTGGCTACCAGAGTGTGGTTGTACGTTTGCATATTCTGCTCCAAATAATGCTTTGGCACGATCTATTGCTATTTGCTCTACCTCATCTACTACTTCACATCCGCCATAATAACGTTTTCCTGGGTAACCTTCGGCATATTTATTGGTTAAAACAGAACCTGCAGCTTCCATAACTTGGTCACTTACAAAGTTTTCTGATGCGATTAATTCTAAGCCGTGTAACTGGCGTTCTTTTTCAGCTTGAATTAACTCAAATATTTGTTCATCACGTTGCATAAATATGTCTTTTTTTAGATTGCCGCTAAAATACTAAAAAGGATGCTTTTTTTTACTTAAAAACAGTAGATTCTAATAGATTGTTATTATCTTTTACATTATGTTTATAACTCTATATGTTTAGTGGAATTTTAAGCATTTTTTAATAGTAAAAGTATTTCAAACTAAAAAAAATTATGTAGGTTTGAATAGATTTAAAAACAAAAAACACAAGATATAGTTATGCCAATTACTGCTAACAATCCAGATAGAAAATCGTGGCTACACGTTGATAAAAATTCAGATTTTCCAATTCAAAATATTCCTTTTGGAGTCTTTTTAACAAGAGATGATATTATTACTATTGGAACTCGTATTGGCGATACAGCCATAGATTTAGGTGCTTTACACCAACTAGGCTATTTTGAAGGCATCCCATTAACTGATGATATTTTTCTTCAAGATACATTAAATGATTTTATAGCAGATGGCCGTAAAACTTGGCGTTTAGTAAGAAATCGTATTGCAGAGATTTTTGATGCAGAAAACGATGAATTAAAAGACAATAAAAAAAATAAAGAAACTGTATTATTTCGTTTAGATGAAATTGAAATGCAATTACCAGTTCAAATTGGTGATTATACAGATTTTTACTCGAGTATAGAACATGCTACTAATGTAGGCACTATGTTTAGAGATCCAGATAATGCTTTATTACCAAACTGGTTACATATTCCTGTTGGATATCATGGTAGAAGTTCATCTATTATTCCTTCTGGAATTCCTGTACATAGACCACAAGGTCAAACTTTACCAGCTGGTGAAACAGAGCCTGTTTATGGCCCAAGTAAATTAGTAGATTTCGAATTAGAAATGGCATTTATAACAACAGATGCTAACGATTTAGGTGAGCCTATTCCTATTGATGAAGCCGAAGAGTATATTTTTGGTTTAGTATTATTTAACGACTGGAGCGCAAGAGATATTCAAAAATGGGAATACGTACCATTAGGTCCGTTTTTAGCAAAAAGCTTTGCTTCTTCTATTTCTCCATGGATTGTAACTTTAGATGCTTTAGAACCTTATAGAGTTGCAGGACCAAAACCATTAAAAAAACAATTACCTTATTTACAACAAAAAGGCAAAAAGAGTTTTGATATTAACTTAGAAGTTGCAATACAACCTGAAAAAGCAAAAGAAACAGTTGTAAGCCGTTCTAACTTTAAACATATGTATTGGAGTATGGCACAACAGTTAACACACCATACTGTAAATGGTTGCCCGCTAAACTCTGGAGACATGATGGGAAGTGGTACTATTTCTGGACCAACACCAGATTCTTACGGTTCTATGTTAGAGTTATCATGGCGTGGTGAAAAACCATTAAAAATGGCAGATGGCACAGAACGTAAATTTATTAATGATAACGATACAGTTATTATGCGTGGCTTTTGTGAGAAAGATGGTACACGAATTGGGTTTGGAGAAGTATCAACCAAATTATTACCAATATATAAAGCAAAAAAATAGTTTTTTTAAAAATAATAAGCTTTTAAAAAGTCTTGAAACCTACAGCGTTTTAAGGCTTTTTTGCTTTTGGCATGGCATTTGATTTTATACTTATAGTATAAACCCGTAAAACGTAAGAAGATGAAAAAAATTACACTATTTTTAGTAGGTCTTCTAATACTAACATCTTGTGTTGGAAGAAAGCAAATTGAAAAACAACTAAACTCTGGAAATTATGACCAGGCAATTAGTAATGCGCTTAAAAAATTAGAGCATAACAAAAATAAAAAACGAAAGCAGGATTTTATTGTTATGTTACAAGATGCTTTTTACAAAGTGGTTACCGAAAACCATAACTCTATTAATCATTTAAAAAAAGATGGAAATCCAGAGCAGTTTGAAACTATTTATAATTTGTATTTAGATCTTGAAGATAGACAACGTGCTATTAAAGCTGTAATGCCACTGTATATTGATGGTAAACTACTAGAGTTAAAATTTAATAATTATAGTAATGCCATAGTTAACTATAAACAAAAGGTTTCTAATTATAAATACAACGAAGCTTTAACCTTGTTAAACACTAATGATAAGCTTAAAAACAGGATTGCTTACCAATTGTTTAATGAAGTTGAAACTATAAATCCTAATTATAAAGATACAAGACAACTTATAGAGGTTGCAAAACACCAAGGTACAGACTATGTTATTGTTGGTATTGTTAATAATACAAACCAGTTAATACCTAATCGTTTACAAAATGAATTATTAAATTTTGATACATACGGTTTAAATGATTTTTGGACTGTATACCATGCAAATCCAGTAAATAACATAGATTATAACTACGAAATGCAATTACAGTTACAACGTATAAACATTTCGCCTGAGCGTATTACAGAAAAACAGCTAATAAGAAAAAAAAATATTGTTGATGGTTGGGAATACGTTTTAGACACTAATGGAAATGTTGTAAAAGACAGCCTTGGTGATGATTTAAAGCAGGATAAAATAATAACTGCTAAAGCTAGATTTTTTGAATATAATCAATTAAAATCTACACAAATTATAGCTAGAGTTGTATACAATAATTTAAAGCAAAATCAAGTAATTAGAAGTTTCCCTATTAATAGCGAATTTATTTTCGATAATATATATGCCAATGTAAAAGGAGACGAAAGAGCCTTAACAGCAGAAGATATAAATTTACTTAAAAACAGAAGATTAAGATTTCCAAGTAACGAACAAATGGTTTATGACACTGGTGAAGACCTTAAACTTCAACTAAAGAGTATTATACGTAGATATAATTTTAAAAGTTAAATAAAAAAACTCCCAAATAACAGTATCGTTATTTGGGAGTTTTAAGCTTTATATATTTTTAAAAGTTAGATAAACTTTTCTAATTCTAATTCATTAATTGCTCCATGACTTGCATGAGCTACTGCTACTCCATTTTTAATAATAAGTAATTGTGGAGATTGATGCATGACCTGAAACTTATAGCCAACTTCGTTTGAAACCTCTCTATAATTCAATAAATCTAAATAATATAAATCTACATTTAAATCTAAATTATATGCATCTATAAATTGGTTCATTACCATGCGGCTAATACCACAACGAGTAGAATGCTTAAATATAATTTGTGTTTTAGATTTCGACTTTTCTGCTATAGTTTCCAATTGAGAAACAGCTGTTAATGAAATCCATGGTAATACCTTTTCTTCTTTTGGTTGTGAAGAATCACCAAAAATTTTATTAAAAATTCCCATAAAATTGTTTTAATTAAGTATAAAAAAATATGCTTTAAAGCATATTTAAATTAATTTAAAAACAATAATTTAAATGCGACCTTTGTCTCGAAGTCCAGTAATTATTGCTTTTAATTCGCCTCTTTTTATTGGCTTTATTATATAGTCGGAAATTTCACTAATACCTTTCGCCTTCTCAATATCCATAGAATCTACAGACGATGATACCATATAGATTGTGATTTTTTTTCCTACGCGTGGTTTAATATTAATATATTCTTCCATAAACTGAAAACCATCCATAACAGGCATGTTTATATCTAACAATATAACATCTGGCAACTGTTCTATATTATCTATATTATCTAAAAGGAAGGAGAAAGCTTCTTCTCCATCTGAGAAGACTTCTATTTTTTTATCAAAATCTATAGACTCTAAAGTTTTTACAACTGTGAATTTATAGATTTCATCATCATCAACAATGCAGATGTTTAAAGTGTTATGCATATTTATTTATTAAAATTAATAATAAATTTAGAGCCTTTATCTACAGTACTTTCAACCGTAATTTTTCCTCCCAATGATTCTATTTGTAATTTAGTCATAAATAAACCAACACCTTTTGCTTCTGGATGTCTATGAAACACTTTATTTAAACCAAATATTTTGTGTTTATGTCTATCAAGATTAATTCCTAGTCCATTATCTTCAATTTCTAAAACAATGTGATTATCTACTAGTTTTGTTCTCAAATGTATTTTTGGGGCTCTGTCTTTTGCTCTATATTTAATAGCGTTTTCTACTAAATTAAGAAAAATACTTTCAAAATAAATTTTATTATAAGAAATTTTATTTATTTCGGTGAAATCACTGGTAATTTCAGCTCCAGTTACAATAATTTGAGCAGCTAACAATTCTTTTGTTTTATTTAATGTTTCAGAAAACCTAACTGGATTTAAACTTGCTTTTTCTTTTTTTATTTTTAAAGCATTTACAAGTATATTTAATGTTTCGGTTAAATGGGTAATAACTTTTTGAAACTTTTTAAATACGTCTTGTTTATCTTCTTCTTTATCACACATAAAGTACATATCTATTAAAGAATTTAGATTACTTACAGGTGCTCTTAAATTATGAGATGTTATGTGTGCAAAATCTGCTAATTGAATGTTTTGAGTTTTTAATTTTTTTGCTAGTAACTCTAAGTTTTCTTTAGAGCTTCTAATATTATATTCTACTTGTTTTTGTTTTGTTATATCTCTTATTGCTAAAGATACTAACAGTCCACTTTCTGTTTCTAATGGACTCAAACTTACTTGAACTGGAAATTCATCTCCATTTTTATTTACGCCAATTAACTCCCTATTATCACCCATACCAAGTGTTTGTGGATCATTAAAGTAGTTGTCTCTATATTCTTTAAACTTCTCTAATATTCTTTTTGGGACTAATTGATCTATAGGTTTATCTATCAACTCTAATTGAGAATAACCAAACAAACGCTCGGCTTGTTTGTTTATTAAATGTATTTTTTTGTCTTCGTTTAAAATAATCATTGCATCTGGAGCAGATTCTAATAAGCTTTTAAACTTAACCTCTTCCATTCTTTGATTACTTATATCTTGAATACTACCAATAATTTCTATTACTTCATCATTATCATTTAAAATAAATTTTCCTAAAACTAATAGTGTTTTTATTGTTCCATCTTTTAAAATAACTCTATGTATTAACTCACCATGAAAACGCTTTTCTGAAAATGATTTTTCCATGTGTAGTTTAACATTTTCTACATCTTCAGGATGTGTTATATTTAAAATAGTATTAATAGTAATATCATTTTTATCTTCATCTACACCCATTATACTATATAAATTTGAAGACCATGTTACCTTATTAGTATTAATATGCCATTGCCAATGACCCATCATTGTAATTTTCTCGGCAAAATTTAAAAGCTCATTTTTTCGTTTTAATTCAATTTCTGCTCGCTTTATGTGAGATATGTCTTGAAATATCCCGAAAAGTCGTATACATTCACCTCCATTAAATTCGGCTTGACCAATATCTCTTACCCAAATTGGATTGCCATCAAGCGTAGTCATTTCAACTTCAATATCAAATGGTTTTTTAGTATTTACTAAGGCATCAACTGCGTCTAAAATCTTATTTCTACTTTCTCCTTCTTTATATAACTCTAAACTTTCTTGGCCATAAATAGTACGATCTTCTGGTATATTTAATATCTCTCTGGTAATTTTATTTAATGTGTATTTTTTTGTTTTATAATCTAGTTCCCAAGTTCCAATTTTAGCTACGTTTGTTGTTCTATCTAAAATTTCTTCTACTCTAGCTTTTGCTCTAACTTGTTCTTTAATGTGAGTTATATCTCCAGTGTACATTATTAAACCACCAATTTCACCTTCGTTTATATACCATGGTTTTACCTCCCAAAATATCCACTGCTTTGTACCATCTACTCTTTCAAATAAATATTCGTCACAAATATCTACCGCTCCACTTAAACACTCTTTATGTTTTTGTTTCCAACCGTCTCCAATTTCTGGAAAAATATCATAATGTGACTTACCTATTACATCGCAATCTTCTAGTTTATAATCTATTTTCCATTTTTTTGAAACAGCTATATATTTCATGTTTTTATCTAACATGGCTATAGATGGTGGCGCTTGTTCTATAAAAATTTTATTGTAATGTTCTTTTTGTTCTAAATTTTCTTTAAGTAATTTTAGCTCTTTTAAATTATTTTTAATCTCTTCTTTAGTATTTTTTAAGGCTTTGTTAGAAAGTATTAGGGCTTCATTTTTTGTAATCAACTCCCTAATTGTGGGTATCAATAAATAAAAGAAACCTAATGCTAATAACAGTATAGAAACTGTCATTAAATTATAAAAGTTATTTTGAAGTTTCTTTAAGTTTTTCTCTGCAACATATTGGTACTCCAATACTATTGCATCCATAATTTCTAAAAACTTTTCTTCTGCCTCTATTAATTTTTCTGCTTCTAAACTAATAAATGCTTTATCTGTTGTGTTTAAAATTAATTTACTTGAAGTTGTTACCTTTTTTAAATTTTTATCGGCAATATTAAAAAGGGAATCAAGTTTCTCATTGTGCTTTAATTTTTTATAATAATTAATTAAATAAACATGAGAATCTTTAAACTCTGTTATAAGGTTATTTACTAAAACAGAATCACTATTTTTTGACTTTAAAGAATTAAAAGCATTATTATAAGCTAAAACTTGTTTGGTTATATTTTGACTTAACATTCGCTGTTTTCCAGCTCTATTAATAATATAAGCATCATCTTTTTGAATAGTTATATGCCTGTGTACTACAAAAAATAATAGCGAAAATAATGTTATTGATACAGATGCGAATAATATATATCTACGTCTAATTTTTTTCTTGAGGCTATCCATTAATTGTAATAAATCTATTGTTAAAAAATAAAGAAATAAAAATAGGACTTAATTTATTCATTTTCAAAAAAAAACCCAATTTAAAAATATAACAAAAGGTTATAAAAATAACTCAAAAGCGCTAAAAAACAAGACAAAAGGTCATGCTTTAAGCAAAAAAACAAGTCATTTTGTCGTTTGATTTTTGGTTTTCTAAATTGGTAAGGTAATTGACTATTGTACACAAAACACAACAACTATTAATTAAAATATATAAAAATGAACTTAAATAATTTCACAATAAAATCCCAAGAGGCTATACAGCTAGCCCAACAAATAGCGCAAGGCTTGGGACATCAACAAATAGAAAACGAACATATTTTTAAAGCAATTTTCGACGTTGATGAAAATGTATTACCATTTATTTTAAAGAAAATGAGGGTTAACATACCTATGCTTAAGCAAATTCTAGAAAAACAGCTAGAAAGTTTTGCTAAAGTTAGTGGTGGCGATTTCTCAATCTCTAGAGACGCTTCTAAAATGTTAAATGAAGCCTCTAATATTGCTAAAAATATGAAAGATGAATTTGTTTCAATCGAGCATTTAATTTTAGCAATTTTTAATTCTAAAAGCAAAATTGCTCAGGTGTTAAAAGATCAAGGTGTTACAGAAAAAGCTTTAAAAGCAAGTATAGATGAATTAAGACAAGGTGATCGTGTAACATCACAAAGTCAAGAAGAAACCTATAATGCACTAAATAAATATGCTAAAAATTTAAACCAATTAGCAAAAGATGGCAAGTTAGATCCTGTTATAGGAAGAGATGAAGAAATTAGAAGAATACTTCAAATTCTATCGCGTAGAACTAAAAACAATCCTATTCTGGTTGGAGAACCAGGAACTGGTAAAACCGCCATTGCTGAAGGTTTAGCACATAGAATTGTAGATGGTGATATACCAGAAAACCTAGTTGACAAGCAAATATTTGCTTTAGATATGGGAGCATTAATTGCCGGAGCCAAATTTAAAGGTGAGTTTGAAGAACGCTTAAAAGCTGTAATTAAAGAAGTTACCAATAGCGAAGGAGATATTGTATTATTTATTGATGAAATTCACACACTTGTTGGAGCTGGTGGCGGACAAGGCGCAATGGATGCTGCTAATATTTTAAAACCTGCATTAGCTCGTGGTGAATTAAGATCTATTGGTGCAACAACTTTAGACGAGTATCAAAAATATTTTGAAAAAGACAAAGCCTTAGAACGTCGTTTTCAAAAAGTTATGGTTGATGAGCCAGATACAGAAAGTGCTATTTCAATTTTACGTGGTATAAAAGAAAAATATGAAACTCACCATAAAGTTCGTATTAAAGACGAAGCTATAATTGGCGCTGTAGAATTATCTACTAGATACATTACAAATAGATTTTTACCAGATAAAGCCATTGATTTAATGGATGAAGCTGCCTCTAAATTACGTATGGAAATAAACTCTAAACCAGAAGAGTTAGATGTTTTAGATCGTAAAATAATGCAACTTGAAATTGAAATTGAGGCCATTAAACGCGAAAAAGATGAAGTAAAACTAAAAGCTTTACGTAGTGATTTAGCAAACTTAAAAGAAGAACGCAATGAGATTAATGCGAAATGGAAAAGTGAAAAAGAAGTTGTAGACAATATACAAAACACAAAACAAGCTATTGAAAACTTTAAAATTGAAGCAGAAAAAGCAGAGCGTGAAGGCAACTATGGCAAAGTTGCAGAGTTACGTTATGGTAAAATAAAAGAAGCTCAAGAAACGCTTGAAAAACTACAAGAAGAATTAAAAGCACAGTCTGAAAATTCTCTCATTAAAGAAGAAGTAACTTACGATGATATTGCAGAGGTTGTTGCAAAATGGACAGGTATTCCTGTAACCAAAATGCTACAGAGTGAACGTGAAAAACTGTTAAAACTAGAAGACCAATTACACAAACGTGTTGTTGGCCAAGATGAAGCTATTATTGCTGTTAGTGATGCTGTACGTCGCTCTAGAGCCGGTTTACAAAACCCACAAAAACCAATAGGAACCTTTTTATTTTTAGGTACAACAGGTGTTGGTAAAACAGAGCTTGCTAAAGCCTTAGCAGAATATTTGTTTGACGATGAAAGTGCAATGACAAGAATAGACATGAGTGAATACCAAGAGCGCCATGCGGTAAGCCGTTTAGTTGGTGCGCCTCCAGGATACGTTGGTTATGATGAAGGTGGACAATTAACCGAAGCTGTAAGAAGAAAACCGTATTCTGTTGTGCTTTTAGATGAAATTGAAAAAGCACACCCAGACACTTTTAATATTTTATTACAAGTATTAGACGAAGGTCACTTAACAGATAATAAAGGCCGTACTGCAGATTTTAAAAACACTATTATTATAATGACCTCTAATATGGGTAGTCAACTAATTCAAGAACGTTTTGAGGCTGCAAAAGATATTGAAACCGCAATGGAAGCTGCTAAAGTAGATGTATTAGGATTATTAAAACAAACTGTTAGACCAGAATTTTTAAACAGAATCGACGATACTATTTTATTTACACCTTTAACTAAAGAAAATATAAAAGAAATTGTTGGCCTACAACTTAAGAGTGTTACTAAAATGATTGCGCAACAAGGCATTACTTTTGATGCTACACCAGAAGCTATCTCGTACTTAGCAGTAAAAGGTTACGAACCAGAGTTTGGAGCAAGACCTGTAAAACGCGTTATACAAAAAGAAGTCTTAAACGCCTTGAGTAAAGAAGTTCTATCAGGACATGTTACAACAGATAGTATTATATTGTTAGATGCATTTGATAATGAACTTGTTTTTAGAAATCAAGGCGAAATGATTTCTGAAGACATCTAAATCAAGTATTAAATGTGTAAAAAATCATAAAATACTGTTAATTAAAAAACATTATAAAATAAACAATAAAATTGTCCGTTTCGTAGGCAATGGTTAGTTAGTTAGTTTGAAAAAGCGACGCAAAACGCAAAGTTGAGCGTCGCTTTTTTATTTATTTTTTTTTAAATTAGTATAGATTAATAGCAGTTTTATATGGGAATGTTTCATTATTTTGACTTAGGGTATTCTGAAGTTTTTGTTTTTGATGATTATATAATAAATCAAATACGAAAAGATAAAGTGATAAGTACAGAACAAGGCTTTATGTTAAACGATATTATTAAAACCTACTTTAATAATAAAAAAATGGTGTACATTTCTAACAAAGTAAAATCTTACCATGTAGATCCTTTAGCCTTTAAGTATGCTGAGAATATTCCTAATCTAGCTGCCATGATTATTGTTAATGCAAATAATGATAATACCGTTAAAAAAATACCGTTGCAAGATTTTAAAAAACCTTTTAAAATTTGTAAAAGTCTTACCGATGCTATAGTTATTGCAGATGCAATTATAAAAAATGAGCCAATGCCAAATTTGTAAATTTTACATTTTAATGGTATTGACTTTTATTTAACCTCTCAAATCAAAAAAACTATGGGTGTAATTCAATATTACGATTTAGATCATGCCGAAATATTTATTTTCGATGACTTTCTTATTAAACAAGTAAAGGAAGGCGAACTAATTTCGTATAAAGAAACTGAAGAATTTAAAAGTATTTTAAAAGAACATTTTAATGGCAAAAAATTAGTTTATATAGGTAATAGAGTTAATTCTTTTTCAATAAACCCTATGATTTATAAGGAAGCAGAAAAAATTCCTAATTTAATAGCAGTAGCTATTATTCCTGGTAGTGAAAGTATGCGTGCTAATGCAGAGTTTGAAGGGCAATTTTACAACAAACCTTACCAAATTTTCGACAACCTAACGCAAGCTATTAAATGGGTGCGCGTTATAATGAAAAATGAAAATAAAAAAGATGACGAAAAAGCTATGTAAACTATAATTGTAATGCTTTTGATGAATACGCTATTGTTTCTTTAAATAACTCTGGTGTTATATTAGCTTTCCAAAAAGGCACAATACCTTTCAGTTTTTCTTGTCCTTCTTTAGAGTTTACCACTTCTGGAAAGGCCGTTTCAAAAACTTCTAACATTACATGAGTGGCAGTCGATGCTCCTGGAGATGCACCCAATAAACAAGTAATACTACCATCTTTACTTTTAACTACTTCTGTACCAAATTGTAATTTACCACCTTCATATTCATCTTTTTTTATAATTTGAACACGCTGTCCTGCAACCAAAAGTTCCCAATCTTCACTTTTTGCATCTTTAACAAAAGTTCTTAAATTATTCATCCTATCTTCATGAGACATTGAAACTTGCTCGATTAAATATTTAGTTAATGGCAAATTATCCCAAAATGCACCAAGCATAGGTTTTATATTATCTAACTTAATAGATTTAAAGAGGTCTAAATTAGAACCTTCTTTTAAAAATTTTGGACTAAAACCAGCAAATGGACCAAATAATAATTCTCGCTTTCCATTAATAAATCGTGTGTCTAAATGTGGCGTAGACATTGGTGGGTCGTTAGGTCCTGCTTTACTATAAACTTTACCTAAGTGTTGTTTAATTATATTTTCATTTTTACAAACCAACCATTCTCCACTTACAGGAAAACCGCCGTATCCATCTTTTTCGGCTATTTCAACTTTTTGAAGCAACAATAAACTACCGCCACCAGCGCCAATAAACACATGTTTAGCATCTAAATATTGGGTTTTATTTGTTATATTATTTTTTACCTCTACAGACCATTCTACATCTTTATCTGGATCTATATCTATAACATCTTCATTACAGTGTACTGGTGTATTAAATTCATTTTCAAGCACATCAAATAGTTTTTTTGTTAATGCTCCAAAATTCATTTCTGCACCACGCTCTATACGCGTTGCAGCCATAATTTCATCTTCACTCCTATTTGCTGTTATTAAAGGAAACCAAGTTTTCATTTTACTTAAAGCTGTGGTAAACTCCATGCCTTCAAACATAAAATGCTCTTTTAGAGCATTAAATCTTTTTTCTAAAAATGCTACATTTTCTTCTCCTGTAACCCAACTGTGATGCGGTACAGAATTAATAAAATCTTTAGGATTAGTAATTAATTTATTATTAACTAAATAGCTCCAAAATTGTTTAGACAATTCAAATTGAGTACAAATATTATACGCCTTAGAGCAATCTACAGTATTTCCTTTTTGTGGTGTATAATTTAATTCACATAATGCAGAATGTCCTGTTCCAGCATTATTCCATGCAGCAGTACTTTCTTGTGCAACACCATCTAATCGTTCTAGAATTAAAATATTTAGTTCTGGCTTTACCAGTTTTACCAAAAGTGCTAAAGTGGCACTCATAATTCCTGCTCCTACACAAATTAAATCGTAATCTGTATTTACATCTATATTTTTGGTACTCATTTCGTTAATTTTAGCCTAAATATAAAACAATAAAATAGTATTGTAGGCTGAATTTAATATCTTTAAATTTCGCAACTCTTTGAAGAAATTGGCAATGAAACATTTAATTATAATAGTATTAGTATTTACAACATTTTCTTGCGCAAAAGCGCAAAATAAAAAAAATACTAAAAACACTAAACAAGAAACTACTACCTTCTATTTTGTTAGGCATGCCGAAAAAGACACCAAACCTAAAAACAACCCAAAACTATTACCAAGCGGAAAAGCCCGTGCAAATACGCTTGCTAATTTTTTTAATAATACAAAACTTGATGCTGTATATGCTACAGATTTTACTAGAACTTTAAATACTGCTTTACCAACTGCAAAATCTCAAAATTTAAGCACAAAAATCTACGACCCAGTATCTATAGATTATAATACATTTAAAAATAATAATATTGGTAAAAATGTATTTATAGTTGGCCATAGTAATACAATACCTAATTTTGTAAATGCTATAATTGGAGAAAACATATATCCAGAAATAGATGAAACCAATTATAATAATTTATACATAGTTACAATAACAAATACAGGAATAAAACACGAGCTAAAAACTATATATTAATACTATTTTTTTAGCTTTGCCATAACATGCAAAAAACAATAAACATACTTAATAAAAAAGCTAAATTTCAATACGAAATATTAGATAAATATACGGCTGGAATAGTTTTAACAGGAACAGAAATTAAATCTATTCGAGATAGTAAAGCTTCTATTGCCGAAGCTTTTTGCGAATTTAATGATAAAAGCGAACTGTTTGTTATAAACATGACTATTCAAGAATACGTTTATGGAAACTACTATAATCATGCACCAAAAGCCGAACGTAAGTTACTTTTAAACCGTAGAGAATTAAAAAAACTTGAAAAAGAGGTAAACACATCTGGACTTACTATTATACCATTGCGACTTTTTATAAACGAAAAAGGTTATGCTAAACTTGTAATTGCTTTAGCAAAAGGAAAAAAACTGTATGATAAACGTGAAACAATAAAAGATCGCGATAATAAACGGAATTTAGACAGAATTAAAAAAAACTTTTAATTATCTAAATATCAAAAAATTATGATTGTTATAACAATTATAATTTTTATTTATTTTTATGTTTGATGTAACCAAGGCAACCTTTTTATAAAAAAAAACGTCTTAGTAATAAACATCAATCTTTTTTTTATGAAAAAACTTCTACTACTTCAACTCTTATTTTTTGCTTTTAATTTTTCATTTTCTCAAATTTCTGGAAATGTAACTTCTAATACAGGTGAAACCTTACCTTTTGTAAATGTTTATATAAACAATACCTATACAGGAACAACTACAAACGAAGATGGAAACTATACTTTAGATATAGAAACCGCAGAAAATTATACAATTGTTTTTCAATATTTAGGGTACCAAACTTTAAAAAAAACAGTTACAATTAATACTTTTCCTTACACTTTAAATGCAACTTTAATAGAAGAAAATATTTCGTTAAGTGAAGTAGTTATTAATTCTGATGAAAATCCTGCAAATCAAATTATAAAAAACACCATTGCAAAACGTAAAGATGTTCTTGAAAAACTTAGTGAATATAAAGCTAATTTTTATTCTCGCGGATTAATTAAAATTATAGACGCTCCTGAAAAAATCTTAGGCCAAGAAGTTGGTGACCTTGGTGGCGGACTGGACTCAACAAGAAGTGGTATTATATATTTATCTGAAACAATATCTAAAATAGAATACCAAAAACCTAGACGATTAAAAGAAAAAATAATTGCTTCTAAAGTTAGTGGAGACTCTAATGGTTTTAGTTTTAATAATGCTACAGATGTAAATTATAACTTCTATAAAAATACTATAGAACTTGAAAACAATGTAATATCTCCAATTGCAGATTACGCCTTTAATTATTACAATTATAAACTAGAAGGCACATTTTATGATGATAATAATAACCTTATTAATAAAATACTTTTAACACCAAAACGTGATAACGATCCTGCATTTTCTGGCTATATTTATATTGTAGAAGACCAATGGTTAATTTATGCTACAGATGTTACAATAACAGGAAAACGCACAGGTATTGCTCCTGTAGATTTACTTACTTTAAAACAAACATTCGCCTACTCTGAGACAAATAATATCTGGGCACTAATATCGCAAACAATAGATTTTAAATATGGTCTTTTTGGTATTAAAGGAGACGGAAGGTTTACTGCCGTATATAGTGATTACGATTTTTCTCCAAATTTTGACGATAAACATTTTACTCGCGAGATTCTTTCTTTTGAAGAAAATTCTAATAAAAAAGACTCTTTATTTTGGAAAAACAAACGACCTGTACCTTTAACTGCTGAAGAATCTTCAGACTATGTTAAAAAAGATAGCATACAGTTAGTTAAAGAATCTAAACCTTATTTAGACTCTATAGATAGAAAAAATAATACTTTTAAAATAAGTGATATTATTAATGGTTACAGTTATCAAAATTCACATAAAAACTATCGCTTTAATATAGATTCTCCTCTAGAAAAAATTACATTTAATACAGTACAAGGCTGGAACGGTAGTGTTGGATTGCGCTACACAAAGCAAATAGATGAGTATAAAAGATTTTTTAATATATCTGGTAATATAAATTATGGTGAAGCAGATAATAGATTACGAGGTACAATAGCTGCAAACTATAAATTTAATAATATCAATGATAAATTTATTTCGATTTCTGGAGGTGTAAAAGTTGAGCAGTTTAATAGTTCTAATCCAATATCTAATAAAGAAAATCTAGTTAGCTCATTGTTTTTTGAAGACAATTACATAAAACTTTACGATAAAAGCTATATTCAAGGTCAATATTTTCAAGAACTATTTAATGGATTTAGATTAAATACAAGTTTAGGTTTTGAACGTCGTAAAACTTTAGTTAATAATACAGATTATGTAATTATAAATGAAGATCGTGATACATACACAAGTAATAACCCATTAAACGAAACAGACTTTGTAAACAAACCATTTAAAACACATAATATTGCTAAACTTAATGTAAATGCAACTATTAGTTTTGCTCAAGATTATTTAAGTTATCCAAATGGTAAGTATAATATACCTAACAGAAAATTTCCATTACTTTCAATAGGTTACGAAAAAGGGTTCGCAGCAACAGATTCTAATTATAATTTTGACCAATTTAAAGCGAGGTTAAGACAACGCATAGATGCAGGAAATAAAGGAGAATTTCAATATAATATTTTAGGAGGTATATTTTCTAATGCAGAAAACATAGCCTTTATGGACTACCATCATTTTAACGGTAATCAAACACATGTAAAAATTAATGGCACCTATTTAAATGCCTTTAAAAACTTACCATATTACGCATTAAGTACAAACAATAACTATGCAGAGTTTCATGCCGAACATCGCTTTAACGGTTATATTTTAAACAAAATACCGTTAGTAAATAAATTAAATTTTAATCTTATCTTAGGTTTTAATTCTGCAATCACTCAAGAAAACAAACCCTATTCAGAATATTCTGTTGGTGTAGATAATATTGGTTTTGGTAAATTTAGATTTTTACGTGTAGATTATGTTCGCTCATACCAAAGTGGTTTTTTAAACGATGCTGTTATGTTTGGTATTAGTTTTTAATTTTTTTTTATGTTTAACGACTATAGACCAAAAATAAAACTTCAAAAAAATCAAACTCAAAAAGTGTTAGAATTAATAACATTTTTATGTGTTGCTTTCTGTTTTATTTATCCAGCAATATATTATTCGGTTTTACCAGAACAAGTACCAATGCATTTTAATTACAAAGGAGAAGTAGATAATTACGGTAGTAAAAACTCTGTATTTGTTTTAGGCATAATAGGAGCAATAACAGCTTTTGGTTTGTATAAGCTTAATCAACATCCTCATATTTTTAATTATCCAGTAAAAATCACTCCAGAAAATGTAGAAAAACAGTACAAAGATGCTGTAAAAATGCTTAGCTATGTAAATTTATTAATTGCTATACTATTTGCTATTATTAGTTACCAAGTAGTAAATATTGCTTTAAAAAACGGCAACCAATTTGGAGTATGGAGCGAATATTTAATATATATTATAATTGGAGTTTTAACCTTTGCACCAATTGTTTTAGTTATAATTAATGTTTTTAAGAAACCTTAGTTTTTATCTTCTAAAAGAGGTACAAATCTAAACTCACCAAACTCAGTTTTATCAAATTCCGTTGGTCCTTTTCTAACAAAAAGAGTCATGGTCTGTACTTTATCACCAACAGGAATTACAAGTCGACCACCAATTTCTAATTGTGCCAGTAATGGTTTTGGCACAAAAGGTGCTCCAGCTGTTACAATAATGCTTTTAAAAGGTGCTTGTTCTACCAAACCTTTATAACCGTCACCAAAAATTAGTTTTTTAGCTCTATATCCCAATTTTGGTAAAAATTTGCTAGTTTTTTTAAAAAGCTCTTGTTGCCTTTCAATACTATAAACTTTTGCACCTATTTCACATAATACTGCAGTTTGATAACCACTACCAGTACCAATTTCTAAAACTTTATCACCGCGATTTACTTGCATTAATTCGGTTTGAAAAGCTACTGTGTAAGGTTGAGAAATCGTTTGGTCTGCAGCAATAGGAAACGCTTTATCTTGGTAAGCATGATCTAAAAAACTAGAATCCATAAATAAATGGCGTGGTATTTTACCAATGGCAGCTAATACAGAAGCATCTGTAATACCTTTGTTTTTTAACACATTAACAAGTTGTTGTCTTAAGCCTTGATGTTTAAAAGTATCTCTCAAAATAGGAAGCAGTTAGGAACGATAAAATTAGCAAAACATCTTTCGTTTTAAAAGTAATTTCTTAATTTAATTTTAAACTAAAAAACAGTGAAAAATTCACTCAATTTTGTGAAATTCGTAGCTAAATATCTTATTTTTGAAAAAAACGTAAACAGAATGCTAAACGCTGGAGTTTTAGGTGCTGGACACCTTGGAAAAATTCATTTAAGACTTCTTAATGAGTCTACTAAATACAACCTTGTTGGTTTCTATGATGCTAATGAAGAAAATGGCAAAAAGGTTGAAGCCGAATTTGGTTATAAATTTTTTAATACTATAGATGCATTAATAGATGCTGTAGATATGGTAGATATTGTAACACCTACTTTATCTCACTACGATTGCGCAAGGCAAGCAATTGCTAAAGGCAAACACATATTTATAGAGAAACCAATTACTAATACTGTTGAAGAAGCCGAAACTCTAAGAACCTTAGTGGCAGAATATGGCGTAAAAGGTCAAGTTGGTCACGTAGAGCGTTTTAATCCAGCATTTATTGCAATAAAAGACCAACTGGAAAACCCTATGTTTATAGAAACTCATCGCTTGGCAGAATTTAACCCAAGAGGTACAGA
This sequence comes from Lacinutrix sp. MedPE-SW, assembly GCF_001874145.1. Taxonomy (GTDB): domain Bacteria; phylum Bacteroidota; class Bacteroidia; order Flavobacteriales; family Flavobacteriaceae; genus Lacinutrix. The sequence goes on along the minus strand of NZ_MPCX01000016.1, from coordinate 15,012 downwards.
CGTTCCTGTAGTTTTAGATTTAATGATTCATGATATCGATGTCATTTTAAGTGTAGTAAACTCTAAAGTTAAACATGTATCTGCAAGTGGCGTTTCGGTAATAAGCGACACACCAGATATTGCAAATGCAAGAATTGAATTTGTAAACGGCTGCGTTGCTAATTTAACAGCCAGTAGAATTTCATTAAAAAACATGCGTAAAACACGTTTCTTTCAAAAAGATGCTTACATCTCTGTAGACTTTTTAGAGAAAAAATGCGAAGTTGTAAAAATGAAAGATGCACCAACACAACCTGGAGATTTTGATATGATTCTTCAAAATGCCGAAGGTGTAAAAAAGCAAATCTATTTTGACAACCCTCAAATATCAAGCAATAATGCCATTTTAGACGAGTTAGAAACTTTTGCAGATGCTATTAATAACAACACAAAACCAATAGTAACATTACATGATGGTACCGAGGCTTTACGTGTTGCTACTATGATAATCGATCAATTTTAATTAGCACAAAATAAAAATCAAAAATCATTTATACTTAAATGATGTATTATAACAATTTAATAATAACACATTCCTTATCTCTTAGGAATTAAAATAATATTTTTTTTATATGAAAAACGTAGCAGTAATTGGAGCAGGAACTATGGGAAATGGTATTGCTCATACCTTTGCACAATCAGGCTTTAAAGTTCAATTAATAGATATAAGTGAAGAATCACTAAAAAGAGGTATTGCAACTATCACCAAAAACTTAGATAGAATGGTTGCTAAAGAAAAAATTTCTGAAGCAGACAAAGCAAATACTTTAGCAGACATAACAACATACACTAACGTAAATGAAGGTGTTGAATATGCAGGATTAGTGGTTGAAGCAGCTACAGAAAATTTAGATTTAAAACTTAAAATTTTTAAGCAATTAGACGAGGCTTGCCCAGAAGACACCATTTTAGCAACAAACACGTCGTCTATTTCTATTACACAAATAGCTGCTGTAACATCAAGACCAGAAATGGTAATTGGTATGCATTTTATGAATCCTGTACCTATTATGAAACTGGTAGAAATTATTCGTGGTTACAATACTAGCGACGAAGTTACAAATACCATAATGGAGTTATCTAAAACTTTAGGTAAAACACCAACAGAAGTTAACGATTATCCTGGTTTTGTTGCCAACCGCATATTAATGCCAATGCTTAACGAGTCTATAGAAACATTATATAATGGCGTTGCTGGAGTTGAAGAAATTGATACGGTAATGAAATTAGGTATGGCACACCCAATGGGACCATTACAATTAGCAGATTTTATTGGCTTAGATGTTTGTTTATCTATATTAAATGTGATGTATGATGGTTTTAAAAACCCTAAATATGCACCATGTCCATTATTAGTAAATATGGTTCAAGCTGGAAAATTAGGTGTTAAATCTGGTGAAGGTTTTTACGATTATTCAGAAAGTAGAAAAGCAGAAAAAGTATCATCTCAGTTTATTAAGTAAACTGGGATTTTTACAATAATTGATAGCTTTTCCGTTTAAAAAATAAAAGAAGTAATAAAAATTAATGGCAAAAATCCTTCCGTTTAAAGCAGTAAAACCAACACGAGATAAAGTTAGCTTAGTTGCCTCACGCTCGTATCAAAGTTATACACAAGCAGAACGTGAAGCGCGATTAGATTATAACCCATTTTCGTTTTTACACATTGTAAATCCTGGTTATAAATATGCAAAAGAAATTTCTGGAGAAGCACGTTATCAATTAGTAAAAAACCGCTACTTGGAATTTAAAGAAGATGCTGTATTTAAAAAAGATGATGCTTCTAGTTTTTACATTTACAAAGTTGTAGACAGAGATAAACAGGTTTTTAATGGTATTGTTGCCGCCGCAAGTGTTGAAGATTACCAAAACGATATTATTAAAAAACACGAAGACACTATTGTTAGTCGCGAAGTCATTTTTAAAGACTACTTAAAAACAGTAGGTTTTAATGCAGAACCTGTACTACTCACCTATCCAGATAATAAAGCCATTAATACAATTATTAATGAGATACAAGAGCAACGTGCAGAGTTTGAGTTTACCACAACTTACCGCGATACGCATTATTTATGGCAAATAGACAACCAAAAGCACATTAAAACTATTAGTAACGCTTTTGCAAATATGCCTACACTTTATATAGCAGATGGTCACCACCGCTCGGCATCATCACAGTTACTTTGTAAAGAGTTAAAAACCGAAAATAAAAACCATAAAGGCAATGAAGCTTATAATTTTTTTATGAGTTTTTTAATTCCTGAATCTCAATTACGAATTCATGAGTTTAATAGATTGGTAAAAGATTTAAACGGCTATACTAAAGAAGAATTTTTAATACAACTAGACACAATTTATCGTATAGAAAATCGAGGAATAATGCCCTACAAACCATCTAAACCTCATCACTTTAGCATGTATTTAGATGGTGAGTTTTACTCACTATATTTACGTAAAACACACTATAAATTTAAAACTTCTCTAGAAGAATTAGATGCACAACTTCTTTACCAAACCGTTTTAAAACCTATTCTTGGTATTACCGATTTACGTAATGATAATAGAATAGATTATTTAAGCGGAAAAAAAGATATTGTAAATTTAAAAAGCAAAATAGATAGTGGCGAGTTTAAAGTTGGTTTTGGTATGGTTCCTGCAACAATAGAACAAATGAAACAAATTGCAGACGATGGCCTTAAAATGCCACCAAAAAGCACATATATTGAACCTAAGCTACGAAGTGGTGTAACTATCTACGAATTTTAAATAAAATATGAATAAACACATTATTTCTTTTTGTATTATATTTTTAATAGGCTTAGAATGTTTTGCGTTTCAAAACGAATCTGCCACAATACAAAAAACCATAATAAAAAATGGCGTTGGATTGGGATCTGTAATTGCTGTAGTTACATCATTGGATAGAAACAAATCTATTTTATTCGCAATAATTCATGGATTATTTAGCTGGTTTTATGTAATATATTACGCAATTACTAGAAAAGAAGAATAATGAGCATACAAAACAACCTCAACATAATTAAACAATCACTACCAGAACAAGTTACACTAGTAGCTGTTTCTAAAACAAAACCGGTAAGTGATTTAATGGAAGCTTATAATGCTGGACAACGCATTTTTGGAGAAAATAAAATTCAAGAAATGGTAGAAAAGCATGAACAAATGCCTAAAGATATTGCTTGGCACATGATTGGACATGTACAACGTAATAAGGTAAAATACATGGCTCCATTTGTTAGCTTAATTCATGGTGTTGAGAGTTTTAAGCTTTTAAAAGAAATTAATAAACAAGCTATTAAACATGATAGAGTTATAGATTGTTTACTTCAAATTAAAATTGCCGAAGAAAATTCTAAATTTGGAATGTCTACACAAGAAGCTTCAGATATTTTACAATCGGAGGACTTTTCAACATTAAAAAACATCAATATTACAGGTGTTATGGGAATGGCAACCTTTACAGACAACCAACTTCAAATAGAAAAAGAATTTAAACTTTTAAAAACGGCTTTTGAAGAATTAAAACTCCTAAATAGTAAGCACTGTAACCTAAAAACTATAAGTATGGGAATGAGTGGCGATTATAAACTAGCAATAGATTGTGGAAGCACAATGGTTAGAATAGGAAGTAGTATATTTGGAGCTAGAAATTATAATTAAAAAGAACTTAGCCTATTTACGCAATTTTAGACATAGAAACTACTGGTGGTAAGTATAATGAAGAAGGCATAACAGAAATTGCAATCTATAAATTTGATGGCCACGAAGTTGTAGATCAATTTATAAGTTTAGTAAATCCAGAACGTGAAATACAACCTTTTGTAGTAAACCTAACAGGTATAAATAGCAATATGTTACGCAATGCTCCAAAATTCTATGAGGTTGCAAAACGTATAGTTGAAATAACCGAAGGCTGTATTATAGTTGCTCACAATGCACAATTTGATAATAGAATTTTACGTACAGAATTTAAGCGTTTAGGTTTTGAGTTTGAACGCGAGACACTTTGTACTGTAGAGTTGTCTAAAACGCTTATTCCAGATTTACCATCATATAGCCTAGGTAAATTAGTGCGTTCACTTGGTATACCCGTGACAGATAGGCATCGTGCATCTGGAGACGCATTAGCTACAGTTAAACTTTTTAAACTTTTACTTAGTAAAGATATTGAGAAAACTATAATTCAAACATTTTTACGCAAACAGCCAAAGCTTCAATTAGAACCAAAGCTTGTAGATATTATAGCACAAATGCCAAGTATTACTGGCGTTTATTATATACATAATAAAGATGGTGATATTATATATATAGGAAAAAGTAAAAATATAAAAAGACGTATAAACCAACATTTTACTGGTACAGATAGTAAGTCTAAAAAAATCCAGCTAAAAGTAGCAACAGTAACTTACGAAGCAACAGGAAACGAACTTATTGCTTTATTAAAAGAAAATGAAGAAATTAAGCGTAATAAACCTATTTTAAATAGAGCACTAAAAAAAAGTTTATTCTCTCTCGGCCTTTATAAATCTATTGACACCAATGGTTATATAAATTTAAATATAGAACCTGTTGATGGTAGAAAAAAAGCAATAACCACATTTACAAACAAACAAAGTGGCAAAGCTTTTTTAAATCATGCAGCCGAAAAACATAAGCTATGCTTAAAACTTACAGGTTTAGAAAAAACCTTAAGCAGTTGTTTTAAATACGAAATTAAAGAATGTGAAGGCGCTTGTATAAATGAAGAGAACACAGAAGCTTATAATTCTAGAGTTCAAAAAATTATAACAAAATATAGCTACAGTAATCAAAACATGATTATAATTGATCGCGGAAGAAATGTAAACGAACGAAGCGCCATTTTAATTGAAAATGGTGTTTATAAAGGTTATAGTTTTTACGATTTAAACTATCAATTAAACAATATAGAAATCTTAAAATCTATATTAACACCAATGGATAATAATAGAGATACGCAACATATTATTCAAACATACATGCGTAAAAAAAAGCGTTTAAAAATTCTTAAATTTAATACTGAAAATTAAACGTAATCTTTTTAGTACTTTTGATTCTATGAGTAAAAAGAAAAACACATATTGGAAAGATAGACTATATGAGATTATCTACGAAGCAGATACTCCTGCAGGAAAGCTTTTTGATGTTGTTTTACTTGTTTTTATTTTAGCAAGTATTATACTTGTTATGCTTGAAAGTGTAAGGTGGATTGATGATAAATATCACAACCTGCTAAATATCGGCGAATGGATAGTTACCATACTCTTTACCGTAGAATATATTGCAAGAATAATAACTGTAAAAAAACCTTTAAAGTATATATTTAGCTTTTATGGTATTATAGATTTCCTATCAACAATACCTAAATATTTATCTATAATTTTTGCAGGAACTCATGCTCTAGTTGCTTTAAGAGCATTACGTCTATTAAGAGTATTTAGAATTCTAAAACTAGCACGGTATCTTGGTGCATCAAACCAATTGGCTTCTGCTATAAAGGCTAGTCGTGCAAAAATCTCTGTATTTTTATTTGCTGTAATAATAGCTTCAATAATTTTTGGAACGTTAATGTACCTCATAGAAGGTGAAGAAAATGGGTTTACCAATATTCCTAAAAGTGTGTATTGGTGTATTGTAACGTTAACTACAGTTGGTTTTGGTGATATTGCACCACAAACTCCATTAGGCCAATTTTTAGCCACATTAATAATGATTATGGGTTATGGTATTATTGCAGTACCAACAGGAATAGTATCTGCAGAATATACTAAAAGTGCAAATAAAACAGGTAATAAAAACAATGGCAATCATGACGATATACAATTAAACTCGCAAAGATGCCAAAACTGTTTATCTACAAAACATAAAGACGATGCAGAGTATTGCTATAGCTGTGGTCACAACCTTCATATTCAATAATTAAATTGAGCTTAAATAACAAATACCTAATTGCCATAGTTGGACCAACCGCTATAGGAAAAACAAGTTTAAGCATTAAACTTGCTAAACATTTTAATACCGAAATACTTTCGGCAGACTCAAGACAGTTTTTTAAAGAAATGCAAATTGGTACTGCAGCTCCAACTCATGAAGAACGCTCTCAAGCTAAACACCATTTTATTCATAATAAATCTATAATTGATGACTATAGTGTTGGCACATTTGAAAAGGAAGCAATTAATACATTAAACACTTTATTTAAAGATAAAAATGTAGTTATAATGGTTGGTGGTTCTGGTCTTTATGTTGATGCTGTAACTAAAGGGTTAGATTATTTTCCAGACGTAGATAAAAGTATTAGAACACAGTTAAACAAGGATTTAGAAACACATGGTTTAGAGTCGCTTCAGTTAAAACTAAAAACTTTAGATCCTAAATCTTACAATACAATAGCTATAGATAATCCGCAACGTGTAATACGCGCATTAGAAATATGTATTGGAACTAAAAAACCATATTCTTCATTTTTAAATAAAGATAAAAACAACCGTAACTTTAAAACTATAACAATTGGTTTAACAGCAGATCGTGACATTATTTATAACCGCATTAATAAGCGTGTAGATATCATGATTGATAACGGACAAATTGAAGAAGCAAAAGCCTTAATTAGCAAACAACATTTAAATGCATTAAATACTGTTGGATATAAAGAGCTTTTTAAATACTTTAATAACGAATGGAGTTTAGAATTTGCTATTGAAGAAATTAAAAAAAATTCTCGCCGTTTTGCAAAAAGACAACTTACTTGGTTTAAGAGAAACAAATCTACTTTCTGGTTTGATTATAATACCAACGTTACAGAGATTATTGCCTGTATAAAAACTAATATGCAAAGCCACTAAATATTCTATTTACAAACATTATATTAGTACTTACAACTAATATTATGAAAGATAAAATAAATCAACTTTTTAGAACAATATATAAACTAAAAGACAAAATAGCTTTCTATCCTTCTATAATAGGACTTGCTGGCTGCCTTTTTGCTTATTTAATGTTTTTTTTAGAAAATCTTGGTATATCTAAATACCTGCTAGAAATTGTTCCAGAATTAGTTATAAATAACAGTGAAACTGCAAGAGCTTTACTTACAACCTTTATTGCTGGTTTAATTTCTATAATGGTTTTTAGTTTCTCTATGGTAATGATTTTATTAAACCAAGCCTCAAGTAATTTTTCTCCAAGATTATTACCAGGACTAATATCTAATAGAAGACATCAAATTGTTTTAGGCTTTTATTTAGCAACCATATTGTATTGTATTTTTATTTTAGTTTCTATAGAACCAGACGGAAACAAATATCAACTTCCTGGTTTTTCGGTTTTATTTTCAATAATATTTATGGTGAATTGCTTAGCTGCATTTATATATTTTATACACTCTATTTCTCAAGAAATACAGATAAGTAACATTATGTCTAAAATATTTAAAGTCTCTAAATCTAGATTAGAAAAATTAATTGATCTTGAAAAAGACTTAGAAACTGAAGCTTTTAAAGACACTAGTAACTGGACAACTTACACACCAAAAAACAATGGTTACCTACAAGATATTTCTATAGATAATATAGGAAGAATAGCCCATGAACTTAAAACTAAAATTGAAGTACTACCTATAAAAGGAACTTTTATTTTAAAAGAAGACAGTTTATTTAAATCTGAAAAAGAACTTGATAACGATAAAGTAGAACTTATTTTAAAACATTTTGATTTTGCCAAAAGCGAACTTATAGAAGATAATTATATACTTGCTTTTAAACAGTTAACAGAAATTGCTTTAAAAGCCATGTCTCCTGGAATTAATGATCCTGGAACAGCTTTAAATGCTATAGATTACTTAACACAATTATTTGTTTTAAGATGTAAAAAAAGTGACACGAGTTTATATAAATATGAAGAGATTACTAATGTTGCCTTAGCTACAGTAAGTTTTAAAGATTTATTATATTATGTCATGGCTGCATTGAGAACCTATTGCAAACACGATGTAATTTTAGTTACTAAACTACATAAAATGTTAACCGATTTAAAAAAGGTTTGTACAAATTCTAATTATAACACTTGTATAGCTAACGAAATTGACGCTTTAGTAGAAGATGCTAAAAGTGCAGTTGATAATGAAAGAGATGTAAAATTTATTAATGCTTTATAAAACAAAAAAGCACGACAATTAAAACTGTCGTGCTTTTTTTTATTGTAACAATGCTTGATTAAGGATTTACAACTAATCTAAATCCTTCGCCATGAATGTTTAATATTTCAACTTTCTCATCTACTTTTAAGTACTTACGAAGTTTTGCGATGTAAACATCCATACTTCTAGAGGTAAAGTAATTATCATCTCTCCATATTTTAGTTAACGCTAATTCTCTTGGCATTAAATCATTTTCATGAAGCGCTAATAGACGTAATAATTCGTTTTCTTTTGGAGATAGTTTTGTTGGTTCTCCACCTTTATAAGTTAAAAAACGAAGTTTAGAGTTTAAATCAAAACTTCCAATTTTAAATTCAAATTGTTTACTATCTGCAACTGTCTCTGTTGCTTTACGTTGCATGATAGCTTTTATTTTCATTAATAACACTTCACTATCAAAAGGTTTATTTAAATAGTCGTCTGCTCCAACTTTATAACCTTTTAATACATCTTCTTTCATTGCTTTAGCGGTAAGGAAAATAATTGGCACATCGGCATTTTTTTCTCTTATTTCTTTTGCTAAGGTAAATCCATCTTTGTATGGCATCATAACATCTAAAATACAAAGATCAAAATCATCTTTTTTAAATTTCTCGAAACCTTCCATACCATTTTTGGCATGTACTACTTCGTAGTCATTCATCATTAAATAATCTCTTAAAACGGTTCCAAAATTTGGGTCGTCTTCTACTAATAATATTTTCTTTTGTTGTTCATCCATAATGTTATGATATTAACGGAAGTTTTATTGTAAATGTACTTCCTTTGTCTTTTTCACTTTCTACTGATATATGACCGTGATGGTCGTCTACTATTCTTTTTACATAGGCCAATCCTAAACCATGACCTTTAACGTTGTGCACGTTTCCTGTGTGTTCTCTATAAAATTTTTCGAAAACACGTTTTGCAACGGCTTTACTCATACCGCTACCGTGATCTTTTATATTTACTATAATGTTGTTTCCAACATTTAGCGTATCTACTTTTATAATTGGTGCTTCTGGAGAATATTTAATGGCGTTATCCAGAATATTTACCAATACATTTGTAAAGTGAGTTTCGTTTGCTAATACGGTAGATTTTGAAGCCTTTAAACTTGTTTCTATATGACCGCCACGGTCTTCTACTATTAACTCTACATGTGATATAGCATCTTCTATTAAGTCGTGCAAACGCTCTCTATCTTTACTAATGTTTAATTCATTTTTTTCTAGTTTAGATATTCGTAAAACATTTTCTACTTGTGCATGCATACGTTTATTTTCTTCACGAATCATGTGTAAATAGCGTTTCACTTTTTCTTTATCGTCTATTATTTTTGGATTTTTAATAGAGTCTAAAGCTAAGTTTATTGTTGCTATAGGCGTTTTGAACTCGTGTGTCATATTATTAATGAAATCTGTTTTAATTTCAGAAATCTGTCTTTGTTTCATTAATTGAAACAAGGCACTAGAATATGCTACAATTATAATAGTTGTAAAAATTATTGATAATGCTATCATACCAATGATTGATGACCAAATGAATTCTTTTTTATCTGGAAACTCAACTAATAATCTATAATTATTTTCGCTTTTATTATCAAAAAAAGGAACGCTCATAAAAGCATTTTCATAATCAAAGTTTTCAGTTTTAACTTTAGTTGCTAAATCATTATTATATACAGCAAATTCGTATTCTATATCTATATCATCTTGCAGTAACTGTAGTTTAATTAATCTATCGATTTTTTCTACAGTAATTCGTTTATGTATTGGTCTTCTGCTAGAATATTTAAGATATAGTGGTTCAAAATCTATATCTTCTGTTCTATTGGTTTCTCCACTTCTAAATATTGTGGTTTCTGTACCATCTAAAGAACTAGATTTGTAAACTTTCGTTTCGTTTTTACTTATTATTTTTTTTATGCTTACGCTATCTAAACCTATGTCAAAGATCGCAGAAGATAACTTATAGTTTTCTTCTAATATTCCATTTTTGTAAATAAGTGTTTCGTCTGTATTAGAAATATCTTGTTTTATGTAAAGGTCTATAAATGCTGTTGTATCTACATTTACTGCTACACCTTGTCTTAATAAATCTCGAATTTTTTTAACAAAATCCATGTACTCTTCATCACTAATTTCATTAGACACATTACTTAATGCTTTCTTAACATTAAATGTAAATTGGTCTTGTTTATTAGCAACAGAGTTCGATATGTAATAGCCTTGTACAAATATTATTCCTATTAGCGATAGGGTCATTAAAATGACTAATACAAGAAACACTTTCTTCTTCATCAATCAAAATTAACATTTTAACATTTAGATGTCATAGCATTTAACCTAACGTTAACAAAAATGTTAAATTTTGAATTATTGAGATTTATTAACTATTAATTTATGGACTTTTTTAACTTGTAGTTTAGTGTCTTCTAAGTCTGTATTTTCTATTATGTAGTTAGATTTTTCTATTTTTTTTGAGTCTGGCCATTGATTATTTATTACTGCTAAAACTTTTTCTTTAGTAGTATTATCTCTACTTATTACGCGATTAATTCTGGTTTCAAGTGGTGCCGTTACAGTTATTACTATGTCACACTGCTTATAGTTACCATTTTCAAATAATATAGCAGCTTCCTTAATAACATATGGCGAATCTTGTTTTGCAACCCAACGTTTAAAATGCCTTGCCACTTTTGGGTGTACAATTGCATTCATTTTTTTTAAAAGGTTTTTATCATTAAAAATAGCATTAGCTAAAAACTTTTTATTAAGCTCTTTACCTATATAAGCGTTTTCTCCAAATAAAGCTTTTAATTGTCTAATTAGTACTTTTGATCGTACCATTAAGGCTTTTGCTTCATCATCTGCAATGTAAACAGGTACATTTAATTTATTAAACATTTTTGCAACTGTTGTTTTTCCGCTACCTATTCCGCCTGTTAGTCCAACTATTTTCATTCTGTTATTATAAATTCTACACTTTGCTGTTGCAATCTTGCTGTTTTAATTAAACTTGGTTCGCTCACTAATTTTGGAGTTAAAAAACTACTGTTTTTATCAGCTTTTTTAAAATCGCAAATAATTTTAAAATCTTGAGTTTTTACTTTATTAAAATACTCTAAACTTGTATAGTAAGACACTTTTATTGTTTTAGGAAAATAATTTATAGTAAGATTGCTTGGCACATTAATTAGTGTTACTGGTACTTCTATAACTCCTTCAGTAAACTTTTCTACATTAGCTTTTAAGGTAACCCATTTTGTTTTTACATTTATAATTGGGTTCAATGAGTCTATTTCTAAACTCACTTTTTTATTTATAGGCTTATTTACAGATTCTAATGTTAATTTTTGTGTTTTTATAAATTTAATTTTTGAGACTAAGGTTTCAGGACCTATAATTTTTACAGAGTCTGGATATGCCTTAAGACCTTTCATTATATCGTAACCAAAACTAAAATCTAAATCTATTTCTGGTTTAACAGGTACTAATTTTATAGCATTTACATCAAAATTAAAAAGTAATGTGTCTGGTGTTATATTTTGAATTGTAGTTTCTTTTCCAATTTGTTTATTAATATTAGAAAATCCTTTTTTAGATGTCCATAAATATGTTTCATTTTTTTTAATAACATCTTTATTAAAATCTACTTCAATTTTAGGAGGCTTTAAATAATAGCTAAGCCAATTAAAACCATATGTTGTTAATGTTAAGTTTATTTTTTGAGAAGAATCGTTAACAATTACAACCTCATCTGGCAAGTTTACCGTTTTTATATCTAGCGTTATTGTGTTTGTATAATCTTTAGATAATTTGGTTAATATTAAAATACCAAAAGCCATACCTAGAAACAGCAAAAAGCTATTAATTTTTCTACTTCTTAAAATATTTCTAATTTTTATTTTTAATGCAGACATTATTTAGATTTAAAAAATAATTCCGGAAATAATTGCTCTGGTGTTTTATTTGATATTGTAAGATAAAGCGTAGATTTTAAAAAACCCACACCATATCCAAAAAACTGAATAGTTATAGCTATTATAGATTGAATTGCTACCAATATATTTTTAGTACTTAATAAAGCTGATACAAATGCAACTGCATAATAAACGCAGAATAAATAAAATGCAAATGGTATATTTAATATAAGTAATAGTATTGAAACAATAAAACCTAAAGTAAATATACTGGGAAACCAATAGGTAAGTTTTTTTGTTTTTGGATGCCAAGCATTTAATATAGGACGTACTTTACCAAATTTATTAACTTGTTTATAAAATTTAGACCAAGAGATTCGTCTTTTATGGTAAACATAAGCCTTACTAAACAATTTCGTTTTAAAACCTAATTGCCACAATCTTATTGATAAATCTGGATCTTCTCCTGGATGAATATCGCCAAAGCCTTTTGTTGCTATAAATGCTTTTTTAGATAAGCCCATATTAAAACTTCTAGGCTGAAATTTATTAACACTATTTTCTTTACCTCTAATACCACCAGTGGTTATAAAAGCAGTCATACTAAAATTTATAGCTTTTTGAAGGTTTGTGAAAGCATCATCTGCCGTATCTGGACCACCAAAACAATCTACATATTCATTGTTTAGTTCTTTTTCTACTTCATTTAAATAATGAATTGGTAAAATACAATCACTATCTAAAATTATAAAATAATTGCCTTTGGCATTTTGCATTCCATAATTTCTAGAGTCTCCAGGTCCAGAATTTTCTTTAAAATAATATGAAATATTTAATTGAGAACTAAAGGAGTCTACAATAGGCTTTGATGAAACTGTAGAACCGTCTTCAATAATAACAATTTCATATTTTGATTTTGTTGTAAGCTTGGTAAAACTTAATAGAAGTTCTTCAATCTCATTTGGCCTATTATAAACAGGTATTATAAAAGAAAAATCATTTTGCATCTCACAAATGTACTGAAACGCAATAAAAAAGCCACTCAAAATTGAGTGGCTTTTTTTAACACTTAAAAGGTTAAAACATGTATTAGTTTTAATTTTTAATAATCTTAACTGTGTCAACAGCATTACCTACAGTTACTTGAACAAAGTAAGCTCCAGAACTTAAACTAGACATATCTAATTCTTTAGAAACTGCATTTGGTGCAGCTTTTAATACTGTTTGGCCTAACATGTTTACAATAGTAACATTAGAAATCTCTTCTTGAGCACTTAATGTTAATGTGTTTTTAACTGGGTTTGGATAGTACGAGAATACTATATTATTGTCAAAATCTGTAGTAGATAAGCTACTTTCTGTAACAGTTAACACAACTGGTCCTGCTACTTTAGCGGTACCTGTATTATAAAGTCTTACATAGTAAGTTGTACCATCTACTAAACCATCAACGTTTGTAACACCTGTACCAACACATGCTATTTCTGTTCCTCCACAAGCATCATAAACAGCAGCTGTATCTGCATCTGTATCAATATCAACTTGACCAGTAGCTGTTGCTACAAAAGAATACCATATATCTTGATCTGCTCCTGCTGCTCCACAAGAAGCTGCTGCAACTCCAGAGTCTGTTGCATTAGTAGTATCTCCTGTTGCTTGAACTCCTAAAGTTAAAGCCTCTGCACCAGAACATAAATTGTTTGCTGGAGGTAATGGAGTTGTATTTAAATTTAATGTGTAATTACCTACTCCTGTTGATGCATTACCATCTATATAAATATAATATGTTGTAGGTGCGGCTTCAGAGTCGAAACAAACAAAACCACCAGATCCTACATTAGAACTATCGTCATCTCCTGCAACACATACTAATGAGCCACAAGCACCAGACCAAACTTGAATCTCTGAATCAAAAGCACCCGCAGAATCTTCTATAGAAATAGACTCGTTTCCAGGCGAGTTATATACATACCATACTCCAGTTCCAAAAACAAGAGTACCTCCATTAGGTGAAGAATCTCCTCCTGGGTCACAAGTAGTACCCACTGTACCACCTGAACATACTGTTAAATTTTCTACATTAGTAGCACCAACAGTACTTCCAGATATTGAATCTCCAGCATTAATAGTAGTTGCATTTTCGCAAGCATCATTTTCTGGAACAACAAGTTGGAAAATACATAAATCAAACTCTGTATAATTTGTAGCAGAACTACTTCTTATATTAACATAGTACGTTGTACCAGAAACTGCAGTTAGAGTTAGAGCATTTGAATTAGTACAACTTGTACTACTTCCTACTTGAGTAAGTGCTCCACACGCTCCTTCATAAGCCGTTACATATGTTGTAGTAGAACCTGAGTCGAAAGTCTCTGTTTCTGTTATAACAAAATCTCCATCTGCAGGAGCTGTAAAAGAGTACCAAACATCTCTTCCACTTGTACCACATCCATCTGTACTATCTGTTGCACTTTGTGTTGTTCCAGATATTACATTATTACATGAAGAATCTGTAGACGCACTTATTGGTGTTGCATTTTCACAATCGTCATTTGCAGGAGCTGGTGGATTTACATAAATACATAAATCAAACTCTGTGTAATTTGTAGCAGAACTACTTCTTACATTAACATAATAAGTTTGGCCTGAAACTGTTGTTACAATTAAATTTGAAGTATTAAAACAACTCGTTGAAGAACCAATTTGAGTTAATGCTCCACAACTACCTTCGTATGCAGAAACATATGTAGATGTAAAACCAGAATCGAAAGTCTCATCTATAGTTACAGTATATGTACCATCTACAGCTGCAGTAAAACTATACCAAACATCT
>NZ_MPCX01000015.1 GCF_001874145.1 Lacinutrix sp. MedPE-SW | reverse complement strand
ATCAATTTTGTACCGGTTAGCAAACAAATTTGGCGGTATATACCAACTTTTATTAAAGTTTGTATATATTTTATTTTTGGCAGGTTATCGCAACTTTTTTAAACTGTAATAATTTAAAAATAGTATCAATGTTCATTTATTTTTTATACCCAAATAATAATTTTAGTTTAATAAAGTAAGTAACTTGTTGTGTAATTATCTTTTATTAAGACCTAGTATGGTTCTAAATAAAGTTTTATTTTAAGAGCTCATACAGTTGTTAGTTCTAGACTTGTTTAAGCCTAAATACCAATTCAAACATCTCAATAACAATTGATGAAGTTTTTATCTACTTAATTATCGACAGTAAAAATAAAACCCTGTAAAACAGTGTTTTACAGGGTTTTTTGTGGAGCCGGAGAGAATCGAACCCTCGTCCAAACAAGTAACCAAAGAGCTTTCTACACGTTTATTCTTTTCTTGGGTTTTCGATTAAAAGCTGGTTAAAGACAACCCACTTTTAACTTATCTTTTTTAGTTTCAAATAAGCATCAAAGCACTACCTATTCTATCTTGACATTTACGATGCCTCAAAATGGAACGCCGCCAATCAAGGCTTTCCGGAGACATAAAGCTTGCTCACCTTGTGAGCCGAGGCTTAATCCTACTATAATTCAGATTAGGCAGCTAAAGCGTAGTTATTCTCGCCGTTTAAAAAGTTGATCTAGCCTTTAACGTGTTTCAAAATCATTACACGACGTGCTTACTATTTAATTAATCTCGCTGTCAAAACCAGTCGGCCCCAAATATAAATAGGAAAACAAAAGTCTCTCAATTTAAAAAATTAAAAGTAATCTAATATAGTAATTTTGGCGTTACCAATACAAGCAGAAAAAGCTGGTATTGGTCAGGCTTTCCGCTATATCTTTTGCAAAAAAGCAAAAGGATGCCGCATCAATCCTTAACGCACTACACCAAGAAACAATAGTATAAGTTTCAAAGGATGGCGAAATTAATAAAAATATTAACTCAAAAGCCATACCAAATAGGATTTTTAAAAATATTAAGATAAATTTGAAAAGCTATTACCAAAATAAAATAAAATGATAAAAACAGGAACTCAAGTAAAATGGGATTGGGCAAACGGTACCGCAAAGGGAAAAGTAGAACAAACCTATACCAAGTCTATAACTAAAACTATTAAGGGAACAGAAGTCACTAGAATTGGCAAACCAAATAATAAAGCCCTATACATAAAACAAGACGATGGAGACTTTGTATTAAAGTCAGAAAGCGAAGTATCCAGAGCCAATTAACTTTATTTGCGCAACGCAATTAATAAAAGTATTTTAGCGAAAATAACTAAGATATTTTACATGAAATTTGCAGTAATAAAAGAACGTAAAAACCCGCCAGATCGTCGTGTCGTATTTTCACCTCAAGATTTAAAAACACTAAAAAATAATTTTCCCGAGGCAGAAATTGTTGTCGAGTCTTCAAATATTCGAGTCTTTAACGATTCAGAATATAGAGATTTAGGTTTTACAGTTTCAGAAAATGTTGCAGATGCTAATGTATTGTTTGGAGTAAAAGAAGTGCCAATAGAAGCTCTAATACCAAACAAAAAATATTTTTTCTTCAGCCATACCATTAAAAAACAACCATACAATCGTAAACTTTTAAAAGCTATTTTAAATAAAAAAATAGAACTTTACGACCATGAAACAATTGTGCGAGAAAACGGTGCACGATTAATAGGTTTTGGCCGCTATGCAGGATTAGTTGGTGCTTACAACGGTTTTAGAGCCTTAGGTATGCGAGACGACTTATTTAACTTACCAAAAGTAGAAACCTTAAAAGATTTAGATGCAGTAAAAGCAGAGTTAAATAAAATAACAATTCCTAATATTAAAATACTTTTAACCGGAACAGGAAAAGTAGCACAAGGTGCTAAAGAAATTTTAGACCATTTAAACATAAAAGAAGTTAGTGACGCCTTATACTTAACAAGCGACTTTACAGAACCCGTATATTGTATAGCAGACGTTATGGAATATGCAAAACGTAAAGACGGTAAAGTAGGCGATAAGTTTGCATTTTATAAAGATGCATCAGGCTATAAAAGTAATTTTATGCCATATGCCAAAGTTACAGACTTTTTTATTGCAGGACATTTTTATGGTGATGGCGCACCATACCTATTTACAAGAGAAGATGCTAAACATCCAGAATTTAAAATAAACCTTGTAGCAGATATATCTTGCGATATAGATGGGCCAGTAGCCTCTACAATACGACCATCTACAATAGCAAATCCGTTTTATGGTTACGATCCTAAAACCGAAAAAGAAGTCGTATTTAATGCTAAAAATGCCATTACAGTAATGGCAGTAGATAATTTACCTTGCGAACTACCAAAAGATGCCAGCGAAGGTTTTGGAGAGATGTTCTTACAACACGTTATTCCTGCTTTTTTTAATAACGATAAAAACGGTATTTTAAGTCGTGCACAAATAACTAATAGTAAAGGCGAATTAACACCACGTTTTGCCTATTTACAAGACTATGTAGATGGTAAAGAATAATAAACAAGTCTATTAGGAGTTTTATCTTTCAACTTGTTATATTTATAAAGTTATAAAAATTAGTTTATGAAGTTTATTACAAAAATTGTAGCATTAATTACATTGTGTGTTATCATGTCTTGCGAGAGTGACAATAATGTACCAATAAATGAAAATACAGAGCAAGGCGACGTAAATCCATTTTTAGAAAATTTTGGAGCCGATATTGAAGCTCGTTTTTTAGGTAGCGTAGTTGATGAAGAAAACAACCCAATTGCAGGCGTAGAAATTAGAATAGGTAATGCATTTGCTGTAACAGACGCTAATGGCGTATTTTCAATTTTAGAAGCTACAGTTTACGAGAAATTTGCCTACATAACAGCATCTAAACCTGGATTTATAGATGGATCGAGAGCTGTGGTTCCTACAAATGGAATAAATCAAATAAAAATAATGTTATTTAATTTAGAGCCTGTTGTAACCTTAACACCAGGACAATTATTAACTATAGACCTACCAGATGGAACAGAGGTTGATTTACCTGGAGATTATGTAGATGAGTTTGGGCAACCGTATTTAAATGGAGATGTAGATGTGTCTTTAAAAGGTTTAAATGTAGATAATGAAAATATGGCAATACAAATGCCAGGTATGTTAATAGCCGAAACTATAGATGGAGATTTAAGAGCATTAGAAACCTATGGTATGATAGCCGTAGAATTACGAGGAACAAATGGAGAAGAATTAAGTTTAGCTCAAGGTTCTCCAGCAACAATTAGAGTGCCAGTTGGAAGCAGTATAACAAATGCACCTGCAACAATACCACTTTGGTATTTTGATGAAGATAATGGGTACTGGAAAGAAGAAGGAACAGCAACATTAGAAGGTAATAGATATATTGGAGAAGTAGCACATTTTAGTTTCTGGAATTGCGACGACCCATTTGCATCTATACAATTGTGCGTAACTGTAGAAGACGAAACAGGAAACCCATTAGAATTTGTACCAGTAGAATTGCAAAGAGAAATAGCAGGATGGAATTCTGCATCTTCAGGATATACTAATAATAATGGTGAAACTTGTGGTTTAATTCCTGCAGACGAAACTTTAACTTTAGCAATTGATAATTTTGGGTGCCCAGGAAATAATATAACCACTACAATTGGACCATTTTCTCAAGACGAAAACATTACCATTACACTTACAAATACAGCAACATTATCTACAACATTAACAGCAAACTTTACTTCTTGCGATGCGAGTGCAGTAACCAACGGTTATATACAATTAGTATATGGAGACCAAACAACAGTTGTACCTGTAACTAGTAGCGAGTTTAGTCACGATATTAATTATTGCGCCTCAGATACAGCATACTCGATTCAGTTTGTAGATGTAAATAATGGGCAATCGTCTGGTGTAATAACAGGAAATTTTAGTGGACCAACAACAGATTTTGGTTCGCAAATGTCTTGTGAAAATGTTGGTGATGCAGATAGTGATGGCGTTTTAGATTTAGATGAAGATCTAAACAATAATAATAACCTAGAAGACGATGATACAGATCAAGACGGTACTCCAAACTATTTAGATGAAGATGATGATGGTGACGGTATTAATACAATTGATGAAGATTATGATTTTGATGGCGATCCAACTAACGAAGATAGTGATGGCGATGGTATACCAGATTATTTAGATGAGCAGGATGTTATAGATTTTAATTCAGAAATTTATGCAAACAATTGTGAAAATAGTGTTTTAGAGTACGATTTAACCGAAACTTATGGTGTAACGTACCCAAACACAACATTTACTTACTTTGAAACACAAGCCGATGCAGAATCAAGTGTAAATGCTATAGTAAATTCAACAGCTTACGAAAATGGAGCAATGTTACAACAAGTTTATGTGAGAGCTACAAATACAGTAAGTAATCAATTTTCTGTAGGATTTATTTATTTTTTAGGAGCAAATAATACAGATACCGATAATGATGGATTAACAGATTGTGAAGAAACTACAGGTGTAAACGATCCAAATACACCACTTAATCCTAACGGAACCATAACAGACCCAAACAATGCTTGCGATCCATTTACAGCAAACTCATCACAAGATTGCGATGGTGATGGTTTAACAAATTTAGAAGAAACCAATGGGCCAGATGGCACAGCAGGTACAGGAGACGAAACAGATGCAACAAATCCAGATACCGATGGAGATGGCGTTAACGATGGAGACGAAATTGAAAACGGTACAGATCCAAACGATCCAAACGATTTTTAATTCATAATTATTTTTAAAAAAAGGCGCAATTTTGCGCCTCTTTTTTTAAATTTAAACTCTAACCAATTAAAAACAAATAACATGATTGTTACATTATTAATTATAGCAAACATTGCAGGAGGCATACTTCTAGGTCTAGCAACATTAGATAAATGGGATGGAGAACGTAATTTTTTTAATAAAATAGCAGGTGTTTTAGCGCCTTTTCAAACTATTATTGGCGCAGCATTAGTAATACTTGGTTTATTGCGTTTGTTTGGTTCTGGTAGCTTATTTTTTAATATAGTAAGTATTTTAGGAGGTTTTTTACTATTAACACATGTTATTGTAAAAGCACCTGCATTTAAAGATTCTTTACAAAAACTATCAGATAAGCTAATGCCGTTTAAAGCTATTATTGGGATAGCGATGATTGCTATTGGTTTAATTAGTTTATTTTAAACGTTAATTATTTGTTAATTGAATGTAAATTAATTTTCTTTGTGTAAACTCCATGTTACATGAAAATTAATTGGCAAAACCATTCTAACCTCACACATAAAGAGGTAGAAGAACTTACAGCCATAGAATATAATCTTAGAAAAAAGATTGTTAGTATTTTAATTGCTGAAGCTAAAGAGGAATATAGTGGAGATTTTTCTGGTTACGAATTTGATTTCGATGTAGAAACAAAACAAATTGAAATCTCAAATAAAACACCAGAACCTATGTATTCAGAATTTAAAGCCATTTTAAAGAAACATGGTAATTTGTGAATCCTGCTGAAACATATATAAACAACCAACCAGAACCATATCGTGCAATATTAATGCATGTTCAAACTATTATAGAGCATACTTTACCAGAGGTAGATTTAAAATACAAATGGAGTATACCGTGTTACTATGTTGGTAAACGCCCAATATGTTATTTAAATGCCAGTCACAAAAATAAATATGTAGATGTAGCTTTTTGGCATTCGGCTTATATTACTAAACATAAAGCGTTATTGGTAGGTGAGAACAGAAAGGTTGTTAAATCGCTTCGTTATAAAAGTTTAGAAGCGATTAACGATACTGTTTTAGTCGATATTTTAAAAGAAATTTATACTTTTAAAGATAGCAGTTTCTATAACCGTTAAAGCCTAAAAATACCTCCTACAGAAATAACGCGTTGTAAAAACCAAAAATGTTGTGAAGCACTTTCGTTTGTATTACTCGTTGTTCTAATATCTGGCATATTTATAAAACCACCACGTAAATCTCCTTGAATATAAAAATGCTTGAAAAAAGTAAGGTTTAAACCTACATTTAAATGCAAACCGTAACCAGAAATATGAAATTGATCATACCTGTCTTTTAACAACAGTGTAGTATTTGTTTTTGGATATAATACACCAGCACCAAAGCCCTCGGTAATATTTACTTGAAACTTATCGGTATTTGGTAAATTAAAAAGGCTTGAAATATCATCATGTCTTGCAAATTCTAAATACACGTAGTTTAATCCGTTAGTATGTTCAAACTGTAAAAATTCTCTTGAAACAAAATAATCGTCACCATTGTAAATACCATTAAACTGGCTTCCTGGTTCATCTTCAGGCAAATTTATATAACCAGAAACACTTTTAGTTGTATTTTCTACTAGTACATATTTCATGTGGTCTACACCTAGTGAAATTGAGTACTTGTCGTTTATAAAATACCCAAGTTTAAAGTTTGTTTGTGGTATTGTAATACGTGTTGGGTTTATATAATCTATATGCCAACCTTTAGGTTTGTCTTTTGCAGAAGCATCTTTTATGGTAAAAGCATAGTTTTCTCCTTCAAATCTTATATCAGATTTAGAAAACGTTTCTCTGTTTCCTCCCCAACTAATATAAAATTTACCTTTGTTAGAGCTGGTGTATTTAGTTAAAACTTCTTCTTGAGAAAAAGAAAAAAGAGTAGCGAAAAATGAAACTAAAAGAAATAGTTTCTTAGTATGTAAATGTATCATTAAAGATAATGTAAAATAAGTTTAAAGTGAGTTAACAACTTTACGTATTGCTGTTAAATTAGTTAGTAGGGTTTCTAAATTATCTAAATGCAGCATATTTGCACCATCACTTTTTGCATTAGCTGGATCAAAATGTGTTTCTATAAATAAACCGTCTACATTGTTTACAACGCCTGCTCGTGCAATAGTTTCTATCATGTCTGGTCTTCCGCCAGTAACACCAATACTTTGATTTGGTTGTTGTAAGGAGTGTGTTACATCTAATACGGTTGGTGCATATTGTTTCATGGTTGGAATGCCACGAAAATCTACAATCATATCTTGATAGCCAAACATAGTACCACGATCTGTAATCCAAGCTTTATCGCTACCAGAATCTTTTACTTTTTGTACAGCATGTTTCATGGCTTCAGGACTCATAAACTGTCCTTTTTTTAAGTTTACAACTTTTCCTGTTTTTGCAGCAGCTACAACTAAATCTGTTTGGCGTACTAAAAATGCTGGAATTTGTAAAACATCTACATATTGTGCAGCTAATGCAGCATCACTAGTTTCATGAATATCTGTAACTGTTGGTACATCAAATTTTTCTGAAACTTTTGCTAATATTTCTAAAGCTTTTTCATTTCCAATACCTGTAAAACTATCTATTCTACTTCGGTTGGCTTTTTTAAAGCTGCCTTTAAATACATAAGGTATTTGTAATTTGTTTGTTATTTCTACAACGCGCTCGGCAATTCTAAACGCCATTTCTTCGCCTTCTATGGCACATGGTCCACATAATAGAAAGAAATTATTTGAGTTTGTATGTTTTATTTTTGGGATGTCTTGCAACTGCATAATCTATGTTCTTAATTAAGGCTGCAAAGATAATACTAAAAAACTGATTTTTGGCAAGCTGCATTAGCGATAGTAACGGCATCCTTTTTTGTGTGCGCTTATGCACAAAAAAGATATAGTGAATAGCGCGACCTTTTGTAGCTTAGTCTTTTACATGAATTTTAGTACAAATTTTAATTGGCTACAACAGGAAATGCCTAAAAAAAAAATAAAAGTATATAAATCAATAAAAATTAAGTACCTTTGCACGCTTAAAATAAGGCACTAATACTATGGCTAAAATTAAAAATATCGCAATTATTGCGCACGTAGATCACGGTAAAACAACTTTGGTAGATAAAATTATGTACCATTGCCAACTGTTTCGTGAGAATGAAAACACTGGAGATTTAATTCTTGACAATAATGATTTAGAGCGTGAGCGTGGTATTACCATTACGTCTAAAAACGTTTCGGTTGTATATAAGGATACTAAAATTAATATTATAGATACGCCTGGTCACGCCGATTTTGGAGGTGAAGTAGAGCGTGTTTTAAATATGGCTGATGGTGTTTTATTATTGGTAGATGCTTTTGAAGGCCCAATGCCTCAAACGCGTTTTGTATTACAAAAAGCTATAGATTTAGGTTTAAAGCCTTGTGTAGTTGTAAACAAAGTTGATAAGGAAAACTGTACTCCAGAAGAAGTACATGAAAAAGTTTTTGACTTAATGTTTGAGTTAGGTGCAGAAGAGTGGCAGTTAGATTTCCCTACAGTTTATGGTAGTGCTAAAAATAACTGGATGAGTGATGACTGGAAAAATGAAACTGAAAACATCGAGCCTTTATTAGATATGGTTATTGAGCATATTCCTGAGCCTAAAATAGAACAAGGAACAACTCAAATGTTAATTACATCTTTAGATTTTTCTAGCTTTACTGGGCGTATTGCTATTGGACGTTTAACTAGAGGTGAATTAAAAGTAGGACAAAATATTTCTTTAGTTAAAAGAGATGGTTCTATTGTTAAAAATAAAATAAAAGAGCTTCATACTTTTGAAGGACTTGGTCGTTTAAAAGTAGAAGAAGTACAAACTGGTGATATTTGTGCAATTGTTGGTTTAGAAGGTTTTGAAATTGGTGATACTGTTGCCGATTTTGAAAATCCTGAAGGACTTAAAACTATTGCTATTGATGAGCCTACAATGAGTATGTTATTTACAATTAACGATTCTCCGTTTTTTGGTAAAGACGGAAAATTTGTAACATCTCGTCACATTAAAGACCGTTTAGCTAAAGAATTAGAAAAAAACTTAGCACTTAGAGTACAGGATACAGATAGTGCAGATAAGTTTATGGTTTTTGGTCGTGGTGTATTACACTTATCGGTTTTAATAGAAACTATGCGTCGTGAAGGTTACGAGCTTCAAATTGGACAACCACAAGTAATCATTAAAGAAATTGATGGTGTTAAATGTGAGCCAGTTGAGGAAATGACTATAGATTTACCTGAAAATGTTTCTGGTAAAGCAATAGAAATGGTTACTATGCGTAAAGGTGAAATGTTAAGCATGGAAGCTAAAGGTGAACGTATGGTTTGTGAATTTATAGTGCCATCTCGTGGTATTATTGGTTTACGTAACCAGTTATTAACGGCTACTGCTGGTGAGGCTATTATGGCACACCGTTTTAAAGAATACCAACCATTAAAAGGTGGTATTCCAGAACGTCAAAATGGATCGTTAGTATCTATGGAAAAAGGTACAGCTATTCCTTACTCTATAGATAAATTACAAGATAGAGGTAAGTTTTTTGTAGATCCAGGTGAAGATATTTACGAAGGTCAAGTTATTGGAGAGAATTCTCGTGGTGATGATATGACTGTAAATATTACAAAAACTAAAAAATTATCTAACGTACGTTCTTCTGGTGCAGATGATAAAGCTAAAATTGTTCCTGCAATTAAATTCTCTTTAGAAGAAGCTTTAGAATACATCCAGAAAGATGAGTATGTTGAGGTAACGCCAAACCACTTAAGAATACGTAAAATATACTTAACTGAAAACGAGCGTAAAAGAAATAAAATTATATAATTTTTTTAAAATTATAATAAATAGTTTAAAGAGAAATACCTTGTGGTATTTCTCTTTTTTATGATATAAATTGTGATTTTTGCTATTGTAAAAAGTCACTAAAAATAATTTAACTAAAAAATACCGTTGGAGTTTGTTACTACGCGGAAAAGAAATACAAAAATATTATGGAATTATTTGGAATTACTGGTACAGAATATATTGGCTACTTAGCCTCATTTATGGTATTGTTATCATTTACTATGAAGGACGTAAAAAAACTTCGCTTAGTTAATATGACTGGTTGTATTTTATTTATAATCTATGGTTTTTTAATGCCTACTTTACGTATTGGTTTGCCTATTATAATTGCTAATGCAGCTATACTTATGGTGAATTTTTATTACTTGTTTTTTTCTAGACCAGTTAAAGAGTAAGTATTAACTAGTTTTATACTTTGTAAATACCATTCTTGAAACATAGAATAGTAATAATAAAATAAGTGCATAATGGTAGAACAGAAGTCTAACTATAGAGTAGCTACCAAACGATACTATTAATGCATTAGAGAGTATTAAACTTGATAATAGAAAAACTATAGCATAGTCTTTTGTATATGCTTTAAATAGTTGCACAATACTAATAAATAAAAGTACTATTACGAATAATAATAGCAGCTTAGATTTAATACCATGTATTAAGTTTCCGTAGTATAGTTTAAAATAGTTTTTGTAGTTATTAAATACTAAAACAGGCATCATGTTTTTTGCTGCTTTTTCAACCTGAACTCTGGCTTTATTTAAAGTATAATTTTTGTTTTCTTTTAAATAAGCAGAGCCTTTGTAGTGGTATGCATAACTACATATTTTTGTAAGGTTACTATGAAAATCATTATAAAGTTCAGAAGCAGATTTTGTTTTAGTATGGTCCATAAGCCAACCTTTTTCTTCACTGTAAGTTCTACTTAAATTAAATACTGCTTTGGTTTCTTCAGTTTTTAAATCCTTTATATCCTCTGCTTTACTCACATAAATTGCAGCTGTATTTGCTATAAAAAATGAAGAGGTAGAAGCGAATTGGTCTTTAGTTATTTTATGGTATACTTTGTCTACTAATACATTAAATACTAATGAGAAAATGAGAAGAAAAAGAAGGGTGTTTTGTTTTGTTTTTTTGAAAGTTTTTCTAAATTTTAAAATATAAACAAAGGAAAAAATTATAGGAAGCAATAAAAATTGAGCACGTGTTAAACTCAATATAATTGAAGTGATTAGTAAATACCAAAAATTTTTATTTTCAATTATAAATGAAAAGCCAAAACATAGCGTTAGTAAATATAATGGATAGCTAAAACCTTCAGAACATATATTGTTACCAACGATTAACGGATTAAAATATGGAACAATTAAAACAATTAAAAAAAGAGCCTTAGCGATTTTTGGTAGTTGTAATAAATCACTTATTTTTTTATAAAAAACATGAACTGCGCTAAAGCCTAAAATTAACTGAAAAGCTACAGTTACCATGTTAAAATTAGTTTTAAAAATAATATTAAAAATATATACAAACAATGAGTAAACTGGAGAACGCCAAATCTCTAACCTAAAATGGCTTGCAGTATCTGGAGAATATATAGCATCTTGAAATATTAAGTACAAAAAACAAATACAGTAAATAGAAATAAGTACTCTATTGCTTAAAATGAATTTTTTAATATTTAAAAATGTATTGTTTAGCATGTATTAAAAGCACTCCAAAATTATAGAAGTATAAGGTATATTAAAATATGTGTTGTCAATTTTTACGCTCACATTATCAAAATGTTTAGAGGCTAAAAAGAAATATTCGTCTTCAGTTCTAACAAACTTTCCACGATCCATATCTAATAACTTTTTGGCAATTGGATTTTGTTTTTCAATATAGCAGCCATCCAAAGTTATTAATCTTCCGTTAGGTTTTAATGCTTTTTTAGCGAGCTCAAATAATCTTGAAGTTTGAGCATCTGTCAAATGGTGTATAACGCCAGCAGCTATAACCACATCAAAAGTATTGGGAGCTTCTAAATTAAAATCTTCAACTGCAGTACAGTAAAAAGTATCATTTGGGTAGCGTTCTTTAGCTGTTTTAATATAATTAGCGTCAATGTCAATACCAGTATAATCTGCATCTGGTAAAAAATCTATTAAATAACCAGGACCACAACCAATATCTAAAATCTTTTGGTTGGCTTGTAATCTTACATCATTTTTCACAAACAATCTTCTCGCTTTTACGCCACCAACAATATGTTGAAAGGTATTGTAAATTATAGAATTTTCAAGAATACGTCTTGGGTCAAAAGATTTTGCCATTTTATAATAATCTGTAGATTTTTAAAAAACAAAATTACACTATTTTAAAACATTATGAATGTTATAAAGTTTTATATCTTTATCGCGAACTAACACTAAAAATGATTAACCTTAAACAAACCAGTAAATACGATTTAGTTGTTGTATTATTCGCTATAGTTGCGCTTCAAGTAATTTTAGGATTTCAAGGTTTTGATATTTGCGACGATGGTTTTGCTCTTACATTTTACCAACAAATTTATAACAATCCTTCTAGTGTAGAATATAGCTTTGTTTATTGGCTGTCTGGAGTAATTGGTGGTTTATGGTATGCTATTTTTCCTAATGGTGGTATACTATGGTTTAAGTTTTTTACCGTAATAATTAATACACTTACTTTTTTAATAGGGTATAAAATATTTAAACCCTTTATGCCTAAACGCATTGTATTATTAGGAATGCTTATTATTTTATTTGTAAACGATTTTGGTTTTTTAATATTCTACCATAATCACTTAACTGCACTATTAGCACTAATTAGTGTGTATTATCTTTTAAACGGATTAATTAAAAAAAAGCCTTTATTCATAATACTTTCTGGACTTATTATAGGCGCAAACGTGTTTACTAGAATACCAAACTTAACGTTATTTGTATTCATATTAGCAATTCCTTTTTACTACATTCTTAATAAAGAGCATTTAAAATACGCTTTAAAACCAATGTTGCATTACATTTTGGGTATTATATTGGGCTTTGGTGTTATTGCTTTGTTACTTGTTTCATTAGGCCAATTTAAAATTATGCAAAATGCAATTTTAGGTTTGTTTGATTTGGGCGTAACTAAAGACAGTACACATAACTTTGGAGGTTTATTAAAAACATATTACTACAATTACCGTGTGCTATTTAGTGTAATAGGAGAGTTGTTACTTATTGTTAGTTCTTTTTTATTTATTCAAAATGGTTTAAAAAAGTACAATTGGCTTAAATATACATTACTTCTAATATGGTTAAGTTTTGTGTTTATATGGTTTAAAAACGGAAATTTATATACTACTTACGCTATTGCATATACAGGAAGTATTATTGCCATATTTTCAAAACAAAAGCCAGCTTTTAAAACATTAGCATTATTAGGTATTTTAATGCTAACGTTTTTACCAATGGGAAGCGGTGGCGCAATTGTAAGTAGCGGTTATATGTGTATTTGGCTTTCTGTACCTTTCTTTTTTAATTATTTTTATGGCTTAGAGCATACCTCAATTATTTTTAAAAACACTCAGGTAAGTACTATTAACTTAAATAAAAAAGGATTTACAACACTTATTATTTTTATAGCAGTTGCTTTCTTTTTGGCTAAAGCATTAAATGTTTCTAGAGAAGCTTACTTTGACAAAGGCAGCCGATTAAAAAAAACGCACACCATAAACAGTGATTTGGCAAAAGGAATCTATACAACCAAACGCAGAGCAGAAATTACCAATGCTTTATTAGTTAATCTTGAAAAATATGTAAAGCCAAACGATTATTTATTGACGTACGATAAAATACCTATGATTCATTTCTTAACCGAAACAAAACCATACATGTACAATTCGTGGGTTTGGATTTACGATAGCTATTCGTTTGAAAAAAAATTAAGCAAAGCAGAAAATGAAATAAAAACTTATCCTATTGTAGTAACACAAAAGTTTGAAACAACACGTAGCTTTTCGCAACCCATAACTAATTATTTAGCCGAAGACTTAACCAATACAAAAGGTATTATAAATGCTTACGATGCTAAGAAAAATATAACCATGAATAGGTTTTTAGAGCAAAACGAATATAAAATTGTTTGGAGCAATGCTTATTTTAATATTCTTAAAACTAAAAAAACGCACAAATAATTAGATTTACTTTTTATATTGTGATTTAAATATGAAAACACCCGAAAAACTTTCTGTAATAATTCCCATATTTAATGAGTCTGGTATAATAGATACATTATATGCTAGATTAGTAGCAGCAGTAACTAAAATAACAGATAATTACGAATTTGTATTTGTAAACGATGGTAGTAAAGATAATTCTATAAACGAAATTAAAGCAATTGCTTCACAAGACGAACAGGTTTTTTTTATAGATTTTAGTAGAAATTTTGGGCATCAAATAGCTGTGTCTGCAGGTTTAAAAAACGTTACAGGTGATAGTATTGTTATTATAGATGGCGATTTACAAGATCCTCCAGAATTAATACCAGAACTTTATAAAGCCTATAAATCTGGTTTTGATGTAGTGTATGCTAAACGAAAAAAACGTGATGGAGAAACTTGGTTAAAAAAAACAACTTCAAAATGGTTTTATAGAACACTTTCTAACATTACAAATTTTGATATCCCATTAGACACAGGAGATTTTAGATTAATATCTAAAAAAGTTGTAGATGCTTTAAATACAATGCCCGAGCAAAATAAATTTATAAGAGCTCAAATTGCCTGGTTAGGTTTTAAAGACACATCTGTAGAATTCGATAGAGATAGTAGAAAAATAGGCGTAACAGGATACTCATATAGCCGTTTAATTAAAATGGCTTTAGACGGTATTACAGGCTTTTCAGATAAACCTTTGCTTTTTGTAAGCCGTTTAGGGTTAATTATATCTCTATTATCTTTTGCAATAATTTTATACGCACTAATAGCTTACTTTTTCTTTAATCAACAAGTTACAGGATGGACATCTTTAATAGTAAGTACAATGTTTATTGGAGGTATTCAACTCATTTCGGTAGGTGTTATAGGTGAATATATTGCACGTATAAATACAGATGTTAAAAAAAGACCGTTATACATTGTAAATGAAACAAATATCGCTTCCGCAGAAGTGTTAGACGCTAACTAAAAACTAATTTTTATTCTTACTGTAAAAACATATCAATCTAGTGATTACAAGCTTTGGAATAGCTTTGTAGCCGAAGCAAAAAACGCTACGTTTTTATTTCAACGTGATTTTATGGAATACCATAAAGATAGATTTACAGATGGTTCTTTATTAATTTTTAAAGCCGATAAACTAATAGGTATATTACCCGGAAACACTGTAGATTCAGTATTACATTCGCATCAAGGTTTAACTTATGGTGGTTTGGTTTTAAATAAAACATTAAAGCTAAACGATACTATTGAAGCTTTTAAAGTGCTTTTAAAGTTTTTAGAAACAAACAATATTAAAACTCTTCATATAAAAAATATCCCAAGTATTTATAATTTAGTTCCAAGTGAAGAGTTAGACTATATTTTGTTTTTGTTAAATGCAAGTATCACTAGAACCGATGTGCTTTCTGTAATCGAAAATAATACCGTTTCACAACCTGTGTCTAAAGTAAGAACAAGAGGTGTAAAACGTGCAGAGGCTTTAGATTTAGAAATAAAAGAAGATGAAAACTTTAAGGCTTTTTGGGAAGACGTTTTAAAACCAAACTTACAAGAAAAGTACAATAAAAAGCCAGTACATAGTTTAGAAGAAATAATACAATTACAGCATAAATTTCCTAAAAATATTAGACAATTTAATGTGTATTATAAAAATGAAATTGTAGCAGGAACAACAATTTTTGAAACAAAAAATGTAGCACATGCGCAATACATTTCGGCAAAAGAAAATAAACAAGAATTGGGTAGTTTAGACTTTTTATTTAACCACTTAATAAATACTACTTTTAAAAATAAAAAGTATTTCGATTTTGGTATTTCTAACGAAAACAACGGCAAAAAATTAAATCAAGGTTTGTTGTATTGGAAAGAAAGTTTTGGCGCAAGAACAATAACACAACAATTTTATAGTATTTCAACAAAAAATCATAAACTTTTAAATAACGTTATGCTATGATTAAGTTTTTAGATTTACAAGCCATAAACGCTAGGTTTGACACAGCGTTTAAAAATCAGTTTCAACAGTTTTTAAATTCTGGTCAATACATTTTAGGTAACGGTGTAAAACAGTTTGAAACAGCATTTGCAAATTATTGCGGTACAAAATATTGTATAGGTGTAAGTAATGGTTTAGATGCTTTAATTATTACGTTTAAAGCTTATATGCAATTAGGAAAATTGCAAAAAGGAGACGAAGTTATTGTACCAGCAAATACATTTATTGCAACACTATTAGCTATAACAGAAGTAGGTTTGAAACCTGTTTTAGTAGAGCCAGATATAAACACTTTTAATATTGATGCTCAAGAAATAGAAAAGCATATAAATGCAAAAACTAAAGCCATAGTAATTGTTCATTTATATGGGCAATTGGCTAATATGGAAAGTATTAATTTATTAGCTAAAAAAAATAATTTATTAGTAATAGAAGATGCTGCACAGGCGCATGGAGCAATAAATAACAGCAAAAAGCGAGCAGGAAATTTAGGCGATTGCGCAACGTTTAGTTTTTATCCAGCTAAAAATTTAGGTGCTTTAGGAGATGCAGGAGCAATAACGACCAATAATAAAGATTTTGCAAATATTTGCAGTGCTATTAGAAACTACGGTAGCAGTGAAAAATACATTCATAATTATCTAGGAAGTAACAAACGTTTAGACGAATTACAAGCGCTGTTTTTAAACGAAAAACTTAAGGTATTAGATGCAGATAATGAAGCCAGAAGAGACGTCGCTAATAGGTATTTAAACGAAATTAAAAATAAAAAAATAACGTTACCATACTATAATGGTTCTAAAAACCACGTATTTCATTTGTTTGTAATTTTAGTTGAAAACCGAAATAAGTTTATAAATTATATGGAAACATATGGTATAGAAACGGCCATTCATTATCCTGTGGCACCACATAAACAAGAAGCTTTTAATACGTTCACACCGAAACATTTACCTGTTACCGAAAATATACACAACAATTGTGTTAGTTTGCCTATTAGTCCTATATTGTCTTCCAAAGCTATTACATCCATTATTACCACAATTAATAATTATAATTGAAAAAACTTCTTAATTATATAAACAATAACGTTTTAGTAAAAGTTGCTTCTCTTAATTCAGTTTCTGTAATAATTAAGATTATAGCTGGATTTCTTACATCTAAGTTTATAGCGATATTTGTTGGAGCCGAAGGTTTAGCTTTAGTTGGTAACCTTAGAAACTTTGTAAGTTCGGCACAATCTTTTTCTATTTTAGGTTTATACAATGGTGTTGTAAAATACATTGCGCAAAATAAAGAGAATAGGTTAGAGCTATCTAAAACATTATCGACAGCTTTTTATTTAGGTTTTATTGCAACTTCGGTTATTTGCATCTTTATTTATTATAATGCAAGTTTTATTAACGACACCATATTTCATGAGTATAATGATTACGCATACGTAATTAAAATTTTTGCAATAGTACTGCCATTTTATGCTTTAAATATGCTCTGCTATTCTATAATGAATGGCTTTTCAAAATTTAAATTCTTAATTGTCTTTAATATTTTCGGACAAATTTTAGGTGCGGTAATCGCCATTTTTCTAATCTGGCAAAACCAAATAGACGGTGCTTTAATATCTGTTGTTATAGCAGAATCCTTACTGTTTTTAATAACATTAGTAGGTATTTTAAACAGGCAAAATTTTACAAAATTAGTTAACGTAACACAATTTAGTTTAAGTTATGTAAAAAAATTAAGTTCATATTCAATAATGGCCTTGTTTTCTGCTATTGTAATGCCTTTGGTAGCAATAAGTGTGCGTTCATATATAATAGAAGAAGTTGGTTTAAAAGAAGCTGGTATGTGGGAAGCAATGAATCGTATTTCTAAATACTATCTCATGTTTGTATACTCGTTACTAACATTATATATATTACCACGTTTTTCAGAAATAGATTCAATTAAAGGTTTTAGAAAAGAAGTCTTTGGCTTTTATAAAACCATAGTTCCAGTTTTTGCTGCAGGTTTATTAGTTATTTATTTTCTAAGAGAATTTATTGTTCAAATTCTTTTTACTTTTGAGTTTGAGCCTGTAACCGACTTGTTTTTTTGGCAATTACTAGGCGATTTTGTTAAGGTACTTTCTATTATTATTGCTTATCAATTTCTTGCTAAAAAAATGTTTTGGCATTATATAATAACCGAAGCTTTTTCGGTAATAATATTATATTTAACAAGTATTTATTTTATAGATAATTATGGAGTAAAAGGTGCTAATATCGCGCACTTTGTTACTTACGTCATGTACTATGGAGTAATACTATTAATATTTAGTTCGTCGTTATTTGGAGTTTTGCCAGATGCCGAAATAGATAATGAAGATTCTCACGATTCCCACAACTCTAAATAGCGTTTTGCGCTATTAATATAATTATGTTCTTTATTTACAAAGCGTTGTGCTGCGCGTCCTATTTTGGTAATATTATCTGGGTTTTCTATAAGCGCGTTTAAATGCTTAATTAGCTCATTAATATTTGGTGTAGCATTAATGGCAATGCTATTTTTTTCTAAATTATAGTGTAGTAAACATTCATTTTCTAAACCTGTAAAAACAACTTTACCCTTAGCCATAGACTCTAAAGCATTATAACCTTGATCGTAACTATAAACCTGGTCTAGTATAATGTGTGCATCATTATAAGCTTTAATATACTCATTGTACGGTAAATTATGAGTTGTAATTATCTTAACCTTATCGCCATGAGTGTTTTTTATTTCCTTTAAAGCAATTTCAAATAAATCGTTACCTTTTTTGTAATAATTATTTTTGTTAATACCATGAAATATTACAATGGGATTTAAGTTTGTTAATGCTTTAAATTCTAAAACATCAACATTAATTGGGTTAGCAATCATACCTAAATATTTAGGATGGTTTTGTAATGGTAAATGGTAATCAAAATCTGAAGCAATTACACCTTCAATACCTTTAAAAACGGTATCGTGCAATTTTTTATATTCTGGTTTTAAGTATTTTAAAACAGATTGGTAGTTGCTTTTTTTTCCTTTTTTATCAAAATACGGTGTTAATATAGAGTATTTTAAGTTTTTATTATAGGCGTAGTTAACACTTGTATAGTCTGTACCACAAGAGAGCAAATAAGTTTTACTATTGTTTTTTTGTATTAAATTAAAAATATACGCTTCAATATTAGGCGTGCACATAAAAGCACTTTCGTTAATAAATTGCACAACATCAAAACCACTAAGTTCTGGTAAAGCATGTTTAATTTGCCTTTTAATATCTAAAGAATATAAATCGATTTTACTAAGCTTATAAATAAGCACTTTTAGTTTTTTAAAAAATCCTTTTTGGTAGCGTTTTTTTAAAAGAATATCTACTGGAAAATTTTTAAAACCATCATTTAATCCAGCAATAACAACAGTGTGTCCTAACTTTTCAAGGCCAGCCTTTAAAGAATTGTGTAAATTGCTATATTCTCCTATTAATAAAATCTTCATTCACTATATTTGATGCATCCAATAAACTAAAACGCTTGCAAAGTAACAATAAAAAAAAAATATGCCTAGTCGTATCATCTTTAGGTCAAGGTGGCGCACAAAAAGTAGGTGCTTTATTATCTAAAATGCTTCATAATTTAGGTCATGAAGTGCACATTGTTAGCGTTTTAAATATTGTAGATTATAGTTACAAAGGCACATTATTTAATTTAGGAAAAATAAATGCGAGCAGATTTAAAAAACTACTAATTTTTAAAAACTATTTAAAAGCTCATAATTTTGACTGTATTATAGATAATAGGTCGCGTGTTCAAGCTTTAAGAGATTTTATAATTAATAAGTTTATTTATAAAATTCCTACAATTTACATTGTACATAACTATAAAACATCACATGCTTTTTCAAAATACAACTGGCTTAATAAATATTTGTATAAAAATGAAATGCTAATTACAGTATCTCAAGCTGCAGAACATAAATTTAAAAGCTTATATAATTTAAAAAATTGCCGTACAATTTATAATCCTATAGATTTTATAGCGTTAAATAAAGAAGCTGAAATAACGCAACATTTAAATTCTAGTTTAACTAATTATATTTTGTTTTTTGGAAGACTTAATGAGCACCACAAAAACTTAAAATTTTTACTACGTACTTATAAAGCATCAATTTTAATAGAGAAAGGTTATAAACTGGTATTATTGGGTAATGGTAACGATACAGATACCTTAAAGGAATATGCTCAAAATCTAGATTTACAAAAGCATGTCGTTTTTATACCATATGTAGAAAATCCTTTGCCATACGTTAAACAAGCAAAGTTTACAGTGTTAACTAGTAATTTTGAAGGGTTTCCTATGGTGTTGTTAGAATCATTAGCATTAAAAACACCAGTTATTGCTGTAGATTGTAATTCTGGTCCAAGAGAAATTATAGAACATAAATTTAACGGACTGTTAATTGAAACTAATAACGAAACAGCTTTTGAAAATGCTATGAATAGCTTTATATTAGACGACACTTTATATCAAAACTGTAAGCAAAACAGTGTAAATAGCGTTAAGCAGTTTAGTATTAGTGAAATAGCAAAACAATGGGATAAAGCAATTACAGACCTTTTAAATTAAAATGAAAGACACCACAATAGAATCAGCCAGAATAATAGAAATTCCTAAAATTGAAGATCCTCAAGGTCGTGGCAATTTATCGGTAATTGAAAAAGATTGTGTGCCTTTTAGTATAGAGCGTGTTTATTATTTGTACGATGTGCCAAGTTCTGCTTATCGTGGTGGTCATGCTCATAAAGAATTGCAGCAATTATTACTACCATTAAGTGGAAGTTTTGATGTGATTTTAAAAGATGGTAAAAACACAAAAACAGTAACATTAAATAAGCCAAACAAAGGCTTGTTAATTGTACCTGGAATCTGGAGAGAATTAGAAAATTTTTCGTCTGGAGCAGTGTGTTTGGTTTTAGCTTCTGCTGTTTATAATGAAAACGATTATATTTCTAATTTCGATACTTTTAAGCGTATAAAAAGTTAAGCTTTTTCATTTACATATTGGTAACACATATAACTAATTCGATAAAACTGTAATAGTTTTATACTCGGTTTATTACTAAGTAAATTAGCTTTCATTTTTTCTTTAAATACAGCATGAATTTTACTAAAAATTCTTACTAATTTATATTTATTAAGCGTTACAAATAATTTTAAAAGGTCATTATCTGTGTCAAGCGCCTTATTCTTTTTATAAAACCTTAATAAGGTATTAACCGCTTGTTCAACTTTATTTAAGTAAACCTCATTTTCATCAAGACCTAAGTGGTACACCTCATTATCAATGTGTAAAACATTAATATTATTAGTTTTTAAAAACGCGCCAAAATAATAATCAAAACCATAACCTTTGGCTTCATTAATTTTGGAGTTTATTAATTTAAAAGTCTCTTTTTTAATTAAATAGTTGGCAGATATTATAATTTTATAGGCTTTTTTGTTACGTAGTTTTGCAGGTTTTTCTTCTTTAGTTTTCCCATACGTCCAGCGTAAAGTTTTATTGTGGTTTGGTGCTTGTTTTTTGTAAGCAAAGCCACCATAAATAGCTTTGTAATTAGTGTTCGTGGTTTTTAAATAATTTGTAATAAAACTTTCGTTTTTAGGCATAACATCTGCATCTAAAAAAAGTAACCAACTGTATTTAGCTTTGTTAGCTAATTCATTTCTAGCTCTTACACGACCAATATTTGTTGGGTTTGTAATTACAAAAGTATTACTCAAATCTATAGTGTTTAAATTTTGAGTACTACCGTCTTCAAAAATTAAAATTTCAAAAGGTGTAGTTTGTAAACTAAGTTGTTTATGTAAAACATCAACTAAGGCAGAAACGTTATAATTATATGTAGGAATTAAAACTGAAAGCATATTATTTATAAGGCTAAAAATACACTAATTTCTGTATGAAAAAATATAAATTCAGGTTTTTAACTTACTTATTATAATTACTAATAAAATGCTAACTTGCAATTGTAATTATGTTTAAAAAGCAATTTTTATTAACCAGAAAAAACTATCCGCTAATTCATGGTTTTATTAAAAAACCTATTGGTGGATTTTATTTGCAATTTCACAAAAATTGTGTGTTTACTACTGCACGAAACTCATTTTGTGAAGTTATAATTCTTGGAGAATTATTTAGTTATACAACTCCGGAATTAACAAATCAAAACATTTTAAATCAATTAATTGAGCAAGAAAATTTAGAAAGATTCCAAGCTGAAATTTCAAATTATTACGGGCAGTACGTTGTTATTTATAAATCTAATACGCAATTTTCTGTTTTTAATGATGCTTGTGGTCAAGCAGAAATTTATTATACCAAAAATTTTGAAAATTATGCATCACAAGTAAAATTGCTTCAGTATATATTACCATTACAACAAACAGATGAAACGTATTACACTTCAAAAGAGTTTAATAAATTAAGGCTGTTTATAAATAATTCGACGCCATTTAAACAAGTAAAAAAGTTGTTGCCAAATCATGCTATTGATATTATAGCTAAAACGTGTAGCAGGTTTTTTCCTATTAAAAAATTAGAGCAAGGAGATTATAAAGCGGTTGCAGTAGAAGTTGCTAATATGCTTAAAGGGTATTTAAAGGCCATTTCATTAAGGCATAAAATATGTTTGCCAATTACAGCAGGTTACGATAGTCGTGTTTTATTTTTAGCAAGCCTGGATTTAGACTGCGAATATTTTGTAACTCAATTTAAAAACATGCCAGATACACATAACGATTTGGTGATTTCTAAACAATTGGCAGCAATTTACAATAAGCCGTTTAAGGTTATTAAAGATGTGGAAATGCAACCTAAAGATTTTGATTTAAATTACTCGGCGAGTTTAGATTTTCCGTTGTATTTAAGTCCAGATTTGGTTGATGATAAGGTTATTATAAATGGTAATATTAGTGAAATTGGCCGCAACGGATTTTATTATTGCATTAAGCCAAACGCTAAAAATTTAAACGTTATTAATTTTTTTAAACCTCATACCTTTATTCAAAATGAGTATAAAAAATGGTTAGATAACAATAAGGCCGTTTTAAAAAAATATAAATACCATATTTTAGATATTTTTCTTTGGGAACAATTTATGGGTATTGTTCATGCAAAAGCAAAATCTCAAAACAAGCAATTAGGTGTTAATGTAATGACACCTTATAATTCTAGGGTTTTATTAAATACATTGTTGAGTGTAGATAGAGGTAAAAGAGACAGAATGGATAATGTTTTATACAATGAAATAATTGCATATTTATCTAAAAATAATACAAAGGTTTTAAATTTATCTATAAACCCAAGTAAAGAAAAATCTAAATATTTAAAGCTGAAAAAGTTTGGATTGCATAAAGTATATAGTACAATTAAAGTGAAGCTAAAATCTTAATAATTTGAAATTTAAAACAAAAATTTATAGTATTTCTGCACTTGGTTTTTGCTTGCTAATCTTACAATTCGCTGTAAATAGAAGCTTATGGCTTGACGAAGCAAAATTGGCTTATAGTATTGTAGATCGTGATTTTTTAGAATTATTGAAACCTTTAGATAGCGGGCAAATGGCACCAATTTTATATTTATGGTGTACTAAATTATTTGTTTTAATATTTGGTAGTAACGATTTGGCTCTTCGGGTTTTTCCGTTTTTAATGTCTTTATTATCAATTATTTTACTTACTAAACTTAGTATGCTGTTAATTAAAGATAAAACGATAACATTAGTAGTTTTATTGCTGTTTTGTTTGTGTCCTTCTGTAATTTATTATAGTTCTGAAGTTAAACAATACAGTACAGATATAATGGTGTTTTTATTGCTGCTATATGCTTATTTTAAAACTTATAAAAGTGTAAAAAATCAATTGATAATTTTAAGTTTAGTTGGTGTTTTAGCAGTAGCATTATCTAATGTATCTATAATAGTTTTTTTTATTTTAGGCTTATATACTTTAATTTTTAAGCTCGAAAAACTTAAACTATTAGTCTTTCCTTTTACAGTTTGGTTAATAGCTTTTGCGTTGTATTATTTTACGTTTTTATATAATCACCCATCTAAAGATTTAATGCAAAATTATTGGGAGTTTGCATTTATGCCATTAAATCCTTTATCTATAGATTTTTGGCTTTGGCACAAAACGAATACCACTTTGGTATTTACACAATTATTAAAATTTCCTCCACAATTGTATGTGTACTGTATTATAATTGCGGTGTATGGTTTTGGTGTTTTTAATTTAATTAAAAGTAAAAATTACAAGTTACTATACCTTGTTTTAGTTCCTGTATTGGTTCATTTAATCTTATCGGCATTTGGTTTGTACCCTTTTTATGTTAGAATCATTTTGTACCAAATACCATTGTACTTAATTACTATAGCATTTGGTTTAAGCTTTTTAGTAAAGCAGTTAAATATAATAGTGGCAAAACAAATAGCTGTATTATGCTTTTTGTTTCCTGTAGCTATATATACGTTTATAAATGTTGTAAAAATGCCTTATTTAAAAGAACATATAAAGCCTGTTTATAGTTTTGTAAACGCTAATATTAAACCCGAACATCAAGTATATGTATTTAGCGGTAATGTAGATGTGTTTGATTATTATAAAAAAATAGAGTACATAAATTTTAATAATTCAATTGTTTTAGGTGAAGCGCACCATTACGATTATACAGGTCACCATTCCCAATTAAAAACATTAAAAGGTAAAGTATGGTTTGTGTTTTCGCATGTGTTTAGTCCTGGAAAAAGTGGCGAATTAGAATCTAATTATATTATAGATTACTACAAAAATAAAGCGACCATTATAAAGCAAGCACATCATGGTAGATGTGCAGCTTATTTATTAGATATTAAATAAATTAGGCTTTACGTTGTACAACTTCAAAAACTTGATTTTCATCACACTTTAAAGTTTTACTTGGGTACTTTAAAAGCAAAGCATAATCATGAGTTGCCATTAAAATAGTATTACCGTTTTTATTAATTTCTTGTAATACTTCCATAATTTCAACACTAGTTTGTGGGTCTAGATTTCCAGTAGGCTCATCGGCTAAAATTAATTCAGGATTATTTAAAAGGGCACGAGCAATTGCAACACGTTGTTGCTCTCCACCAGACAATTCATGTGGGAATTTAAAACCAGTGGTTTTCATGCCAACTTTATTTAAAACTTCTTCCATACGTGTAGCCATAGCAGCTTTGTCTTTCCAACCAGTTGCTTTTAAAACAAACTCTAAATTTGCATTTACAGTACGGTCTGTTAACAGTTTAAAATCTTGAAATACAACACCAAGTTTACGTCTTAAAAACGGGATGTCTTTTTCCTTTAAGGTTTTTAAATTAAAGTCTACAATGCTTCCTGAGCCTGTTTTTAAAGGTAAATCGGCATAAAGTGTTTTCATAAAACTACTTTTTCCAGAGCCCGTTTTTCCTATTAAATAAACAAAATCGCCTTTGTTAATTTGAACGTTAACGTCTTTTAAAACGAGACTTTCACCTTGAAAAATAGAAGCATCTTTAAACTCTAAAACAGTATTTGGCATAAATATATTGTTAGTATTTTTTAAACGTGATTTTTTTAAGAATAGTATAAAAAATGCACTGTGGTAAATGTATCATTTTTAGTTGAAACAATAAAAATAGAGATTAATTTTTTAAGAATATAATTAAGAATATACTTAGCTTTAAATTAACATTTAATAACTCGGTTTATAATTATAACAAAATTCTAACGTTAACATATTAACATTAATTTATCTTTGATTTTAAATAAAAAAACCTTCAGTCTATGACTAAAAATCACATAGCAATATTTCTTTTTTCAATTGTGTTAAGTATCAACGCTTTTGCTCAAAAATCTGAAACATATACCAATCCTATAACAGATTTTCAAAAAGCTTTGTCTTTATATAATAACCAGCAATATTTAGCAGCACAAACTGTTTTTAGCAAAATAAAAAAGAATACTCAAGAAGATAATATAAAAAGTGATTGCGCATACTACATTGCTAATTGTGCGGTTAGGTTAAACCAGCAAAATGCCGATGAACTTATAGAAAGCTTTGTAGAAGATTACCCAACAAGCACAAAAAAAAATACCGCTTTTGTAGATGTAGCCGATTACTATTTTGAAAACGGAAAATATGCTTACGCACAAAAATGGTATGATAAAGTAGACGAGAGTGCATTAGCTAGAAAAGAACGTGAGAAGTTTTATTTCAATAATGGTTATACAGCATTTACAACTAAAAATTACGACGATGCTAAAACCTATTTAAATAAAGTAGAAAGCTCTCAAGAATATGGATCGCAAGCCAAATATTACATTGGTTTTATGGCTTATCAAGGTGATGATTATGATAAAGCAAATACCTATTTCGACCAAGTTAAAGATCAAGAAAAATATCAAGAGAAATTATCATATTATCAAGCCGATTTAAATTTTAAACTAGGTAAATTTAAAGAAGCAATCGCGCTTGCTAGTGCAAGATTAGATGATAGTAGCCAAGAAGAAGTTTCAGAATTATCAAAAATTATTGGAGAAAGCTATTTTAACTTAGAGCAATACGAAGAATCAATACCATTTTTACAAGCCTATAAAGGCAAACGTGGAAAATGGAACAATACAGATTATTACCAATTAGGTTACGCTTATTATAAGCAAAAAGATTACGAAAAAGCCATTTCAGAATTTAATAAAATTATTGGCGGCGATAACAGTGTAGCACAAAACGCTTATTATCATTTAGGTGAAAGTTATATTAACTTAAACAAAAAACAAGAAGCTTTAAATGCTTTTAGAAATGCATCTCAAATGGATTACGATCTTAAAATTCAAGAAGATGCTTGGCTAAATTATGCTAAAATTAGTTACGATATTGGTAATCCCTACCAATCTGTACCACAAGTTTTATCGGGTTATTTAGAGCAATACCCAGAAACAACTTACAAAGAAGAAGTTGAAAATTTATTAATAGACTCTTACATAACTTCAAAAAACTATAAAGAAGCTTTAACGCTATTAAAAGGAAAAAACAGCCAAAAAAATAAAGCAGCATACCAAAAAGTAGCATTTTATCGTGGCGTAGAATTGTATAACGAAAGTAATTATAACGAAGCCGAAACATTATTTGATAATTCTTTAAAAGAACCTCAAGATCCCAATTATGTCGCAAAAGCAACGTTTTGGAAAGCAGAGACAGATTATAACCTTACTAATTATAACGATGCTTTAAATGGGTTTAATACATTTAAACAAACAGCTGCTTCAAACTTAAAAGAAACACAAAATTTAGATTACAATTTAGCATACACTTATTTTAAGCTTAAAGATTATGCTAATGCAACACAATACTTTAATACGTTTATTTCTAAAAAGCCACAAGACCAAATAAGATTAAATGATGCTTATTTAAGATTGGCAGATGCACATTTTGTATCAAGTAGATATAATGATGCAATTATTGCCTACAATCAAGCAATAGAAATAGGAAAAATTGAAGCCGATTATGCTTACTTTCAAAAAGCAATTAGTTATGGTTATTTAGGTCAAGCTAATAAAAAAATAACAGAGTTAGAAACGTTTATTGATACATATAAAGCATCTAAATTAAGAGATGATGCCATGTATGCTTTAGGTAATGCTTATGTAAAAGCAGGAAGTAAAGAAAAAGCAATGGCTACTTATAATAACTTAACAGCCACTTATAGTACAAGTCCATTTGTATCTAACACATTATTGCGTCAAGGATTAGTGTATTATAATAATAATCAAAATCAAGAGGCTTTAACCAAATTTAAAACTGTAGCTAAAGACTTTCCAGCATCACCAGAAGCAAACCAGGCAGTAGCAACAGCGCGATTAATTTATATAGATTTAGGAGAGGTAGAAAACTATGCTGCATGGGTTCAAACTCTAGACTATGTAGAGGTAACAAATGCAGATTTAGATCATGCATCATATCAAGCAGCAGAAAAACAATATTTAGACGATAATACTAACAATGCAATAAAACAATTTGAAAAATATAATAGGGAATTTAAAAACGGATTACATGCTACTCAAGCTCACTTTTATTTAGCTCAACTATATTTTAAAGAAAACGAAAACCAAAAAGCAGCACCAAATTACCGTTATGTTGTAGATGCCTCACAAAGTGAATTTACAGAAGAAGCTTTATTAAGGTTATCGCAAATAACTTTAGAAAATAAAGATTGGGAAAGCGCTTTGCCAATTTTAAAACGATTAGAAACCGAAGCAAATTTTCCTCAAAACAGTTTGTTCGCACAATCTAATTTAATGCAAGCCAACTATCAATTAAAAAAATATAATGATGCTGTGGCTTACGCCGAAAAAGTCCTGAGTAATTCAACTTTAGATAATAAAGTAAA
This sequence comes from Lacinutrix sp. MedPE-SW, assembly GCF_001874145.1. Taxonomy (GTDB): domain Bacteria; phylum Bacteroidota; class Bacteroidia; order Flavobacteriales; family Flavobacteriaceae; genus Lacinutrix. The sequence continues at coordinate 41,553 of NZ_MPCX01000015.1, read as the reverse complement.
AAGCGATGCTCAAGTCATTATAGCACGTTCTGCAATAAAAACAGGAAACGAAGCCAAAGCAAAATTAGCTTATGAGCAAGTAGAATTAACAGCAACAGGAGTAACTGCTGCCGAAGCCTTATACTATAATGCATACTTTGAAAATAAAGCCGGAGCATACCAAAACTCTTTAAAAGCAACGCAACGTTTAGTTAAAGATTTTTCTAGTTATAGATATTATGGAGCAAAAGGATTAATTGTTATGGCAAAAAATCAATATGCGCTTAACGATGCTTTTCAGGCTACATATATTTTAGAAAGCATACCTAAAAACTTTGGCGAATTTGAAGATGTTGTTGCAGAAGCAGCAGAAGAGTTATCTAAAATTAAAGCAGAAGAAGCTAAAACAAATGCTTCAGTAGATACTCAAGATTAATTAGTTATAAAATAAAGCAGTTAAAACTGAATAAAAAAATTAAATTTTTTCAACTTTAGAAATTTAAAAGCTATAAAAACAAACACTTTTTTATGTTTAATAGAAAAAAACAAATCATCTTATTAATTGCATCAATAGTTACAACTATTATGGTTGCTCAAGAGCGTGAGCAGGACACATTAAACCCAGATGTTATAAATGTAATTAAACCTTACACACCATCAATAAGTGATGCCTTTAAAGTAAAAGAGTCGCCAACCATAGATGACGACCAAACACAAACTAAAAAAGAAATAGAATACAATATATTTTCTTTTCCAGTAGCATCTACATTTACACCTGCAAAAGGTAAAGCAGCCGTTGTAGATAAAGCGAAAAAAGTAAAGTTGTACGATAACTATGCGTCTTTAGGTTTTGGGTCTTATACAACTATTTTAGGCGAAGTATATTTAAATCACGAGTTAGGTCGTGGCGAAAATATTACAGCTTACGTAGGTCATCACTCATCAAGTGGTAATATAGATGGAAACTTTGTAGATGATGATTTTTTAGACTCTAAAATAGATTTATCCTACACTAAACGAGAAAGAGATCTCACCTGGATGCTAAATGGAGGTTTTCAATTACAAAAATATAATTGGTATGGTTTTCCAACTTTTTTAGTAGGTACAGAAATTCCTTTAGAAACGGTAAACGGTTTTGATGTTGGACATAATTTTACCAACGCATACATTGGTGGAGATATAGAATTTAACGATGGTATTTTTAAAGGAGCAAATGTGCTTTTTAGACGTTTTGGAGACAATCAAGGTTCTGGAGAAAATAGATTTAAAATAAAAGGTTTTGTAGATGTTCCTGTTAATAACGAAACATTAAATACCGAAATTAAATTAGATTACTTAAGCGGTAGTTTTGAAAGAAATTATTTTAACACTAATGAGCTAAATTACAGCAATTTTCAAGTAGCAATTTCTCCAACGTATCAATTAAAGCAAGACGATTTAACGGTAGATTTAGGCGCTACAGTAACCTTTTTAAATGATGGAGAAGCTGGTGAAAATAAATTTTATATATATCCAAATGTAAGTGCGACATATAGAGTTTTAGACGAAACAGTTATTGCTTTTGGTAGTATAAAAGGAGAATTGCTTCAAAATTCTTATTACGACTATGCTACACTAAACCCATTTGTCTCTCCAACATTATTTATTGTACCAACAGACCAGCAATACAATGCCACAGTAGGAATAAAAGGAAAACTATCTAACGCTTTAAATTATGCAGTTAGCGCAAGTTATAAGTCGGAAAAAGACAAAGCTTTATTTCAAAATAATTTAATGCCTTATGGTTTTGCAAGTGAAGAAGCTTATCAATATGGTAACTCTTTTGGAGTTGTTTACGACGATGTTTCAACCTTTGGTTTTGTAGGAGAATTAAATGTAGATATTAATAGAAACTTTACTTTAGGAGTTAAAGGTGAATATTTTTCATACAACACAAAAGCACAAGAAGAAGCTTGGAATTTACCAGAACTAAAAGCATCAATATTTATGGATTACCAAATTACAAACCAATGGTTTGCTGGAGCAAATGTATTCTATACAGGAGAACGTAAAGCATTAATTGGTTTTAACGATGTTATGAATCCAGATTTCCCAACATTTATTAACGCTACACAAACAGTTGTTTTAGGAGATTATTTAGATTTAAACGCACATGTAGGCTACCATTTAAACGACCGTTGGTCTGTATTTTTAAAAGGTAATAATCTTGTAGAAGGCACATATAATAAATGGCTAAATACAAGAGTGCAAAGTTTTCAGGCATTAGCTGGAGCAACATATAAATTCGATTTTTAAAAAATAAAAAATGTATTAATTTAAATAGGAAAAACGTCTGTATAAAAAAGACGTTTTTTTTATGCCTATCTTTATCCGAAAAATTTTAAAAAACCATGAAAAATCTTCTTACTAGTTTCCTTTTAATTATTTGTTTCAGTTGTACTTCTGGTAAAAAAGAAGTGGATACCATTGTAACCAATGCAAAAGTATACACGGTAAATTCAAATTTTGAAACAGCCGAAGCTTTTGCTATTAAAGATGGTAAGTTTGAAGCTGTAGGTAGCACTTTAGAAATACAAGAAAATTATTCAGCAGAAAATATAATAGATGCGCAAGGAAAAGCCATTGTACCTGGTTTAATAGATGGTCATTGCCACTTTTACGGTTTAGGTTTAAATAGGCAAACCGTTAATTTAGTTGGTACAACAAGTTTTGATGAGGTAATGAAACGCGTTATAGACTTTCAAAACACCAAGCATACCAATTTTATTATTGGTCGTGGTTGGGACCAAAACGACTGGGAAGAAAAAACATATCCAAATAAAGCATTACTAGATAAATTATATCCAAATACTCCAGTAGCATTAACACGTATAGACGGTCATGCTATGTTATGTAACCAAGCAGCATTAGATTTAGCAAATATTACTAGTAAAACCGAAGTTTCTGGAGGAGAAATAAAAAAAGAAAACGGAAAACTTACAGGTATACTAATAGACAATCCTATGGAGTTGGTAGAAGCCATTTTTCCTGAGCAGACGAGACAGCAGCAAATAGACGCACTTTTAGATGCACAATCATATTGTACAAGCTATGGTTTAACAACAGTAAGCGATGCAGGATTAGACAAAAATGTTATAGAACTAATAGATAGCATGCAGCAAGCCGGTGATTTACATATGCGCGTTTATGCTATGATTAGCAATAAAACCGAAAATCTAGACTACTATTTATCTAAAGGTAAAATTAAAACCGAAAGATTAAACGTGCAGTCTGTAAAAGTTTATGCAGATGGTGCTTTAGGATCTCGTGGAGCTGCATTAAAACAACCTTATAGCGATGAGCATAATCATTTTGGAGCTATGGTAATTGGTACAGAAGCTTATAAGGAATTGGCAAGTAGAATTGCGAAAGCAGGTTACCAAATGAATACACATGCTATAGGAGATTCGGCAAACCGCTTTGTATTAAAAACCTACGAGAAAACTTTAAAAGGAGAAAGTAATAGACGTTGGAGAGTAGAACATGCACAAGTAATTACAGATAATGATTTCGATTATTTTAAAAATGAAAACATAATACCTTCAATACAACCAACACATGCTACCAGCGATATGTACTGGGCAGAAGATCGAGTTGGAGCAGAAAGAGTAAAAGGAGCTTACGCTTACAAAACACTATTAGAAAAAAGTGGAAAAGTAACCTTGGGTACAGATTTTCCTGTAGAGCAAGTAAATCCGTTTTATACTTTTTATGCAGCAGTAGCAAGAAAAGATTTAAAAGGATTTCCTGAAAACGGATTTCAAAAAGAAAATGGTTTAACAAGAGAAGAAACTTTAAAAGGAATGACTATTTGGGCAGCTTATGCCAATTTTGAAGAAGAAGAGAAAGGAAGTATAGAAAATGGTAAGTTCGCAGATTTTGTTATCTTACAACAAGATATAATGGAAGTTCCAGAGAATCTACTACCCAAAACAAGCGTTTATAAAACCTACATTAATGGCGTGGCACAATAATTGTGTTTGCCAATAAAACAATATTATACCAAATGAAAAAAATACTATCCCTCATTTTAATGTTCACAGTAACATTAGCTGTTAATGCTCAAGTTGATGATTATAGTGCAGATGTAAAAAAATGCATTACAAGTAATGGTACAATGTCTTATTACGAAGATGTAATGGAACAAATGTACGAGATGCTACAAGTACAATTTAAAGAAGAAAATGTACCAGATACTGTTTGGGCTCAAGTAAAAGAAGGAAAAAGTGATGCTATGGATAAATTGGCACAAATGATAGTGTCTGCTTATCGAGGTCACTTTACGCATCAAGATGTAAAAAACATGAACGCTTTATATGCTTCTCAAGCAGGAAAGAATATGTTTAAAAAAGATGGATTAACAGAAAGTGATAAAGTAGCTTTAAGTAAGTTTTATAGTAGCGAAACTGGTAGAAAAATTACAGGATCTCAAGATTCTATGAATGAGTCTATGAGTAAAATTTCTGAAACTTGGAGTAGCAATGTTTATCGTGGTGCTATTGCTTTCCTTTCTGAAAAAGGATATAATCTTTAAACGTAAATTTTAGCTAAATAATCAAAATGCTCGCCTTGTGTGAGCATTTCGCATTTTAAACCAACAGAAGCGCAAGCAATATTTAAGGTTGTAAAATCTAAGTACAACCATTTCATAGGTGTTTCAGCTTCACCTTTGTAGCTTAAAAAATAATCAAGTTCACCATAATAGCCAGAGTTTAAATCTTGCCAAAAGCCACCATCTTCATCTTCATACATATATTTAATATCACTAGAGTCAATTAAAATTTGTCCGTCTTTATTTAATAAACTTTTTAAATGTTTTAAATACTTTGGTAACTGCTCAATGGTTTGAAAAATTCCGGTGCCATTCATTAATAAAAGAATAGTGTCAAAAGTTTCAGTTTCATCTAAAAGAGAAATTTGCTGCGCATTAATAACACCTCTTTTTTTTGATACTGCAATTGCACCTTTAGAGACATCTATTGCTTTTACTAGTTTTCCTTTTTCTTGTAAGTATAAACTATGACTTCCTGCACCACAACCAACATCTAATATTTTTCCTTTAGAAATTTCAAGCGCCTTTTGTTCTACCTTAGGCATGTTAGTATAGTCTCTAAAAAGGTAGTCTAATGGTAAGGTATCTTCGTCAGATATATTTGTTGAGGTAATAATATCTTCTGAAGCTGTATTGTTGTAGTAATCTAACAAAGCGTTTCCAAAAAGGTCTTTCATTTTAAATGTTTTTTTATTTCTATAGCGCAAACTCAATTAACTTTTTCAAGCTATAAAACTCGTTTTAAAAGTATTATTTTTGCACGATGCAAGATTATATAAATAACCTACCAAAGCTCGCCAAAGATAAGCATAAGGAAAACAAAACCTTTTTTACAAAGCTTAAAAAAAAGCCGCCAAAACAGTTAGATTATATTATGCAGGAATTGCATGAAGAAGAGTTTACAAAAACCGATTGCTTGGAGTGTGCAAATTGTTGTAAAACAACAGGACCTTTATTTACAGATAGAGATGTAGAGCGCATTGCAAAGCATTTTAAAATGAAAACTCAAAAGTTTATTGATCAGTTTTTAAGAGTTGATGAAGATAACGACTATGTTTTGCAAAGTGTGCCTTGCACTTTTTTAAGTGCAGATAACTACTGTTCTATATATGATGTTAGACCAAAAGCATGTAGGGAGTTTCCGCATACAGACCGTAAAAAGTTTCAGCAAATTTCAAATCTTACTTTAAAAAATGTAGCCATTTGTCCTGCAGCATTTAATATTGTTGAAAAAATGAAAGCACAAATTAAAGTTTAAAACAATTTCAGCTTTAGGATTGGTAAAACTCATTTTTATTTTTTCGTTATATTTATAAAAATTAAGATTTTGGAAACTATAATACATTATTTTGAAACCATACCATCATTACACAGAAGTATTCTATTAGTAGGTGGTATCACTTTGTTTTGGCTACTTGAAGGTGTATTACCATTATTTAATTTTAAGTATAAAAAATGGAAGCATGCTTGGCCAAATTTGTTTTTTACAATCACCACTATAATTGTAAATTTTGCCTTAGCATTTTTATTATTAAAAACTGCAGATTGGGTAACCATAAATAATTTTGGGATACTTAATTGGTTACCAGATATGCCATTATGGTTATTTGTAGTTTTAGGACTGTTACTTTTAGATTTTATTGGAGCTTATTTAGCACATTTTACAGAGCATAAAGTTAGTTTTTTATGGATGGTGCATTTGGTACACCATAGCGACCATGAAGTAGATACTACAACAGCAAATAGGCATCATCCACTAGAGAGTATCATTCGTTTTTTGTTTACGCTTTTAGGTGTGTTTATTATTGGAGCTCCAATAGGTGTAGTCATGTTGTATCAATCAATATCTCTAGTTTTTGCACAGTTAACACATGCCAATATTAAAATGCCAAAGCAGTTAGATAAATTGCTTAGCTATGTAATTGTATCGCCAGATATGCATAAAGTACATCATCATAATGTATTGCCATATACAGACTCTAACTATGGGAATATATTTTCTATTTGGGATCGTATTTTTGGCACTTTTATGAGTTTAGATAGAGAAAAAATAATCTATGGTGTAGATACTTTTCCTAATGCCGAAGAAAATGCTAGTTTAAAACACTTATTAAGGCAACCATTTCACAAATATAGAAGACCAACTACAGAAATTAAAGCTTCAGAATAAAGTACATAAAATCAATAATTTTCTATTAAAAACCTATTCTTTTTTAATAATATGTTGTCACTTGTTTAAAACATTATTAATTATATAATTTGTACGTAGTTTTACGTAGCAACCTATTGATTATCAGAATATATTGCGCTTAAACGAATAATTTATGTGTTTTAACTAATTTCTCTTAATTTAAAGGTAATAAACTATGGTATATTCTAACAATGCGATAGTTTTACAGTCCCTGAAACGAACAATTGATTTTTAGCAGAATTAAACTAATTGTAAAGTTTTAATTATGAGAAAAATAAAAACATACTACTTATTCGCTTTAACATTTATGTTAAGTTTTACTTGCTTTGGTCAAGATTTAGCTGTTACAAATATTAAAAAAAATATTAATGACGAAGCTAAAGGCTTAGAGCAGCGTTTAAATACTACGCTTGATACATTAATTCTTAAAAGTGATAAAGAAATTTTACGTGTAACGTTTTTAAGTCACGAAGAAAAAGACAGTGAAATTATAGATGTAGGAAGTCACGAAGTAAACATCCCATTATATCATTTAAAACAAGGAAGATACACTATCGCAGTATATAGAGAAGACAAAATTATTGCTTTAGGTGTAAAACGTGTGGATCCTATTCCTGTACCAGACAATGCTATTGCAGATTTAGAAGAAAGTATATTAAGATCAAGCTTAACCGAAGAACAACAACTTGATAGAAATATTAAACCGCTTAAAAAGAAAATTTATATTTCTAACGACAATACTAAAAATACGCGATTAGCATCTGCTAAACCTAAACAAAAAGTAAATAATAGAACATCCTCGAATAGAGCTAGTAAAGATAGAACTTCTAGAGCATCTCAATCTCAGTCTACTAAGCAAAATACTAAAAGTAAAGACATAAGAGTTGCAAGTGCTAATTCTAAAAGTCATAATCACTCAAATGTTAATTCTAGATATTCTAGATACAATACTAAAAACAAGCAGAATACTAGGATAGCTAGTGCAAAATCAAAATCTACAGACGATAATAAAAATACAAGTATAGCATCTGCCAATTCTAAAATAAAAGAAACAAGCAGAGATAAACAAGAAAAGTCTATTAAAACAAACTCTAAAACAAGTACAAAAAACAATAAAGATGTTAGAGTAGCAAGTGCTAATTCTGAAAAAGAAACGAAGCCAAAGCGTAAAGTAAAAAAGAGACCAAATGCTGGTAAAAAATCTGGTTTCGCTTTAGCGTTAGAGCGAAAAGAAAAAGCAGCGAAAGAGTCGTTAGCTAGCCTTGAAAAAGAAATTGATTTAAAAGAAACAGTAGCTAATAAACCAGCTTCAAAAGATAAAAAATCTCAAGGTACTTTAATTACGGTAACAAAAGTTACTTACAATTTAACCGATAAAAATAGCGAGACTTTAAAAAAGCAAACGCGAGCAGATTATAGAGCAAATAATTTAAGGCCAAACGGAAAGCCTTACGAAAACTAGTTATAAAGCAAATATTTGTTTCTAATAGAATTAAAATTATCTAAGCCATCTTTCCAGGTGGCTTTTATTTTGTTTTCTGTCCAACCAGCTTCAATCTGGTTTTGCAGTTTTTTAGTACCAGCTAATTTTCCAAAAAAACCATTTTTTAAAAAAAATGTACTCTTATCTTTAGTAGTATTATATGCAGAAATTATATAGCTTAAATTAATAGAATCAAGCCTTGTTGTATTAGTAAGGTTAAAACCATAGCATAACTTATTTTCATGTTTAGGGTATTTTGCACCATCATTAGGTTGAGGTGTAAAAGTAAAATTAGTTCTAGTTTTATTTAAAAATGGCGAGCCAAAAACTTGAAACTGCAAATCTGTACCACGACCAGCACTAACATTTGTACCTTCAAAAAAACATAAACTAGGGTATAAGTTAATAGCAATATCGTTAGGTAAATTAGGTGAAGGTTTTATAGGTAAACTATAAGGTAAATCATGCGAATAGTTTTTCATTTTAATAACTGTTATGTCGCATTTAATATCGTTATCCAGCCAATTTTCTCCATTAATCATTTTTGCATATTCGCCAATAGTCATGCCATGAACAATAGGTATTGGGTGCATACCAACAAAACTTTTGTATTCAGGTTCTAAAACAGGACCATCAATATAGTGACCATTTGGGTTTGGTCGGTCTAAAATAATCATAGGTATGTTGTTTTCTGCGCAAGCTTCCATTACGTAATGAAGCGAAGAAATATAAGTGTAAAAACGTGCGCCAACATCTTGAATATCAAAAATAACAATATCTAAATCTTGTAATTGCGAAGCAGTAGGCTTTTTGTTTTTGCCGTATAAAGAAACAATGGGTAAGCCTGTTTTAGTATCAATACCATCTTTAACCACTTCACCAGCATCTGCAGTACCACGAAAGCCATGCTCTGGCGCAAATACTTTTTTTAGGTCAACATTTAAAGAGACTAAAGAGTCAACAATATGCGTTTGCGAGTTACATTTAAAAATTACACTCGTTTGGTTAGCAACAACACCAACACGTTTGCCTTGTAATAAATTTAAATAAGCATGAGTTTGGTTAGCACCAATAGTTAGAGGTTTTACGGTTTCAGTTTGTTTTTCTATACTTAGCTTAGAGTGTTCACTTTTATTAGCAATAGTACTATTAATAGTTTTATCTTCTACTTTATTAGCCTTTCCGCATGAAAATGCTAAAAAAAGAAATAATAAAACTGTATTTTTGAGGAAAATTAATTTCATATTATAATTTGAATTTCGAATACTTTATAGCTAAACGCATAATTGATAGTAAAGCGTATAAAAGTAGTATATCGGCACCAATAATAAAAATTGGTATAGCTGCAATTGCTATTGGTATAATAGTAATGATGATTGCTATAGCAACCGGTATCGGGCTACAACACAAAATTAGAGATAAAGTAGTAGCCTTTAACGGTCACGTAACCATTACAAATTACGATAATAATAATTCACAAGAAAGCGAAAACCCAATAAGTACAAATCAAGAGTTTTATCCTAATTTTACAAGTGTAAGTGGAGTTCGCCATATACAAGGCGTAGCAACAAAAGGCACAGTAATACGTTTAGAAGACAATGTAGAATACTTAGTAATAAAAGGTGTTGGTGCAGATTACGACTGGCAGTTTTTCAAAGAATATTTAATAGAAGGTCGTTTACCAGATTTTACAAAAAAAAGAAACGAAGACTTACTAATCTCCAAATATTTTGCAAACAGGCTTAAAATAAAAGTTGGCGATAAAATACAAGCCAATTTTATAAAAGAAAATCTAAACCAACCGCCAAGAATCATGCAATATAACATTGTAGGAATTTATGATTCTGGATTTAAAGAGTACGACCAATTATATGCCATAGGCGATATAAAGCACATACAACGTCTTAACAAATGGGACGACAACCAAGTAGGCAATTTTGAAGTATTTATAGAAGATTTTAATACCTTAGACCAAACAGGCCAAGCCATAAGGCATGAAATTCCATCTATTTTAGACTCTAAAACCATAACGCAACGCTTTCCAACAATATTCGAGTGGATAAGCATATTTGTAAACAACATATTTGGCATAATAGGTATCATGATACTTGTAGCAGGAATAAACATGATAACAGCATTGCTGGTATTAATTTTAGAGCGCACACGCATGATAGGAATAATAAAATCGCTAGGCGGTAGCAACCTAAGCATACGAAAAATCTTTATTTATAATGCAACCTATTTAATAGTATTAGGCTTATTTTGGGGAAACCTTATAGGATTAGGCTTACTATTAGCACAAAAATATTTTCAGTTTATAAAATTCCCAAACCCAGAAAATTATTACATGACGTATGTTCCAGTATATTTAGACATAAGCTACATACTAGCCTTAAACATAGGCACATTTATACTCTGTTTAGTCATGCTATTATTACCATCTTACATTATAACAAAAATATCACCAGTAAAAGCAATGCGCTTCGAATAAGTAAAAAATTGGGCGTTACCTAAAGGTCGCGTTTTCCGCAGTCGCTCTCTGCGAGGAGCTCCAACAATGCTACAACCGCTAACGCGGGCAAAACGATAAAGAATAGTTAATTATAAAGGCAATTCTCTTTTTAGTACTGCGGTTTTTACTACTTTTGCATAAGCAAAAAAACACATATGCAATACGCAAAAAATATTCTCGAAACCATAGGTAATACACCATTAGTAAAACTAAATAAGTTAACCCAAGAGTTACCGTGTTTAGTACTAGCAAAATACGAAACCTTTAATCCAGGAAACTCTGTAAAAGACCGTATGGCTTTGCAAATGATAGAAGATGCAGAAGCCGATGGTAGACTAAAACCAGGCGGAACCATAATAGAAGGAACCTCAGGAAACACAGGAATGGGACTTGCATTAGCAGCCATAGTAAAAGGCTACAAATGTATATTTGTAATGGCAGATAAGCAGTCTAAAGAAAAAGTAGATATATTAAAAGCCGTAGGAGCAGAAGTAGTAGTATGCCCAACAGCGGTAGAACCAGACGATCCAAGATCGTACTACTCAGTATCAAAACGATTAGGAGAAGAAACACCAAACTCTTGGTACGTAAACCAATACGATAACCCAAGTAATGCAAAAGCACATTACCAAAGCACAGGACCAGAAATTTGGAAACAAACCGAAGGTAAAATAACACACTTTGTAGTTGGAGTAGGAACAGGTGGTACAATCTCTGGAGTAGGTAAATATTTAAAAGAACAAAATCCAGATGTTAAAGTTTGGGGAATAGATACTTACGGTTCTGTATTTAAAAAATACCACGAAACAGGAGTTTTCGATGAAAATGAAATATATCCTTACGTAACCGAAGGTATTGGAGAAGACATATTACCAAAAAATGTAGATTTCGATATCATTGATGGCTTTACAAAAGTAACCGATAAAGATGCTGCCGTTTACACACAGCGTTTAAGTAAAGAAGAAGGTATGTTTTTAGGCAACAGTGCAGGAGCAGCAATAAAAGGCGTGTTACAACTTAAAGAACACTTTAAACCAGAAGATGTAGTTGTGGTACTATTTCATGATCATGGCTCACGTTATGTAGGTAAAATGTTTAACGACGAGTGGATGCGTGAATTAGGTTATATAGAGTAACAAATACCTGCAAATACAGGAATCCCATATTATAAAATCAAAAAGCACAGTTTTAAACTGTGCTTTTTTTATGTTATAGAAAAGGTTTTTTTAACGGGTTTGTATAAGATTAGTTACATGTTTTAAGGACTAAAGTTAGCAAAAGTGGACAAGTCATAGGGATATCCGAAGGAAATTCTGAGTAGACCTGTACCAAGCAATTAATTACACATGTTGTTAGGCTTAGTTGTTTTTCGTTTTCTTATAATCAGTGATTTCGCCATCATTATCTATGATAAATGTGAACTTATATTTTTTAGATTTAAAAACGAATTTTGCTACTTTACATTTAGATGCGTCATCTACGAAATTAAAATCTTCGTCAGGTTCGTTTTCCTGTATTAATTTTTTTGTTTTAATAAGTTCAAACTTCTTAATGTCATTTTGCATTAATTCAAATCGGCAAAGGTTTTCAAGAATTTTCATATTTAAAAGTCTAGGAAGCCTATCTACTTCTCTAGTTGCTTTAAAATGCTTACTTATTTTTTCCCAAATTACAATTGTCGCTAAAGTGCATTCTGGCAGAGAAAGAATTACCTCTATTAGTATTCCTGCAAACTCACCACTTACAGCTCCAACAAATTGCCTATGTAATTTAAAATCAAAAACAGTTTTATCTTCTAAAGTTGAGAGAACATCAGTTTTTATTTCAAGCCAAAATTTTTCAATTTCAGTTTCGTAGTTTCCACATTTTATATATTCGATACTTCCTTTTTGCATTTTTTTTATTAAGTCAAAAGCGTTTTAATATTAAACATTAAATACATTTTATATCAAACGCTAAACGAAGTTAGTAGAAAAAAATAACAAAGCCAACATTGTAATGCGCTAAAATTCGTACATTTAAAATATGCAAGAAGATTTTCTACATTACATTTGGAAGCATAAAAAACTAGAGACTTCAAACTTAAAAACTCAAAATAACGAGTTGGTAAGTATTTTAAAAACTGGAGAGCATAACCATAATACAGGACCAGATTTTTTTAACGCGCAATTAAAAATAGGTAATCAGCTTTGGGCAGGAAATGTAGAAATTCATGTGAAATCTAGCGATTGGTATTTGCATAATCACGAAACAGATAGCAATTACGACAATGTAATTTTACACGTTGTATGGGAGCACGACACAGCAATTTTTAGACAAAACAATACAGAAATACCTACGGTAGAACTTAAAAATAATGTATCTAATCAAGCATTAAATAACTACGTAAAGCTTTTTAATAATTCTCAAAAATGGATAAACTGTGAAAACGATTTTACATCTATATCCAGTTTTACAATGTCTAATTGGTTAGAGCGTTTGTATTTTGAACGTTTAGAACGAAAAGCAAAAGATATAAACATAATTTTAGAACAAAGTAAAAACAATTGGGAAGCAGTATTATTTAAATTACTTGCAAAAAACTTTGGTCTAAAAGTAAATGGCGATTCTTTTTTTAGCCTTGCCAATAACCTTGACTTTTCTATTGTTAGAAAACAACAATCTAAACAAGTTGGTTTAGAAGCTTTATTTTTTGGTCAAACTCAATTGTTGAGAGAGGATTGTCAAGACCCTTATTTTTTAGAACTTAAAAAAGAATATACTTTTTTAAAGCAAAAATTTAATTTAAATGAAATAGGTGTACTACCGTTACAGTTTTTTAGATTACGACCACCAAACTTTCCAACGATTAGACTATCTCAATTAGCAACATTATATACAACACATAATAATGTGTTTTCTAAAATTATAAAAACAAATAACATAATAGATTTTTATACTATATTTAAAATTGAAGCATCCCAGTTTTGGCAAACGCACTACACCTTTAATAAAGAATCTAAAAAGTCTAAAAAACAACTTACAAAATCGTTTATAGATTTATTATTAATAAATACAGTAATACCTATTAAATTTAGTTATGCAAAACAGCAAGGTAAAAATATAGATCAGGACATTGTTTTATTGCTTGAGCAAATAGCGCCAGAGAAAAATAGCATTGTTTCCAAGTTTAACAGTTTAAAAAATGTAGCAGACTCTGCATTGCAGTCTCAAGCATTAATTCAGTTAAAAAACGAATATTGCAATAAAAACAAATGTTTACAGTGTGCAATAGGTAACCAATTAATAATTAAGTAGTGCCTAAATTTATTTTAATTAGAATTTTTAAAATTTATAATTAACTTGCAACATGCAATTATTTCACAAGCCATTATTATATTTTCAAAAAAGAGGCTATTATGTTTGTCAGCGAATAGCCGATAAATTAGGTATTCGCGCAAAAATTGTTAGAACCTCTTTTATGTATCTAACCTTTGTAACGGTAGGTTTTGGTTTTGCTTTATATTTATTTCTTGCGTTCTGGATACGTATAAAAGATATTATTTATACCAAGCGCACATCGGTTTTTGATTTGTAAACTATGCTAAATCCAATACTATCTTTTTTTAGAAAAAAAATATATGTAGCATTAGCCTTATTGCTGTTAGTGTTAGTTATTGGGGTTTTTGGATATAGATTAATTTCTGGTTACACTTGGGTAGATTCTATTTACATGACGGTAATAACAATTACTACCGTAGGATTTGGAGAAGTACAACCATTAGATGAAACATCAAAACTCTTTACAGTTTTTCTTATACTAACCAGTGTGGTTATTGTTGGTTATGCACTATCAATTATTACAGAATATATTTTAAGTAGAAACAGCTTAGAAGAATTAAAACGAAAGAAAATGCAAAAAAAAATTGACACTTTGCAAAACCATACAATAATTTGTGGGTATGGAAGAAACGGAAAACAAGCTGCAAAAAAATTAATGTCTTATAAAAAACCTTTTGTAATCATTGAAAAGGATAAAGAAATAATAGAAAAGTTTGAAAGTGAAATGATACCAATGGTTCATGGTAATGCAAATGAAGATGATATTTTAATGCTTGCAGGTTTAGATAGAGCAAGCACATTAATTTCTGCTTTGCCAAGTGATGCAGATAATTTATTTGTAGTACTATCTGCAAGACAATTAAATAAAAATGCTTGTATAATTAGTCGCGCATCTCAAGAAACATCTTATCAAAAGCTAAAATTAGCAGGAGCAAACAATGTTATTTTACCAGATATTATTGGTGGTGATCATATGGCATCTTTGGTTGTTGTACCAGATTTAATTGAGTTTATAGATAACCTTGCTGTTGGTGGAAATGAAGACGTAAACATTGAAGAGATCGATGTCGATAGATTGTATAACACATCTAGTAAAGTGCAAACAATCAAAGATTTAGATTTAAGAAATAAAACGGGTTGCACCGTAATAGGTTATAAAAATTGCGATGGCGAATACATTGTAAATCCAGAAGCAGAAATAAAACTTGTCCCTAATTCTAAAGTAATTGTACTTGGTAGACCAGAACAAATTCAAAAAATGAATTCTATTTACGAATTAGATTAAAGCTGCTTTTTAACAACTTCCGTTTTAAATATTCACCTTTTTTTTGCATATTGCTACATTAAATTTAACATTAAACTAACAAAAACTAATTATGAAGAAGTATCTTCTTTCAATTTTTACATTAATAATACCAATTCTAACTTTCGCACAAGACAGCACAGCAGACCAAATTGATGCGACATTTAAAAAATATACAGGCTGGTTTGTTGAAGGCATTTTCTCAGAAATCCCATTTACAGACACAATAAAAATTCCATGGGTATTAATAGTATTAATTGGAGGAGCTTTATTTTTTACAATTTACTTTAAATTTATAAACATTACTGGTTTTAGAACCGCAATCAAAGTTGTTCAAGGTAAATATGAAGATATCGAAAAACACGGTGTAGACTCACTTTATGGAGATCAAACTCCTGGAGGAGATGTTATCGAAACAATGAAAAATGAAGGTGCAGACGGTGAGGTTTCTCACTTTCAAGCATTAACAGCAGCACTATCTGCAACCGTAGGTTTAGGTAATATTGCAGGTGTTGCAGTAGCATTATCAATTGGTGGTCCTGGAGCAACGTTCTGGATGATTATTGCAGGATTGTTAGGTATGGCTTCTAAGTTTGCAGAATGTACCTTAGGTGTTAAATATAGAGACGTAGGAGAAGATGGTACTGTTTATGGTGGGCCAATGTATTACTTAACTAAAGGTTTAAAAGAAAAAGGTGCTGGAGGAATTGGTAAGGTTTTAGCAGTACTTTTTGCAATATTTGTAGTTGGTGGATCATTTGGTGGTGGTAACATGTTTCAAGCAAACCAAGCAGCAGCGCAGTTTACAAAGTTATTTGACTTAACAGGAGAAAATGCAGGTATGTACTTTGGTATAGTTATGGCCGTTTTAGTAGCAATTGTAATTATTGGAGGAATAAAACGTATTGCATCTGTAACAGAAAAAGTAGTACCTTTTATGGCAGGAATTTATGTATTAGCTGCTTTAATAATATTATTTGCTAATTTCACTTTAATAGATGATGCTTTTGCAGCAATTTTTAGCGGAGCATTTACTCCATTAGCTGGTTTAGGTGGTGTAATTGGAGTTATGATTCAAGGTGTGCGTCGTGGTGCATTCTCTAACGAAGCAGGAGTTGGTTCTGCAGCAATTGCTCACTCTGCAGTACGTACTAAATATCCAGCAAGTGAAGGTATAGTTGCATTATTAGAGCCATTTGTAGATACTGTAGTTATTTGTACAATGACTGCTTTGGTAATTGTAATTACTAATTTTGATGGTGGATTTATAGAATACGGAGTAGAAATTAAAGAAGGTGTTGAAATTACAGCTACTGCTTTTGATAGTGTAATACCTCATTTCTCAATTGTATTAACTATTGCTGTTATATTATTCGCTTTTAGTACCATGATATCTTGGTCTTACTACGGTATGCAA
This sequence comes from Lacinutrix sp. MedPE-SW, assembly GCF_001874145.1. Lineage (GTDB taxonomy): Bacteria > Bacteroidota > Bacteroidia > Flavobacteriales > Flavobacteriaceae > Lacinutrix. Next base: position 24,756 of record NZ_MPCX01000015.1, on the reverse strand, counting down.
GGTTGGGTATTCCTATTTGGAAAAGGAAAAATAACAGACTTAGTTTATAAAGTATTATTCTTATTCTTTGTAATAGTTGGAGCTTCAATTAGTTTAGGAGCAGTAATAGACTTCTCTGACGCTATGATCTTTGCAATGGTAGTTCCTAATATTATTGGTGTGATTATGCTTTCGCCAATAATTAAAAAAGAACTTAAAAAGTATATGAATGCAATCAATAAAAAAGAAGAAGCGATAGAAGATGGCGCAACAGATTTAACAGAAGAAATGTAAAACATACGTTCTGTCTTATGTGTTAAACATATAATTATGACATTTAAATCTCATTTCAAGTTTTCAAAACAACAACGAAATGGGATTTTTTTATTGTTGCTTTTAATTATTGTACTTCAATGTGTTTATGCTTTTGTAGATTTTAATTCAAAAGAAATAACTGTTAATTCTAAAGAGTTAAAAGAATTTCAAGCAGAAATTGATTCTTTAAAATTAGTAGAGATTGAAAATAGAAAGCCTAAAATTTTTCCGTTCAATCCTAATTTTATTACCGATTATAAAGGCTATACCTTAGGAATGTCTAACAAAGAAATTGATAGATTACTAAAATTTAGAGCCAAAAATCAATGGATAAACTCAGCAAAACAATTTCAACAGGTAACTAAAATTTCAGATACTCTTTTTAATAAAATATCACCATACTTTAAATTTCCAGATTGGGTAACAAACCCTAAGCCTAAAAAGCAATACACAAAGTCTTTTAATAAAAGTAAAACAATAACCGAAGCAGAGAAAATAGATTTAAATAAGGCAACTTCTGCTCAACTTCAAAAAGTATATGGCATAGGAGAATATTATGCAAATAGTATTATAAAGTACCGTTCTAGACAAAATGGATTTGTTTCTATGGTAGAATTAAATGAAGTGTATGGCTTAAAACCAGAAACAATTAATGAAATTAAAAAGTCTTTTACACTAAAAACACCAAAAACAATAAGTAAAGTTAATATCAATACAGCTACAAAAGCACAATTAGTAACGGTTAGATTTATAGATTACGAAATTGCCCATAATATTATAGAGTACAGAACACTACATGAAGGTATACGTTCTCTTGACGATTTAATAAAAGTTAAAGACTTTCCTATTAAAAAAATAGAGATAATTAAGTTATATTTACAACTTAATTAGAATATAATAAAATGGATAACAGATACTTCACAGAAGAGCATAATTTATTTAGACAAAGTTTAGCAGATTTCCTTCAAAAGGAAGTTGTTCCTCATATCGAAAAATGGGAAAAAACAGGACAAATAGAACGTTTTATATGGGAGAAATTTGGAGAAATGGGATTCTTTGGTATTGCATACCCAGAGGCCTATGGAGGGATGGATTTAGATTTATTTTATACTGTTATATTTTTAGAAGAATTACAAAAAGTTAATTCTGGAGGATTTGCAGCAGCAATGTGGGCACACGCTTACCTTGCTATGACTCATGTTAATGCAGAAGGCAGTGAAGAAATAAAACAAAAATATTTAACTAAAAGTATTACAGGAGAATACATTGGTGCCATGGCAGTAACGGAGCCTTTTGGAGGTAGTGATGTAGCAGGAATGCGAACTACAGCAGTTAAAAAAGGTGATACTTATGTTTTAAATGGCTCTAAAACATTTATTACAAATGGCGTGTATAGCGATTATATAGTTGTAGCAGCCAAAACAAGTCCAGAACTTGGTAATAAAGGAATAAGCATGTTTATTGTAGATAGAGATACAAAAGGTGTAAGTGCAACCAAGCTAGATAAATTAGGTTGGAGAGCAAGTGATACAGGAGAAATTGCATTCGATAATGTTACCATTCCAGCAAGTCACTTAATGGGAGAAGAAGGGAAAGGTTTCCCGTACATTATGCAACACTTTGCATTCGAGCGTTTAATTATGGGAATCAATGCACATGCAAGAGCAGAGTTTGCTTTAGAGTATGCTGTAAAATATATGGGAGAACGTCAAGCCTTTGGTAAATCTATAGATAAGTTTCAAGCCTTACGTCATACAATGGCAGATTGCTTTGCAGATATGGAAGTATGTAAAGAATTTAACTACACTGTAGCAGCGCGATTAGATAAAAATGAATATGTTGTAAAAGAAGCAACCATATCAAAACTACGTTCCACTAAAATGGCAGACGAGGTAATTTACCAATGTCTTCAAATGCTTGGCGGTTATGGTTATATGGAAGAGTATCCAATGGCACGTTTATTGCGTGATAGTAGGTTAGGACCTATTGGTGGAGGAACTAGTGAAATCCTTCGAGAGATTATCGCTAAAATGGTAATTGATAAAAAGGAGTACAAACCTGCAGTAAAGCATTAAATTAAATTATTGTTTTAGCGAAAATTATTTATCAATTCGCTAAAATGGTAATTGATAAAAAGGAGTACAAACCTGCAGTAAAGCACTAAGTTAAATTATTGTTTTAGCGAAAATTGTTTACCAATTCGCTAAAATGGTAATTGATAAAAAAGAATATAAGCCAGCAGTTAAGCATTAATTACTATTTAAATAGTAATACCTATAATCGATTTTTATATAAATTAAAACCCTTATTTAAAGGGTTTTAATTTATAATTCAATAATTTATAAATAACTTCGTTTATAGAAAAGGTTGTAATAAAGTATAACGCATTATTATTTTTTTAAAATGAAACACCCAAACAAAATTACCTACATTCTATTTTTATTTCTATTATGCACAACATTTGCATTTTCGCAAGTAGAATTAAAAAATAAAGTTGTCGATTTTCAAAAAGATGAACCAGTAGAAAGTGCTAGTGTATATATAAAAGGCACAGCAATTGGGACAATAACAAATGCAGATGGTAACTTTTCACTTAAAGTACCAAAAGAAAACATAAACGACACCCTAGTTGTATCCTCAATAGGATACTCGACCGAGAAGTTTCCAATATCACAATTCGATGCTCAAGCACCAATCTATTTAATAGAAGAAGTAGCCGCACTAGACGAAGTAACAATAGAATCAGACCCAAGACCAAAAACAGGAAACGATATTGTACTACGCGCATTAAGGCAATTGCCAGAAACAATGCCAGACTCATCATACATACAAAAAGGATTTTTAAGACATAAAGAAAGAAACAAAGTAGAATTCAAATGGTTAATAGAAAGTGCTATTTCAGTTTACGATTCAGGGTATAGTGTTCCAGCACAAGACTATCTCAAAATCAATGTAGACCAAATGCGAAAAAGTTACGATTTGCGAGATGTCGATAGTATTTTCGCATATGCTTCCTACTTAAATCAAACCACAAAAAGAAGAACAAACTACAGAAATTTAAAAAGAAGCCAGATTAAAACAGCTTCAATAGAAAAAGCAATAAAATGGAATGATAAACGAGTTAACGGACTCCAAAACATTTTTCAAGGCAAGCTAAACATATTTAGAAATTCAAACGTAAAAAAAGCACTCTTTGGAGAAAATTTATTAAAAATACACCAGTTTAAGCTAGACACAATATTAGTAGATAACGAGCGTAAACTCTATAAAATACAAATACTAAATGGAGAAGAATATGTAGGATTAGGAACAAAAGGCATCTACAACGAAGGTTTCGAGCCACAAGGTTGGGTATATATATACTACGATAATTACGCCATTAAAAAATTAGAATACGAGCTAATTGCAGCATCAAAAGAGCAAATAAGCCGAAGCAAACGATTGTTTGATACCAAGCTAAATCACAAACTAGAGATAACCTATAAAGAGTACAAAGAAAAAATGTACCCAAGTTACATCTATTACGAAACACCAAAGCTAGTAAACGTAGGCTTTAAGCCCAAAAACAAAGCCGAAGAAGAGTTAGAATCAAGGTTTAACCAAGAAGAACGTTTCTACTATACAGTTCAAGAAATACTATTTACAGATATTATTTTAGATAACGAAAAAATAGAAACAGCACTCCAACACAAATGGGATATGGATATATTCTCACCAAAACCATATAACAAAGAATTCTGGAAAACATACAATGTACTTTTAGAAAGCGAAGACGAAGAAAAATTAATCGACGATCTAAGTCAGCGCGCATCACTATTTAAAGAATAAAATTAGGGCGTTACCAATACAAGCAAAAAAAGCATGTATTGGTCGGGCTATCGGCAGTCGCTTCCCGGCAAAAAAGCCAGGAGAGCTTCAACAAAGCCTCTATCCCTAACGCAGGCATACCAGAAAAAGCAGTTTTAAACCCAAAAACAAAACCGCTTAAATTTGTTATATTTATAAAACAAACCCATAAAAATGTCTTTAAAAGCTTTTGTAGATTATCTAGAGTTAGAACGAAACTATTCACAACTAACAATAAAAGCCTATTCAAAAGATATAGAAGCTTTTCAAGAATACCTAGAAAAAAATCACGAAACAACCACAATAAAAACAGCTAACTACTCACAAATAAGAAGCTGGATTGTACAATTAGTAGAAAGTAAAATTTCAAATAGAACAATAAACCGAAAAATCTCAGCATTAAACACCTATTATAAATTCCTTTTAAAAATAGAGCACTTAAAAACAAATCCCTTAGCCAAACATAAAGCACTCAAAACAAGCAAAAAAATACAAGTGCCATTCTCACAAACAGAAGTAGCCATGGCGATAGACGATTTACAACACGAAAACAATTTTAAAGGCTTAAGAAACAAACTAATAATAGAACTGTTTTATTCCACAGGAATACGTCGCATTGAACTAGTTAATTTAAAAATAAAAGACATTAATCAAGCCAATAAAACACTTAAAGTATTAGGAAAGAGAAATAAAGAACGCTATGTCCCACTATTAGATTCCGTAAACAAAACAATTAATCAATATATAGAAAAGCGACAAGAATTAAAAAACATAAAAGATCAAGAATATTTATTCTTAACAAAAAGAGGCGTTAAAATTTACGAAACTCTTGTTTACAGAATAATAAATGAGTATTTTAGTCTAGCATCCAATAAAGTGAAAAAGAGTCCACATATACTAAGGCACTCATTTGCCACACACTTATTAAACCAAGGTGCAGATTTAAATGCTGTTAAAGAACTCTTGGGGCATTCAAGCCTGGCAGCAACACAGGTATATACACATAATAGTATAGCTCAATTAAAAGAAGTTTACTTAAAAGCGCACCCAAGAAGTAAAAAATAACAGCCATTGTATAACTTAATTAATAGCAATGCTTATGAAAGTGAACACGCAAGCAGTAAATTTCAATGCAGATCAAAAACTGTTAAACTTCATTCAAACCCGAATGGATAAACTCGATAACTACTACGATAAAGTCATTAAATCCGATGTGTTTTTAAAAGTTCAAAACACAAGTGATAAAGAAAATAAAATTTTTGAAGCAAAAGTCAGTGTACCAGGCGATAGCTTAGTAATAAAAAAACAATGTAAAACTTTTGAAGAAGGTGCAGATATGGCTGTAGCGTCACTTCAAAGACAGTTAAAAAAGAGAAAAGAGAAATTAAGAGCACATTTATGAAAATAATTGTGAAAAATATTTTTGAATAACTAAATAAATATTTACATTTGCAGTCCGTTAGAAATAGCGGGCTTTTTTTATACGTAAAAAAAGTAACAAAAGCCGATGTAGCTCAGCTGGCTAGAGCAGCTGATTTGTAATCAGCAGGTCGTGGGTTCGAGTCCCTCCATCGGCTCTTAAAAATTAAGAAAGTGTAAAAGCTTTTTTAAAGTTCTTTAAAAAATTGAATAAAATTTAAAATTGGGGAGATACTCAAGCGGCCAACGAGGGCAGACTGTAAATCTGCTGACTATGTCTTCGCAGGTTCGAATCCTGCTCTCCCCACATTTTTTACCAAGAAAATGTAAGTTTTAAATTTGAGAATTTAAATAATTGCGAGAGTAGCTCAGTTGGTAGAGCGTCAGCCTTCCAAGCTGAATGTCGCCAGTTCGAACCTGGTCTCTCGCTCTATATTTAGCCGGTGTAGCTCAGAGGTAGAGCGTTTCCTTGGTAAGGAAGAGGTCACGGGTTCAATTCCCGTCATTGGCTCGATTTTTTAAAAAACAAAATTTGAACACTAATATTATTATATAACTAAGATTAAATTATTTAAAACATGGCAAAGGCAACTTTCGATCGTTCAAAACCACACTTAAATATTGGTACAATTGGACACGTAGATCACGGTAAAACAACTTTAACTGCTGCTATTACTAAAGTATTAGCTGATGCAGGTTTATCAGAAGCAAGAGATTTCGATACTATCGATAACGCTCCAGAAGAAAAAGAAAGAGGTATTACAATTAATACTTCGCACGTAGAGTATCAAACAGCTAACCGTCACTACGCACACGTAGATTGTCCAGGTCACGCCGATTATGTTAAGAACATGGTAACTGGTGCTGCACAAATGGATGGTGCTATTTTAGTAGTAGCTGCGACTGATGGTCCTATGCCACAAACTCGTGAGCACATCTTATTAGGTCGTCAAGTAGGTATCCCAAGAATTGTTGTATTCTTAAACAAAGTGGATATGGTTGATGATGAAGAGTTATTAGAGTTAGTAGATATGGAAGTTCGTGAATTATTATCATTCTACGAATATGATGGTGATAATGGACCTGTAGTATCTGGTTCTGCTTTAGGAGCTTTAAATGGTGAGCAAAAATGGGTTGACACTGTTTTAGAATTAATGGAGCAAGTTGATGCTTGGATTGAAGAGCCTTTAAGAGAAGTAGATAAAGATTTCTTAATGCCAATCGAAGATGTATTCTCTATTACTGGACGTGGTACTGTAGCAACTGGTCGTATTGAAACTGGTATTGCTAACACTGGAGATCCTGTAGAGATTATTGGTATGGGTGCAGAAAAATTAACTTCTACTATTACAGGAATCGAGATGTTCCGTCAAATATTAGATAGAGGAGAAGCTGGTGATAATGCTGGTATCTTATTAAGAGGTATTGAGAAGTCTCAAATATCTAGAGGTATGGTTATTACTAAGCCAGGTTCTGTAACACCACACGCTAAGTTTAAAGCAGAGGTTTATATCCTTAAAAAAGAAGAAGGTGGACGTCACACTCCATTCCATAATAACTACCGTCCACAGTTCTACGTACGTACAACTGATGTAACTGGTAACATTGCACTTCCTGATGGAGTTGAGATGGTTATGCCAGGAGATAACTTAACAATCACAGTTGAGCTTATCAATACAATTGCGATGAATGTTGGTCTTCGTTTCGCTATCCGTGAAGGAGGAAGAACAGTTGGAGCTGGTCAGGTAACTGAGATTTTAGACTAATTTTTTAGTCTTTTAAATATAAAGGTTAAGGTGTCCCGTTATTCGTGGCACCTTGACTTATATTTACGGGTTTAGCTCAGTTGGTAGAGCACTGGTCTCCAAAACCAGGTGTCGGGAGTTCGAGTCTCTCAACCCGTGCTTAAAGAGTTATAGTTTTAGTATTAAACTCTTAAACAAATTAAATGCTTGTAAAACAAGTGTTAGTAAAACAAAACATTAAAAATGGCTGGAATAGTAAATTATATAAAGGAATCATTTGGAGAGTTAAAAAATAATGTAACATGGACTCCTTGGTCAGAAGTTCAAAGCTTAACTATTTTAGTTGCTGTGTTTTCAATTGTTTTTTCATTAGCTATATGGGGAATTGATACTGTATTCAGTAAAGTGATAGGTTTCTATTTTAATAATTTTGTAAACTAAGATTATTATGGCAGAAGTTGGAGAGAAAAAATGGTATGTTGTTAGAGCTGTAAGTGGTCAAGAAAATAAGATAAAAACTTATATAGAAAACGAAATAGCTAGACTTGGTTTACAAGATTATGTAGAACAAGTATTGGTACCAACAGAAAATGTAGTCCAAATACGTAACGGAAAAAAAATAAACAAAGAGAAAGTTTATTTTAGTGGTTACATAATGATAAAAGCAAATTTAACAGGAGAAGTGCCGCATATTATTAAAGGTATTACAAATGTTATAGGTTTTTTAGGAGCTACAAAAGGAGGTGATCCTTTACCATTAAGACAATCTGAAGTTAATAGAATGTTAGGTAAAGTAGATGAATTAACTGTAGAGGCAGATACAAATGTTGCAATTCCTTACACAAAAGGGGAAACAGTTAAGGTTATTGATGGTCCTTTTAATGGATTTGATGGTACAATAGAAAATATAAACGAAGAAAAACGTAAGCTTGAAGTAATGGTGAAAATTTTTGGAAGAAAAACACCACTTGAATTAAGTTACATGCAAGTTGAAAAAATATAATAATTGTTACAATAAAGATGGGATTGATTTTCGCTTCCAATTGAAAATCGATACCGAACTAAATTATTAAAAATGGCAAAAGAATTAGGTAAAGTAGTTAAGTTACAAGTAAGGGGAGGTGCAGCGAATCCGTCGCCACCGGTTGGACCCGCTTTAGGTGCTGCTGGAGTTAATATCATGGAGTTCTGTAAGCAGTTTAATGCTAGAACACAAGATAAAGCTGGTAAAGTATTACCAGTTGTAATCTCAGTTTACAAAGACAAATCATTTGACTTTGTAATTAAAACTCCTCCAGCTGCAGTACAATTATTAGAAGCGGCCAAGGTGAAAAAAGGATCAGGTGAACCTCACGTACGTAAAGTAGCAAAGGTTTCTTGGGATCAAATCAAAACTATTGCAGAAGATAAAATGGTAGATTTAAACGCATTTACTATTGACTCTGCAATGAAAATGATTGCTGGAACAGCAAGATCTATGGGTATAACTGTTAAAGGTGGAGACGCACCAAATTAACCTAAAAAGATTTAAAAGAGATGGCAAGATTAACAAAGAAACGTAAAGAAGCTGTAGCAAAATTAGAAAAGGATAAAGTATATTCAGTTCAAGAAGCTTCAGCATTAATAAAAGAAATTACCAACACAAAGTTTGATGCATCTGTTGATTTAGCAGTGCGTTTAGGAGTAGATCCTAGAAAAGCTAACCAAATGGTAAGAGGTGTAGTATCTCTTCCTCATGGTACTGGTAAAGATGTAAAAGTTTTAGCATTAGTAACTCCAGATAAAGAAGCAGAAGCTAAAGAAGCTGGAGCAGATTATGTAGGTCTTCAAGAATACCTTGATAAAATCAAAGGTGGATGGACAGATGTAGATGTAATTATTACAATGCCAAGTGTAATGGGTAAGTTAGGTCCTTTAGGACGTGTATTAGGTCCTCGTGGTTTAATGCCTAACCCAAAAACAGGTACAGTAACTATGGATATCGCTAAAGCGGTAACAGAGGTTAAGGCTGGTAAAATTGACTTTAAAGTTGATAAAACAGGTATCGTACATGCAGCAATTGGTAAAGCATCTTTTAGTGCAGATAAAATTGCAGGTAATGCAAACGAATTATTAACAACATTAATGAAACTGAAACCAACTGCGGCGAAAGGAGTATATGTAAAAAGCATTTATATGTCTTCTACAATGAGTCCTAGTATAGCAGTTGATACAAAAATCGGTTAGTAGTTAAATAACTTTATATCATGACAAGAGAAGAAAAATCACAAGTTATAGAAGAATTAACTGCACAATTAGCCGATAATGCTAATATATATTTAGCTGATATATCAGGTTTAAATGCAGGTAGTACTTCAGATTTACGTCGTGCTTGTTTTAAAGCAAACGTAAAACTAGCAGTAGTAAAAAACACATTACTTGAAAAAGCAATGGAAGCTTCAGATAAAGATTTTGGAGACTTACCATCAACGCTTAAAGGAAATACATCAGTAATGTATTCTGAGACTGGTAATGCACCAGCAAAAGTAATTAAAGCGTTCCGTAAAAAATCTGAAAAACCTTTATTAAAAGGAGCATTTATTGAGGAAGCAGTTTATATTGGAGATGAGCAACTAGATATGTTAGTTGATATCAAATCTAAAGAAGAATTAATTGGAGATATTATTGGATTATTACAATCTCCTGCTAAGAATGTTGTTTCTGCACTTAAATCAAGTGGAGGAAAACTTTCAGGAATTCTTAAAACATTATCTCAAAAAGAGGGATAATTTAAAAAGTACGCACTTTACACTTAAATATTAAAATTAAAAAATTATTACAAATGGCAGATTTAAAAGATTTCGCAGAACAGTTAGTTAACCTTACAGTAAAAGAAGTAAATGAGTTAGCAACTATATTAAAAGATGAATACGGTATTGAGCCTGCTGCAGCTGCAGTAGCTATGGCTGGACCAGTTGCAGGTGGTGGAGACGCTGCTGAAGAGCAAACTGAGTTTGATGTAATCTTAAAAGCTCCAGGTAGCGCTAAGTTAGCTGTAGTAAAATTAGTTAAAGAATTAACTGGTTTAGGATTAAAAGAAGCTAAAGGTTTAGTTGATGAAGCACCAAGTGCAATCAAAGAAGCAGTATCTAAAGATGAAGCAGAAGCTTTAAAGTCTCAGTTAGAAGAGGCAGGAGCAGAGGTTGAGCTTAAGTAAGCTTAACAACCATAATTAACAAAGGTTTAGGTCTGGAGCAAGTGCTCTAAGACCTAGACCATTTGTCGTATATAGGTAATACTATGTACAAACCAATTTTTTTTAATCAAAATTTCGTCCATTGATGTTAGTAACACAAGCTGAAAGATTAAATTTCTCGTCTATTATTAATAGAACTGAATATCCAGATTTCATGGATATTCAAATAAAATCCTTCCAGGATTTTTTCCAACTTGAAACAAAATCTGAAGAAAGAGGTAATGAAGGATTGTATAATACCTTCATGGAGAACTTTCCAATCACAGACACACGTAATCAATTCGTATTAGAATTCTTAGATTATTTCGTCGACCCACCAAGATATGCTATTGAAGAGTGTATAGAAAGAGGACTTACGTATAGCGTTCCATTAAAAGCAAGGTTAAAACTATATTGTACAGATCCTGAGCATGAAGATTTCGAAACCATAGTTCAAGATGTGTATTTAGGAACAATACCTTACATGACACCTTCTGGTACTTTTTGTATCAACGGTGCTGAACGTGTAGTAGTATCTCAATTACATAGATCTCCAGGTGTATTTTTTGGACAATCATTCCATGCTAATGGAACAAAATTATATTCAGCAAGAGTAATACCTTTTAAAGGTTCTTGGATTGAATTTGCTACAGATATCAACCAAGTGATGTATGCATACATCGACCGTAAGAAAAAGTTACCTGTTACAACATTATTTAGAGCAATCGGTTTCGAAAGAGATAAAGATATTCTTGAAATTTTCGACTTAGCCGAAGAGGTTAAAGTTTCTAAATCTGGACTTAAAAAAGTTTTAGGAAGAAAATTAGCTGCTCGTGTATTAAATACATGGTATGAAGATTTTGTTGATGAAGATACAGGAGAAGTAGTATCTATTGAGCGTAATGAGATTGTCTTAGACCGTGATACAGAATTAGATAAAGATAACATTGAAGAAATTCTTGAAATAGGTGTAAAAACTATTCTTTTACATAAAGAAACTGCACAACAAGGAGATTACGCAATTATTCACAATACGCTTCAAAAAGATCCAACAAACTCTGAAAAAGAAGCCGTAGAACACATCTATAGACAACTACGTAATGCAGAGCCGCCAGATGAGGAAACAGCTCGTGGTATTATAGATAAATTATTCTTTAGTGACCAACGTTACTCTCTTGGAGAAGTAGGTCGTTATAGAATGAATAAAAAATTACAATTAGATATCGGTATGGATAAGCAAGTGCTTACCAAAGAAGATATCATTACAATAATAAAATACTTAATCGAGCTTATTAACTCTAAAGCAGAGATTGATGATATTGATCACTTATCTAACCGTCGTGTACGTACAGTAGGAGAACAATTATCTTCTCAATTTGGTGTTGGTCTTGCTCGTATGGCACGTACAATTCGTGAGCGTATGAACGTTCGTGATAACGAGGTATTTACACCTATCGACTTAATTAATGCAAAGACATTATCGTCTGTAATTAATTCTTTCTTTGGTACAAACCAGTTATCTCAATTTATGGATCAAACCAATCCATTAGCCGAGATTACACACAAACGTCGTTTATCAGCTTTAGGACCTGGAGGTTTATCTAGAGAAAGAGCAGGATTCGAGGTTCGTGATGTTCACTATACTCACTACGGAAGACTTTGTCCAATTGAAACTCCAGAAGGACCAAACATTGGATTAATCTCTTCATTATCTGTTTACGCTAAAGTAAACTCTATGGGATTCATTGAAACACCTTATAGAAAAGTTACAGATGGTGTAGTAGATATTAAAAGTACACCAACATATTTAAGTGCAGAAGAAGAAGAAGAAAAATTAATTGCGCAAGCAACTGTAGATGTAGATGAAAATGGAAAAATCTTACACGACAAAGTAATTGCTCGTATGGAAGGTGACTTCCCGGTAATGGATCCAAAAGACATTCATTATACAGATGTTGCACCAAACCAGATTTCTTCAATATCTGCCTCTTTAATTCCGTTCTTAGAACATGATGATGCCAACCGTGCATTAATGGGATCTAACATGATGCGTCAAGCAGTACCATTATTACGTCCGCAAGCGCCAATTGTTGGAACAGGATTAGAAAGACAAGTAGCATCAGATTCTCGTGTATTAATTAATGCAGAAGGAAATGGAGTTGTAGAGTATGTAGATGCAAAAGAAATTATAATCAAGTACGAAAGAACAGAAGATGAAGCTAAAGTAAGTTTTGACAGCGATGTGAAATCTTACCCATTAGTAAAATTCAGAAAAACAAACCAAGGTACTTCTATTAACTTAAAGCCAATTGTTAAAAAAGGTGATAAAGTTAAAAAAGGCCAAGTTTTATCTGAAGGTTACGCAACACAAAATGGAGAATTAGCTTTAGGTCGAAATATGAAAGTAGCCTTTATGCCTTGGAAAGGGTATAACTTTGAGGATGCAATTGTAATTTCAGAAAAAGTTGTTCGTGAAGATATATTCACATCAATTCATATTGATGAATATTCTTTAGACGTAAGAGATACAAAATTAGGTAACGAAGAATTAACTAACGATATTCCTAATGTTTCAGAAGAGGCTACAAAAGACTTAGATGAAAACGGAATGATTCGTATTGGTGCAGAAGTTAAACCAGGAGATATTCTTATTGGAAAAATTACTCCTAAAGGAGAAAGCGATCCAACACCAGAAGAAAAATTACTACGTGCAATCTTTGGAGATAAAGCAGGAGATGTTAAAGATGCATCATTAAAAGCTTCTCCATCACTACACGGTGTAGTAATTAATAAAAAATTATTTTCTAGAGCAATCAAAGATAAACGTAAGAGAGCTCAAGATAAAGAAGATATTGCACAATTAGAAACAGTATACAATATCAAGTTTGATGAATTACAATCTGTATTAGTTGAAAAACTATTTGCTATTGTAAACGGAAAAACTTCACAAGGTATATTTAATGATTTAGGAGAAGAAGTTTTACCAAAAGGTAAAAAATTCACACTTAAAATGTTAAATGCTGTTGATGATTATACGCACTTAACAGGTGGAACTTGGACGACTGATGACCATACAAATAAATTAGTTGCAGATTTAATTCACAACTATAAAATTAAAGAGAACGATTTACAAGGTTCTCTACGTCGTGAGAAATTTACAATTTCTGTAGGTGATGAATTACCAGCAGGAATTATAAAATTAGCAAAAGTATATATTGCTAAAAAACGTAAGCTAAAAGTAGGAGATAAAATGGCAGGACGTCACGGTAACAAAGGTATTGTTGCACGTATCGTTCGTCAAGAAGATATGCCTTTCTTAGAAGACGGAACGCCAGTAGATATCGTATTAAACCCATTAGGTGTACCATCGCGTATGAACATTGGGCAAATTTACGAAACAGTACTTGGATGGGCTGGACAAGATTTAGGAAGAACATATGCAACACCAATATTTGACGGTGCTTCTATAGATCAAATTAACGAATTTACAGATGAAGCTGGAATTCCAAGATACGGTCATACTTACTTATACGATGGTGGAACAGGAGAGCGTTTTGACCAACCAGCAACAGTTGGTGTAATCTACATGCTTAAATTAGGGCATATGGTAGACGATAAAATGCACGCACGTTCTATTGGACCATACTCATTAATTACACAACAACCATTAGGTGGTAAAGCACAATTTGGTGGTCAACGTTTTGGTGAGATGGAGGTTTGGGCACTTGAAGCTTATGGAGCATCAAGCACCCTAAGAGAAATCTTAACAGTAAAATCTGATGATGTAGTTGGTAGAGCCAAAACTTACGAAGCAATCGTAAAAGGTGAACCAATGCCAGATCCAGGATTACCAGAATCTTTTAACGTACTTATGCACGAATTAAAAGGATTAGGATTAGACATTAGATTAGAAGAATAAAAAAACTAGTAATCAGTTATCAGTCTACAGTAAATGTAGACTGAATACTGAGTACTGAATACTAGAACAAATGGCAAGAAAGCAAGATAAGAATACAGTACAGAGATTTAACAAAATCTCAATTGGTTTAGCATCACCAGAATCTATTTTAGCAGAATCTAGAGGTGAAGTTTTAAAGCCAGAAACTATTAATTATCGTACACATAAACCAGAAAGAGATGGTTTATTCTGTGAGCGTATTTTTGGTCCTGTAAAAGACTATGAATGTGCTTGTGGTAAATATAAAAGAATTCGCTACAAAGGTATTGTTTGTGACCGTTGTGGTGTAGAAGTAACAGAAAAGAAAGTACGTCGTGATAGAGTAGGACACATCAACCTTGTTGTGCCTGTTGCTCATATCTGGTACTTCCGTTCTTTACCAAATAAAATAGGTTACTTATTAGGATTACCATCTAAGAAATTAGATATGATTATATACTACGAAAGATATGTAGTAATCCAACCTGGTAACGCTAAAAATGCAGAAGGAGAACCATTACAAAAAATGGATTTCTTAACAGAAGAAGAATACTTAAATATTCTAGAAACGCTTCCGCAGGATAATAACTATTTAGAAGACACAGACCCAAACAAGTTTATAGCTAAAATGGGAGCTGAATGTCTAATCGATTTATTAGCACGTATAGATTTAGATATTTTATCTTTTGAGTTACGTCACAAAGCAAATACAGAAACGTCTAAACAACGTAAAACTGAAGCATTAAAAAGACTTCAGGTAGTAGAAGCTTTACGTGAGTCTAACCAAAATCGTGAGAATCGTCCAGAATGGATGATCATGAAGGTAGTGCCAATTATTCCACCAGAATTAAGACCATTAGTGCCTTTAGATGGTGGACGTTTTGCAACTTCAGATTTAAATGATCTTTACCGTCGCGTAATTATTCGTAACAACCGTCTTAAAAGACTAGTTGAAATAAAAGCACCAGAAGTTATTTTACGTAATGAAAAACGTATGTTGCAAGAATCTGTAGATTCATTATTTGACAACACACGTAAATCATCTGCAGTAAAAACAGATTCTAACAGACCATTAAAATCATTATCAGATTCACTTAAAGGTAAGCAAGGACGTTTCCGTCAAAACTTACTTGGTAAGCGTGTTGATTATTCTGCACGTTCTGTAATTGTTGTTGGACCAGAATTAAAATTATTTGAATGTGGATTGCCTAAAAATATGGCAGCAGAACTTTACAAGCCTTTCATTATTCGTAAATTAATAGAAAGAGGTATTGTAAAAACTGTAAAATCTGCAAAGAAAATTATAGATAAAAAAGAACCTGTAGTTTGGGATATTTTGGAAAACGTTCTTAAAGGACATCCAGTATTACTAAACCGTGCGCCTACGCTGCACCGTTTAGGTATACAAGCATTTCAACCTAAACTTATTGAAGGTAAAGCTATACAATTACACCCATTAGCATGTGCGGCATTTAATGCCGATTTCGATGGAGATCAAATGGCTGTTCACTTACCATTAGGACCAGAAGCTATTCTTGAAGCGCAATTATTAATGTTAGCGTCTCATAATATCTTAAACCCTGCAAATGGTGCTCCAGTAACTGTACCTTCTCAGGATATGGTACTTGGTTTATATTATATGACCAAATTACGTACATCTACTCCAGAAGTTCCAGTAAAAGGACAAGGTTTAACTTTTTACTCTGCAGAAGAAGTAACAATAGCTTACAATGAAAAGCGTGTAGATTTAAATGCACAAATTAAAGTAAGAACTATAGACTTTAATAAAGATGGAGAATTAGTACCGCAAATAGTAGAAACAACTACAGGTCGTGTATTATTTAACGAAAAAGTACCAGCAGCAGCAGGTTTTATTAACCAAGTACTTACTAAAAAATCTTTAAGAGATATTATTGGAGATATTTTAAAAGTAACTAGTGTACCAGAAACAGCTGCTTTCTTAGATGAAATAAAAACTTTAGGATATAATTTTGCCTTTAGAGGTGGTTTATCATTTAGTTTAGGAGATATTATTATCCCACCAGAAAAACAATCAATGATTGATGCAGCAAATGCTAAAGTTGATGGTATTACTGGTAACTATAACATGGGATTAATTACAAATAACGAACGTTATAACCAAGTAATTGATATTTGGACTTCAACAAATGCAGAATTGACAGAGTTGTCTATGAAGCGTATTAGAGAAGATCAACAAGGATTTAACTCGGTATTTATGATGCTTGATTCTGGAGCCCGTGGATCTAAAGAACAGATTCGCCAGCTTACAGGTATGCGTGGATTAATGGCAAAGCCTAAAAAATCTACAGCAGGTGGAGGATCTATTATTGAAAATCCAATTCTTTCTAACTTTAAAGAAGGTCTTTCAATTTTAGAATACTTTATATCAACGCACGGTGCACGTAAAGGTCTTGCCGATACCGCACTTAAAACTGCCGATGCCGGTTACTTAACACGTCGTTTAGTAGATGTATCTCAAGATGTAATTGTAAACAGTGTAGATTGTGGTACTTTAAGAGGTGTAGAAGTTTCTGCACTTAAGAAAAATGATGAAGTTGTTGAAAAATTAGGAGCTCGTATCTTAGGACGTGTTGCACTTAATGATGTTTACAACCCATTAACTGAAGAATTACTAGTAGAGTCTGGAAAATTAATTGATGAATCAATTGCAGATAAAATTGAAAATTCACCAGTAGACTCTGTAGAAGTTCGTTCACCATTAAGTTGTGAAGCTAAAAAAGGTATCTGTGCACAATGTTACGGTAGAAACTTAGCAACTAATAAAATGGTTCAAAGAGGTGAAGCAGTAGGAGTTGTAGCAGCTCAATCTATTGGAGAACCAGGTACACAGTTAACACTTCGTACGTTCCACGTAGGAGGTATTGCAGGAAACATTTCAGAAGAAAACAAGCTAGTAGCTAAATTTGATGGTGTTGCTGAAATAGAAGAACTTAAAACTGTAAAAGGTACAGATGGCGAAGGAAACGAAATTGATATCGTTATATCTCGTACATCAGAGTTAAAGTTAATAGATAAGAAAACAGGTATTACACTTAGTACAAATAATATTCCTTACGGTTCTACAATCTTTATAAAGAGTGGAGATGAACTTAAAACGGGAGATGTTGTTTGTCAATGGGATCCATATAACGGTGTAATTATTTCTGAATTTGCAGGAAAAGTAAGATATGAAAATATCGAACAAGGTGTTACTTACCAAGTAGAAATTGATGAGCAAACAGGTTTCCAAGAAAAAGTAATTTCAGAATCTAGAAACAAAAAATTAATTCCAACACTTATTGTTGAAGACGGTAATGGTGAAGCCATTCGTTCTTACAACTTACCAGTAGGTGCGCACATAATGATTGACGATGGAGAAAAAGTTGAGATTGGTAAAGTCTTAGTTAAAATTCCTCGTAAATCTGCTAAAGCAGGAGATATTACAGGTGGTTTACCAAGAGTAACAGAGTTATTTGAAGCTCGTAATCCATCTAATCCAGCAGTAGTTAGTGCAATTGACGGTGTTGTTTCTTTTGGAAAAATTAAAAGAGGTAATCGTGAGATTATTGTAGAATCTAAACTAGGAGATGTTAAAAAGTACTTAGTAAAATTATCAAGTCAGATTCTTGTACAAGAAAACGATTTTGTTAAAGCAGGTATGCCTTTATCAGACGGTTCTATAACTCCAAACGATATCTTAAACATAAAAGGACCAGCAGCTGTACAGCAATACTTAGTGAACGAAGTTCAAGAAGTATACCGTTTACAAGGTGTAAAAATTAACGATAAGCATTTTGAAGTTGTTGTAAGACAAATGATGAGAAAAGTTAAGATAATTGATTCTGGAGATACAATCTTCTTAGAAGATCAATTAGTTCATAAATCTGATTTTATCGAAGAAAACGATGCTATTTTTGGTAAGAAAGTAGTTGAAAATGCTGGAGAATCTTCTAAATTAAAAGAAGGACAAATTATAACGTCGTTCGAATTAAGAGATGAAAATTCTTTATTACGTCGTGAAGATAAAGCTTTAGTTGAAGCTCGTGATGCGAGACCAGCAACAGCAACGCCAATACTACAAGGTATTACACGTGCATCTTTACAGACTAAGTCGTTTATTTCTGCAGCATCGTTCCAAGAAACAACAAAAGTTCTTAACGAAGCAGCTGTGGCAGGTAAAGTTGATTCTTTAGAAGGCTTAAAAGAAAATGTTATTGTAGGACATAGAATTCCAGCTGGTACTGGTATGCGTTCTTACGAAAACATAATCGTAGGGTCTAAAGAAGAGTTTGATCAAATGATGCAAGCTAAACAAGAAGTAAATTATAACTAATAATTTAGCTTTAATATAATAATAGAAAAGAATCCTGCTTAATAGCGGGATTCTTTGTTAAAACCAAAAAATTATGGACGATAATCAAAATAAAAAGCCAAAACAAGGGCAGATTAATATTGAGTTAGATGAAAAAATTGCTGAAGGTACTTACTCTAATTTGGCTATAATAAATCATTCAGTTTCAGAGTTTGTTGTAGACTTTGTAAGTATTATGCCTGGTACACCAAAAAGTAAAGTGAAATCTAGAATTATATTAACTCCACAACATGCAAAAAGATTATTAAAAGCTTTAAATGATAATGTAAAGCGATTTGAAAAAGCACATGGTGAAATTAAAGATTATGAGCAACCACCTATTCCTTTAAATTTTGGACCAACAGGTCAAGCTTAGTAAAAACTAAAAAATCCTCACATATGTTTTTGAGGATTTTTTTAGGAACAAAAACAGATAATAGTAACCGTTTATTATAATTGTTTTCAAAATAAATTTTAATTATTAAACACAAAAAAACAACGTTTTAAAACGTTGTTTTTTTGTGTTTAAAATTTTAGAGCTATAGATTTATTTAAATGTTTAATTATGTCGCTTAAAACGCTTTAAAATAAGTTTTTGCTATTCAAACTCAGAAACATAATGAAATTTTACATTTGGATATTTCTGTTCGGTCATTTGTAACGAGAAAGAAGAATCTGCTAAAAATACTAATTGCCCTCTTTTATCCTTTGCAAGAAAACGTTGTTTTACACGTTTAAATTCTTTAAATTCTTCACTTTTTGGATCTTTAGGGTCTACCCAACAAGCTTTATACACATTTAAATTTTCGTAAGTACATTTTGCACCATATTCATGTTCTAATCTATATTGTATAACTTCATATTGTAAAGCTCCAACGGTTCCAATTACTTTTCTACCGTTTAATTCTAATGTAAATAATTGTGCTACACCTTCATCCATTAATTGGTCAATACCTTTATATAATTGTTTAGATTTTAAAGGATCGGCGTTATTTATATATCTAAAATGTTCCGGAGAAAAACTAGGAACACCTTTATAATTAAGCACTTCACCTTCGGTTAAAGTATCTCCTATTTTAAAAGTACCAGTATCTTGTAAACCAACAATATCACCAGGATAAGAAATATCTACTATTTCTTTTTTCTCTGCAAAAAAGGCATTGGGACTAGAGAATTTTACTTTTTTATTATGCCTAACATGTAAATATGGAGTATTTCTTTTAAATTCTCCCGAGACTATTTTTACAAAAGCTAATCTATTTCTATGATTAGGATCCATATTTGCGTGAATTTTAAAAACGAAACCAGAAAAGTTTTTTTCATCTGGTTGTACTAAGCGCTCTTCACTTTGTTTTGGTCTTGGTTTAGGAGCAATTTCAACAAAGCAGTCTAATAATTCTCTTACTCCAAAACTATTTAAGGCAGAGCCAAAAAATACTGGCTGCAGTGTACCTTTTAAATACTCTTCGTTATTAAATTGTGGGTATATACCTTCTACAAGTTCAATTTCTTCTCGTAGTGTATTTGCAGATTTCTCACCAACCAAATCATCTAATTCTGAAGAATTTAAGTCGGAAATTTCAATGGTTTCTTCAATATTTTTACGGCTATCACCACTAAATAAGTTTATGTTTTTTTCCCATATATTATAGATACCTTTAAATTCGTAGCCCATACCTATAGGAAAACTTAAAGGAGTAACTGTAAGCCCTAATTTTTGTTCAATTTCATCCAATAATTCAAAAGCATCTTTTCCTTCACGATCCATTTTATTAATAAAAACAATCATTGGTATGTTACGCATACGGCAAACTTCAACTAATTTTTCAGTTTGCTCTTCAACACCTTTTGCAACATCAATTACTACTATAACGCTATCTACAGCAGTTAAAGTTCTAAATGTATCTTCCGCAAAATCCTTGTGACCAGGTGTGTCTAAAATGTTTATTTTTATACCATCATATTCAAAAGCTAGTACAGATGTAGCAACAGATATTCCTCTTTGGCGTTCAATTTCCATAAAGTCACTAGTTGCTCCTTTTTTTATTTTATTACTTTTAACAGCACCAGCTTCTTGTATTGCTCCACCAAATAATAAAAGCTTTTCAGTTAACGTTGTTTTACCAGCATCTGGATGCGAAATAATTCCAAATGTTCTTCTTCTTTTAATTTCTTCTAAAAATTTCATTGTAATAATTTGTGCAAATATAGTTGTATTGAAATTAGTATCAATTTCTCTTATAACAATTTGTGTTAGGTACTTTTGTTATTTAAATTTATAGATTAACAAATGTTAATTTGTAGGAAAATATATAAAAAATACAAATGTTTTTTTATATTTGTTTAAGTGATTTTAAGTGTAACAAATGCATTATAACTAATAAAAACGCATATAAACGATGTTTCGATGTTTTAGCATCTTACAATCGTTAATTCTTGTTAATAATTTAGTTATTGCTCCTAAAATAAAACCACTTAATCGAAAATAATTATTTTTTCTATCAAAATTTTAATTTTGATATTTCAATATAATTATATTCGTGCAACATTTCGATTTTGTGAATCCCTTAAAAATCAAATATCGTACAATAGTATATTTTATATGACAAAATTTACTTTTAGATTTTTAGTGTTCATTTTTAGTAAAATCAAAAACACGCTTGTTTTTAATTTACAATCCTATACCAGTATTTTTACTGGTTTATTTCGTTATACCTACACCCAAAAAAATATTAAATCAAATTACATTCATTCCAATATGAAAAATTCTACTCTATTAAGTAATAGCTTTTTAAGCAGTATTCTGTTTTTTATTGCTTTTCTGTTTATAACACCTAATGTGTTTGCAGATGGTACAAAACAGGTTATGCCAAATGAAACAAATGGTACTTCAATTTATATTGTAACAGATACCAATTTAGGAGGAAGCGTTTCAGGTCCTTATTTAGGAGCGCCTGAATCTGAAAGAATATATTTTACAATAAATGATGCTACAACAGAGAATTTTTATTTTGGATTACAAGCCCGTATGAGAAATAGTTTCGCTGGTGGAAACAATCCTTTAGGTACAAATTTTTATTATCAAATTTTTGATGCTGCAGGTAATTCTGTAGCAGGTCCTTTTTTAATGGGCAATAATAATGGGAGTGCAGGATTTATTAATAACTATGCAGAGGCCGTAGCAGGACCTAATATTGGAGGAGCTACTCCTGGAGGTTATACGCCAATTACTTTTAACCCATCTGCAAATGGTGATTACTACATTTCATTATATAGTAGTTATGATGGTGGTGCAACTGTTGCAACTGGAGGTAATACTATTAATGGTTTAGATCAATTAATGTTTTTACCTTATTTTGATTTTACAGTTTCAACGGCTGCAAATAATCAAACAGAAGGACGTATATGGTCAAGAAAATGGAATTTTATTACCTATTTAGTAGAAGATGCAGATGGTGATGTTTCAACTGCAAATGTGCCAAATCCTACAGAAGCTGCATCTTTTGAAGGAAACTTTTTTGTGTATACAGACGATCAAGTTATCTTAGAAGTTGATTTTGAAGAAGGTTTTAGACCTTTTGGATATCAATTAGCAATGAATAGATTTGGTGTTGTTAATGATGATACAGATCCAGCAAATGATTTTATTGCAGATAGAACTTCTAAAACTTATGGTTTAGGAACCGCACCACTTTTAGATAATGGTTATCAAGTGTTTATTGCTTCTCCAGATCAAAACGTATTTATACCAAGTCCTGAACCAAGTCCAGTAGTAGCAAATGGTATTATAGGTTGTCCTGGAAGTTATTTTATTCCAATTACCTTACAATTAGCTCAAGATACAGCAATTGTTATAGAATTTAATGGTACGCCAGGATATCAAGAAGGTACTACAGACGTACTTTTAGAATCTTTTGAAAACGAGCCTGGTGAAATTTTTGTGCCTTGGGACGGTAATGATGGTTTAGGTAATCCTGTTACAGTAAGTACCATAAGTGTAACTGTAAATTCTTTTATAGGTAGAACAAATATACCTATGGTTGATGCAGAGTTAAATTTAAATGGATTAAGTGTAAATGGTGTTGCACCAAATACTAATAGTCGTTTATTACGTTGGGATGATAGAGAAATAATTACTACAGGTACAGTTTGTGATGCAAGTAATGCATTAAATAATATAACCACTGCAAGTCCAACATTTCATAGATCAGAATTGTTAGATGGTATAGTTGGTCCTGCTCACGCATGGAGTTCTAGTAATCCAGATGACACTGTTCCGGCAATTAGTCAAGGAGGAAATGATACAGATAACTTGCTTTGTAATGATTTTGGTAATACGCGTGTAATAAATACATGGACTTATGGTTCTACGGTAGAAACTGCACCAGCAACTTTAGATTTACCTAATTGTGATGGAGATACAGATGATGATGGTATTGATGATATTACTGATTTAGATGATGATAACGATGGAATTTTAGATACAGATGAATTAAATTGTTCTTCTGGTTTTGTGGATTTAGCTCAAACCTTTAATGATAATACTTCAAACCCTGTTATTGTAAATAATGCTTATCCATTTAATGGAGTAGATGTCGATATGACATTTGAAATTCAAGGAGGTGCAACATGGACTTCAGGTGTAAACAGCCAGAGTTCAGCTGGTGTTTCAGGTGCTTATATTAATACACAACCAGCAAATACAAATTTTGCTAATGGAGATATAGGTGTTTATACTTTAACATTTTCGCAAACAGTTTATAATATAAAATTCAAGCTTGGAGGTTTAGACAATCTAGATAGAGCAGATTTTACTGCTTCAGAGTCTGGTTTTAATGTGCCAGTGCAATTAACAGATATTAATTTAGGAGCTAATGGTACTTTCACTGGTTCTTCAGTTGTAAGTTCTGCTGGTCCTGGTAATGCACCAGATAATAGTGTGCAAATTGAAGTTGCAGGAGCAAATCAAGTAGTTATTAGAGTTGGTAAAAATGATGGAAATGCAGGTACGGTTACACTTCAAATTTATGAGGTAGAATATTGTTTGCCAATAAACTCAGATATTGATGGTATTCCAAACCACTTAGATGTTGATAGTGATGCAGATGGTTGTGTTGATGCTTTAGAAGGTGATGGAACTTATCAAGCTAGTATAATTGCTGGTGATGGAAGCTTAGGTACTAATGTTGATGCAAATGGTGTACCTGAAACTGCAGGCTCAGTATCATTACAACAGGCAGATGTTAGTTCAACAGACCCTAACGTATCTAGTGCTCAATGTACACCGGTAGCGGTAGATGATACGTTAACAAATTTACCAATTAATACAAATGCTGTTGTTGATGTTTTTGCAGATAATGGTAATGGTGTTGATTCTGATGCAAATGGAACTTTAGATCCAACAACCGTTAGCTTAGTTCCTAGTGGAACAGCTAATCCAGCTAGTATTGTTACAGATGCCAATGGAGATGTAACTAGTTATGAAGAACCAGGCCAAGGAGTTTGGACTGTTAATCCTACAACTGGAGCAGTTACTTTTGATCCAGACCCAGGTTTTACAACAAATCCTACTCCAGCATTATATAATGTAGAAGATAATGATGGAAATCAATCGAATGATGCTACCATAACTTTAGAATTTCAAAATCCACCAGTAGCAGTAGATGATAATTATACAGTAGCAGAAGAAGGAACAGTAACTTTAACACCATTAGATTTAGATTCAGATTTAGATGGTGATACCTTAAGTATTGTATCAATCAATGGTGTAGCATTAACACCAGGAACCGCTCAGGTTATTGATACACCAAACGGCACAGTAAATGTAGATGCAGCAGGTGTCATCACATTCACACCAGATGCTAACTACAACGGAACAGAAACGTTCCCATATGTAATAACAGACGGAACAGATACCGCTACGGCAGAT